>NZ_JBIBHR010000008.1:0-65458 GCF_042957125.1 Streptomyces sp. NPDC008125
TCGAGCCCCACCTGCAAAAAGGCAGGTCAGCACATCGCTAATCGCGCAACACCTTCTAAGCGCTTGGCCGCAGGTTCGAGTCCTGCCGGGGGCACCGCCGAGAGCCCTCCCCTTCGGGAGGGCTTTTCGCTGGTCAGGGCCGTCGCGTACTGCGAGATCGTCTACGGGATCCCGGTCGGTCGGCAGTAGCGACCTGCCGCGTCCGTGACGGCATGCCGCGCAGGTCTGGCGCCTACCTTCGGCGCCGGAGGTACCAGGCCGCCGCGAGCACGATGAGGATGGCAACGACGAAGGCCCAGACCGTCGTTGCGCCGCTGTAGGACCGGTAGGCATACAGAGCCAGCATGCTGAGGCGGATACCCCGGGCTCGTGGCTTCAGCCGACATCCGCCGCACGCCCCGTGCCGCATACGAGGCAAAGGCGGCCGGTGCGGCGGTAACGCGGGAGTCGCCCACACCGCGCGGGACGACCCGGCGGGACAGCCGTCGCACGTGGTCCGTCGCCGGTGGCCAAGCGGCCGAGGACGCCTCTGCCGCTCGACCACCCTGCCGTTCGACCACCCTCCCGCGCCACCACCCTCCCGCGCGGCCACCCCGCCGCTGGCCCACCCCGCCGCAGCGACGGCCCGCGCGGCAGGGTGGGCCAGCGGGCCCTGGTCCCGGGCGGACCGGGCGAAGGGCCGGACCAGCCGGACCACCCGAACCGCCCGAACCGCCCGGACCGCCCGGACCAGGCCGGGCCGGACCGGTCCGGGCGTCAGCCGCTGGAGCAGACCGTGCCGTTGAGGCGGAAGGCCGTCGGGGCCGGGTTGGGGCCGTCGTTGGCGCCGACGAATCCGAAGGAGGCCGTCGAGCCGCCGCCCGGGGCCAGCGGCCCCGCGCCGTCGGGTGCGGTCACCCGCACGTGGGAGCCGGTCTGGTGGAACGTGGCGTTCCAGCCGGAGTCCACCGTCTGGGTCCCGGTCGGCCAGTCCCAGTCGACGGTCCAGCCGGTGACCGGCGTGTCGGAGAGGTTGCGGACGGTGACCGTGGACACGAAGCCGTTGCCCCAGCTCGTGTCACGGCGGTAGGTCACCGCGCAGGACGCGTCCGACGGGATGCCGGTGGTGAAGGTGAGCGGAGAGGACGCGGCGGAGAGCCGCCCCGAGGCGTCGGCCGCCAGCACGTTGACCGTGTGGGTGCTGCCCGGGGGCAGGTTCCGCAGGGTCACGGACGTGCCGGTGGACTCACCGACCAGGCGGGTGTGCGTGCCGTCGCGCTCCTGGATCAGGTAGCGGGCGGCGCCCGTCGCGCTCGTCCAGGAGAGGCGCGCGGTGGTGTCGCTCACCCCCTCCAGCTTCGGGGTGCCCGGGGTTCCGGCGGCCGAGGCCCCTGGACCGGTGCCGGCCTGCGGTTCGAGGGTGACGGTGAGCAGTGCGTACGGCGGGACGGTGACCCGGGAGGCGGACGCCTCCCCGGCGGCGACCGCGGTGATGTCGCTGTCGCCCCGTGCGTAGCGGCTGGCCTCGGGCGCGGTGGCGGCCGGAGTGAAGCCCGCGTAGCCGAGGTCCACGGTCCGGGCGGCGTCCGGGTTCTTGTTGACGAGCAGGACGCTCAGCCGCCCGTCGCGGCGGAGGACCGCGTGGGCCGAGACGTCCTGCGCGGAGGACGCGGCAGCGACCATGGTGTCGCCCGCGGTGCCGAGTTCGCTGGTCATCTTCATGCCGAAGTAGGGATGGAACGGCGTGTTCGGCGCCGGCTCGCACACGTCACCGGCGCAAGCGCCGCTGGAGAGCATCCCCATGTCGCCGTAGTCGGTCTCGCCGTCGACGGTCGTGATCTGGCCGACACCGTTGTGGGTGTTCCACCAGTCGACGTTGAACACGCCGTTCTCCAGCGCCGTCATGAACGCGTCCGCGGCGAACAGTCCGTTGGGACGGGCGGTGAGCCGGGCGCCACCGGTGTTGGTGTTGATCTCGGTGAGGGCGATGCCGATGCCCGGCGAGTCGGTCCCCGCGTACTGGTCGAGTTGGCTGCGCACCTCCCGCAGTTCCCCGGGCAGCCTGGCCAGCCTGGCCGAGGCGTCCGCGGCGGTGGTGTCGGACCCGCCCGCGTACCAGTGGACGCTCACAAAGTCGATGACGTCGGCCACTTGGGGCAGGACGGTGTTGTTCCAGTCGCCGGGGTCGCCCTCGCCGGCCACGCCGTCCGGCCATTCGCCCGGAGAGGTGAGGACTGCGCCGATCTTGATGGTCGGGTCGACGGCCTTCATGGCCGCGGCGTAGGCGCGGACCTGGCGGGCGTACTCGCCGGGGCTCTTGTCCTGGTGGTCGTCGTGCTCCCAGCCACTGCCGTAGTGACCGTTGCCGTAGATCTCGTTGCCGATCTCCCAGTACTTCGCGCCGTAGCGCTTCGTGATGTTCGCGTACCTGACCCAGCCGGCCGCCTCCTCGGGCGTGCCCGAACCGTAGTTGGCGATCAGGATGGGTTGCGCACCGGTGGCGGCGACGGTCCCCATGAAGGAGTCGAAACCGGTACCCGGAGCGACGTAGCCCCCGGGCGCCGTGTGCGTCTCCCAGTGGTAGATGTCCGCGTACGACCCACCGGGGTAGCGCATCGCCCCCACATCGGCCGCCTTCATCAACTCGGCCACCTCGGGATCGTTCATGTGCGAGTCCCACACGGCGGTGTTGACGCCGCGGGCGGTGTCGGACAGCCGGCCGAGCGACGCCTGGGCGTTGACCTGGACCGCCACGTCCGCGGCGTCGGTCGTCGAAGACGCGGCGGGCGCGACGCCGACCAGCGACGTCAGCAGGGCTGAGGCCACGGCCAGGACGGCCGCGCCGCGCGCGAGGGGGCGTAAGCCGGTGGCGGCCGGGCGGCCGGGTCCGTGCGGTGCTGGCATGGGAGTCCTCACTGGGTGATCCATCGTCACGAGCGGTTCGGTGGAGGTCGGGCCGTGCCGCCGGGCGGGCGGACGACCGGCGTGGCGGGCGAGGCGTCGTCCGGGCAACGGAACGTTCCGCGCGGGCGGCGCGGCAGGCGGGACGTGAGCACGGTGCGGTCGGGCACATGCGGGTCGACGGACCGGTCCCGCCGATGGGAGCGCTCCCATAGTGAGAGCGGTGCGACCTCCTGTCAACGCCCGTACACCACAGCGATTTCAGGTGCCCCACGACGACACGACCCGGTCCGACCGTGCGGCTCGGCCGGGGCGGAGGGCCCACCCGGCGAATGCACAGTTTCAGCCACACGGCGCGGAAGTGGCGCGTTCACACATTGCCGCTTTGTTTCACAGCGCGGCAATCTGAGGCGCGGGAGCGCTCCCATCGCACCTTCCCGCCGCTGCCCATGGCCGACACTCCCCACGGAAAGAAGACATCAATGACTTGTCAGGCACATGCAAGACAGCGGGTGGTGCGGCCACGGCGCGGGCTGCTCCCGCGACTGCGTCCCACGTCAGGGATCCGATCCCGCTGGGGCGTCGCCCTCGGCGTCGTGACCGCCTTGTTCGCCGTCGCCCTCACGCCGCTCGCCGCGACCCCGGCCGCGGCCGCCCCCGCGTTCGCCTACGGCGAGGCGCTGCAGAAGTCGCTCTTCTTCTACGAGGCCCAGCGCTCCGGCCGTCTGCCCGGCGACAACCGGGTCTCCTGGCGCGGCGACTCGGGTCTGGACGACGGCAAGGACGTCGGCTTGGACCTGACCGGCGGCTGGTACGACGCCGGCGACCACGTCAAGTTCGGTCTGCCCATGGCGTACAGCGCCACCGTCCTGGCCTGGGGCGGCGTCGAGCAGAAGGCCGCGTACGCCGCGTCGGGGCAGCTGAAGTACCTCAAGGACAGTCTGCGCTTCGTCAACGACTACTTCGTCAGGGCGCACCCGTCTCCGAACGTGCTGTACGGCCAGGTGGGCAACGGCGCCGACGACCACAAGTGGTGGGGTCCGGCCGAGGTGATGCCGATGGCCCGGCCCGCCTACCGGATCGACGCCTCCTGCCCCGGTACGGACCTCGCCGGGCAGACGGCCGCCGCGATGGCCTCCTCCTCGATGCTGTTCTCCGACGACGACCCGGCCTACGCGGCGAAGCTGGTCACCCACGCGAAGCAGCTGTACGCGTTCGCCGACACCTACCGGGGCAAGTACAGCGACTGCATCACCGACGCGAAGTCGTACTACAACTCCTGGAGCGGGTACCAGGACGAACTGGTGTGGGGCGCCGTCTGGCTCTACCGGGCCACCGGTGACGCCGCCTATCTCGCCAAGGCCGAGCAGTACTACGACGGCCTCTCCACCGAGCCGCAGACCACCACTCGCTCCTACCGGTGGACACTCTCCTGGGACGACACCTCCTACGGCTCCTACGTGCTGCTCGCCAAGATCACCGGGAAGCAGAAGTACATCGCCGACGCCAACCGATGGCTGGACTGGTGGACGTCCGGGGTGGACGGCGCGAAGGTCCGCTACTCCCCCGGCGGCGAGGCCGTGCTGGACTCGTGGGGCTCCCTGAGGTACGCGGCCAACACCGCGTTCGCCGCGCTCTCCTACAGCGACTGGCTGACGGGCGACGCGACCCGCAAGGCGCGGTACCACGACTTCGCGGTGCGCCAGATCGACTACGCGCTCGGCGACAACCCCCGCAGGGCGAGCTACGTCGTCGGCTTCGGCAACACACCTCCCACCAAACCGCACCACCGCACCTCGCACGGCTCGTGGACCGACCAGATCACCAGCCCCGCCGAAAGCCGCCACGTCCTCTACGGCGCCCTCGTGGGCGGACCGAGCGCACCCGACGACGCCTACACCGACGACCGGCAGAACTACACCAACAACGAGGTGGCCACCGACTACAACGCGGCGTTCACCGGTGCCCTCGCCCGCCTCTACGCCGAGTACGGCGGCGCCCCGCTCGTCGCCTTCCCGCCGACCGAGCAGCCGGACGGGCCGCAGGTGCTGGCGCAGGCGTCGGTGAACGCCTCCGGGAGCAACTTCACCGAGATCAAGGCCTACCTGGTGAACAAGTCGGCCTGGCCCGCCCGACCGCTGACGAAGGCCTCCCTGCGGTACTACTTCACGCTGGAACCGGGGGTCTCGCCGGCGAACATCACGGTCACCACCAACTACAACCAGTGCGGTACCGCGAGCGGCGCCACGCGGTACGCGGGCGACGTGTACTACGTGAGCGTGGACTGCTCGAACACGGTGATCGCGCCGGCCGGGCAGTCGGCGTACCGCAAGGAGGTCCAGTTCCGCGTCAGTTCCTCGGGCGCCTGGGACCCGTCGAACGACTGGTCCCTCCAGGGCCTGCCCACCACGCCGGGCGCCACCCCGGCGGACGCGCCGAACCTGGTGCTGCTGGACGGGGACGTACGTCAGTGGGGAGCGCTGCCGGACGGATCCGGTCCGACGCCCACACCCACCCCCACCCCCACCCCGACGCCGACACCCACGCCGACCCCGACACCCACACCCACACCCACACCCACGCCGACGCCCGCGCCGGGTGCGGGCTGCGCCGTCACCTACAAGGTCGGCTCCTCCTGGGGCGGCGGCTTCACCTCCGACGTCACCATCCGCAACACCGGCACCACCACGGTGAACGGTTGGCGTCTCGCCTGGAGTTTCGTCGGCGACGAGAAGGTCACCAGCGCGTGGAACGCGACCGCCACCCAGACCGGCGCGGCCGTGACCGCCATCGACGCCGGTCACAACAAGGCGATTCCACCGGGCGGTTCGGCGTCCTTCGGATTCCAGGGATCCGGCGTGCCCGGCGCCGCCCCTACGGGCTTCGCCCTGAACGGCGTTCCCTGCGCCTGAGAAGGTGAACGGTTGCACGGCGTCGGCGGCGCCGTGCGACCGTGAACGTGACGGACCACCCCGTGGAGGCCCGCCCGTCGGTGGGTGCGGCGGGCGGGGACCGCGCGTGGCTGCATCGGTGTACCGGTATCGCGATCACCGTGGGTGTGTCTCCCGTGCCCGCGTGCCACCGGCCGTTACGTTCCTGGCATCCAAGCACCGGGAGAGGCCATGCGCGTCAGTCGTCGTTCGCTGCTGAGAATGGGGGGCGCCGGTACGGTCACCGCCGGCCTCGCCGTCGTGGGCCCCGGGGCCGCCGCCTCGGTCAGGGACGGGGGCACGGGGGCAGCCGGCAAAGGCTCCAAGGGCTCCCGAGGCTCGAAGGGTTCCGGAGTCCCGGCCGCCGAAGGAGCCGCATCCGTGTCCGTGGGACCCGTGAAGCAGCCCGGGTCGGCCGCTGCCCGGGCGAAGGCGGTCGAGCTGGTCGGGCGGATGACGACGGACGAGAAGATCGCCCTGCTGCACGGGGTGAACGTCAAGGAGGTCGTCGCCCGGCCCGGGTACATCGGCAAGGTGCCGGGCAACGAGCGGCTCGGTGTCCCCGCGACAATCCTGGCCGACGGGCCGAGCGGGGTGGGGAACGGGTCGACGGGGGTGACCCAGTGGCCCTGTTCGAAGGCGCTGGCGGCGACCTGGGACCCGGCCGCGGCCGAGACGTACGGGCGGGCGTACGGGGGTGAGCAGGCGGCCAAGGGGCACAACGTAGCGCTGGGGCCGTGCGTCAACATCCTGCGGACGCCCCGGTGGGGCCGGTCGTTCGAGACGTTCACGGAGGACCCGCACCTCAACGCGGCGCTGGCGGCGCCCGTCGTACGGGGCATCCAGTCGAACCACGTCATCGCGACGGTGAAGCACTTCGCGGCCAACAACCAGGAGACGCTGCGGCACTCCATCGACGTGGTGGTGTCCTCCCGGGCGCTGCACGAGATCTACTTCCCGGCGTTCCGCGCGGCCGTCCAACAGGGCGGCGTGGGCGCGGTGATGACCGCGTACAACAAGGTCAACGGGGTCTGGACGCACGAGAACCGCACCCTGGTCCAGGACGTGCTGCGGGACGGCTGGGGCTTCGACGGCATCGTGATGTCGGACTGGGGCGGTACCCACAGCACGGTGCGGACCGCCGAGGCGGGGTCCACCACCGAGATGCCCGGGTCCACGTACCTCGGTACGGCGCTCGCCTCGGCGGTCGCGCGGGGTGCGGTCACCGGGGAGACGCTCGACACGATGGCCGTGCAGGTGCTGACGGGCATGTACCGGGTCGGGCTGTTCGACCACCCGCTCCCCGACCCGCTGACGCTGCTGGACACGGTCGTCTCCACCGAGGAGAACCGGCTGCTGGCCCGTCGGATCGGGGTCCAGGGCAGCGTGCTGTTGAAGAACGCGGGCGGGGTGCTGCCGTTCGGCGCCCCCCGGTCCGTGGCGGTGATCGGGGACGCGGCCGGTGCGGGATACCGGTCGCACGGCGGTGGTTCGGGCAGCGTGAACCCGTACGGCGGGGTGGTGACCCCGCTCGCCGGGATCACGGCCCGCGCCGCGAAGGCCCCGGTGAGCATCCCGGTGACGTACGCGCGCGGCACCCTCGGGGTCGGCGCGCTGCCCGCCGTGCCCGCCGACGCCCTCGGCTCGGGCCTCCGGGCCGTCTACTACGCCTCGGCCGACCTCACCGGCACGGTCCTCGCCACCACGACCACCGACCGCCTCGACTGGACGGCCGCACCGCCCCCGGTGAGCGGCCGGACCGGCGCCTGGTCGGTGCGGTACAGCGGTACGTACACGGCGTCCGTCACCGGGCGGTACCGGTTCTCGCTGAGCGGCGGCGGGGCGGTGGTGCTCACCGTCGACGGGACGGTGGTGGCGGATTACGCGACCGGGGCCGAGGTGGTGCAGAACGGCTTCGTGACGCTGGCGGAGGGCCCGCACTCCATCGAGGTCACCTACCGCCACACCTCCGGCACCGCGAGCCTGCGGGTCGGCCACCAGCCGGGGCAGGACCGGCTGATCGCCGAGGCCGCCGCCACCGCCGCGGCGGCCGAGGTGGCGGTGGTGGTCGTGGTGGACGTGACGGCGGAGAGCATGGACCGCTCCACCCTGTCCCTCGCCGCCGACCAGGACGAGCTGATCGCCGCGGTCGCCGCGGCCAACCCCCGTACCGTCGTGGTGCTCAACACCTCGGGGGCGGTGCTGATGCCGTGGCTGCCGGAGGTTCCGGCGGTGGTCGCCAACTGGTACGGAGGCCAGGAGCAGGGCAACGCGGTCGGGGCGATGCTCTTCGGCGACGCGGAGCCCGGCGGCCGGCTCCCCGAGACCTTCCCGGCGACGGAGACGCAGGGGCCGGCCAAGCGGCCGGTGGAGTTCCCCGGCGACGGCAAGCAGGTCTACTACGACGAGGGACTGGCCGTCGGGTACCGCTGGTACACGCAGTCGGGCGAGCAGCCGCTCTTCCCGTTCGGCCACGGTCTGTCGTACACCACCTTCGCCCTCTCCGGACTGAAGGTCGTCCGGGCCGGTTCCGGTCACCGGGCGACCGTGCGGGTCCGCAACACCGGGTCCCGGGCGGGCAGCGAGGTCGTACAGCTCTACGTCACCTTCCCCGCGGCGGCGGGCGAGCCCCCGGCGCAGCTCAAGGCGTTCGCCAAGGTGACGGTGGAGCCCGGGCGTTCGGCCGTCGTCACGCTGGACGTACCCCGGCAGGCGCTGGCCGTGTGGCGGTCCGTGGAGGACGGCTGGACGCTGCTGCCGGGGTCGTACGAGTTCGCGGTGGGGCGCTCGTCCGCGGAGCTGCCGCTGCGTACGCGGGTGCGGGTCACCGGGTAGGGCGGGTCCGGGTCCCCCGGCCAGGGTTCGGCCCCCGGCCAGGGTGCGGGACCCCCGGCCAGGGTTCGGCCCCCCGGCCAGGGTGCGGGTCACCCGGTAGGGCGGGACCCGGGCTCTTCGGCCACGGGGGCGGGGAGGGCCGCGATACGCTGCGCGCCCCTTCGCCCCGGTGACCGAGGGTTCGGGAACGGTTACGGAGGGGCACAACATCCTCGTGGGGCGCATTCCGCACGACTGCGTTCCTACGGCCGCAAACCGTGCGGCTGCGGTCGTACGACCGCATTCCGCACGACCGCAGCCGCACGACCGCATTCCGCACGACCGCGCAGACGAAGCACCGAGGGAGCACCACCATGGCAACCCCCTTGTCCGCCGACACCCTGCTCAAGGCCCTTCGCGACGAGGGGCTGAAGGTGGTGGAGTACAAGAGCTGGCGCACGAACAACCGTGATCACAAGGGCTCCTGGGGCCCGGTCAACGGCGTGATGATCCATCACACCGTCACTTCCGGCGTCGCGAGCTCCGTGGAGCTCTGCTACTCCGGCCGCTCCGACCTCCCCGGGCCGCTCTGCCACGGGGTCATCGACAAGGAGGGCACGGTCCACCTGGTCGGCAACGGTCGTGCCAACCACGCCGGGCTCGGCGACGACGACGTGCTGCGCGCGGTGATCGCCGAGTCGGCGGATCTGCCCGCCGACAACGAGGCCAACACGGACGGCAACACCCATTTCTACGGCTTCGAGTGCATCAACCTCGGCGACGGCCAGGACCCGTGGCCGGCCGCCCAACTGCTCGCGATCGAGCGGGCGTCGGCGGCGATCTGCCGCGCCCACAAGTGGTCCGAGCGCTCGGTGATCGGGCACCTGGAATGGCAGCCGGGGAAGGTGGACCCGCGCGGCTTCCCGATGACCGCGATGCGCGACCGGATCGCGGTCCGGCTCGGCGCGGGTCCGGACGGGCCGATCCCGGAGCCGTACGAGCCGTTCCCCGGGGCCGGGTTCTTCACCGTCGGGCGGAACAGTCCGATCATCACCGCCATGGGCAAGCGGCTCGTGGCGGAGGGCTGCGACCTGTACGCGGTCGGGCCCGGGCCCACCTGGTCGGCGTCCGACCGCGCGTCGTACGCCGCCTGGCAGCGCAAGCTCGGGTACGCCGGGGACGCGGCCGACGGCGTCCCGGGCGAGGACAGCTGGGCGAAGCTCAAGGTCCCGAACGTGTGAGAGGGAAGCGGCGGGGAGGGCCCGCGACTGCGGTCGCCGGCCCTCCCCGTGACGCCCCGCTCAGCCCATCTCGCCCTCGGCCGGTGCCTCCGGCAGGTCGTCCGCCGCGCCCTTGAGCTCGGCGGCCCGGCCGATCGCGTCGGCGAGCTTGCCCACCGAATCGTCCTCGGTCTCCGCCGCCAGCTTCCGTGCCCGGGACGCGAGTTCGCCCAGCGCGGGCGTTCCGGGGAGAGTCCCGCCGCGCAGGATGTCGGCGAAGTAGGCGGCCACCGCGGTCACTTGGAGGCGCTCGTCGGAGCCGCCCCAGAGCGCCCCGCCGATGGCGCCGGTCTCCACCGATCCGGTCGCCTCCCGCGCCTTGCGGGTCGCCGGGTCGAGCCAGCGCACGGTGGCGGTGGCGACATGGCCGGAGGCCTTCTCGCGCAGGCGCACGGCGTAGAGCGCGGTCACCGTGTGCCCGGGGCCGACCTCGCCGCCGTCCACGCTGTCGTCGCGGAAGTCCTCGTCGGCGACGGCCCTGTCCTCGTAGCCGATGAGCTTGAACTGCTGGACCGTGCCACGGTCGAACGCCACCTGCGCCTTGGCGTCGCGGGCGCGGAGCTGGACGTGGGCGGGGAGCTGGTCGACGAAGACCTTGCGGGCCTGGGCCTCGTCGGCGACGTAGGTGGTGTTGCCGTCGCCCTTGTCGGCGAGCCGTTCCATCAGCGCGTCGCCGTAGTCGCTGCCGACGCCGACGCCGAAGAGGGTGATGCCGTACTCGCGCCGTGAGCTGTCGATCCGCTCCAGGATCGCGTCGGCGTCCGTCTCGCCGGTGTTGGCGAGGGCGTCGGAGAGCAGGACGACCCGGTTGGTGGCGCCCTCGCGGCGGCCGTCCACGGCCTCGTCGTAACCCCGCTCCACCCCCGCGGCGACGTTGGTGGAGCTTGCCGTGTGGAGCGACTCGACGGCTTCCCGGATCTTCGTGCGGTGGCCGCGCAGCGGGGTCATCGGGACCACGGTCTCGGCCTCGTCGCTGAAGGTGACCAGGGCCACCGAGTCGTCGTCGCGCAGTTGCTCGGTGAGGTACGCGAGCGAGGTGCGCACCAGGTCCAGGCGGCCGGTCTCCGCCATGGAGCCGGAGATGTCGACGACGAAGGTGAGTGCGGCGGGGGGCCTCGGGGTGGTGGTGTCGGCGGCCTTGGTCGCGAGCCCGACCCGCAGCAGCGACCAGCCGTCCGCCCCTTGCCCGGCGCGGGCTCCGTCGACGCTGACGGAGAAGCCGTTGCCGCCGGGGCGTTCGTACCCCTGTTTGAAGCTGTTGACGAACTCCTCGGGACGTACGGTCTCCGGCTCGGGGAGCTGCCCGTCGCCGAGGACGCGGCGCGCGTACCCGTAGCTGGCGGTGTCCACGTCGAGCGCGAAGGTGGAGAGGTAGTCGGGCGCGGCCTCGTCCTCCTTCGCCTGCTTGCCCGCCTCGTCGCCGGTGGTGGCCGCCGGGGCGGGCACGGGGCCGCCGCCGGTGACGGAGCCGCCGCGCGCGTCGGCGGCGGTTCCGTCGGACGAGGAGCCGCCGCCCGCGGCCGAGCATCCGGCGAGGAGTGCGGCGCTCACCAGCAGGGCGGCGAGCATTGCGCCCGCCCGTGCCCGGCCCGCCGGGCGTATCGATGTGCTGTGCTTCATCCCTGGCCCCCATGTCGTCGACATCTGTGAATGTGACGCGCGAGGGGGCCGCCGGGAGCCGTCGAACCGGTTGCGGATGAATCTCGATGCGGTGACGGAGAGCTGCCGAAGGGCGTCCGGGACGCGGAACATCAGGGTCCGGACACGATGTCCTCACGGACCGGCTCCGGCCGGCGGACCGGAGGCGTCACGACACGATGTCCTTCCGGCTGAATCCCCGGAAGGCCAGGGCGAAGAGGATCAGGGCGTACGTCACGGACACGGCCGAGCCCTTGATCATGCCGCCCCACTCCAGTTCGGGCTGGAGGGCGTCCGCCCAGGCGAACTGCCAGTGCGCGGGCAGGAAGTCGCGCCAGTGGCCGAGCGCGGTGACCGCGTCCAGGACATTGCCGACGATGGTCAGGCCGACCGCGCCGCCCACCGCGCCCAGCGGTGCGTCCGTCCGTGTCGACAGCCAGAACGCCAGGGCGGCGGTCACGAGCTGGGAGACGAAGACGAAGGCGACGACCAGCGCGAGCCGGGGCAGCGCGGCGGACTGGGCGAGTTCGCCGCCGGTCGGCAGCTGGAGAGGTCCCCAGCCGTAGGCCACCGCTCCGGCCCCGAGGGCGACCAGCGGGAGCAGCACCATCGCGGCCAGGCTGAAGCCGAGGGCGACGACGAGCTTGCTCCACAGCAGCCGGGTGCGCGGGACGGGGGCGGCGAGGAGGTAGCGCAGTGAGGACCAGCTCGCCTCGGAGGCCACGGTGTCCCCGCAGAACAGCGCCACCGGTACGACCAGCAGGAAGCCCGCCGAGACGAACAGGTTGACGGCGGCGAAGTTGGCCGCCGAGGCGGTGGCGGTGTCCATCAGGTTGATCCGGTCGGCACCGGAGCCTCCCCGGGAGCCGGGGGTGCCGCCGATGGCGAAGGCGACGATCAGGATGAACGGCAGGGCAGCGAGCACCCCGCCCATGAGCAGGGTGCGGCGGCGGCGCAGTTGCCGCATCGCCTCGACGCGGAGCGGGAGGGTGCGCCGGGGGTGGTAGCCGGGTGCGCCGGGCGTCTCCGTGGCCCCGGCAGGGCCGGAGCCGGGGGAGGTACCGGGGCCCGGGCCGGTGAGGACGTCACTCATGCGGAGCCTCCGGAGATCAGGGTGAGGAACGCGTCCTCCAGGCGGCGGTGCGGGCCGACGCCGGTGAGCGGCACGTCGAGCCGGACGAGGTCGGCGACCAGCGAGGCGGTGGTGGCGCCGTCGAGCCGTACGAGAAGCCCCCGCCCGTCCTCGGCGGGGACCGCGGAGGCGACGCCCGCGAGGGCCTCGATCTTGCGGAGCACCGGTTCGGTGACCTCTTCGGCGGTGGTGACGAGCAGCATGTCGCCGGAGCCGGTGATCTCGGCGACGGGACCTGCCTGGACGAGCCGCCCCCGGTCCATGACCACGAGGTGGGTGCAGGACTGTTCGACCTCGGAGAGGAGGTGGCTGGAGACGATGACGGTCCGGCCTCCGGCCGCGTAACGGATCATCACGTCCCGCATCTCGCGGATCTGCGGCGGGTCGAGGCCGTTGGTCGGTTCGTCGAGGATGAGGAGGTCGGGCATGCCGAGCATGGCCTGGGCGATGGCGAGACGCTGGCGCATGCCCTGGGAGTAGGTGCGTACGGCCCGGGCGAGCGCGTCGCCGAGGCCCGCGATCTCCAGCGCCTCGTCGATGCGGGAGTCCTCGGCGGGGCGGCCGGTTGCCTGCCAGTACAGCTCCAGGTTGGCGCGGCCGGTCAGGTGCGGCAGGAAGCCGGCGCCTTCGACGAACGCGCCGACACGGGAGAGTACCGGGGCGCCGGGCCGGATGGCCTGGCCGAAGACGCGGATCTCGCCCGCGTCGGGGGTGATGAGACCCATCAGCATCCGCAGGGTGGTGGTCTTCCCGGCGCCGTTGGGGCCGAGAAGTCCGAGCACCTGCCCCTGTTCGACGCGGAAGCCGAGGTCCTTGACGGCGTAACGGTCCGCGGCGCCCGCGTACTTCTTCGCGAGCCCGGAGATCTGGAGCGGTACGCCCGCGAGCGCCGGGTCCGGGGCGGGCGTCGCGGTGCGGCGGCGCGCGGTGAGCAGCAGCACGGCGGCGATGACGAGGGCGGCGGCCGGAAGCCCCCAGGTCCACCAGGGGAGTCCGGCCGCCGCCGCGGTCAGTCCGGCGTCGGTGGGTACGGAGAGCGGGCCGTCGACGGTGACGGTGTACGTGTTCGGCTCGGCGGGTGAGGCGTAGCCGAGATCGGTGGCGGAGAGCACCAGGCGGAGGCGGTGTCCGGCGTCGAAGGCGTGGTCGACGGCGGGCAGGGTCAGCTCGACGGGCCTGCCCTGCCGGCCGGGGGTGATCCGGAAGGGGGCGACGAGCTGGGAGGGCAGCTCCTGGCGCTTGCCGTCCGGCGCGACGTCGTACACCTTGCCGAAGAGGACGGCATCGCCGGTACGCGCCTTGACGGTGACCCGCACGGTGGGGGTGCCGGTGGCGCGGACCGATGAGGTCAGCGGCGCGCTGTCGAAGGTGGCGTGCTGGCCGGGGAAGTCCAGGGAGAGGCCGACGCCGAGGGAGGAGAGCTGCGAGAGTCCGGCGCCGAGTCCGGGAACGGCGGAGATCGCGGGCGGGCTGCCTCCGGCCGGGTTGCGGACGGTCGCGGTGTCCGCGGTGTCCGCGGCGCTCCCGGTGTCCGAGGCGCTCCCGGTGTCAGGGTTGGCCTCGGTGTCCGGGTTGGCCTCGGTGTCCGGGTTGGCCTCGGTCGCCCTGAGGGCGAAGTCCTGGGCGCCGCCGCGCAGTCCGGGGTAGGTGCCGGCGCTCGCGCCCCTGGTGAGGGCGGCCCCGTCGGTGGAGTCGACGCCGCCGGTGCGGGTGACGCGGAAGGCGGGGCCGGTGTCGGCGTCCCTGTCGCCCTTGAGGTAGCGGTCGAACCAGGCGCCGATCCGGTTCTGGACGCGGGTGTCCTCGGTGTCGCCGCCGTCGTGGCCGCCGGCGATCCAGTCGACGGAGACCGGTGCGCCGTTGCCGGAGACAGCCTTCGCCATGGCGTCGGCCTGGCCGAGCGGGAAGAGCGAGTCGGTCTGGCCCTGCACGATGAGAGCGGGCACGTCGATACGGTCGGCGACGGCGGAGGGCGAACGTTCCGTCAGCAGGGCGCGCGCCTCGGCGTCGGGTACACCGCTCGCCGCGACGCGTTCGTACATCGCGCAGAGCCGCGGCTCGAACTTCTCGCAGCCGCCGCCGCTGCTCACGAAGATCCCGGCCCAGAGCTTCTTGAACACCCCGTCCGGGAAGAGCGCGTCGGCGAGGTTCCAGTAGGTGATGACGGGCGCGATGGCGTCCACCCGGTCGTCGTACCCGGCGGCGAGGAGGGAGACCGCGCCGCCGTAGGAGGCGCCGGTGACGCCGACGCGCGGGTCGCCCTTGCCGTCGAGCCGGACCTCGGGGCGGGCGGCGAGCCAGTCGACCAGGCGGGAGACGTCCTCGACCTCGGCACCGGGGTCGTTGAGGCCGATCTTTCCGCCGGACCTGCCGAACCCGCGCGCCGACCAGGTGAGGACCGCGTACCCGTCCGCCGCGAGCTTCTCGGCCTCGGCGCGCACGTCGGCCTTGCTGCCGCCGAAGCCGTGGCCGAGCAGGACGGCGGGGCGCCGCCCGCCGCCGTCGGCGGTGAAGTACGTGGTGTCCAGGGGCACTCCGCCGGAGCGGATCGTCCGGTCCTGGTGGTGCACGGTGGGTGCGCCGTCGTCGGCCACGGCGGTCCAGGTGCCGACGCCGGCGAGCACGACGAGTGCGGCGACGGCCGCCGCCCATCGGCCGCGCGCGCGGGGCCGGCGGAGCCGTCGTGCGGTAGAGGTCTCCATGTCACGACCCTAAGGGGAGGCGACAGGCGTTCCCCGGGCCGGAGGGCGGAACCGCCCGGCCTCCTTGAGAGGTACGGCTCCCGGGCGCGTACTGCGGACGCGGTACGCGCCCCGGGGCCGGTGTTCTCAGCCGCCCTGGCGGTGCTGGGGCGGGACGGCGGTCTCCAGGAAGAAGCTGTCGATGCTCTGGACGGTGTGCACGAAGTCGTCCAGGTTGACCGGCTTGGTCACGTAGGCGTTGGCGTGCTGCGTGTAGGCGTCCTGGACGTCGTCGGGCGCGGCCGAGGTGGTGAGGACCACGATCGGGATGCTGGAGAGCTGCTCGTCGTTCTTGAGCACGCCGAGCAGCTCACGGCCGTTCATGCGCGGCATGTTGAGGTCGAGCACGATCAGGTCGGGCCGGTCCTTCGCGGGGTCGCGCAGGTACTCCAGGGCGGACACCCCGTCGTCGACCCGGTTGATGCCCCGCGCCATCCCGCGCTCGATCAGGGCCTCCTCGATGAGCATGGCGTCGGCCACGTCGTCCTCCACGAGCAGGACGGTGTAGGTGCGCCGGGGGGTGAGGCCGTTCATGTGGGGGCTCCGGTGATCGTTGGGCAGGGGGCGGGAGGGGGGTCGTTGGGTGAAGACCAGGCCGGGCCAGCGTTTGCGGGCCCCTTGCCGGCTGACGCCCCAGGCGCTGCCCAGCTGCGGGTAGCCGGCCCCCTCGACGGCGGCGGCGCGGGCCGCCCGGGCGGCGCACTCGTCCACCGCACGGCTGAGGAGGGCGAGCGCGCGCAGCGAGGCCAGCGGGTCGGTCCAGTTCTCGTCCGCCGGGGAGCCGTCGTGGTCCTCCCCGTACGGCACGGCGTCCGGCTCCAGCGCCAGGCGCTGCGCCAGGTCCGCGACCGCGCGGCGCGCGCGGTCGGCGAGCTCGTCGGTCCCGGGACGCGCCGAGGTCTCCACTGTCATGGCCGCACCGTAGCCGGAGCGGGAGGCCCGCGACAACCTGCGTTGTCGGCGGGGTAGGGTGACCCGCGCTCCGGTGGGTACTGGAGCCCGTGATCCACCCACCGTTTCCCAGCCGAGTGAGAGGTAAACCACCGTGCAGAGCGCCGAAGAGGGTTTCCGGCCGGCCGAGCTCCGGCCGGAGCGGGACCGGCCCGGCTGGAGCACCAGCCGCTGGCTCGTCACGGGCACCACCGTGGCCCTGGTGGTGCTGCTCGTGCTCGGCAGCTGCGGCACCTGGGCCCTGGTCCGGTCCACGGCGGTCAATCAGCGGCTCATCGGCCGCTGGTCCCCCGCGCTCATCTCCTCGGTGCGCATGGAGGCGGCGCTGGTCAACCAGGAGACGGGCATCCGCGGTTACGGCCTGGCCGGGGACACGGAGTTCCTCACCCCCTACCGCACCGGCCTGGCCCAGCAGAAGACCGCGATGGCGGAGCTGGAGGACCTCACCGCCGGGGACGTGCGGGCCTCGGCCGACCTCGCCCGGGTGGGCGAGCTCGCCGAGAACTGGCACGCCTCCGTCGCCCGGCCCATCGCCGCCGCCGCGGACCCGACCGCCCTGGCCCAGGAGCGCGCGGAGAGCGGGCGGGCCCAGTTCGACGCGCTGCGCACCGCGCTCAGGGTCCAGCAGGACCACATCGCCGCGGAGCGCGACCGGGCACGGAGCGATCTGGCCTCCGTGCGGACCATGCGCAACACGGTCTTCATCGTGATCGCCGCCGTGATGCTGGCGGTGATGGCCCTCGCCTTCGCGGGCCTGCGGCTGGGGGTGCAACGGCCGCTGGACCGGCTGAGGGCCGACGTCCGCAAGGTCGCCTCCGGGGACTACGCCCACGCGCTGAGCCCCACCGGCCCGGCCGACATCCAGATCCTCGCCGCCGACGTGGACGCCATGCGCCGCCGGCTCGCGGAGGACCTCGAACTCAAGGACCGGGCCCGGGCGACGCTCGACGCCCAGACCGTCGAACTGCGCCGCTCCAACGAGGAACTGGAGCAGTTCGCGTACGTCGCCTCGCACGACCTCCAGGAACCCCTGCGCAAGGTGGCCAGCTTCTGCCAGCTCCTGGAGCGGCGGTACGCCGAGCAGCTCGACGACCGGGCCAGGCAGTACATCTCCTTCGCCGTCGACGGCGCCAACCGCATGCAGCTCCTCATCAACGACCTGCTGACCTTCTCGCGCGTCGGACGGCTCCACACCGACGACCAGCAGGTCGACCTGGCAAGCCTGGTGCGGCGGACGGTCGGCGATCTGGACGTGGCCGTCCAGCAGACCGGTGCCACCGTCACCCACGACGAGCTGCCGGCGGTCCACGGGCAGCCGACACAACTCGGCCTGGTGCTGCAGAACCTGATCTCCAACGCGATCAAGTTCCGCAAGCCCGACACCGCGCCCACCGTCCACATCGCCGCCCGCCGGGTACCGAACCCGGGTCATGAGGGGAACGCGGAGAGCGGGCGCCCGTTCTGGGAGATCTCGGTGACCGACAACGGCATCGGCATCGCGCCCGAGTACGCGGAGCGGGTCTTCGTCATCTTCCAGCGGCTGCACACCCGCGAGAGCTACGAGGGCAACGGCATCGGCCTGGCGCTCTGCAAGAAGATCGTCGAGCACCACGGCGGATCGATCGCCGTGGACACCACCTACACCTCGGGCACCCGCTTCGTCTTCACGCTGCCGGGAGCGCTGCCGGACGTGGTGGACGAGGGCGAGGGCGAGGGTGAGAGGGCGGAAACCGCGGTGAAGTGAGCGCGGCCCCCACCTGCGCTCGGGCCGCGCGTCCTCTCCCCGAGACCCACTCCGTGCTGATCGCGGCGTTCCCCACCGAACTCGCGGACGACGCCCGCGCCGCCGCGGCGGTCGTTACCGCCCTCCCGGCTCCGTCCGGTCGACCACCCGTTCCCGGTCTCGGTGCTGGGCGGGGAGGTGTCCGTGCCCGGACGTCTCTCCAGCGACGAGCCGTCGCCGGAAGCGGTGGCCGCCCTGCCGCCCCGTCAGTCGCGCCCCGGAGCCGTACCCGGCTGGACGGCTCCGGCTGAGCCCTCACCCGGACAACGGCCGGGGCGCGACAGCCTCCGCGTACGGCCTCTCCTCCGGCAGCAGGCCGGTCGCCGCGTCGAGGTCTCCGGCGCGGACCAGGTGATGGATCTCCCGGGCGAGCGGGGTGACGTCGGTGACTGAGGCGGTCCACTCGTCCGCGTACCGCGCCGCCGCCACGCCGGACAGGCCGAGCTGGAGCGAGCGGTACGGGAGCGGGTTCAGCCGCAGGTCACGCTCGGGGTCCCACTGGACGCGGGCGGGAGCACGGCGGAGGCTGCGGCTCCAGGCGGCCCGGTCCGGGTGGAGTCCGCGTACGTAGTGGGAGAGTTCGGCGTTCTCCAGGGCCCACTCGAAGCCCTCACGGGTGATCTCGACGGCGAGGACCGTCTCCTGGCCCTCCTTGGTGGCCCAGCCGCAGCGGTACATCATCCACAGGAAGCTCGGCTTGATCCAGGTCATCCGGTCGCGCTTCCAGGCCGACGGGAAGCGGCCGTCGCGGGCGGCGGGCAGGCCGATGCCCGGTGAGTAGGCCTGGTAGACGGTGACGGTGGTGCCGGTGTGCCGGGCCCGGATCTCGTACTGCGGTGCGGTCATGCCGACCATGGTGCGGGGGCCCACCGGTCCGCCGCACCGGCTTTTCCCGGCGTGGCGGACCGGTGGGCGGAGCCGTCAGCGCTCGGTGGCGTCGTCGTCCCCGGGGTCGCCCGAGGGGCCGCTCTCGGCCTGCAGCGCGAGGTCGCGGAGGACGTCGGTGGAGGAGACGTCGGTCTGGCCGGAGTCGTGCACCCGCGCCAGCATCGTGTAGGCGAGCGTGAACGCCCCCACCAGCTGCTCGACCGCGCCGCCCACCTCGCGGCCGATCAGAGCGGCCATCTCCTCGACGGTGGCGTCCCCGGGGATCGCGATGCGCGGCATCGTCTCGTTCAGCAGGGCGGTGACGACGCTGCCCTCCATGTCGACGTCGTCGCGCTCCACGTCCTCTTCGAGCAGCCGCTGGATCTCGCCGGCTTCGGTGAGGATGCCGATCACTCGCTTCAGGACTTCCCTCTGCTCCATCCCGCGAGCATAGGCGCCCCGACCGGCACGTTCCCGGTGTTCGGCCGCAGCGAAACCGCCTCCCCTCGAACGGTTCGGCGAGTCTGCGGGAAAGATGGAGACGCCCATTCGATTTGACCGATACCTGCCGTTACGTTCCTCCACCTTCTTCACAGGGCGTACACAAGGTGGCGTGGAGCGGGGCGCGAGACGCACGGGGTCGACCGCGCCCTTACGGCGCAAGGGTGGGTGCACTGCGCACCATTTGACAGGATCCCGACGATTGCGGCGAGTGCCAGTTACATCCGTTCATAACGGAAATGTCTGCACTGTGTAACCGCGCTCCGGAGCGACTTCCGGCCATCGGCGAATCCGGACAGAGTCTGTGCTCCCGGCAGCGAACGCCGGGGCCGAGAACCGCCCGGACCTCCCCGTCCGGGCCTGTACCGAGGGGTCCCATGTCCCGTACCGCACGACGGATCACCGCTACTGTCCTCGCGTCCGGCGCCCTGCTGGCGGTCGCCGCTCTGCCGGCCTCCGCGGACGGCCACGACCGCGGGCACGACCGCGTCAAGCCCGCCCCGCGCTCCTCCGTCGTCCTGGGCAAGGTCCAGTACGACAGCCCGGGCCGCGACAACCGCTCCAACCGTTCGCTGAACGACGAGTGGGTGACCGTCACCAACACGTCCCGTCAGGCCGTCAACCTGCGCGGCTGGACGCTCACCGACGAGAGCCGCCGCACCTACCGCTTCGACCTGCGTCTCGCGGGCCGTTCGTCGGTGCGCGTCCACACCGGTGTGGGCCGTGACAGCCGCACGGACGTCTACCAGGACCGCAACAACTACCTCTGGGACAACAGCGACACCGCCACGCTGCGCGACTCCCGCGGTCGGAAGGTCGACGAGAAGTCGTGGGGCCGTCACGGCCGTGACGACAACCGGGGCCACGGTCGTGACGACAACCGGGGCCACGGCCGTGACGACCGGGGCCACGGCGACGACAGCCGGGGCCACGGCCGCGACGACCGCCGCTGAGCGCACCGGAGGGGCCGGGCCCCACCGGGTGACGAGGTGGTACGGCACGGCCCGGGCAGGCGCGCGCTGACCGGGCACGGCCGAGAAGAAACGATCGGCTGAGCGGGAACGACCGGCTGGGACGTACCGATCGGCTGAGCGGAAACGAATCGACGGCGCCCCGCGGCAATCCGGCCGCGGGGCGCCGCGTCGTGTGCTTCGGAAAATCTCCGGGGCGCGGTCAGTGGTTGCGCGGGAAGCCCAGGTCGACGCCGGACGGGGCGTCGGCCGGGTCCGGCCAGCGGGTGGTGACGACCTTGCCGCGCGTGTAGAAGTGCACCCCGTCGTTGCCGTAGACGTGGTGGTCGCCGAAGAGGGAGTCCTTCCAGCCGCCGAAGGAGTGGTACCCGACCGGGACCGGGATCGGCACGTTCACGCCGACCATGCCGGCCTGGATCTCCAGCTGGAAGCGGCGGGCGGCCCCGCCGTCGCGGGTGAAGATCGCGCTGCCGTTGCCGTACGGGGAGGCGTTCATGAGGGCGACGCCCTCCTCGTACGTCCCGGCGCGCAGCACGCAGAGGACGGGGCCGAAGATCTCGTCGCGGTAGGCGTCGGAGTCGGTGGAGACGCGGTCCAGGAGCGAGATGCCGATCCAGTGACCGTCCTCGAAGCCCGCCACGGTGTGGCCGGTGCCGTCGAGGACGACCTCGGCGCCCTGAGCGGCGGCACCGGTGACGTAGGAGGCGACCTTGTCGCGGTGGGCGGCGGTGATCAGCGGACCCATCTCGGAGGAGGGGTCGGTGCCGGGGCCGATCTTGATCTTCTCCGCGCGGTCCTTGATGCGGGCGACGAGTTCGTCACCGATCGCGCCGACCGCGACGACCGCCGAGATCGCCATGCACCGCTCGCCGGCGGAGCCGTACGCGGCCGAGACCGCCGCGTCGGCGGCGGCGTCCAGGTCGGCGTCGGGCAGCACCAGCATGTGGTTCTTCGCGCCGCCGAGCGCCTGGACGCGCTTGCCGTTCGCGGAGGCCGTGGCGTGGACGTGGCGGGCGATCGGGGTGGAGCCGACGAAGGAGACGGCGGCCACGTCGGGGTGGGTGAGCAACGCGTCGACCGCGGTCCTGTCGCCGTGCACGACGTTGAGCACCCCGTCCGGCAGCCCGGCCTCGGCGGCCAGTTCGGCGAGCAGCACGGCGGCGGACGGGTCCTTCTCGCTGGGCTTGAGGACGAAGGTGTTGCCGCAGGCGATGGCGAGCGGGAACATCCACAGCGGCACCATGGCCGGGAAGTTGAACGGGGTGATCCCGGCGACGACTCCCAGGGGCTGGCGGATCGAGGAGACGTCCACCCCGCCGGACACCTGGGTGGAGAGCTCGCCCTTGAGCTGGGTGGTGATGCCGCAGGCCAGCTCGACGATCTCAAGGCCCCGGGCCACCTCGCCCAGCGCGTCGGAGTGCACCTTGCCGTGCTCGGCGGTGATCAGGGCCGCGATCTCGTCGCGGTGGGCGTCGAGCAGGGCGCGGTAGCGGAACAGGACGGCGGTGCGGGCCGCGAGGGAGGAGAGACCCCAGGTCGCGTGGGCGGCCTTGGCGGCGGTGACGGCGGCGTCCACCTCCTCGACGGAGGCGAAGGCGACGCGGGTGGTGGCGGTGCCGGTCGCGGGGTCGGTGACCGGGCCGTACGCGCCCGACGTGCCCTCGACGGTCTTGCCACCGATCCAGTGGTGGACGGTCCTGGTCATGACGATCTCCTTCGGACTTCAGAGACTTCAGAGACTTCGGGGACTTCGGGGACTTCGCAGGCTTCTCGGGTCGTCGGAACTTCGCCGTGCCGGAGCTGGGCCTTTCCGGCTTCAGAGACGGCGGTGCCGGGTCGCCCGTCGGCGGTCGTACACCTCGCGGGCCTCCACCGCCGCCGGGCGGGTGGCCGTCTCGGCGACGGGCACATCCCACCACGCCTGCGCCGGAGGCGGGCCCGGCACGTGGTCGGGGACGGGGCCACCGTGGTGGGCGGACGGCGGCGGGGCGAGGGCGACGTGGACGCAGACGGGGTGGTCGGCGGCCCGTGCCTCGGCGAGGGCGGCGCGGAGTTCGCCCACGGTTCGGGCGCGCAGGGACCGCATGCCGAGAGAGGCGGCGTTGGCGGCGAGGTCGAGCGGGAGCGGGTCGCCGGTGAACGCGCCGCCGGGGTCCCGGTGGCGGTAGTCGGTGCCGAAACGTTCGCCGCCGACGGCCGCCGAGAGCCCGCCGATGGAGGCGTAGCCGTGGTTGTCGAGCACCACGAGCTTGACCGGCAGCCGCTCCTGGACGGCGGTGACGATCTCGGTCGGGTTCATCAGGTACGTACCGTCGCCGACGAGCGCCCACACCGGGCGGCCGGGGGCGGCGAGCTGGACGCCGATGGCCGCCGGGATCTCGTAGCCCATGCAGGAGTAGCCGTACTCGACGTGGTACTGCCGGGGCGAACGGGCCCGCCACAGCTGGTGCAGGTCGCCGGGGAGGGAGCCGGCGGCGTTGATCAGCACGTCGTCCTCGGTGACGAGGGCGTCCAGCAGCCCGAGTACCTGGGTCTGGGTGGGTGCGGCCTCGGGATCGGGGGCGGCGAAGGCGGCGTCCACCCGGGCCTCCCAGCGCGCCTTGCCCTCCGTGTACGACCGCTGGTAGCCGGGGTCGACCCGGTGGCCGTGGGCGCCGAGGGCTGCGGCGAGTGCTTCGAGGCCGGCACGGGCGTCCGCGACGAGCGGGAGGGCGGCCTGCTTGTGGGCGTCGAACCCGGTGACGTTGAGGTTGACGAACCGGGTCGCCGGGTCGGGGAAGAGGGTGGCGGAGGCGGTGGAGAAGTCGGTCCAGCGGGTGCCGACACCGATCACCAGGTCGGCCTCGCGGGCCAGTTCGTCGGCGGTGGCGGTACCGGTGTGGCCGATGCCGCCGACGTCCTGCGGGTGGTCGTGGCGCAGGGTGCCCTTGCCCGCCTGGGTGGTGGCGACGGGGATGCCGGTGGCCGCGGCGAACGCGGCGAGGGTCTCCTCGGCGGCGCTGTGCCGCACCCCGCCGCCCGCGACGAGCAGCGGCCGGCGGGCGGCCCGCACCGCCCGGACGGCGCGGTCCAGCTCGTACGGGTCGGGGGCGGGGCGGCGTACGTGCCAGACCCGCTCGGCGAAGAACTCCTCGGGCCAGTCGTACGCCTCCGCCTGCACGTCCTGCGGGAGGGCGAGGGTGACCGCACCGGTGGAGACCGGGTCGGTGAGGGTGCGTACGGCCTGGAGCGCGGCGGGGATCAGCGCCTCGGGGCGGGTGATCCGGTCGAAGTACCGGGAGACCGGCCGCAGGCAGTCGTTGACCGACACGTCCCCCGCATGGGGGACTTCGAGCTGCTGGAGCACCGGGTCGGCGGGGCGGGAGGCGAAGGTGTCGCCCGGGAGGAGGAGGACGGGCAGGTGGTTGACGGTGGCGAGGGCGGCGCCGGTGACGAGGTTGGTGGCGCCGGGGCCGATGGAGGTGGTGACGGCGTGGGCGGAGAGCCGCCCGGACTGCCGGGCGTAGCCGACGGCCGCGTGGACCATGGCCTGTTCGTTGCGGCCCTGGAGGAAGGGCATCCCGGAACCGGCGTCCCGGGTGACCGGGGAGCCCGGGCCCTTGGCGTCCTCGGAGCCGCCGTACTCCAGAAGTGCCTGGCCGATGCCGGCGACGTTGCCATGGCCGAAGATGCCCCAGGTGGCGCCGATCAGCCGCTGCCGTGCTCCGTCGCGCTCGGTGTACTGCCGGGCGAGGAAGGCGATCAGGGCGTGCGCGGTGGTCAGACGGACGGTCACCTGCGGTCCTCCGGGGCGGCGTACAGCGGGAGCCGGGGGTCGGTCCCCCGGGTGTCCCAGGTCTCCCTGATCCATGCGTGGTCGGGGTGGTCGCGGATCAGCCAGGCGCGTTCCTCGCCCGGCCCCGCCATCACGTTGAGGTAGTACAGGGCACCCTCCGGGGGCGCGATGGACGGGCCGTGCCAGCCGTCGGGGACGAGGACGGCGTCGCCGCCGCGCACCTCGGCGAGCACGTCCGCGCCGCCGGGGCGGGACGGGGAGACGCGGTGGTAACCGGGGCCTCCGCGCTCCAGTTCGAAGTAGTAGATCTCCTCCAGCACCGACTCCACGCCGGGTTCGGCCTCGTCGTGCTTGTGCGGCGGGTAGGAGGACCAGTTGCCCGCCGGGGTGAGGACTTCGACGGCGATGAGCCGGTCGCAGCGGAAGGTGTCGGCGGCGGCGAAGTTGTTGACCTGCCGGGCGCAGGTGCCGGAGCCGCGCAGTTCGACAGGTACCTCCGGCGCGGGGCCGTAGCGAGCGGGGAGTTGTCGCTCGCACTTCGCTCCTGCCAGGGCGAAGCGGCCTCCCGCGCCGGAGGAGATCTGTGCGGTGGCATCGCGCGGTAGGTACGCGAAGTCGGCCACCCCACTGAACACGCTCTCACGGCCGGTGAGTTCAAAGATGTCACCTGCCGCGTGCACCGTACAGCCGCCGGTCAACGGCAGAACGATCCATTCGCTCTCCCCGGTGACGAATGTGTGAACTCCGCCCGGCGGCAGGTCGAGCACCCGAAGGCTCGAACGCTCCCATCCGGCCCGCTCCGGCCCGATGTCCAGGGCGTACGGAGCGTCTTCTGGGCCACCCCTCAGGTGCAGGGGGCGGTGGTGCGCCTCGTCGGTGCCGTGGTGGGTCGTCATGGTGTCTCCCTGCCCTCATCGGTGGTGCGCGGCCGGAGCAGCCCGACCGCCGTGTCGACGGCCCGCGCGACGTCCCCGTCCGGCGGGTAGAGCAGCGCCCGGCCCACCACGAGGCCGCGCACGGTCGGCAGCCGCAGGGCGCCGCGCCACTTCTCGTACGCCCCCTCCAGGTCGTCGCCGACCTCGCCGCCGAGCAGCACGGCGGGCAGCGTGGAGGTCTCCATCACCCGGGCCATGTCCTCGGGGTGCTCGGTGACCGGGACCTTCAGCCAGGTGTACGCGGACGAGCCGGCGAGCCCGGAGGCGACGGCGATGGCGGTGGTGACGGCCGGGATGCTGAGGTCCGTGCGGAGTCGGCCGTCCTCCCGGTGGCAGAGGAAGGGCTCCACGAAGACGGGCAGCCGGTGGGCGGCCATCGCGTCGATGGTGCGGGCGGCGGTGTGGAGGGTGTCGAGGGAGCCGGGGTCCTCGTGGTCGATGCGGAGCAGTAGCTTGCCCGCGTCGAATCCGCGCCGGGCGAGGTCGAGGGGGCGGAAGCCGGTGAAGCGGTCGTCCAGCTCGAAGGCGGCGCCCGCGAGGCCGCCCCGGTTGAGCGAGCCCATGACGACCTTGTCCTCCAAGGCGCCGAGGAGCAGCAGATCGTCCACGATGTCCGCGGTGGCGAGTACTCCGTCGACACCGGGGCGGGAGAGGGCGAGGCAGAGGCGTTCGAGGAGTTCGTAGCGGTGCGCCATGGCGAGGGCCCGGCCGCCGACGGCGAGCGCCCCGCGCGCCGGGTGGTCGGCGGCGAGGATGAGCAGCTGTCCGCCGGGGGGCGCGAGGGGCCGGCGACGCCTGCGGGAGGCGGCCTCCTCGATGGCCTCGGGGCGCTCGGCGCGCAGCCGTACGAGGTCGGCGAGTGAGGAGGCGGCCGGGCTCATGTGTCCGCCCCGGCCGGGAGCGGGGGCCGGGGCACGGGGCCGGGGCCGTCCGGTGCACCAGGTACGTCCGGTACGCCAGGTGCGTCCGGTACGTCCGGGGCGACCTCGCCGCGGGCGAGGGCGGCCTCCACCTCGGCGGGAAAGGGCATCGCGGACGAGCAGGCGAGCCGGGAGGCGACGATGGCGCCGGCGGCGTTGGCGTACCGCATCACGTGTCCGGTCTCCCATCCGGCGAGCAGCCCGTGGCAGAGGGCCCCGCCGAACGCGTCGCCCGCGCCGAGTCCGTTGACGACGCGCACGGGGAGCGGGGGCACCTCGGCGACCGTACCGTCACGGTGGACGGCGAGCACTCCCTTGGGCCCCTGTTTGACGACGGCCAGCTCGACTCCGGCATCGAGGAGCGCGCGGGCGGCGGCGTACGGTTCGCGCTCCCCGGTGGCGACGGCGCACTCCGCCAGGTTGCCGACGGCGACGGTGGCGAACGCGAGGGCTTCCCGGTAGCGGCGCGGTGCCTCGGGGTCCGTGTCGCCACCCGCCCAGAACATCGGCCGCCAGTCGAGGTCGAACACGGTGACGGGCCGCCGCTCCGGTACGCCGGGCGCCGGGGCCGTCCCGGGGCCGTCCGTACGGGCGTCGAGGGCGGCGAGGGTCGCGGTGCGGCTGGGTTCGGCGCTCAGGCCGGTGCCGGTGACCCAGAAGATCCGGGCGGCGCGCACCGCGTCCAGGTCGAGTTCGTCCGCGTGGATCTCCAGATCGGGCGCCTTGGGCAGGCGGTAGAAGTAGAGCGGGAAGTCGTCGGGCGGGAACAGCTCGCAGAAGGTGACGGGAGTCGGGTAGGCGGCCACCTCACCCACCCACCGGTCGTCCACCCCGAACTCCCGCAACTGGGCGCGCAGATACGCGCCGAAGGGGTCCCGTCCGGTGCGGGTGACGACGGCGGTGCGGAGTCCGAGCCGGGCGCCGGCCACCGCCACGTTGGAGGGCGAGCCCCCGAGGAACTTGCCGAAGGCGTCGACCTGGGCGAGGGACACCCCCGTCCGCAACGGGTAGAGATCCACCCCGATCCGGCCCATGGTGATCAGGTCGTACGGCTGAGGCATACGCATCCTTTCCGACGCCGCGCACCGATCCGGCCCGGATCGCGTCCACACGGATCCCGTCCGCCACGGATCACACCCGCCACGAATTCCGTCCGCCACTCATGGCATCCGCCACTCATGGCATCTGCCACGGACCACGGGGACAGCCCTACCCCGAAACACCGTCAACATTGGGCCGGGACATGCGGACGCGCCCTTGACTCCACCGGGACAGGGGCCGAGTGTGGCCGATATGACCCGTTCCGCACCCGCCTCCTCCCGTATCCGTATCGGCTCGGCACCCGACTCCTGGGGCGTCTGGTTCCCGGACGATCCGCGGCAGGTGCCCTGGCAGCGCTTCCTGGACGAGGTCGCGGCGGCGGGGTACGAGTGGATCGAGCTGGGACCGTACGGCTATCTGCCCACCGATCCCGCCCGGCTTGCCGACGAGACCCGGCGCAGGGGACTCTCGGTCTCCGCGGGGACCGTGTTCACCGGGCTGCACCACGGGCCGGCGGTCTGGGAACGGACCTGGGAGCACGTCGCCGGCATCGCCGGGCTGACCCGGGCGATGGGTGCGGAACACCTCGTCGTCATCCCGTCGTTCTGGCGCGACGACAAGACGGGCGAGGTGCTGGAGGACCGCACCCTCACCCCCGCGCAGTGGCGCGACCTCACCACCCAGACCGAGCGGCTCGGCCGGGAGGTACAGGACCGGTACGGGCTGCGGATCGTCGTCCACCCGCATGCCGACACCCACATCGACAGCGAGGAGAACGTCAGCCGGTTCCTCGACGCCACCGACCCCGATCTCGTCTCCCTCTGCCTGGACACGGGGCACTACGCGTACTGCGGCGGCGACAGCGTCGCCCTGCTGCGGACGTACGGGGAGCGGATCGGTTACCTCCATCTGAAGCAGGTCGATCCCGGGGTCCTGGCGAAGGTGGTCGCCGAGGAGCTGCCCTTCGGTCCCGCCGTCGCCCGGGGCGTGATGTGCGAACCGCCGCGCGGTGTACCGGCGCTGGAGCCGGTGCTCGAAGCGGCACGCGCGCTCGACACCGACCTCTTCGCCATCGTCGAGCAGGACATGTACCCCTGCGACCCGGACGCGCCGCTGCCGATCGCCCGCCGCACCCGCGCCTACCTCCGCTCCTGCGGCGCGCCGCCGTCCACGTCCTGACTCCACGACGCGGTGTGCCGCAGGGGGGAGGTAGGCGCGGGTGGTGTCCCACCCTCGCCTCCGCCCTCTCACCTCCGCCCTCTCACCTCCGCCCTCTCGCCTCCGCCTCCGCGTAGGGACGGCCGGTCAGGTCGGTCGGGTCAGGTCGGTCAGGTCGGTCGGGTCAGGTCGGTCAGGTCGGTCGGGTCAGGTCGGATCGGATCGGTCGGGTCGGGTCGGGTCGGGTCGGGTCACGCGAGTTGCGCCTGCGGTTCCGGCGAGGCAGCGGGGGCCCGGTGACCGCGCCGGTCCGCGATCAGCATCAGGGCGAGGCCGAACACGGCCCAGCAGCCGAGCACGAGAGCGGGTTCGACGGCACCGGTGCCGTCGAAGAACGCGTTGGCGCGCAGCAGGCTTCCGGAGGCACCCGGCGGGAGTATCTGTCCGAGCGTGGCCCAGCCGTTCGGCAGCCAGTGGGCCCCACTGCCCAGTCCGGAGAGCGGGTTACCGAGCAGCATGACCACGGCGGCACCGAGGCCGAATCCGGCCATCCCCATCAGCGCTTCGAGCCCGAGCAGGGTCATCACCAGGGCGGCCATGCCCAGGGACAGGCCGAGCCCGCTGAGCACGTAGTCGCCGTCGAGGGAGCCCGTGCCGAACTGGAGGAAGGCCGTGACCGCGAAACCGGCCAGCAGGGCGAAGGCGGCACCTCCGGCAAGGCGGCGGCGGAGTCCGGCGTGTCCGGGGAAGAGACGGGTGAGAATCACCGCGGGGATCATGCCGCCGAAGATCATGGGGAACGCCGCGGCGGCGAAGCCCGCACCCTTCGGATCGTCGGCCGTGAACGGCTTGAGGTCGGTGACGGTCACCTCGGCCTGCTGCTGGTGCGCGATCCCGTTCCCCACTGCGGTCACCGCGGCCGTGGGCTGCGCCCCTCCGGCAGTAGCCGTGTAGACGGTCACGTGCCCGGGGGCCAGTGCTATGCCGCCCATGATGTCGCGGTTCTCCATCGCGGCCTTCAAGGACGCCTCGTCGCCGTAGGTGGTCACGTTCCATTCGTCACCGGAAAGGGCGCCGGAGACGGCCCCGGCCGCCTGCGCGGACCCGGTGACCCCGACGGGAAGGTCATGGGGGCCACTGTTCACCGAGGGCAGAGCGAAGGCACAGAGCATGAGGATCACGACGGCGACCAGGCCCACCACCACGGCCATGACCTTGCGCGCCTGCCAGGCGGGTGCGGGCGGGGTGATTTGCTGGGTCATGGCGGATCTCCTTGCGAGGGGCCGGTGGGTGGATACCTGCGGGTCGTCGTGATGCGCAAAAGGCCGGGGAGGAACGAAGAGGCCGGCGTGGGGCGTCGGCAGCGGACGTCGCGCTCCGCGCGAGGCTCGGCGGCAGAGTGCGCGGCAGAGCAACGGTTCGCGCAGTCGCAGACCTCCGCCACAGGATCTGATACAAGAATACAAGGTACCTTGATGCGTGTGTCAAACGAAGAGTTCCACCCTGCGGTCCAGGTGCCGTCCGACCTCGTCGAGGCAGCCCTCCGGGCAGCGCGGACGCGCAGGACGGCCGTCGCCGACGTGTCGATGCAAGCCATCGCCCAGGAAGCGGGCATCTCCCGCAGCACCCTGCTGCGTCGCCTCGGGGGCTCCCGGCACGCCCTCGACGAAGCGGTCCGGGCCACCGGGGTCGACCCGGGCGGCCACAGGCCCGTGCGCGAGCGGGCCGTCGAAGCGGGAGCCGCCCTCATCAGCAGCGACGGACTGGCCGCGCTCTCCCTCGAACGCGTCGCGACGGCGGCCGAGTGCTCGGTGCACAGCCTCTACGCCGCGTTCGGCGGCCGGGACGGGATGATGCAGGCCATCTTCGAGCGGTACGGCCCGTTCGTGAACATCGAGGCAGCCCTGGCCGCCCACCCCGGGGACCTGCGGAGCACGGTCCGCGTGATCTACGCGCACCTCGCCCACGTCGTCGGCCTCGAACCCCGAGTGCTCCCCGCGATCCTCGCCGAGGTCCTGGCCCGCCCGGGGGACGACGCGACGCAGGCACTCGCGCGCCACATGGTCCCGCGCCTCTACGCGAGCATCGGCGAATGGCTGGCCTCAGAGGTCGCGGCGGGCCGCATCCGGGACCTGCCGCTCATCGCGCTCATCCACCAGATGTCGAACCCCCTGCTCATGCACCTCCTGCTCCGACCGGCCCTGGAACTCGTCCCCGGCCTCCAGATCCCGTCGGTCGAGGAGATGTGCGACGCCTTCGCCGACGCCTTCGTGCACGCCGTGGGGCTGCCCGACACCTGACCGGCCGACGGACCGGCCCCGGCCGCACGGCCCCACGACCGCCCCGGCCGCACGGGTCCCGCCCAACCGCCCGGCCGCACGGGTCCCGCCCAACCGCCCGGCCGCACGGGTCCCGCCCAACCGCCCGGCCGCACGGGTCCCGCCCAACCGCCGGGCCGCACGGGTCCCGCCCAGCAGCCCGCCCGTCTTCGCGGGACATGTACCGGTTGTGTACGGCATGCGTCACAGCTGCGCGACAACAACCGGCAGCCGGCGTTCCCGGTCGTTCGACAGAACACCACTGACCGATCGTCAGCCGGTGCACCGCAGCCCCCTCAGTCCCTCCTCACCGCTGCGGTGCGGCAACGCGCAGAGAGGCGAAACTCGATGACGGACAGCACGCTCTGGTCCTACAAGGACATCGCCGCGCACATCCGGGTCCTGCCGGACACCGTGCGCTCGTACCGCAAGCATGGCTTTCTTCCCGACCCCGACCAGGTGCGGGACGGCCGGCCCTACTGGTACCCGGACACCGTCCGCCACTGGGTCGCCCGCCGGCCCGGCAACCGCAACCGCGTCCGCACGCTCACCACGTAGGACCGGCTGAACGGTCACGCGCTGAACGTCACGCGCTGACGGGTCACGCGCTGACGGGTCACGCGCTGACGGGTCACGCGCTGACGGGTCACGCGCTGAACGCCCCGTGGCGAGTACGCCCCGGTTCGATGATCGTCACCCCCGCTCCCGGGGCCCCGCCCATCGCGGCGAGTGCCGCGGGGGCGTCGGCGAGACCGATGGCGGAGGTCACCAGAAGATCGGGGCGCAGGGTTCCCGCCCGGACCAGGTCCATCATCGGCGGGTAGTCGTGGGCGGCCATTCCGTGACTGCCGAGGATCTCCAGTTCCAGCGCGATCACGCGTGCCATCGGAACGGCCGGGTCCCCGACCGCCGTCGGCAGCAGTCCGACCTGCACATGGCGTCCGCGCCGGCGCAGGCTGCGTACGGAGGCGGCGCAGGTCAGCGGCGAGCCGAGGGCGTCGAGCGACAGATGCGCCCCTCCACCGGTGATGTCACGGACGACGGCGTCGGAGCCCTCCGGGTGGGCCGAGGCGTCCACGCACGCCGCCGCCCCGAACGACTTCGCCAGGTCGAGAGCGGCGGCCGAGACGTCCACGGCCACCACCCGGGCTCCGGCGGCTGCCGCGATCATCACGGCGGAGAGCCCCACCCCACCGCAGCCGTGCACCGTGACCCACTCCCCCGGTGCGACCCTGCCCTGACCGACGACCGCGCGGAACGCCGTGGCGAACCGGCACCCCAGGCCCGCCGCCGTGGCGAAGGAGAGTTCCTCGGGCACGGCGACCAGGTTGACGTCGGCGTGCTCCAGCGCGACGTACTCGGCGAACGAACCCCAGTGCGTGAAGCCGGGCTGGGTCTGGTGCTCGCACACCTGCTGCGCCCCCGAGGCGCAGGCCGCGCACCGCCCGCAGGCACAGACGAACGGAACGGTGACCCGGTCGCCGGGGCGCCAGCCGACGACTCCGGAACCGACCGCCTCGACCACTCCGGCGAGTTCGTGGCCCGGCACGTGCGGCAGGGTGATGCCGTCGTCGTGCCCCATCCAGCCGTGCCAGTCGCTGCGGCACAGCCCGGTCGCCTCGACCCGCACCACCACCCCCTGCGGGGCAGGAATGGGATCGGGCACCTCACGCACCCGCGCCTCCTGACCGAACTCCTCGAACACCACTGCCCGCATGGCCCCGCCCTTCCGTCACGTCTCGCGTCCCGGTGGAACGCCCGGTGATGCGCCCGGTGATGCGCCCGGTGGGGACGGTACGGTGTGTCGCCCTCTCGCGTCCCGCCGGACGGGGCGTCAACCGCCGCTGGAGATCGTGGTCCGGCCCGGGTCCTTCGGCGCTGTTCCGCCGGCACCGCCGTCCGCCCCCCGGCTGCCCGGTACGGGAGCGACGGTCCCGGCGGTTCGCGCGGTCGGGGCGGGCGCCGCTCCCTCGTCGAGGCCGACCCTCCGGTGGAGGGCGTGCAGCGGGGCGGGCGCCCACCAGGTGGCACGGCCCATCACCTTCATGACCGACGGGACCAGGAGGCTGCGCACCACCATGGCGTCCATCAGTACGGCCAGGGCGATGCCGAGTCCGAGCATCTTGATGTTGGTCACCCGTGAGGTCCCCATGGCGACCATCACCACGGCCAGGATCACGGCGGCCGCGCTGATGAGTCCGCCGGTCTGGCGCAGTCCGAAGGCGATGGAGCCCTCGTGGTCGCCGCTGCGGTCGTGCTCCTCCTTGATGCGGGAGAGCAGGAAGACGCCGTAGTCCATGGAGAGCCCGAAAGCGACGCAGAACATCAGCACGGGCAGGGTGGTCTCGATGTCGCCGGTGCTGGTGAAGGAGAGCAGTCCGGAGAGGTGGCCTTCCTGGAAGACCCAGACGACCGCGCCGAACATCGCCGTCAGGCTGAGGGCGTTGAGCACGACCGCCTGGACGGGGATGAGGATGCTGCCGGTGAGCAGGAAGACCAGGAGCAGGGTCACCACGGCGATGATGCCGACGGCCCAGGGGAGCCGTTCGGCGATGGCGTCCTTCGAGTCGACGAGTACGGCGGCGGTCCCGGTCACCGAGGCGTGGACAGGTGCGTCGAGCGCGCGGAGGTCGTGGACGAGCTTCTGGGCCTCCGGCCCGGCCGCCTTGCCCTCGGGCACCACGGTGTAGGTGGCGGAATCGCCGGCCGTCAGCGGCCCGTCCACCCGCGCCACTCCTTCCGTGGCGGCGATCCGCTCCCGGAGGGCCGCGTACTGGGCGGGGGTGGCGGCCTCTCGGACGAGCAGCGTGAGGCCGCCGCCCGGGGACCCGGGAAAAGCCTCGCGGATGTGGTCCTGCACCACGCGGGACGCGGAGTCCGCGGGGAGCTGGCGGTCGTCGGCCATCCCGAACCGTACGCCCAGGAAGGGCAGTCCCAGCAGGACGAGCGTCGCCGCGGTCACCAGGGCGAAGACCGGGGCGCGGCGCATCACCAGCGCGGCGAGACCGGCCCGCCCCCGGCCGGCCGTCCCCGGCCCCGCCGCCCGGACACCTCTTCCGCGAACCAGTGCGCGCCGCAGGTCCAGGGCGTCGACCCGGGGGCCGAGCAGCACCAGTGCGGCCGGAAGGACGATGAGGGCCGCCCCGGCGGCCAGGATCACCACGGCGATTCCGGCGTACGCGAAGGAGCGCAGGAAGTACTGAGGGAAGACGAGCATCGCGGAGAGCGAGACCGCGACCGTGAGTGCGGAGAAGAGCACGGTGCGCCCGGCCGTGCGGAGGGTGATGCCGACCGCGGAGCGGGGGTCGGCGCCGGAGGCCAGCTCTTCGCGGAACCGTCGCACGATGAACAGGGCGTAGTCGACAGCGAGTCCGAGGCCGAGGGCGGTCGTGAGGTTCTGCGCGAAGACGGAGACGTCGGTCAGCTCGGTGATACCGCGCAGCACGGCGCTGGTCCCGAGGATCGCCACGATGCCCACGCCGAGAGGGAGGAGGGCCGCCACCGCGCTGCCGAAGACCATCACCAGCAGGACGAGAGTGACCGGCAGGGCGACCATCTCCGCCCTCAACAGGTCCTCCTGAATGATCGACTGCATCTCGTGCCGTACGGCGATCAGCCCACCGATGGAGACCTTCACCGGCCCGTGACCCCCCTCGAAGAGCGGGGTGATCCGGTCGAGCGTCTCTCCGGAGCCCTTCTCATCGCCGGTGATGTGGGCAGCGATCAGCGCTTCGTGTCCGTCCCGGGCGCGCAGGGCGGGGGCGGGAGTCTGCCAGTACGAACCGACGCCGGTGACCCCCTGCTGGGCGGCCAGGCGTGCGGTGAGACGCGAGGCCTCGGCCACCACCGCCGGATCGTCGACCGAGGCCCGCCCGCTGTCGACCAGCAGCAGGAGATTGGGCTGGGAGGCGGGGAATTCCTTCTCCAGCGCCCGGGTCGTCCAGGTCGATTCGGCGTCCGGGGCCTCCCAGCCGCCGCTGCCCATCCGGTCGCCGACACCGCTGCCCGCGAACACCGCGAGCGCGGTGAAGAGGAGCGCCGCGAGCAGGGCGAGCCGAGGCCGCGCCGTCACGAAACGGGTCCAGCCACCGAGCCGCCGCGGGCTCTCGACTACGGACATGATGCGGTGCCCCCTCCACCAGGCCCGGGCTGCGCGGGGCAGCACGGGTCGGCCACTGCCACATAGACTGGCAAACACGAGTGGTCGCTCGCGTTTCTCAAGAATGCGAGTGCCCGCTCGTGTTTGTCAATCACTCTCTCGTGGGTTGGGGATGAAGCATGTCTGAGGCCGGAGCAGAGCGGGCCGCCACCGCGGCGGCAAAGGGATCGACCGCCGAGGAGTCGACCGCCGAGGAGCCGACCACGGAGGAGTCGACCACGGGGGACGCGACCGCGGAGGACGCGACCGCCGCGGAATCGGCCACCGGGGATACGACCACCGGGAAATCGACCACCGGGAAATCGGCCACCGGGGATGCGACGCCGAAAAAGTCGGGGGCGCGGGACGGAGTACGCACGGGCGCCGCCCCGGACTGCGCCGGGAGCACCCGGACCCCCCGCCGTCGCCAGGCGCGCGGCGAGGCCCGGATGGCCCAGCTGCTGGCCGCCGCCGCCGACGTGTTCCGCACGCAGGGCTACACCGCCGCCAGCACCAACGCCATCGCCCGCGAGGCCGGCGTCTCGCCCGGCACGCTCTACCAGTTCTTCCCCAACAAGGAGGCGATCGCCGTGGAGCTCGGCGACCGCCTCCTGCACCGCTGGCAGGAGACGTACGGCGAGGCCATCACCCTGAGCCACTCCGAACTCGCGCTGGACCGACTGCTCGACACGGTGCTCGATCCGCTGATCGCCTTCAACACGGAGAATCCGGCGTTCTGCGTCCTGATGCACGGCGGGGAGGTGCCCGGCCGCATCACCGAGAAGCACGACCTCGTGCACGACGCGATGCTCACCCGCGTCGAAGCCCTCCTCGCGGGTTACCTGCCGGAGCTTCCCGACGCGCAGATACAGCGCGTCGGCGTCATGTCCTTCCAGCTGTTCAAGGCCGGAATCGACCTGATCATGACGCACGAGGGTGAGGAACGGGAGGCGTACGCCCGCGAGCTGAAGGCGGTGATGTTCCGCTACCTCAACCCCCTGCTCGACGAGGCGAACCGGCTCTCCCGCACCCCGGATTCCGCCTGACCACCCCGACCGCGCGGCACGGGACGCACCACGACGCGAGGCACAGCGGCGGACGGCGGCGCGATGCGGGGAGCGGCAGGGCCATCGCTCACTGGCATATGCCCCGGAACATCCCAAACAGTGCGATGACATGCCCCACCAACGACCGTCACGCGCCGACGACACGCCCTTCGCGTTCCGGCCCTGACGCGCCCGAACACAGCCCATAGGCTGTGCGAACCTCAGGCGATTCACCCCGATCGTCATGACATCAACCGATCCAGCGCGATCTCCCCTTTCCCGACCCCTCTCACGCCCCCTCCCGCCCTTCCCTCCCGGGAGCCGGGAGGCCCCCCGTCTGGAGCCGGCGTGCACTGGTCCTCCTCCGACGACCCTCCGTCTCCGTCTCCGCCACCGCTACCGCCACCGCCACCGCCACCGCCACCGCAATCGTCACCACCCGGGCCCCCGCCCGCCCCGCCGGGCGCGCCCCGGCCGCCGCCCGGCCTGTGGCGGCGCTGCCTCTGGGGAGGGGTGGTCTCGTGGGCCCTCGCCGTCGGCGCCACGTACCTGACCGAGAACTCCACCCTGTTGCCGACGCTGATCCTGCTCGGCAGCTTTCTCGTGCCGGCCGTGTTCGTACTGTGGGCGCACGAGCGGCACGAAACGGCGAGGACCTCGGGCCGTCGCTGATCCTGGGCTCGTTCCTGACGGGCGGAATCCTGGGGGTGCTGGGCGCCTCGGTCCTGGAGTACTACCTGCTGCACCGGGCCACGGTCTGGCTGTTCCTCGGCGTCGGGCTGATCGAGGAGGCGGTGAAGGTGGGCGCCCTGATGTTCGTACTCCGCCGCCACCACTCCGTTCACGGCCGCAGGGCCGGGCTGGTACTGGGCGCCACGGTGGGGTTCGGTTTCGCGGCATTCGAGAGCGCCGGGTACGCCTTCGACGCGGCGGTCACGCTGGAGGGCATCAACCTGCGGGCGCTGCTGGAGACCGAGGTGCTGCGCGGGGCGCCCTCCCCCTTCGGGCACGGCCTGTGGACAGCGATCGTCGGTGGGGTCCTGCTGGTCCACCGCGGGGCGAACGGCCGGTTCCGTTTCCCGCCGACGGTCCTCGGAACCTTCCTCGGGGTGCCCGTCCTGCACGCCCCGTGGGACTCGATGCGGGGTATCGCGGTCTGGCTGGTCGCCCGGGTCACCGGTGACGGGCAGGTGGATTCGATTCCGGCCCGAGGGTTCCTGGAGGACCCGTCCGACCAGCAGCCGCACCTTTTCACCCTGATCCCGGTGGGCGGCACGGTGGCGACCACTCCGGTCGGGGTCTGCTGGCTCCGTGTCCTCGTCGTTCGGTCGCGGCGGGAGCGGGCACGAGAGGCGTCGGCGGCCGGAGCGAGGCGCTCGCCTTGATACCCCCTAGGGGTATAGTCTGGAGAGTGAGGCAAGGAGGCCCCGGAGTAGCCCGGGTGCGCACCGGATGCCCTTGACGCCTCATACAACGCTCAATGTGCCGATTTGTTGCGCTTTCGACTTGCGGCCCTCGCCGCGGTCCACGCCCTTCGGCGCCCGATCAGAGGAGAACACCATGACCGCCGAGACCGAGACCCCCCAGGCCGCCGCCCGCTCCTGCTGCTCGTCCGGGGCCGACCACGGCGCCCCCGCCGAGGTGGCGATCGACTCGGTCACCGCGGTGTACGAGGTCAAGGGCATGACCTGCGGTCACTGCGAGGGCGCCGTCTCCGAGGAGATCTCCGCCATCGACGGGGTGACCGAGGTGAAGGCCGCCGCCGCGAGCGGGCAGGTGACCGTCTCCTCCCGTGCGCCGCTGACCGAGGAGGCCGTGCGCGCCGCCGTCGACGAGGCGGGCTACGAGTACGTCGGCAAGGTCTGACCGACACCGCCCCCGACGGCCCGGACGACAACGGCCCGGACAAAGACGGCCCGGACAACCACGACCCGGACGACTACGGCCCGGACAGCTGAGACCCGGTCGGCAACGGCCCGGACAGCACCCCGCCGGGGAGCGTCGCCCGGACCGCCGCCCCACCCACCATCCTTCGGGCCGGACGCCACCAGCAGATACTGGTGGGGTACGGCCCTGAAGTGTTTCCCCCAGGAGTTCGGACATGGCCAGCACCACCACAGCCGAGGTCACCACAGCCGGGGTCCCGGCCCCGGAAGTCTCCGAGACCGAGCTGATGATCGGCGGCATGACCTGCGCCTCCTGCGCGGCGCGGGTGGAGAAGAAGCTGAACCGGATGGACGGCGTGACCGCCACGGTCAATTACGCGACCGAGAAGGCCCGCGTCTCCTTCGGCCCCGACACGGACCTGGCGGACCTCGTCGCGACCGTCGAGCGGACCGGCTACACCGCCACCCCGCCCGCACCGCCACCGCCACCCGCGCCGGAGCCCGTGGCGTCCGCCGCCATACCCGGCGAAGCAGCCGGGGCGGAGGCCGGGGCGCCCGGCAACGACGCGGAGAACGGGCAGGACGGCCCCCTCGCCGCCCTCCGGCAGCGCCTGATCGTGTCGGTGCTGCTCTCCGTGCCGGTGGTCCTCCTGGCGATGGTCCCGGCGCTCCAGTTCGACAACTGGCAGTGGCTCTCGCTGACGCTCGCCGCTCCGGTGGTCGTCTGGGGCGGGCTGCCGTTCCACCGCGCGACCTGGACCAACCTCCGGCACGGCGCCGCCACCATGGACACGCTGGTCTCGGTCGGCACGTTGGCGGCCTTCGGCTGGTCGCTGTGGGCGCTCTTCTTCGGCGACGCCGGGATGCCCGGCATGCGGCACGGCTTCGACCTGGTGGCCTCCCGGGCCGACGCGTCCTCCGCGCTCTATCTGGAGGTCGCGGCCGGGGTGGTGAGCTTCATCCTGCTCGGTCGTTATCTGGAGGCCCGGTCCAAGCGGAAGGCGGGTTCGGCGCTGCGGGCGCTGATGCACCTCGGGGCGCGGGACGTGGCGGTCCTGAGGAGCGACGGTACGGAGGTACGCGTCCCGGTCGCCCGGCTCGCGGTGGGCGACCGGTTCGTGGTGCGGCCCGGCGAGAAGATCGCCACCGACGGCACGGTGGCCGAGGGCGAGTCCGCGGTGGACGCCTCGATGCTCACCGGCGAGTCGGTGCCGGTCGACGTGGGTCCCGGGGCCGCGGTCACCGGGGCGACGGTGAACGTCTCGGGCCGGCTCGTCGTGGAGGCGACCCGGGTCGGGGCCGACACGCAGCTCGCCCGGATGGCCCGGCTCGTGGAGGACGCCCAGAACGGCAAGGCGGAGGTCCAGCGGCTCGCCGACCGGGTGTCGGCGGTCTTCGTACCGGTGGTGCTGCTGATCGCGGTGGCCACGCTGGTCACCTGGCTGCTGGTGACGAGCGACGTGACGGCCGCGTTCACGGCCGCGGTCGCCGTACTGATCATCGCCTGCCCCTGCGCCCTGGGGCTCGCCACTCCCACCGCCCTGATGGTCGGTACGGGGCGCGGCGCCCAACTGGGCATCCTGATCAAGGGTCCCGAGGTTCTGGAGACCACCCGGCGCATCGACACGATCGTGCTCGACAAGACCGGCACCGTCACCACCGGCCGGATGGCACTCCGGGCGGTGCACACCGCGCCCGGGACGGACGAGGACGAGGCGCTGCGGCTGGCCGGGGCGCTGGAGCACGCATCGGAGCACCCGGTCGCCCGCGCGGTGGCCGCCGCGGCGGCGGAGCGTCTGGGGGCGCTGCCGTCCGTCACCGGCTTCGGGAACACCCCCGGGCTCGGCGTACGCGGCACGGTGGACGGCCGTACGGTCCTCGTCGGCCGGCCCGCGCTCCTGGCGGAAGCCGGGATCGCCCTGCCGCCGGTGCTGGAGTCGGCGCTCGCCGGGGCCACCGGAGCCACCGCGGTGGTGGTCGGCTGGGACGGGGAGGCCCGCGCGGTCCTGGAGGTCGCGGACACCGTGAAGGAGAGCAGCGCAGAGGCGGTCGCCGAGCTGCGCCGCCTGGGCCTGCGCCCCGTGCTGCTGACCGGTGACAACCGGGCCGTGGCCGAATCCGTGGCACGCGCCGTCGGGATCGACGAGGTCTACGCCGAGGTGCTGCCCCAGGAGAAGGTGGAGGTCGTGCGAAGGCTCCAGGCGGAGGGCAGGTCGGTCGCGATGGTCGGTGACGGCGTGAACGACGCCGCCGCTCTCGCCACCGCGGATCTGGGGCTGGCGATGGGCACGGGGACGGACGCGGCGATCGAGGCGAGCGATCTCACATTGGTACGTGGAGATCTCAAGGTGACCGGGGCCGCGATCCGCCTCTCGCGGCGTACGCTGTCCACCATCAGAGGCAACCTCGTCTGGGCCTTCGGGTACAACGTGGCGGCCCTGCCGCTTGCTGCGTTCGGCCTGCTCAACCCGATGATCGCGGGAGCCGCCATGGCGTTCTCCTCCGTGTTCGTCGTGACGAACAGCCTGCGCCTGCGCTCCTTCACGTAATTTCCACAAAGAGATCTAGATCACATCGATTTGAGGGTAACCATTCAATGGGTTCGTGAGTCTTAGAGTGCGATGCCAAGGATGTCTTGGGGGACGTCCGATGAAGTGTCTTGGGGGACGCTTCATGGCAAGCGTTGGCCGGGGCACGTGCATCGGGGAGCTTTGAGCGGCCCTCCCGTACGTACCCCGGCGGACCGCAGCAGGACAAGGGAGTGCAGACTCCCTGAGGACGCCCGGCCGGATCCCGTGGGGGGAATCCGCTCCGGGATATGGGAAGCGCCCTGTTCGTCGACCCGTGGGGGGATCGACGGCGGGGCGCTTCCTGCTATTTCCGGCCAGTTCGGGCGGAGACCCGCCCGGGGCACCGGCCCCAGGACGCCGAATCGCCCCGGACACCGCGCTCTGGGTGAGCGCGGCACGCGGGGCGAAGGCAGTCGGCCGAGGAGGCCGGGCGGTGCGGTGGTGCGGGTACTTCGATCAGTGCGGGCACTGCGGGGCAGCAGGTACTACGAGCCCTACGGGCGACGCCGAGGAGCGACTACGTCGAGCGGCCCTACGGGTACGGCGCCACGTGGCTCGTGCGGTCGTCGCGCCGTACCGGTGCACCCGGGCACCCGAAGGCACCGGACGGGTCGCGTCAGCGGCCCTCGACCGGGACGAAGTCACGGAGGACCTCGCCGGTGTAGATCTGGCGCGGGCGGCCGATGCGGGATCCCGGCTCCTTGATCATCTCGTGCCACTGGGCGATCCAGCCGGGGAGGCGGCCGATCGCGAAGAGCACGGTGAACATCTCGGTCGGGAAGCCCATGGCCCGGTAGATCAGACCGGTGTAGAAGTCCACGTTGGGGTAGAGGTTGCGCGAGACGAAGTACTCGTCGGAGAGCGCGTGCTCCTCCAGCTTGAGCGCGATGTCGAGCAGCTCGTCGGACTTGCCGAGGGCCGACAGGACGTCGTGCGCGGCATCCTTGATGATCTTGGCGCGCGGGTCGAAGGACTTGTACACCCGGTGGCCGAAGCCCATCAGGCGGACGCCGTCCTCCTTGTTCTTCACCTTGCGGATGAAGGAGTCGACGTCGCCGCCGTTGGCCTGGATGCCTTCCAGCATCTCCAGCACGGACTGGTTGGCGCCGCCGTGCAGCGGGCCCCACAGGGCGGAGATGCCGGCGGAGATCGAGGCGAACATGTTCGCCTGCGAGGAGCCGACCAGACGCACGGTGGAGGTCGAACAGTTCTGCTCGTGGTCCGCGTGCAGGATGAGCAGCTTCTCCAGCGCCGAGACGACGACCGGGTCCAGCTCGTACTCCTGGGCGGGGACCGAGAAGGTCATGCGCAGGAAGTTCTCGACGTAGCCGAGGTCGTTGCGCGGGTAGACGAACGGGTGACCGATCGACTTCTTGTACGCGTACGCCGCGATCGTCGGGAGCTTCGCCAGCAGGCGGATCGTCGAGAGGTGACGCTGCTCCTCGTCGAACGGGTTGTGGCTGTCCTGGTAGAAGGTGGACAGCGCGCTGACGACCGAGGACAGCATGGCCATCGGGTGGGCGTCGCGCGGGAAGCCGTCGAAGAACCGCTTGACGTCCTCGTGGAGCAGGGTGTGCTGGGTGATCTCGTTCTTGAAGGTCGACAGCTCGTCGACCTTCGGAAGCTCACCGTTGATCAGCGTGTACGCGACCTCAAGGAAGGTCGAGCTCTCGGCGAGCTGCTCGATCGGGTACCCGCGGTAGCGGAGGATGCCCTGCTCACCGTCGAGGTAGGTGATGCCGGATTTATAGGCGGCGGTGTTGCCGTAGCCGCTGTCCAGCGTCACGAGGCCGGTGTTGGCCCGCAGCTTCCCGATGTCGAAGCCCTTGTCGCCGACGGTGCTGTCGATCACCGGGTAGGTGTACTCGTCATCGCCGTACCGCAGTACTACAGCGTTGTTGGTGTGCTCGCTCACGTCATCCCTCACCGACGTAGTGCCTCTTCTTCGAGGTGCCCTGACTAGGTGCCCTGTGCCCTGACTGTCTTCACCCTCCCCCATTTGGCTCAGGAGAGTGCACTCGGGGTCGTCCATTGGACCTATTGGCGGCACTGAGTGCCGCCAACTTAGTCATCCTGCCCCCTTGCCGGTGGTTCCGGAAGCCCCGCGTGATGTTTCCCACCGATTTGATCGATCATTTTTTACGGTGAGTCTCCCCCCGCCCCTCCCCTGAGCCGGAAATCCAGCGCCGTACAGCGTCTTCCGGCGGAAACCGTGCGGACGGCCTGCCCGATCGCTTTGCGGGAGCCGACCAGGACCACGAGCCTCTTGGCCCGGGTCACCGCCGTGTAGAGGAGGTTGCGCTGGAGCATCATCCAGGCGCTGGTGGTGACGGGGACGACGACGGCCGGGTACTCGCTGCCCTGGGAGCGGTGGATCGTCATGGCGTAGGCGTGGGCCAGCTCGTCGAGCTCGTCGAAGTCGTAGCCGATCTCCTCGTCCTCGTCGGTGCGCACGGTCAGCCGCTGCTCGTCGGTGTCGAGCGAGGTCACGACGCCGACGGTGCCGTTGAAGACGCCGTTCTCGCCCTTCTCGTAGTTGTTGCGGATCTGGGTGACCTTGTCGCCGACCCGGAAGACCCGGCCGCCGAACCTCTTCTCCGGCAGCTCGGGGCGGCCCGGGGTGATGACCTGCTGGAGCAGGCCGTTGAGGTGCCCGGCGCCGGCCGGGCCCCGGTGCATCGGGGTGAGCACCTGGATGTCGCGGCGCGGGTCGAGGCCGAACTTCTTCGGGATGCGGCGGGCCGCCACGTCCACGGCGAGCACCCCGGCGTCCTCCGTCTCGTCCTCCACGAAGAGGAAGAAGTCGTCGAGACCCTGGGTGAGCGGGGGCTGTCCGGAGTTGATGCGGTGGGCGTTGGTGACCACGCCGGACTGCTGGGCCTGGCGGAAGATCCGGGTCAGCCGGACGGCCGGTACGGGTCCGCCCTCGGCGAGCAGGTCCCGCAGCACCTCGCCCGCGCCGACCGACGGCAACTGGTCCACGTCGCCCACCAGGAGGAGGTGGGCACCGGGTGCCACCGCCTTCACGAGCTTGTTGGCGAGCAGCAGATCGAGCATGGACGCCTCGTCCACGACCACCAGATCGGCGTCGAGCGGGCGGTCCTTGTCGTACGCGGCGTCCCCGCCCGGCTTCAGTTCGAGGAGCCGGTGCACGGTGGACGCCTCGGCGCCGGTCAACTCGGAGAGGCGCTTCGCGGCCCGTCCGGTGGGGGCGGCCAGCACGACCTTCGCCTTCTTCGCGCGGGCCAGCTCGACCACGGAGCGTACGGTGAACGACTTCCCGCACCCCGGTCCGCCGGTCAGCACGGCCACCTTGTGGCTCAGCGCGAGCCGGACCGCCGCCTCCTGCTCGGGTGCGAGGGTGGCGCCGGTCCGCCGGGCCAGCCACTGCAGCGCCTTCTCCCAGTCCACGTCCTTGAAGGCGGGCATCCGGTCCTCCTGGGTCCGCAGCAGCCGGCGCACCTGCCCGGCGAGGGAGAGCTCCGCCCGGTGGAAGGGCACGAGGTAGACGGCCGTCACCGGCTCGCCGCCCTCCGGCGACGGCACCTTCTCGCGCACGACGCCCTCCGGGTCGGCGGCGAGTTCGGCGAGGCACTCGATGACCAGCCCGGTGTCGACCTGGAGCAGCTTCACGCCGTCCGCGATCAGCCGTTCCTCGGGGAGGTAGCAGTGGCCCTGGTCGGAGGACTGGGAGAGGGCGTACTGCAGTCCGGCGCGCACGCGTTCCGGGCTGTCGTGCGGGATGCCGACCGCCTGCGCGATCCGGTCGGCGGTCAGGAAGCCGATGCCCCAGACGTCGGCGGCCAGCCGGTAGGGCTGGTTCTTCACGACGGAGATCGAGGCGTCCTCGTACTTCTTGTAGATCCGCACCGCGATCGAGGTCGAGACCCCGACCGACTGGAGGAAGATCATGACCTCCTTGATCGCTTTCTGCTCCTCCCAGGCATCGGCGATCTTCTTGGTGCGTTTCGGGCCGAGCCCGGGGACCTCGACGAGCCGCTTGGGCGCGTTCTCGATGATGTCGAGGGTGTCGGTGCCGAAGTGGGTGGTGATCCGGTCGGCCATGACCGGGCCGATGCCCTTGATCAGCCCGGAACCGAGGTAGCGGCGGATGCCCTGGATGGTGGCGGGGAGCACCGTCGTGTAGTTCTCCACGACGAACTGCTTGCCGTACTGCTGGTGGGAGGCCCAGCGGCCCTCCATCCGGAGCGACTCCCCCGGCTGCGCGCCGAGCAGCGAGCCCACCACGGTGAGCAGGTCGCCGCCGCGCCCGGTGTCGACGCGGGCGACGGTGTACCCGTTCTCCTCGTTGGCGTAGGTGATCCGCTCCAGGACCCCTTCGAGGACTGCCAGGCTGGGGGGCGGGGTGGGCGCGTTGGGCATGGATCGACGGTATCGGGTGGCGCCGACACCTGTAGGGGGGAGGAGCCGGGACGACGGCCCGGCCGGGGTGTCCCGGCCGGGCCGCTGCCCCACCGAGGCGCCGCGCCACCGCCCCCGCCCCCGTAACCGCCGTCGCCACCGCCACCGCCACCGCCACCGCCACCGCCACCGCCCGAAAACCGGTGGAACCGCATCTCCGTGCGCCGTTACGGTGCTTCCGCTCCGCTCCCCCCCCGTGGTCACCCGTCGGAGGACACGCCGATGTACACGAAGTGAGACACCCCGAGCGCTGTTCCTTCGCCCGTCGCCCCCGTGCGCCGGGCTCCTTCTCGCTGCGGCTCTCTCACTGAAACCGGTGTATCTCCATGTCCAGGAACTGGGTCGTCGTGCCCGCCGTCCGCCTGCTCACCACCTGCACGCTCACCCCGTGGCCACTCGGAACCTCTCCGCTCGCCGACCGCCCGCCGGCCGTGGTCCGTCGTGGTGACGGCTGCCGCACCGCGCCGGGCACCGGGTTCGGGGCCACCGCCGGACTCGCCGCCCCGAGGAGGACGGCCGTGCCGCGCTTCGAGCTTCCGAGCCCACTGCTCGACGCCGGTCTCCGCCGGGCGGCAGCGCCCCTCGCGAACCGGCGCGAGCGACGCCGCACCGCAGATTCGGACCGGACCGGGCGCCCGGCCTGGCAGTCGCCGTACGGTCCGCCGCTCGTCCGTGCGCACCGCGTTCGGTGGGCGCCCGTGCCGGGGCGGGCCGACTCCTCGGCCGCCGTACGGCACGGATTCCCGTGCGGGCGCTGCGAGTGATCCGGGAGGAGGCCCGGGTCACGCCGGGCGCGCGGCGGGACGCTCGATGACGATCATGGCGGCGTCGTCGCCGAGCCGCCCGCCGACCCAGTCCATCAGGTCGCGTCGGAGGCGGCCGAGGAAGGCGTCCGCGTCGCGCTCGGTCCAGCCGGTGATGCGCTCGGCGAGCGGGTAGAAGGTGCCGGTGGCGTCGCGGGCCTCGGTGACGCCGTCGGTGTACAGCAGCAGAAGGCTTCCCGGCTCGAACGGGAAGCTGTCGACGTGGTACCTCGGGCGCGCCAGTTCCCCCAGGCCCAGCGGAGGCGCGGGGTGGAGGACGTCCACCGTCGTCGGCCGTCCGTCGCGCAGGACGACCGGCGGCGGATGCCCGCAGGCGACCATCTCGACCCGGCCGCCCTGGTCGGGGATGTCCAGGACGGTGGCGGTGATGAACGTTTCTCCGTAACGGCCGGCCTCACCCGGCTCCACGAGGTCCCAGCACACGCTCCGGTCGAGGTAGCTCACCAGCTCGCCCAGGTTCGACCGGCGGTGGGCGGCGACACGGAACGCGCCGAGGAGCAGGGCGGCGTCGTTCACCGCGGTCATCCCCTTGCCGCGCACGTCTCCGATGATCAGCCGGGTGCCGGAGGCGGTACGCGCCACCGCGTACAGGTCCCCGCCGATCTGGGCCTCGGCCTCGGCGGCGAGGTAGAGCGAGGCGACGCGCAACGGTCCGAGTCTCTTGGGCAGCGGCGGCAGGACCACGCGCTGGGCGGACTCGGAGACGTACCGAACCTGCGCCAGTTCCTTCGCCCGGCGCTCCCTCAGTACGCAGAAGATCACCAGCAGGGCGCCGACGAGCAGCAGGGCGACGACCTGGGCCTGGTGGTTGGTGGAGAGCAGTTCGCCGGGATCACGTACCAGCCCGATGGCCGTCTGCGCGAGCGCCGCCAGTACGGCGATCAGACCCACCGTCCGGGGCCCGGCGAACGACGCCGTGACCGCCGGGGCCGCGACGAGCAGCGGGCCCAGGTGGATGTCGTCGGGCGCGAGAAGGTCGATCAGCGACACCGCGACGATCCAGAGGACCGGGACGGCGATCAGGAACCGGCTCCGGCTCCCGCGCACCACGCGGCCTCGCCCCTCCCGACGAGGTCCTTCGCCGTGCTGTGACATGACTCCTCTCTACACCGCCCGCACCCGGCCCGCACGCAGAACGAGGCGGGGGCAAAGTGACTGCGGCGGTCCCGCGCGACCCCGGCGCCGGGCTCCCACGACGTCACGCCTTCGAGCGACGAGAGGGCCACCGGAACACCACATCCCGCCCTGAAGGAGGGAATGTTCGGCCTTGACAGCGGTCCCGCCGGGCGCCCTCCTGTCCATACCAAACGTTGTCCCTCAGGGGGCTCGCCGGCGTATCCCGCGCCACGACCGACAGGAGCACCTTCCATGACCGAGTCCGCGGCCTCACTCTTCGAGCATCTCGTCCACGCCGACCCGCCCGACGACGCCCCCGTGCTGGTGGACACGGCCTGTGTGATCGGGGGCAGCATCGCGGGGCTCCTGGCGGCACGGGTGCTCTCCGACCGCGCACGCCGGGTCGTCGTCATCGAGCCCGACGACGTGTCCGCGCAGGCCGGCCCGCGGGCCGGCGTGCCCCAGGGCCGGCACGTGCACGCGCTGCTCCCGGCGGGCCGGCAGTGGGCGGAGAGGTGGTTTCCGGGGTTAACGAGGGAAGCGCAGGACCTCGGCGCGACCTTGATCCCCACCCACGGGACGCTCCTCATCGACGGCGTGCCCCAGGCGCCGGACGGTGAAGGCCGCCCCATCTTCGGGATCGGGCGCCCCCTGCTGGAGGCTCTGATCCGGAACCGGGTCATGTCCTTGCCCAACGTGACCGTGCTGCGCGGACGGGCGACCGGATTGCGGTACCGCGACGGTGCCGTCAGCGCCGTCCGCTTCGTCGCGGCCGCCGGCGGGGAGCAGGGCGACGGAGGTGCGGGGGTACTGGACGCCGATTTCGTCGTGGACGCCATGGGACGCGCCAGCAAGCTGTCGAACTGGCTCAGGGAGGGCGGTTACGACGAGCCCAGGATCGAGCGGCTGAAAACCCCCATCAACTACGCGACGGCCCTGTTCGAGCGGTCGGAGCATGCCGCCGACCTGGAAACGGCCGTCGGCTACGCGCTCTTCTCACCGGAGTACCCGTCGGGCGGGATCGCCCTCGCGGCGGCGGTCCCGATCGAGGGAATGCGGTGGCTCGTCACACTGGAGGGGTACGACGACTACCGGCCCGCCCGGACGATCGCCGAGTTCCGCGCCTCCCTCCCCACGCACCCGCCCGTCTTCGCCGAGGCCACGGCGGGCGCCCCCGTGGGCGACGTGGTGACCTACCACCAGGCCGAGAGCCGGCGGCGCCACTTCACCGACACGGGCCGCCTCCCCGCCCGCCTGGCCGTCCTGGGGGACGCCGTGGCGTCGTTCAACCCCATCCACGGCCAAGGCATGACCTCCGCCGCGCTGCACGCCTCCTGCCTGGCCTCGTACCTCGACGCCGACCCCGACCTCGGCATGCCCGCACGGGAGTTCTTCCGCCTCCAGCAGGTGGTCGTGGACGCCGCCTGGGCCGTCTCCACCGGGGACGACACAGCCCGTCTCGACGCGCGGAACGGTACGGAGGTACCGGAGGAAGTCCGGCGCCGGCGGTGGGCCACGGGACAGATCACCGCGGCCACCCTCCGCGACGGGGACGTCGCACGCGCCTTCAACGCCGTCGCCCAGATGCTGCACCACCCCGACCGGCTGGCCGATCCGGAACTGCTGGCGAGGGCCGTCACCGTCAACGAAGCCGCAGCCACGCCCATGTGACGGTCAAGGCCGTGCGCGCCTGTCGGCGGGGCGGCCCGCCCGCCCGTCGGCGGGCGACCGGGATCGGCCCAGTCGCGGTCAGGGGGGGATGTCCACCCCACGGTCGCCGTCCAGGAGTCGGCCCGGCTGGATGCGGGCGCTCACCGGTGGTGGCGGACCGAGCCGCTCGTGACAGCGGGCCCCTCGTGCAACGCGAGCCCCTTCGACGCGGCTGCCGCCGGGAGTGGCGCCGATCCGGCCGGGCAGCGTGCCGCGGGTCTGCCGGCCCCGTCGTCAGCTCCGGCTCAACCGCCGTGCGACGGCGTCCAGCAGCTCATCCAGCGCCGCCTGACGAGTCCGGCCCCTCGGCCGGGCCAGCCCCACCCTGCTCGGTGAGACCCCGCGGACTGAACGGAACACCACGTCCGGGTGGGAGTAGAAACGGGCCGTCGACGCCGGGGCCAGCGCCACGCAGCCGGCCGCCACCGCTCCGAGCCACTCGTCGGGCCTGCTGGTGACGGCACCGACCCGGACCGGGTGCCCTTCCCGCTCCTCCGTCGCCAGCCAGTACTCCCTCCAGGCCCCGGTCTCGGCTCCGGCCGCGACGAACGGCTCGTCCCACAGCTCCCGGAACTCCACCGCCCCGCTGTTCGCCAGCGGATGCCGAGCCGACAGCAGCACCCCACGTTCCTCGACGAACAGCTCCCGGACGTGCAGCCGCTCCTGCCCCGGAAACGGCAACCGCACCACTGCCGCATCCACATCGCCCCGGGCCAAGCCGGCACTCGCGTCCGACCAGTCGAACTGTCGCAGTTCCACCCGCCATTCCTGATGCGCCCGGCGGAACTCGGCGACGACCTCGTGGACGGCGCCCAAGGCGCCCGCGTCCAGGAAACCCAGGCGCAGCACCCTTGCCGCCCTTCCGGTTGCCTCCAGCGCCTCGTCCCAGCCCTTCAACAGTGCGGGCACCCGCGCGGCGAGCTCTCGACCGGCCTCGGTCAGCGCCATCCCGGACCGCGAACGCGCGAAGAGCGGCACCCCGAGATCCCCCTCCAGGCGCCGGATCTGCTTCGTCAGCGCGGGCTGGGAGACGAACAGCTTTCGCGCCGCCCCGGTCAGGCTGCCCTCCTCCGCCACTGCGGCGAAGTACCGGAGCAGGCGCGTGTCCACATCCATGCCACCAGGTTATAGAAGCAGGTATTGGACGGTGCCGAAGCCCACGCGGACCCTGAAGACATGACCGGTACCCAGCTCGCACATCTCGTCGTCACCTTGATCACCGTCGCCGCCAACGCCGGAATCGCCGCGGCCGACCTCGCCGGGGCACGCTTCGTGCTGGCCAACTCGGCACAGGTGGGTGTGCCCCGATCCTGGCTGCCCCGGCTGGCCACTCTCAAGCTGGCCGGTGCGGCCGGCCTCCTCCTCGGTCTCCTCGACGCGTCACTGCGCCCCCTCGGTGCCGCCGCGGCCTGCGGTCTCGCCCTGCTCTACCTGGGCGCGCTCGCCTTCCATCTACGCGCCCGCGTGCTCCACAACCTCGCGTTTCCCGGCTTCTACTTCGCCACCGCCGTCGCCTCGTCGGCCTTGACCGTGTCCTCCTGACGGCGGCACCGCTCAAGGTTCGACGAGAAGACTCGGCCTTCGCCGCGCGAGGTCACCGGGCTCGCAGACGCCGCCGCGAGCCGCCCACCCGTTCACCCGCCCACCCGTCCACCCGTCCACCCGAGAACCGAACGTACGTCCGGTGCGTCACTATGCTGCGGAACGCATCCACGCCGTCGCCGTCTCCTCCGTGCGGCCCGGCACCACTCCTTGCCGCAGAGGACCCGCCATGCCCGCTCTCCGTCCGTCCGGCCGCCGTATCGCCGCCCTGGCCGCCGCATCCGTCGCCGCACTTCTCCTGACCGCCTGCGGCGCGGACCCGGTGCACGGAACGATCACGGAGAAGGAGTACAAGCGCGGCACCACCACGTACACCAACGAGGCGGTCACCCGCAGCGAGTGTTCCTCGACCACGAAGAAGGGCAAGACCAAGAAGTCGTGCCACCAGGTGAAGACCGGTGCCACCAAGCGCGTCGCGCACCACAAGGGCGAGTGCTACCAGATCGAACTGGACAACGACGCGCACGAGTTGTGCATCTCGCGGTCCAAGTGGAACAAGGTGCGCGTCGGCGACAAGTGGTGAGGGGACGAGCGCGGGGTCACAGCGGACGCCCGTGCTGACAGTGGGCTCTCCGCGACAGACGTCGATGACGCCCAGCGGCACAGCCGTTCTTGAGGATGAGCCGTGCGCGGCACAGGCGGGTGGCGCGAGCCGGTTCCGTACGAAGCCCGGCGAGGATCCGGCCGTCCTTCAGGTGGGCGAGGCAACGTTCGACGGGTGGGCCCGCACCTGATCGACGGGCCGGCGATGCCCCGGCCGGACGAGCAGATCTCCGAAGCACGCTCCGGGCCGGCGCGACCAGCAGCTCGCGCGAAACCCGTCGCCCTGTTCCTTCCGACCCGGCAGGACCAGGTACGACGGTGCCGAAGCCCTCGGGAGCCGCGGAAGGCTGTGACCCCGTCGGCCTGGCCACCGGTCGGCGGAGATAAATGGCCTTGCTCTTTTCCGGACGCCCGTGGACCGTTGACCGAGGCACGCCGGCCGTCTCGGCAGCCGACCGGGTCGCCTTGTCCCGTTGCTCGTAAGGCCGTTGGGCGCACACGGCCTGATCGTCGAGGAGCGCGCAGTCGATGAGCGCGCACCGGAGACCGCCGACCCGCCTGCAGGCCGGGCGGAGGCGAGCCATCCGGGGCAGGCACCTGTCCCCGTACCGAAACGAGGGGGAATGACTCATGGCTCGATGCAAGGCCTGCCCTGAGAGGAAGGGCGAGTGCCGTACGTGCAAGGGCACCGGGAAGACCTACGGATGGGGCGGGCAGCGCAACTGCGACAAGTGCGGCGGCGACGGCGTCTGTTGTGGATGCAACGGCAAGGGGTACACATCCGGCTGGTAGCAGCCGGAGGTGAAACTCAGGCGGCCCGGAGTCACAGCAAAGGACTTCGGGCCGCGCCGAGCCGTACGTGACGTCCCACCATGCGGTTCTACGAGTCCCAACTCCGCGCAGGAGCAGGGGAACCAGATCCACATCGCCCACGTCGAACCGCGGAACACGAGGGGCCTCGCCCTGGGCACGGTCTCATTCCCGTGCCGAGCGATGGCGAGGTCACTCGGCGGAGAGGGCGCGCTCCTCTCCGCCGCATCGACTGAGGGGGGACACTCATGAGTTGGACCAGGCGATCCGCCGGCTTGCTGGTGGCGGCGGTCATGATGACATCGGTAGCGGCGTGCACGGACGAAGGCCACGCTGAGGTCCTGTGCGTCGCTCGGTACACCTACCAGGGCAGTTCGTACCAGGACGTGGGGAACGTGAAGTACACCGTCGGAAAGAAGCTCGGCGCCGTCACGGCACCGCCCTGCGACGACACCGGCGGCTCGGGCAAGGACGAGGAGCCGGTCGGGACGGGGACACCCGCCTACGCCGTGGACGGCGTTCCCACCAGGATCGCCATCGCCGTCGGGGACACGCCGGAGACGACCAGGTTGTACGCCGTCCACTCCGGCGCCGATCTCCCGCCCGAGGTGCAGAAGCTGGTCGACCGACCCTGAGCTGCCCTGATCCGTCCCTGATCCGCATGTGCTCCCGCATCTGCGGCTGATCCGGCGCGCGGGGCCCGGCGTGGTTCACAGGCCGGCGCCACACCGGGCCCGGCGCGCCCCGGGCCCCGCGCGGCTCGGGCCCCGCGCGCCCCGGGCCGCCTCGTCACGTGGCGACCGGCGGTCATCGATCGGGCAGGCCCGAGGGCGGCCGGGAAGCGGCGTCGACGGCGTCGATGACCCCCACCGTCTCCGCGATGTCGTAGGCGTCGTGATAGGCGTCGTCGTCCTCCGCGTAGGAGTCTTCGGAGTCTTCGGCCTCACCATGGACGGCCAACCGAGCACCCCGGCTCTCCGCGATGCGTTTGACGTCCCGGAGCGACTCGCTCAACCGGTTGGCGAGGAACCGGTACTCCGCCCCCGTGACCCGGCGATCATCCAGCAACGCGGCGGCGTGGTCGAGCAGGTCACTCGCCATACCGAGCTGGACGCTCTCGATGTTGTCCGCCATCCGCGAGACGTAACCCGTGCCGTCCCCCAGCACCCAGCACTGCTTGCCCCCGGCTCCCGTCCACGGCAACAGCCGGAACGTACCCCGTGCGCGATGCTCCTCGATCATGCCGCGACCTCCGTCACAGGGGCGGGCAGGGCAGTGGCCACGACCCGGTCGGCACGCCACTCGTGGGCCAGGAGGTAGGGGCGGATCAGCTGCGTGTCCTCCCCGCGCAGGGGGCGTTCGCCGGTACGCCGGGTGGTGGGGCCGGAGGGGTGCGGGCGGGTGCCCGGGGCGGGGCGGGCTGACCGGGCGGGGCACACCCGCCTCCTCAGCGAGCCGGTGAGCCGGCGGACGAGGTCCTTCATCTCTGCGCGTTCTCCTTCTGACGACGGCACCCACGAACGGGTGCGTTCCGTGGTGAATCCATCACAGAGTGAGGCGGCTCATGGCTACGCTGCCAGGGTTTGGGCTTGACAGCCCGCCTGTCAGGAACAGGGGAGTTGGTGCCGCATGGTTGTGGAGCAGAAGCCTCGGACTTTGAGGGAGAGGTACGGGGCGGAACTGCGACTACGGCGGTTGGCCGCCGGCCTGACCCAGGAGGAGTTGGGCGCTCAGTTGCTCTGCTCATCGACTTTGGTCAGTCACTGGGAGGCGGGACGACGACTGCCGAACCCGGATGACGCACAGCGGATCGATCTTGTTCTGAAGACGGACGGCTTCTTCTTTCGCTGGCTGGAGGATCTGGACACCAGATTCGCGCAATACTTCCAAGCAGTGATCGAGCTGGAGCGCGAGGCCACCCAAATTCGCCAGTATGGCGCCTCTCTCATTCCTGGTCTGCTTCAGACAGAGGCATACACGCTTGCCGTGTACCAGGCGTACCGCCCCAACCACGGCGCCGACCCACTTGACGAGTACGTTGCCAAGCGCATGGAGCGCGGTCAGTTGCTCACCAAATCCTCGACCCCAGTAGCTTGGACCCTGCTGGACGAGGCGGCCCTACGGCGTACCACCGGCGGACCGGGCGTCATGGCAGAGCAGTTGCACAAGGTTGCGGACATGGCCGAGGCCGGTCGCCTGCGTCTGCACGTCCTGCCATTCGCGTCGGGCGCCCATGCCCTGCTGGGAAGCATGCTCTACCTGCTGGACTTCGCGGACGCGAGTCCTGTCGCCTACGTAGAAGGGCTCCTCACCGGACATCTGATGGACCAACCGGCCGAGGTTGAGGCTTGTCAGAGGGCCTACACACTTGCTCTGAGTGACGCGGCGTCCTGCCGGGAGTCACTAGCCCTCGTCAGAAACATCGCGAAGGAGTACGAACATGCGCACCACGCAGCTCAAGATCGCTGACACCAGTGCGGTCACTGGCTGGTTCAAGTCCACTTACAGCGGCGGCGCCGACGAGACCAGCGACTGCCTAGAAGTAGCAACCGGCCACCCCACCGTCCCCGTCCGCGACAGCAAGACCGCCAACGGCCCAGCGCTCGTCTTCTCCCCCGCCGGATGGTCCTCGTTCGTCGCCGCCGTCAAGAGTGGCGACCTCGACGCCTGACGGCCGCCGTCGACAGCAGGCCACCGAAGCGATGTGGAGTGACAAGCGTCAGCGGATCTTCTGGGACCCGCCGTGTCAGCCCGGCAGTCGGTCCTGCCGCCCCGTCCGCTGACGTGCCGCGTTGCGGACGCGCCGGGTACGCCCCCTGGTGGCTAGCACTTCGAGGGCGGCGGGCGAGTCGATCCGGGGAGATGCCACGGCAGTGCGCTGGAGCCAATCGGACGCGGCGGCCAGTTCCTCGGCCCTCCATGCCTCGTCCGACGCGACGGCCCTGAGCAGGGTCCACTCGCGGAGTCGACGGGCGAGGAAGTCGTGGTGCGCCACGACGGTGGCCATGAGGTCGGCCCAGGCGGTGAACCGGGCATCGGTCAACAACTCGGCCGCGCGGAGGTCCATATGGCGGGCCACCGCGCTCTGCCCCATCTGAACGTCCTCGTCGCACAGCACGGAGGCGACCAAAGTCGCTTCCTCGGATGCCGGACCGGAGGCCAGGGCTCGAAGATGGCCGGCGAACCGCCTGTGCTCAGCGGGCTCCCGGTCAGCGTCCTCGTCGGCCGATGCGCTTACTTCCATTCGTGACTCCCCGATCTCGGCTGCCGGCGCACTCGGCCCAGGTGTGAACAGCAGGTCGCGCCCCTCACGCCCGCGCCAGAAAGCTCGCCCGTAACGCCGGGTCGCGCAGCAGCGCCAAGGTCTCCTCCTCGCCGTCGAAGAGCAGGTCGGCCGCGGGGTGCGCGGACTGGTGGAACATCGCGGCGAGGACGTCGGCGAGCGGGCGGTCCCAGGCGACCCGGGCGACCTCGTCGGCCTTGGTGTGCTGGCCCCGGTCGGTGGCTATGCGCCAGAGCTCGACGGACTGCTTGGCCGTGGCGTAGGCGGTGCGGCGCCCGGCGACGAGGACGCCTCGCCGGTTGAGGCCGAATACGTCTATGCAGGCGTCGCCCTGGGCGCTGAGGCCCTTGTACGTACAGAGCGGCAGCACCAGCCGTAAGTGGTGCAGCGGGTCGTCGAGGGTGGGGTCGAGGAGGAGGGGTCTGCCGGTGCGGGGGTCGCGCGGGAAGAGGTCGCGCTTCTGGTTGCTGTTGCAGTAGGAGCAGGCCAGCAGGTAGTTGGTCCAGTCGAAGGTGCGCAGCGGCGCCTGGCTCTTCGGCTCGAAGTGGTCGATGTCGGTGCCCTGGCTGTCGCCGCAGTACATGCAGCGCTGGTGGCCGGGGGCCATGTCGGTGAGGGCGGCGAGGACGCCGGGGCGCACCCGTCGGCGTACGGCGAAACGGCCCCAGAGGCCGATGGCGATCGCCTTGCGGTCGGAGGCCGCGGCGTCGGCGATCTGACGGGTGTAGGTCGCCAGGTGTTCCCGGGTGTCCGGGGGGAGTTCGGGGCGGATCATCCGGATCACTTGGTCTCGCCCGCCTCTCCGTCCTCGTCGGCCTCGGCTCCGTACCTGTCGGACCGGTCCTGTACCTGGTCGGCGATCCGGTACAGCCGGGCGGAGACCTCGTGGGCGCGGGCGGTCGGGGAGCTGGACAGCAGGCTCTTGAGCTCCTTGTACCGGGCGACGGTCTCGGGCGAGGTGTCGCCCTCGTACACCTTGGACTCCAGGGCGACGAACTCGGCGCGGGCGTATTCGGCGCGTTCCGAGTACGGGGTGTCGAGGCCGAAGAGGTCGGAGAGGACGGCGTCGTCGCCACTGCCGTAGACGACGCGTTCGTACAGGTCCTCGGGGACGACCTCCGGGGAGGCGCCCTCGTCGACGCCGGGCAGGCGGATCAGGCCGCCGGGGTCGGCGGCCTGGCAGATGTAGGGGCTGTGGGTGGTGACGATGAACTGGATGTTGGGGAAGTGGGTGGTCAGCCAGGGGCCGATGCGGCGCTGCCAGGAGACGTGGAGGTGGGCGTCGATCTCGTCGATGATCACGACCCCGGGGACCTGGAGCGGGCTCGGGCCCTCACCTTCGCCGCCCCGGCCCAGCGCGTGGTCCCCGAAGGCGTCGTGGATCTGCTTCAGCAGGTCGACGACGAGGGCGGCGACGGTACGGAACCCGTCGCTCATCTCCCGCAGCGGGAAGCGGTGTCCGCCCCTGGTGACCCAGAGGCCCTCGGAGTCGACGTCCTTGATGCGGTAGCCGTCCGGCAGGAGTCCGTCGCCGAGGACGGAGAGGGCGGCCTCCTTGAGGGCGAGCGCGCCCTCCCGGCCTTCGAGGGCGCGCAGATGCTGTTCGATCAGCCAGGCGACGCCCTCCGCCAGCGAGGCGTCCTCGTGGAAGAGGCTCGCCTGCCGGGCCACCGGGCCCGAGGCCAGCATCAGGCGCTGTACGTCGCCCGAGCCGCCGGCCATCCGCCGGAACGGGCCGTACGCGGCGCAGAACCAGCCCACCGGGTTGTCGGCCCACGGTCCGCGCTGGGCGGCGCTGGCGCTCTGGGTACGGGAGTTGTTGCGGATCTCGCCCAGTGCGGGCTGCGCGCTCTTGCGCCCGGCCGCCGATTCGCCGGGGGGCGTCCAGCGCAGGCCCGTGCCGAACTTGTTCTGGGTGCGGCCCGAGGCGGTGAACTTGTCGAAGTCCTTGTCGCGGACGATCTCCGCCGAGGCGCTGCCCGACTCCGCGCCGCGCGTGACCCAGTTCTCGAAGCCCTGGACCAGCCCCCGGGCGGCCACCGGGCCGCTCAGCGCGAGCGCCAGGGCGCGCAGCAGGGTGGTCTTCCCGGCGCCGTTGCGGCCGGCGAGGACCGTCCAGCCGGCGTGCGAGCCGTCCGGGCGGGTCAGGGTCAGGTCGACTTTTCGCGGTCCGTTGAACGACTTGATGTTCTCGATGGTGACGCGGGAGACGTACATCTGCTGACGGTTCCTTCCGGTGCGCGCGGGAGTCCGTGTCGGGCAAGGAGAGGCCGGCGCGGGCGGAGTCGGAGGGGTGGACCGGGGTCGGCCCCGTCGCGGACGCGGTGCGGGCACGCGCACGGACGCGGTGGCGGATGTCCGAGTTTACGAGGGATGGGCGCGCAGGCGTAGCCATCGGCGGCCGGGAACACTGAGACGTGGTCGGCTTCGCCGTGGAGCGGCACGCGAGGCGGCGCAAGGCATCGGCGGACAGGCGTCGGTCTCCGCGCCCGTCGCCCCGGAAAAGCGAAACGGGCCCGGCCTCGCGGCCGGACCCCTCCCGCTTTCCCCCCGTCGGGTCTTCCCGTTCCCCCCGGACCCCTCCCCCGGAAGTCCCGACGCAGAGTGTGACCGGGCAGGGATGCCAGAGGTTGTACGCCTTGACCATTCCTTTACCCGAACCCTGGGAAGCGCTCTCAGCAGGCGTGTTCCTGGAAGCGGGAGACCACCTCGGCGAGGACTTCGCCGCCGTCGCGGGCCCAGAGGCCCTCGTTGAAGATCTCCACCTCGATCGGGCCGTCGAAGCCGGTCGCCTCGACCAGGGTGCGCAGGACGCGGAAGTCCACGCTGCCGTCGCCGAGCTGCCCCCGGCCCAGCAGGACGCCCTCGGGGAGCGGGGTGATCCAGTCGGCCAGCTGGAAGGAGTGGAGACGGCCGCCGGCCCCGGCGCGGGCGATCTGCGCGGGCGCCCGGTCGTCCCACCAGATGTGGTAGGCGTCCACCACCACGCCGACCTGCTCGGCGGGGAAGCGTTCGGCGATGTCCAGCGCCTGGGAGAGGGTCGAGACCACGCACCGGTCGGACGCGAACATCGGGTGCAGCGGCTCGATGGCGAGGCGGATGCCGCGCTCGGCCGCGTAGGGGGCGAGCTCGGCGAGGGCGTCGGCGATGCGTTCGCGGGCGCCGGCGAGGTCCTTGCTGCCCTCCGGCAGGCCGCCCGAGACGAGGACCAGGGTGTCCGTGGAGACGCCCGCCGCCTCGTCGATCGCGGCGCGGTTGTCGTCCAGGGCGCGGGCGCGGGCCGTCGGGTCGACGGCGGTGAGGAAGCCGCCCCGGCAGAGGCTGGTGACGGTGAGACCGGCGTCGGCGAAGAGCCGTCCGGCACGCTCGACGCCGTACTTCTGCACCGGTTCGCGCCAGAGGCCGACCTGGCCGACGCCCGCCTTCGTACAGCCCTCGGCGAGTTCCTCCAGGGACCACTGCTTGACGGTCTCCTGGTTGATGGAGAACCGGGACAGGTCCGTGCCGGTGGTGCTCATCGGGTTCCTCCCTGGACGGTCAGCAGGGCCCGCATCCGGCTCTCGGCGAGCTCGGGGTCGGGGAACAGGCCGAGGCGGTCGGCGAGTTCGTACGCCTTCGCCAGGTGCGGCAGCGAACGGGCCGACTGGAGGCCGCCGACCATCGTGAAGTGGTCCTGGTGCCCGGCCAGCCAGGCGAGGAGGACCACGCCCGTCTTGTAGAAGCGGGTGGGCGCCTGGAAGAGGTGGCGGGAGAGCTCGACCGTCGGGTCCAGCAGGTCCCGGAAACCCTGGGTGTCGCCGGTGTCCAGGACCCGTACGGCGTGCGCGGCGAGCGGGCCGAGCGGGTCGAAGATGCCGAGCAGGGCGTGGCTGAAGCCGCGGTCGTCGCCCGCGATGAGCTCGGGGTAGTTGAAGTCGTCGCCGGTGTAGCAGCGGACGCCGCTGGGCAGCCGGCGGCGTACGTCGATCTCGCGGGCCGCGTCGAGCAGCGAGATCTTGATGCCGTCGACCTTGTCCGGATGCTCGGCGATGATCTTGAGGAAGGTGTCGGTGGCCGCGTCCAGGTCGGACGAGCCCCAGTACCCCTCCAGGGCCGGGTCGAACATCGGGCCGAGCCAGTGCAGGACGACCGGTTCGGTGGCCTGGCGCAGCAGGTGGGCGTAGGTCTCCGCGTAGTCCTCGGGGCCCTCGGCCACGGCGGCGAGCGCGCGGGAGGCCATCAGGATGGCCTGGGCGCCGTTCCCCTCGACGAGGGCGAGCTGCTCCTCGTAGGCGGCGCGCACCTCGGCGAGGGTCGCCGGGCCGGTGAGCTGGTCGGTGCCGACCCCGCAGGCGATCCGGCCGCCGACGGCCTTGGCCTCGGCGGAGGAGCGGCGGATCAGTTCGGCGCCACCGGCCCAGTCCAGGCCCATGCCGCGCTGCGCGGTGTCCATCGCCTCGGCGACCCCGAGCCCGTGCGACCAGAGGTGGCGGCGGAAGGCGAGGGTGGCGTCCCAATCGATCGCGGCGGGCCCGTCCGGGCTGACGTCGACGAAGGGGTCGGCAACGACGTGGGCCGCGGAGAAGACCGTGCGCGAGGCGAGCGGGGAGCCACCGGGGGCCAGGTCCAGGGGTGCGGTGCGGGGCTCGTACGCCCCGTGCGGGAGGTGGATCGTCACAGCGACAGCTCCGGCACGTCGAAGCGGCGGCCCTCGGCGGCCGACTTCAGGCCCAGCTCGGCGAGCTGCACGCCCCGGGCGCCGGCCATCAGGTCCCAGGAGTACGCCTCGTCGAGGACGACGTGGCGCAGGAAGAGCTCCCACTGTGCCTTGAAGCCGTTGTCGAAGGTGCCGTTGTCGGGGACCTCCTGCCACTGGTCCCGGAAGGACTCGGTGACGGGCAGGTCGGGGTTCCAGACCGGCTTCGGGGTGGCCGAGCGGTGCTGGACGCGGCAGTTGCGCAGGCCCGCGACGGCGGAGCCGTGGGTCCCGTCGACCTGGAACTCGACCAGCTCGTCACGGTTGACGCGCACGGTCCAGGAGGAGTTGATCTGGGCGACGGCGCCGCCTTCCAGCTGGAAGATGCCGTACGCGGCGTCGTCGGCGGTCGCGGCGTAGGGCTTGCCCTGCTCGTCCCAGCGCTGCGGGACGTGCGTCTGGACGTGCGCCTGCACGGTGTTGACCTTGCCGAACAGCTCGTGGAGGACGTACTCCCAGTGCGGGAACATGTCCACGACGATGCCGCCGCCGTCCTCGGAGCGGTAGTTCCAGGAGGGGCGCTGCGCCTCCTGCCAGTCGCCCTCGAAGACCCAGTAGCCGAACTCGCCGCGCACGGAGAGGATCTCACCGAAGAAGCCGCCGTCGATGAGGCGCTTCAGCTTGAGCAGGCCCGGCAGGAAGATCTTGTCCTGGACCACGCCGTGCTTGATGCCGGCGTCCCGGGCGAGGCGGGCGAGGTCGAGGGCGCCCGCCACGTCGGTGGCGGTGGGCTTCTCGGTGTAGATGTGCTTTCCGGCGGCGACGGCCTTCTTGATCGCCTCGACGCGCGCCTGGGTGACCTGGGCGTCGAAGTAGATGTCGACGGTGTCGTCGGCGAGGACGGCGTCCAGGTCGGTCGACCACTCGGTGAGGCCGTGCCGGGCGGCCAGCTCCTCCAGCGCGTGGGCGCGGCGGCCGACGAGGACCGGCTCGGGCCACAGCACGTCGCCGTTGCCGAGGTCGAGGCCGCCCTGCTCGCGGATCGCGAGAATCGAGCGCACCAGGTGCTGCCGGTATCCCATACGACCCGTCACGCCGTTCATGGCGATGCGCACAGTCCTGCGAGTCACGAAAGTTCCCTCCATCGGCCGTAGCAAGCGCTTTCTATCGTGTATGAAGCTAGCCTGCCGACAGCGGCCCGGACAAGAGGGGCGCCGCGAACAACCCCCGAGGAGAACGAGAAACGATGACAGTCACCCTGGCGGACGTCGCGGCACGCGCCCGGGTGTCCCCGGCCACCGTCTCCCGCGTGCTCAACGGCAATTACCCCGTCGCCGCCACCACCCGCGAACGCGTGCTGCGCGCCGTGGACGACCTGGACTACGTGCTCAACGGCCCGGCCAGCTCGCTCGCCGCCGCCACCTCCGACCTGGTCGGCATCCTGGTCAACGACATCGCCGACCCGTTCTTCGGGATCATGGCGGGCGCCGCCCAGTCGGAGATCGGCGTCCCCGGCGACGGCACCTCCCGGGCGGGCGGCGAGAAGCTCGCCGTGGTCTGCAACACGGGCGGCTCCCCCGAGCGCGAACTCACCTACCTCACCCTCCTCCAGCGCCAGCGCGCGGCGGCCGTCGTGCTGACCGGCGGCGCGCTGGAGGACCCGGCCCACCAGGCGGCGATGGCCGCGAAGCTGGGGCGGCTCGCCGACGCGGGCACCCGGATCGTGTTCTGCGGGCGGCCCCCGCTGCCCGAGAACGACGCCGTCACCGCGGTCCTCACCTTCGACAACCGGGGCGGCGGCCGACGCCTCACCGAGCACCTGATCTCGCTGGGCCACCGCCGGATCGGTTACGTCGCGGGCCCCCTCGAACGCACCACCACCCGTGACCGCCTGGAGGGCCACCGCGCCGCGATGCGGGCGGCGGGGCTGCCGGCGGAAGGCTCCGACGGGGACGACCGGCTCACCGTGCACGGCCCGTACGACCGACGCTCCGGGTACGAGGCCACCCTCGAACTCCTGCGCCGCGAGCCGGGGGTGACCGCCGTCGTGGGCGCCAACGACTCCGTCGCCCTGGGCGCGAGCGCCGCCGTGCGCGAACAGGGGCTGCGCATCCCCGAGGACGTCTCGGTGGCCGGCTTCGACGACCTGCCGTTCTCCGTGGACACCGTCCCGGCCCTGACCACGGTCCGACTGCCGCTGTACGAGGCGGGGGCGCGGGCGGGCCGGCTGGCCATGGGCACGGAGACCCCGCCACCCGGCGGCATCGCGACGATCGCGGCGGAGCTGATGGTGCGCGGCTCCACGGCGCCGCCGCGCGGGGACCGGCCGCTCTGAGGGCGCCGCCACCACGTAGAAAGCGCTGTCTGTACGGTGGTCGACGCATCGGGTTCCGGGCGGTGGGCAGGGGTACGCGTAGCGTCCGGGAGATCGCGTGATCGTGCAGGAGCGATGACGCGGCGGTACGGACCGACGGAAGGAACACGCACGTGAAGCTCGCTTTCTCGACCCTCGGAGTGCCGGGGACGCCCATCGACGAGGTCGTCCGGCTGGCCGTCGAGCACGGCTACCAGGGGGTGGAGCTGCGCGCCCACCCCGAGGAGCCGGTGAACCCGGGGATCTCGCACCTCGAACGCGCCAAGGTGGTCACGGAGTTCGAGAAGGCCGGTGTGGAGATCCTGACCGTGGCCGGGTACGTCCGGGTCGCGGCCGAGGGGGACGACGACGCGGTCGTGGCGCAGGTCGCCGAGTTGGTGGAGCTCGCCCACGACCTCGGGGCTCCGTACGTCCGGGTGTTCCCCGGCGGCGGCGACCAGGATCCGGAGACCGCCGACGCGACGGCCGCCCGGCGGCTCGGGGCCGCCGCCCCGCACGCCGCCGACCTGGGCGTCACCATCCTGCTGGAGACCCACGACTCGCATCGGGCCGGAGCCGAGGCGGCCCGGGTCACCGGGACGGTGGGACACCCGAACGTCGGCGTGATCTGGGACGTGATGCACACCTGGCTGTCGGGCGAGAACCCGGTCGACAGCCAGCTGGTGCTCGCCCCGTACCTCGGCTACGTCCAGGTCAAGGACATCGCCTCGGCCGAGGACACCACCCCGCTCGCGCTCGGCGAGGGCGTGCTGCCGCTGGCGGAGTGCCTGGACACCCTGGCGCCGGACACCTGGGTCTGCTGGGAGTACGAGAAGCGCTGGTACCAGGGCATCCCGGAGCTGCCCGGACTGCTGACGGCCGGGCGGGAGTTCCTGCTGCGGGTGGGCGCGCCGAAGCAGTGACGCGGCGCGTGGGGGCGTGGGCGGCGGTCACACCCGCGCCCCCCGCCCTCCGGCGCGGGGGCCCGCGGCGCTCCGGTCGCCGTCGCCGGTCTCTGCCACCGGCCGCCGAGCGAGGTCACGCCCACCCCGCCGACCAGCAGCGCCGCCGCGCACCACCGCAGCGGGCTCACCGACTCGCCCAGCAGCAGCGCCGCCGAGGACATCCCGAAGACCGTGACGAGGAGGGTGAACGGCGCCACCGACGACGCCGGGTGGTGGCGGAGCAGGTATCCCCAGGCGCCGAAGCCGAAGACGGTGGAGATCCAGGCGACGTGGACGACGGTCCCCGCACCCGTCCAGTCCATCGCCGCGAGCGCGTCCGTGTCCCGGTTCCAGCCCTCGAAGAGCAGCGAGAGGCCGAGCAGGGGCAGCACGGGCACGGTCGAGACCCAGACGCGGCGAAGAGCGCGGTGAAGACGGCCTGGGCCTGGAGGACGAGCGAGGAGAGCCCGGCGCCCATCCCCTGGTCCATGCCGACGAAGAGCAGCCCGAACGTGGCCACGCCGAGCGCGAGTCCGACACCCGCGATCCACTTCCACGCCACCTTGGGCGGCCCGGGGCGTGGTGGAGGTGCGGCTCGGCCCCGTACCGGTGCGCAGGCTGTACGCGCTGTGGCGTGCGGGGGCGGCCCGCCGTCCGGCGATCACGGCGTCGGTGGCGGGGCTGCCGGCGCACGGGCGGGCGATCGGGCTGACCTGAGGGACGCGGGAGGGCGCTGCCGTTGTTTGCCCCCAATCGTCCGCCCCACGGGCAGCGCGGCCGGGCGAGGGCCTTGACCGGAAGTTACTTTCCATATATCCGTACCTTCTTGGAAGTTTCTTTCAGTACCGGAAGGGGCTCACGTGCACCACCGCACCTCCAGACGCACCCTCCTCGCCGCGGCGGCGGCGACCGCCGCGGCAGCGGCCACCGGCACGGTCGCCGTTCCGGCCGCCGCGGCGGACCGGACGCGATCGGCGGACTCCGGCTCGGCGGACTCCGGCCGGGCGGAATCCCGGGGCGTCCCCGTGGAACGGCTCCGGCGGCTCCTCGCCGGCATGAGCCTTGAGGAGAAGGTCGGCCAGCTCTTCGTGATGCGGGTGTACGGCCACTCCGCCACCGAGCCGGACCAGGCGGACATCGACGCCAACCTCGCCGAGATCGGGGTCCGTACGGCCGCCGAGATGATCGCCACGTACCACGTCGGCGGGATCATCTACTTCACCTGGGCGCACAACACCCGCGACCCGCACCAGATCGCCGCGCTCTCCAACGGCATCCAGCGGGCCGGGCTCGCCGGTCCGTCGAAGGTGCCGCTGCTCGTCTCCACCGACCAGGAGCACGGCATCGTCTGCCGGGTCGGCGAACCGGCCACCCTGCTGCCGGGCGCCATGGCGCTCGGCGCGGGCGGTTCGCGCACCGACGCCCGCCGGGCCGCCCGGATCGCGGGCACCGAGCTGGCGGCGCTCGGCATCAACCAGAACTACGCGCCCGACGCCGACGTCAACGTCAATCCGGCCAACCCGGTCATCGGCGTACGCTCCTTCGGCGCCGACCCGGACTCCGTGGCGGGGATGGTCGCCGCCCAGGTGAAGGGGTACCAGGGCGCCGGGATCGCCTCGACGGCCAAGCACTTCCCGGGCCACGGCGACACCAGCACCGACAGCCACACCGGGCTGCCCGTCATCACCCACACCCGCGAGCAGTGGGCGGAGCTGGACGCCCCGCCGTTCCGGGCGGCCGTGGCGGCGGGCATCGACTCGATCATGACCGCGCACATCGTGGTCCCCGCGCTCGACCCGTCCGAGGACCCGGCGACCCTGTCCCGGCCCATCCTGACGGGCATCCTGCGCGAGGAACTCGGCTACGACGGGGTCGTGGTGACGGACGCCCTCGGCATGGAGGGCGTGCGCACCAAGTACGGCGACGAGCGCGTCCCCGTGCTCGCGCTGAAGGCGGGCGTCGACCAGCTGCTCAACCCGCCGACCCTGGACGTCGCGTGGAACGCGGTGCTGACCGCCGTACGGAGCGGCGAACTCACCGAGGCCCGCATTGACGAATCGGTTCTGCGGATTCTCCGGCTGAAGGCGAAACTCGGCCTCTTCCAGGACCCGTTCGTCAAGGACTCCCAGGTGGACAAGGTCGTCGGCACCCGGGCGCACCTGGCCGCCGCCGACCGGATCGCCGAGCACACCACCACGCTCCTCGCCAATCCCACCGGCCTGCTGCCGCTCTCCCGGCGCAGCCACCGCGGCATCCTGGTGGTGGGCGCGGACCCGGCCTCCCCGTCGGGCACGACCGGTCCGCCGACCGCCACGCTGGCCGCGGAGTTCACCGCGCTCGGCCACACGGCGACGGCCCTGTCCACCGGGACGGCGCCGACCGCGGCGAAGATCGCCGAGGCGGTGGCGGCCGCGGCGGGCAAGGACGCGGTGGTGGTCGGCACGTACAACGTGACGGCGACCAGCTCCCAGCGCACCCTGGTGAGCGCCCTCGCCGCGACCGGGGTCCCGGTCGTCACGGTGGCGATCCGCAACCCGTACGACATCGCGCAGTTGGCGGGTACGGGGTACGCGGCGAGCCTCGCGGCGTACTCCTGGACCGACGTCGAACTGCGCGCCGCCGCACGGGTGATCGCGGGCCACGCCGAACCGGGCGGCCGGCTGCCCGTCCCGGTGCCGCGCACGGACGACCCTTCGCAGGTGCTGTACCCGGTGGGCTACGGCCTGGAGTACTGAGCACCGGCCGGGCCCCGTCCCGGAGACGCGCCCGGCGCGGGGCCCCCGGGGGGGGGGGGGGGGGGGGGGGGGGGGGGGGGGGGGGGCGGGGGGGGGGGGGGGGCGGGGGGGGGGGCGGGGGGGGCGGGGGGGCCCGGTGTGGGTGGGGGGGTGGGTGGCGGCCCCC
>NZ_JBIBHR010000008.1:65468-144227 GCF_042957125.1 Streptomyces sp. NPDC008125
ACCCCCCCGCCGTGCGGCGCGTGCGCGGGGGGGCCCCGGGGGGGGGCCCCGCCCCCGCCCCCCCCCCGCCCCCCCCCCCCCGCCCCCCCCCCCCGGGGGGGCCCCCCCCCCCCCCGCGCCGGGTCGTGTTGCGGGAGAGCGGGTGGATCAGGGGTGCAGGGTGCGGTGCCGGTTCAGCTGGGCGTCCGGCTTGTCGAGGCGGGTGTCGTACGTCGCCAGCGGCGCCGCCTTCGCGGGGTCGGCGGCGACGGCGGCCGGGGTGACACCGGCCCAGCGCAGGATGGTCGCGGTGGCCGCCGCGCTCTCGTCGGCCACCAGACCGGCCACGTTGGAGCCGTGGTTGCCGCCGGGCTGGGTGTAGACGTAGCTGTCGCGGGAGCCCTTGCCGGGGGCGAACCGCTCGGCGCCCCACGGGTCGTTCTGCCCGTAGACGTACATCATCCGGGTGGCGTGGTGGGTGACCCAGGAGTCCACGTCCCGCATGACGCCCTTCTGGAAGGTCATCGGGATGGAACGGGGCACGAAGTCGCGCGGCGGCTGGTAGCCGTACCGGCTCAGCCTGCCGAGCCAGGGCTGCGCGATGTCGGGCGAACCGAGCTGGGTACCGGCCTGGTAGTAGTACGGCGTGTACGTTTCGAGGCCCTGGTCGGCGTAGGCCGAGAAGCCAGAGATGGCGTCGACCGAGTCCCAGATCTCCTGGTCGGTGGCGGACGTGGCGTCGGCCGGGAGGGAGGCGCAGTCGGCGACCTTGCTGTACTGCCAGAACGCCCAGACGTAGTCCATGACGACGGCCTCGTACGCCTTGTCGAGGGTGCCCACGGTGGTGAAGGTGTAGCCGTTCTCCGCCGCGTACGCCGCGTACTTCTCCTCCAGGGGCGCACGCCGGATCAGGGCCTCGCGCTGGACTGCGCTCAGCTTGTCGCGGCACTCCTTCGTACCGACCGTCTTGAAGAAGCGGTCGTACGCGGAGTCCTCGTCGTTCACCACGTCGTCCGGCGCGACGTAGGCGACGACGCCGTCCATGTCCTTCGGGTAGTAGCGCTCGTAGTAGGTCGCGGTCATGCCGCCCTTGGAGCCGCCGGTGGCCAGCCAGTTCTGGCTGTAGATCTTCTTCAGCGCGGTGAACACCCGGTGCTGGTCGCTGGCCGCCTGCCAGATGTCGAGCTTGGACCAGTCGGCGGGCTGGGGACGCGACGGGGTGAAGAACCGGTACTCCAGCGACACCTGGTTGCCGTCGACGATCCGGGTGGGCTCGCTGCGGCTCGCCGTGGTGGAGACGTTGTAGCCGCTGGTGTAGAAGACCGTGGGCCGCGAGGTGTCCTTGTGCAGCAGGGTGATCCGCTGCTGGAACGTTCCCTTGGACGGGTGGCGGTGGTCGATCGGCTGCGTGTAGTTCAGTACGAAGTAGCGGTAGCCCGCGACCGGCTTCTCCTCGATCAGGCTCATGCCCGGAATGGCGAGAACGCGGTCCTTGATGTCGACGACGTCCGCAGTCGCGGTCGCCGGCGCCCCTGCGGAGGTTCCCGCCTGCTCCACGGCCGGCTGCGCGGCGGTGGCCGCTCCGGCCGAGGCGCCTGTCGCACCGACCGTGCCGATCAGCAACGCGAGCGACAGAACACCTCTGAGCGTCTTACGCATACGCACTCCCCTGGGTTCACGACATTGGCCGTGAACCTAGCGGGAGCAACACCTGTCACGCCAGACCCGGTTGCCCCGGCGCGGCGTCCGACTGCCCGCCGCCGCGCCGGGGCTCCGCTCATACGGAGGCGGGCTCGTCCTCGCCTATGAAGGTGCGCCACAGCCGGGCGTACCGGCCCTGGAGCGCGAGGAGTTCGTCGTGCGGACCGTCCTCCACGACCCGGCCGTGCTCCATCACCACGACCCGGTCCGCGCGCGCGGCGGTGGTCAGCCGGTGGGCGACCACCAGCGTGGTGCGGCGGCCGGTGAGCCGGTCGGTGGCCTGGTTGACCAGGGCCTCACTGGCCAGGTCCAGGGAGGCGGTGGCCTCGTCGAGGAGCAGCACGTCGGGGTCGACCAGCTCGGCGCGGGCCAGGGCGATGAGCTGGCGCTGCCCGGCGGAGAGGTTGCGGCCCCGCTCCGCGACCTCGTGCAGATAGCCGCCGTCCAGCGTCGCGATCATGTCGTGCGCGCCGACCGAGCGTGCCGCCGCCTCCACGCGGGCGTCGGAGGCGTCCGGGATGCCGTAGGCGATGGCGTCGCGGACCGTACCGGGGAAGAGGTACGACTCCTGCGGGACGACTCCGAGGTGGTGGCGGTACTCCGTCATGTCGAGCCGGCGCAGGTCGGTGCCGTCCGCGGTGACCCGGCCGGACGTCGGGTCGTAGAACCGGGCGACCAGCTTGACCAGCGTGGACTTGCCGGCGCCCGTCTCGCCGACGAACGCCACGGTCTGCCCGGCCGGGATGCGCAGGTCGATGCCGGTGAGGGCCTCCTCCTCGTCCCCGTACGCGAAGGAGACGTTCTCGAACGCGATGTCGCCGCGCAGCCCGGTCAGCTCCACCGGCACGTCGGGGTCGGCGGTGGAGGTCGGCTCGCGCAGCAGCTCCTGGATGCGGCCGAGGGAGACGGTGGCCTGCTGGTAGCCGTCGAAGACCTGGGAGAGCTGCTGCACGGGTGCGAAGAACAGGTCGATGTAGAGGAGGTACGCGACGAGCGCGCCGACCATCAGCGTCCCGTCGTCGACCCGGCCCGCTCCGACGATCAGCACGGCGGCCGAGGCGACGGAGGAGAGCAGCTGGACGAACGGGAAGTACACCGAGATCAGCCACTGGCCGCGCACCCGCGCCTGCCGGTAGTGGGTGGAGCGCTCCGCGAACCGCGCCGCGCCGTCCCGCTCCCGGTTGAACGCCTGCACGATCCGCAGCCCGGAGACGGATTCCTGGAGGTCGGCGTTGACGGCACCGATCCGCTCACGGGCGAGCTGGTACGCCGCCACGCTCTTGCGGCGGAAGACGACGGTCCCGACGATCAGGAACGGCAGCACGGCGAAGACGACGAGAGCCAGCTGCACGTCCAGGACGAGCAGCACCGCCATGATCCCGAAAAAGGTGACGGCGGAGACGAACGCGGTGACCAGGCCCGTCTGCAGGAACGACGACAACGCGTCCACGTCGGTCGTCATGCGGGTCATGATCCGGCCGGTCAGCTCGCGCTCGTAGTAGTCGAGGCCGAGCCGCTGGAGCTGCGAGAAGATCTTGAGCCGCAGCGAGTACAGCACCCGCTCGCCGGTCCGGCCGGTCTTGCGGGTCTCCCCGATCTGCGCCGCCCACTGCACGACGACGGCGGCCAGCGCGAGGAGCGAGGCCGTCCAGATCGCGCCGGTCGACATCCGCGTGACGCCCGAGTCGATGCCGTGCCGGATCAGTACCGGCAGCAGCAGGCCCATCCCGGCGTCCACGGCCACCAGCGCCAGGCTGACCAGCAGCACCGGCCCGAACCCGTGCAGCAGCCTGCGCAGCCCGTACGAACCCTCCGGACGGACGGCCCGGTCCTCGTCGACGTCCGGGACGTCCGTCGCGGGCGGCAACGCCTCCACCTGGGCGAGCAGCTCCGGTGTGGCGGGCATGCCGGCGGTGGCCCGGTCGCGCTCCTGCTCCTTGCGGATCCAGAGCGCCGGGGTGATACCGCGTTCGGTGTCGAACTCCGCCTCCATCTCCTCCTGGAGCGTCCGGTCGTCCTCCAGGGGCGGAATCCGCACCGGCCGATGGCCGGGCGAGGTGCCGCCCAGCTCGTCCGGGTCGGTGAGCAGCCGCCGGTAGAGCGCGGAACGCTTCTCCAGCTCCTCGTGGGTGCCGACGTCGGAGAGGCGCCCGTCGTCCAGGACGGCGATGCGGTCGGCGAGGCCGAGGGTGGAGCGGCGGTGGGCGATGAGGAGCGTGGTGCGGCCCGCCATCACCTGGCGCAGGGTCTCGTGGATCTCGTGCTCCACGCGGGCGTCGACGGCCGAGGTGGCGTCGTCCAGGACGAGCAGCCGGGGGTCGGCGAGGATCGCGCGGGCCAGGGCGACACGCTGGCGCTGTCCGCCGGAGAGGGTGAGGCCGTGCTCGCCGACCTTGGTGTCGTACCCCTTGGGCAGATCGGCGATGAACCGGTCCGCCTGCGCGGCACGGGCGGCGGCCTCGATCTGCTCCTGGGTGGCGTCGGGACGCCCGTAGGCGATGTTGGCGCCGACGCTCTCGGAGAAGAGGAAGCTGTCCTCGGGGACGAGCCCGATGGCGGCGCGCAGGGAGCCGAGGGTCAGCTCGCGGACGTCGTGGCCGCCGACGAGGACGGCTCCGTGCGTCACGTCGTAGAAGCGCGGCAGCAGCATGGAGACGGTGGACTTGCCGCTGCCGGACGCGCCGACCAGGGCGACGGTCTCGCCGGGCGCGATGGAGAGGGAGAAGCCCTTGAGGACCGGCCGGTAGTGGGTCTCCTCGGCGTCCTCGGTCCCCTCGTCGCCCGACGTGTCCGCGCCGAGGCCGGGGTCCACCGCGGGGGCTCCCGGAGGTGTGCCGTAGCCGAAGCCCACGTTGTCGAACTCGACACCGGCCGGGGCGTCGGCCGGCAGCTCCTCGGTGCCGTCCGCGAACGTCGGCTCGGTGTCGATCAGCTCCAGCACCCGGTCCACACCGGCGCGGGCCTGCTGGCCCACGGTGAGGACCACGGCGAGCATCCGGACCGGCCCGACGAGCTGCGCGAGGTACGAGGAGAACGCGACGAACGTGCCGAGGGTGATCTGGCCCCGGGTCGCCAGCCAGCCGCCGAGCGCCAGCATCGCGACCTGCCCGAGCGCCGGCACCGCCTGGAGCGCGGGGGTGTAGCGGGCGTTCAGCCGGATGGTGCGCATCCGGCCGGCGAACAGCCGGCGGCCGACCTCGCGGAGCTTCCCGGTCTCCTGCTCCTCCTGCCCGAACCCCTTGACGACCCGGACCCCGGAGACGGCCCCGTCGACCACCCCGGCGACGGCGGCGGCCTGGCTCTGGGCGTACCAGGTGGCGGGGAAGAGGCGGGCCCGCGAGCGGCGGGCGATGAACCAGATCGCGGGTGCGACGGCGACGGCGACCAGGGTCAGCAGCGGCGAGAGCCACGCCATGATCACCAGGGAGACGAGGAAGAGCAGGATGTTCCCGATGGTCATCGGGAGCATGAAGAGCAGGCTCTGGATGAGCTGGAGGTCGCTGGTGGCCCGGCCGACGACCTGGCCGGTGGAGAGCTCGTCCTGGCGTCTGCCGTCGAGTCGGGTGATCGTCGCGTACATCTCGGTGCGGAGGTCGTGCTGTACGTCCAGGGCGAGCCGGCCGCCGTAGTAACGACGGACGAACGCCGTGACGTAGATGACGACCGCCGCCCCTATCAGCAGGCCGGTCCAGACGGCGAGCGAACGGGTGTGCGTGGTGACGACGTCGTCGATGATCACCTTCGTGATCAGCGGGACCAGGGCCATCACGGCCATCCCCGCGAGGGAGGCGCCGAGCGCGAGGATCACGTCGCGCCGGTAGCGCCAGGCGTAGCCGGCGAGGCGGCGGGCCCAGCCCTGGGGGGTGGGGGGCTGGGAGGCGGGAGGCTGGGAGGCGGGGGGCTGGTGGCCCGCGGTTTGGCCGCCAGGGGGCTGGTGGCCCGCAGCTCGGCCGCCGGGAGGCTGGTGGCCCGCGGCTCGGCCGCCGGGGGTTCCCGACTGCCCGGAGGTCGGTCCGGTGACGTCCTGTCGTCCGGTGACGTCCCGTTGTCCGGTGACGTCCTGTTGTCCGGTGACCCGTTTTCCGGAGCCTCGTTCTTCCGGTCCCCGTTGTTCCGCGCCCGCCACCGATGCCTCCCGATCGCCCTGCTGCCGCCTGCGAGCGTGCTGTCGCGTGACGCCACTCCCTCTGATCTTCCGCAACGCACCAACGCGCTGGGCTGCGGATTTCATCCCGCTGCAACAAAGGCAGGTCAATGTTCCCGAGGCGAGTCACTCGATCGGCTGAAGTCGGGGTTCGACTCCCTACGCACGTTCGATCCGCGACTACGCTGGGTAACCAAGACGGCGAGCGGCTCCAGCCGGAGAGGCGGAGTCGGGATGTCGGGTCTTCGGGAGACGAGGGCCGCGGCCGAGGGGGACGGGGAGATGCCATGAGCGGGGAGAAGCAGAGGACCGAGGCGTACCGCTGCGGTCAGGTGTACGCGGTGATCGAGGTGCTGGAGGGCCTGCGTCCGGGCGGTGGCTGCAAGCTGTCCGGGGAGAGCTGTCGCGCCGAGACCTCCGTGAAGCCCATGGGCAACCTGCGGATCGCCGTGTCCGGGGTGGGCAAGCACTACATCGAGGCGCGGCTCAAGCATCCGGTCGGTGACGTGGACAAGGTCTTCGGCATGCTGCGGGACGCCATGCCGTTGAAAAATGACTTCCCCGGCCGTCTGGAGGGCGAGGGGCCTGCGGAGTTCCTCCAGGGCCGCGAGGACCAGATAGCGCTCATCAAGAAGGAGACCGGCCTGCGCCTGCGCTGAGCACGCACGCCGGTCTCCCTCTCCCGCCCGTCTCCGGCCCGGGGGCCCGTCCGGGCGTTCCCGGTCGGCGGCCCCCGTCCAGGTTCCCGGTCGGAGGCCCCCGTCCAGGTTCCCGGTCGGCGGCCTCCGTCCGGGACGCCTCCGGCGCATGCCTACAGATGCGTCGGGGCGAACATCCTGAGCAGCGCCGGGAGCACGACCACGGACGGGCCGGGCTCGGCGAGTGCCTTCGCCAGGTCGGCGGCGAGGGCGTCCGGTGAGGTGCGGACGGCCGGGACGCCGAAGGACTCGGCGAGGGCGACGAAGTCCGGGCGGGCCAGCTCGGTGGCGGTGGCCTCGCCGAAGGCGCCCGTCATGTACTCGCGCAGGATGCCGTAGCCGCCGTCGTCGACGATCAGCCAGGTGACCGGGAGGTCGTACTGGCGGGCGGTGGCGAGCTCGGCGATGGAGTACATCGAGCCGCCGTCGCCGGAGACCGCGAGTACCGGCCGGCTCGGGTCGGCGGCGGCGGCCCCGAGGGCGGCCGGGAAGGCGTAGCCGAGACCGCCGGCGCCCTGGGCCGAGTGCATGGTGTTGGGGTGGCGGGCATCGAAGGCGGACCAGGCCCAGTAGGCCAGGATCGTCATGTCCCAGAAGCTGGGCGCGGTGTCCGGGAGCGCCTCGCGGACGGAGGCGAGGACGCGCTGTTCCAGGGTGAGGTCCTGGGCCTCGATGCGGGCCCGGACCTGCTCCAGCAGGGTCCGGACACGCCTCGGGGCGGTGGGGTCCTCGCGGGTCTCGACCGCCTCCAGGAGGTCGGCGAGGGCCTCGCGGGCGTCCGAGTGGATGCCGAGGGCGGGGTGGTTGGACTCCAGCTTCCCGGCGTCGGCCTCGATCTGGATGACCCGGCCCCGGGGGCTGAAGGTGTGGTAGTTCGAGGAGAGTTCACCGAGTCCGGAGCCGATGACGAGGAGGACGTCGGCGGACTCCAGGAAGTCGGTGGTGTGCCGGTCCTCCAGCCAGGACTGGAGCGAGAGGGGGTGCTCCCAGGGGAAGGCGCCCTTGCCGCCGAAGGTGGTGACGACCGGGGCGTCCAGCTTCTCGGCGAGGGCGAGCAGCTTGCCGCTCGCGTCGGAGCGGACGACACCACCGCCCGCGACGATCGCCGGACGTTCGGCGCGGGAGAGCAGCCGGGCTGCGGCGAGCGTCAGCTCGGGGCGCGGGTAGAGCTCGCGCGGGGTGGCGTCCATCGCGGAGACCGGCGGCAGCGTGGTCTCGGCGAGCAGCACGTCCTGCGGGATCTCGATCCAGACAGGCCCGTGCGGGGCGGTGAGGGCCGACTCCCAGGCGGCGGCGATGGCGGAGGGGATCTGCGAGGCGGTCCGCACGGTGTGGACGGACTTCACCACGTCGCGGAAGGAGGCCTTCTGGTCACGCAGTTCGTGGAGGTAGCCGTGCCGGCCGCCGCCGAGGCCGGCGGTCGGGATCTGGCTGGAGATCGCGAGGACCGGCGCGGAGGCGGCCGCCGCTTCCTGGAGGGCGGCGAGCGAGGTCAGCGCGCCGGGGCCGGTGGAGAGGAGCAGCGGGGCGACCTCTCCGGTGATGCGGCCGTAGGCGTCGGCCGCGAAGCCCGCGTTGTTCTCGACGCGGAGTCCGACGTACGAGAGGGAGGAGCGGCGCAGGGCGTCGAACATGCCGAGGGCGTGCTGGCCTGGCAGGCCGAAGACGGTGGTCGCGCCGAGTCCCTGGAGGGACTCGACGACGAGGTCACCGCCGTTGCGGCCGGGCGGCGGGTTGAGTGCGGCTTCGGCCTGGGCCTCGGTGAGGCGGGGCCGGTCGTCGTGGTCGTGGCTCACTTCGTCCGGGCCTCGGCGATCTGGCGGGACATGATCGTCGTCAGCTCGTACGCGGTGTGCGAGGCGGCGACGGCGGTGATCTCCGCGTGGTCGTACGCGGGGGCCACCTCGACCAGGTCGGCGGAGACGAGGTGGCAGGAGGAGAGGCCACGCACGATTTCGAGGAGTTCGCGGGAGGTGAGACCGCCGGCCTCGGGGGTGCCGGTGCCGGGCGCGTGGGCCGGGTCGAGCACGTCGATGTCGATGGAGATGTAGAGCGGCCGGTCGCCGATGCGTTGGCGGAGCTGGTCGGTGATCTCGTCCACGCCGCGCCGCATCACGTCGGCGGAGGTCACGATGCCGAAGCCCAGCTTGGCGTCGTCGGTGAGGTCCTGCTTGCCGTAGAGCGGGCCGCGGGTACCGACGTGCGAGAGGGCGGAGGTGTCGAGGATGCCCTCTTCGACGGCCCGGCGGAACGGGGTGCCGTGGGTGTACTCGGCGCCGAAGTAGGTGTCCCAGGTGTCCAGGTGGGCGTCGAAGTGGAGGAGGGCGACCGGGCCGTGCTTCTTGGCGACGGAACGCAGCAGCGGCAGGGCGATGGTGTGGTCGCCGCCGAGGGTCATCAGCCGGGCGCCGGTGGAGAGCAGGTCGTCGGCGGCGGCCTCGATCGTCTCGACGGCCTCGTTGATGTTGAAGGGGTTGGCCGCGATGTCACCGGCGTCGGCGACCTGCGCCAGCGCGAACGGCGAGGCGTCCTGGGCCGGGTTGTAGGGGCGCAGGAGGCGGGAGGCCTCGCGGATCGCGTTGCCGCCGAAGCGGGCGCCGGGGCGGTAGGAGACGCCGGTGTCGAAGGGCACGCCGACGACGGCGACATCGGTGGTGCCGACCTCGTCGAGCCGGGGCAGCCGGGCGAACGTCGCGGGACCGGCGTACCGGGGCACACGGGAGGAGTCGATGGGACCGCGAGGCGATTCGCTGCTGCTCATGGAGGGCCTTCCTTCGGGTCGTTCGGGTCGTTCGGGTCGTTCGGGTCGTTCGGGGTGTTCGGGTCGTTCGGGGTGTTCCGGGTGGGGGGCGTGGGTGCGGAGGTTCCGGAGCCTCCGCACCCGGGGAGTGGTGGCCCGCCCGGGTGCGGAGGTCCGGGAACCTCCGCACCGGGTGGGCCGCGGCCGCCCCCGGTGGGACGGGACCGGTGGCAGCCGTGGGTCGGCCGGTCGTGCCCGGGCTCCCGTGCGCGACCGAGGGGGCGGTCGGCGGCGGGGGCCCGGTCGAGGGGTCCGGCGCGAGTGGTCTCGTGGGTGCTACACGGTGGCCGGCTCCTGGGCGGAGCCGCCGGTGGCGGAGGCGCCCCCGTCCCGGCCCCCGCCGCGCCCGTCGCGTCCGGCCAAACGTTCCCGCCAGGCGTCGAGGACGGCGGGGTCGGTGGGCCTGGTGGCCAGCGAGACGACGACGTACACGGCGAGCGAGAGGAGCAGTCCGTAGTAGACGGGTTCATTGGCAAGGATGCCGTACACCGCCATCAGGACGACGACCGCTACCCCGCCGACGCCGACGGCGGCCAGCGCCCCGGCCGCCGTGCCCCGGCGCCACAGCAGTCCGCCGAGGATCGGCACGAGCAGTCCGGCGACGAGAAGGTTGTACGCGACGGTGAGTGCCTCGACGACGTCGTTGAGGGCGATGGCGATGAGGATGACGGCGACGCCCATGATGAGGATGAACGCACGGTTGCCCCGCACCTCGTCGTGCCCGCCCTCTTCCGCGGCTCCGCCTGTCCCTGCCCCGTCGGCGCCCGCTGCCTCCGTGACGCCCGGGGCTCCGGGCCCTCGGCCGAACGCGCCGCGCAGCCGGGACCAGATGTCGTTGTTGGCGACGGTGGCGCAGGCGATCAGCGCGCCGGAGGAGGTGGACATCACGGCGGCTAGGGCGGCGGCCAGCACGAGCCCGCGCACGCCGACCGGCAGCTCGTCCTTGACGATCGTGGCGAACGCCGAGTCGGCGCTCGGCAGCGTCGGGTACATCACCTTCGCGGCGGTGCCGATGACGGCTCCGGCGACGGCGTAGACGAGGCAGTAGGTGCCGGCGACGGTGCCGCCCCAGCGGGCCGTACGGTCACTGCGCGCGGTGAACACGCGCTGCCAGATGTCCTGGCCGATCAGCATGCCGAAGGTGTAGATCAGCACATAGGTGAAGATCGTCTCGCCGCCGATGCCGAGCGGGTCGAAGTACTCGGTGGGCAGCTTGGCCTTCATCTCGCTGAACCCGCCCGCCTTGACGACCGCGATGGGCAGCAGCAGGAGGAGCACGCCGATCGTCTTGACGACGAACTGCACCATGTCCGTGATGGTGATCGACCACATGCCGCCGAGTGTGGAGTAGGCGACGACGATCGCCCCGCCGAGCACGATGGCCACGGTCCGGTCGAGGTCGAAGATGACGTCGAAGATCGTGGCGTAGGCGATGGTCGAGGTGACGGCGAGCATGAGGGTGTACGCCCACATGACGACGCCGGAGATGATCCCGGCCCGGCCGCCGTAGCGGAGGTCCAGCATCTCGGAGACGGTGTAGACCTTCAGCCTGGCGATCCGCGCGGAGAAGAAGACGGACAGGGCGAGCAGGCCGAGGCCGATGGTGACGACCATCCACGCCCCGGAGAGGCCGTACTGATAGCCCAGGCCGACGCCGCCGATGGTGGAGGCGCCGCCGAGGACGATCGCGGCCATGGTCCCGGAGTACATCCAGGGTCCGAGCCTGCGCCCGGCCACCAGGAACTCGCTCTTGGACTTGGCGCGGCGCATGCCCCACCAGCCCATGGCGAGCATGCCGGCCAGGTAGACCACGATCACCGCGTAGTCGACAGCCATGGGCGTCCCTCCATCTCAGTCGGTCGGGTGCGCACGCCGGGTCGTTCCGCGACGCGCCGACACCGGGCGCCCAGGCGTTCCGGCGTCCCCGGCGTCCCGGCCTTCCGGGGCCGGGCAGCCTGCGAGGCTGCCGTTCCGGCAGGTGGCCCTCGGCCCCGGAGGAGTCCCGGAAGCGTTCCGGAGGCGTTCCGGAGGCGTTCCGGAGGCGTTCCGGAGGCGTTCCGGAGGCGTTCCGGAGGCGTCCCGGAGACATTCCGGACGACAGGTGTCCGTCCCGCGGGGACTTACACGTCTCGTACGTCTCGTGCGCCCTGATGACGGTAGGTGGCCCGTAGACGGTGCTGAAGTGTACGTTTCCTCCATCCTTGACGTACACGATGGAGCAATCATCCATGCCGGACTCCCCCGCAGGCCCCTTCCCGGCCCCTGAACCCGCCGGACCCGCGGGACCGACCGCCCCCGCAGCGCCCGCCGCGCCCGCAGCGCCCGCCGGGCCGCCCACGCCGCCCGTCTCCCTGGGCGCGCTGCTGGCCCGCGAGGAGCTGGGGCTGCGCAGGATCGCCGGACCCGGGCAGGCGGAGCTGCTCTGGGTGCACACCTCGGAGATGGCCGACCCGTACCCCTATCTCCTCGGCGGCGAGCTGCTGCTCAGCGCGGGCGTGCTGCTGACCGACCCGGAGTGGTACGTCTCGCGGGTGGTGGAGGCGGGCGCGGCGGCGCTGGGCTTCGGGGTGCGGCCGGTGCACGAGTCCGTACCGCCGGGGCTGGCGGAGGCGTGCGAGCGGCACGGGCTGCCACTCCTCGAGGTGCCGCCGGAGACCACGTTCACCTCGGTCGCCCGGGCGGTGTGGCAGCTGATGGCGGACGCCCGCCACCAGGAGCTGCGCCGGACGGCCCGCGCTCAGCAGGCCCTGGCGTCGGCGGCGGCCCGGCCCGATCCGGTGCCCGCGGTGCTCCACCAGTTGGCGGCCCAGCTGGGCGGGCACGCGGTGCTGCTGAGCCCCGAGGGCGGCGAGATCCACACGGCGGGCGCCCGTACCGCCCCGCCCGTGCGCACCGCGCTCTCCCGGCTGGCCCGGGTGGTCGCCCCGCAGGAGCGGCGGGCCGCTCCGGCGTCCGCCACCGAGACGGTGGACGGCACCCATCTGTCGGCGTACGCGCTGGGCGGCGGGCACGGTCTGGTGCTCGCCCTCGCCACCGGCCCCCGCGAGCCCGGCGACCACACGGTGGCCGGGATGGCCGTCGTCCTGCTCTCCCTGCTGGCCGCTCCGCACCAGGGCGCGGGCTCGGCGGACCGTTCGGCCGCGCTGGTCCGGATGCTGCTCGGCGCGGCCCCCGGGGACGTGGCACCGCTGCTCGGTTCACAGGGCCCGTGGACCGTGGTGCACGCCCGCCGCACGAGGAGCGGCGGCACCGCCCCGCTCACCGCGGGGACCCTCGGGGCTTCCCTGGGTTCGGCGCTGGTCGACACGGGCCGCCGTCCGGAGGAGGCGGTGCGCGTGCTGCTCACGGACACCGCCCGGCTGACCCCGCAGCCCGGCTGGGTGCTCGGCGCCTCCGACCCCGTACCGCTGGACGGGCTCGCGGCGGCGGACACCCGGGCGTCCCGGGCGCTGGCCCGCGCGGAGGCGACCCGTACCCCGCTCCTGCTCCACCGCGCGGACCGGGGCCTGACCGACCTGCTGACCGGCGAGGCGGCCGAGGCCCATGCCCGTACCCTGCTCGCCCCGCTGTCGGCGACGCTGCGGGAGACCCTGCGCTGCTGGTTGTCGCTGCACGGCAGCTGGGACCGTACGGCGGTGGCTCTCAAGATCCACCGCAATACGGTCCGCCAGCGCGTCGGCCGCTGCGCGGAGCTGCTGGGCACGGACCTGGACGACATGGACGTACGGACGGAGTTGTGGTTCGCCCTGCGCGTCCTCGGGTGACGCGGAAGCGGGGCGGCGACGTGGGGCGGGGCGGTCGGTACGCCGGCCCGGGTGCGGACCGGACGGTCGTCGTCGGGCAGGTCCGTGGTGCCGGCGACCCGTGGGAGCGGTTCCCCGCACGCGCGGGCCCTCGCGTCGGCCGTCCGGGACGAAGAGCGGGACCGGGCCCGGGAGTTCGGCCTCCCCGGCGCATCCTGGACGGCGTACCCGTGCTCATCGGCGCAGGCGCGTCCCGGACCGGGCCCGGCGGACCGTGACCAGCCGCGTGAGGGCCGGGAGCCGCCCCGCCCTCAGCGGGTCGGCTCGGCCGTCGGCGAGGGCTCCGCGACGGTGAGCGCCATCTTCACCAGCAGTCCGGACCGGTTGACCAGCAGCACCGGGACGTCGTCCTCGTAGAAGCGGAGGGCGCCGATGGTCCCCTCGGTACGGGCATGGCGGGCGAGCCGCTCGGCCAGGGCGTCGAGGTCGGGCAGCGACTCGGCGTGCACCTCCTGGCGGGCGGTGAGCGACCACCCGCCGCTCGTCCGCGCCAACTCCCCCACCAGCACTCCCCCGACCCGCGCCGCGGGTCCGCGCCCCGCCAGCAGGGGATACGTCCCCGCGACCCCGGACTCGCCGTACTCGGCCCCGTCCGCCCGTGCCCCGAGATGCCACTGCAGATCCGTCAGCACCGGGACGGGGGCGGAGGACGTGAGGTCGAGGCAGAAGTCCACCACGTACATGTCACTCATGGCGTCAGCGTACGGGCGGCGGCGCCCGCGCCCGGACGCACGGCGGGAGGGGTGGGCGCGGCGAAGAACGCTCGCCGCACCCACCCCTCCCGCCTTCTCCGGCTACCGCCTCCGTCACGCACGGAAGCAGCCGGTGAGGTCCGCCACGTCACGCACGGAAGCAGCCGGTGAGCTCCGCTACGTCACGCACGGAAGCAGCCGGTGAGGTCCGCTACGTCACGCACGGAAGCAGCCGGTGAGTCCGCTGCGTCACTTGCGGAAGTAGCCGGTGATGTCCGCGACCAGGTCGACGCTGCCCGCGTTGTTGTAGAAGCTGACCTTGCCGTTCACCACCGGCACGATCACCAGGTTCGGAACGGTCTGCCCCGCCACGACGTTCAGGTTCGACGCGCTCGTGCGGGTCGTCCCGTCCGGGTAGACCGACACGTAGCTCAGGGCGGTCGGGTCGGTCGCCGTCACGTTCAGCACCACGGCCGTGACACCCGTCGCCGGGACCCCGTTGACGCCCGCGACCTGAAGGGTCACCACGCCCGCCGGGCCGACCTTGGCCTTCGGCACTCCCAGTCCCGACCGTGTGTCCATCACGCGCTTCGGGCCGAGGTTGATGTGCGAGGCGCCCTCGCCACCGGAGGTGAAGTAGCCGGTGATGTCCGCGACCAGATCGAGGCTGCCCGCGTTGTTGTAGAAGCTGACCTTGCCGTTCACCACCGGCACGATCACCAGGTTCGGCGCGACCTGGCCCTCCACGACGTTCAGGTTCGACGCGCTCGTGCGGGTCGTCCCGTCCGGGTAGACCGACACGTAGGTCAGGTCGGTCACGTTGGTCGCCGTCACGTTGAGCACGACCGCCGTGACGTTCTCCGCCGGAACGCCGTTGGCGCCGGCGACCTGGAGGGTCACCACGCCCTTCGCGCCGACCTTCGCCTTCGGCACCCCGAGACCGGAGCGGGTGTCCATCACCCGTTCGGGGCCGAGGTTGACGTGGGTGGACCCCTCACCGGTGGTGCTGAAGTAGCCGGTGATGTCGGCGACCAGATCGACGGTGCCGGCGTTGTTGTAGAAGTCCACCTTGCCGTTCACCACCGGCACGATCACCAGGTTCGGGACCGTCAGCCCCTCCACGACGTTCAGGTTCGACGCGCTCGTGCGGGTCGTCCCGTTCGGGTAGACCGAGACGTAACTCAGCTCGGTCGGGGCGGTCGCGGTCACGTTGAGCACCACGGCCCCCACACCGGTGGCCGGGACTCCGGCGGTACCGGTCACCTGGAGGGTCACCACGCCCTTCGCGCCGACCTTCGCCTTCGGCACACCCAGTCCGGACCGCGTGTCCATGACCCGCTGCGGGGTGACGGGCACGAAGGTCTTCGGGGCGGGAACGTTCACGTTCACCGCCGCGGTCGTGGTGGTCGCACCCGACTGGTGGTACGCCTTCACGGCCAGCTTGTGGATGCCCGGCACCGTGAGCGTCGTCGCGGCGGTACGCGCGGCGGGGGCCGTGGTCGCCACCGGCCGACCGTCGGCCAACAGCTCGAACTTGCTGATCAGCGACGAGGGCGTGCTGGTCGACCAGTTCACCGACACGGGGCCCGGGGTCTCGTAACCGGCGTCCACGGCGAAGGCGCCGCCACCGACCGAGGAGACCTTGAGGTTCTGGACGGGACCGGCCGCGAGCGTCCGGATGGCCGGGAGCTGCGGGTAGAGCTTGGCTCCCGGGCACTCGGTGTTGAAGCCGTCCCGGTGGCCGGAGATCTGGTTGAACGTGTACGACTGCCCGGCGACGAACGCCTGGCCCGCGTAGTTCGTCTGCGTGGCGCCGGCGACCAGCGAGGTGGTGCCCGCCGGGTTGCCGCCGTACTGGCCGAGCTTGTACGCGGCCACCCGCGCGGTCGCCTCCAGCGCGGCGCTCGACGCGGCGGTGTTCGTGTAGTCACCGATGATCGCGACGCTGGTGGACTCGCTGTTGAAGCCGTAGGTGTGCGCGCCCATGACGGGCTGGTCGATGCCGCCCTGACGACCCTCGAAGATCGTCCCGCACTTGTCGACCAGGAAGTTGTATCCGAGGTCGCGCCAGCCGTTGGTCTTCACGTGGTAGACGTGGATGGCCCGCACGATGGCCGCCGAGTCCGCGCAGTTGTAGTCGGCGTCGGTGGTGTGGTGGACGAAGACCGCCTTGATGACGCCCTTCTCCAGGTAGATGGGCCCCTCGTCGTCCAGCGACTCGTCGGCCCCCCACTCGGCGCGGGTGACGACCGGCGGCTGCGGAACCGTGGACGGCGGCCCCGGCTCGATCTCGGCGGCCTCCCGCGCGGCGGCGGACGTGCCGGTGGCGGACGTGCCGGTGGCGGACGTGCCGGTGGCGGCGGAGAACACTGCGGGCTCGACGCCCGCGACGTCACTTCCCGCCGCGGCGGTCCCGGACGCACTGGTCCCGGACGCGCCGGCCCCCGAGGCACTGGTCCCCGCGTCGAGGTCCGGGTCGACCATGTCGAGCCGGAGGCCGGCCGGCAGGACGCCCGCGGACGCCCCGTCGCTCACCCGCACCTCGGCACCGTTCGAACGCCCCACCCAGACGGGCTCCGTGGATCCGCGCTCCGCGGGACGCACGCCGTCGAGGCCGGGCGCGTACGGCTCCAGCGTGATCCAGTCCGACCACGCCCCCGTCTCCGCGCTCCGGGTACGGGCCTCGATCGTGCCCTTTATCGCGGCTCCGGCGTCGGGCCAGGACACGCCCAGCAGCCCGAACGGCTCGGTCGTACGCCGCGAGAGGGTGGCCTTCCGCCGGCCGTCGGCCGTCAGGGCGAGCTTGTGCACCTCGCTCCTGACCGGCCCGTCGGCCCGCGCTCCGGCGGTGTACGTGCCCGTACCGCCGGTCCGAGCCTGCGGGGCGGCAGGTGCCACCGCCGCGGTCCGTGCTTCTGCGGCGACGGCACCGGTCGAAACGCCCTGAAGTCCCAGCGCGGCCAGAACTCCGAGCGCGACGGCAGCCGTGCCGCTCACTCGTTTCGGTCTCAATTTTCCCCCTGAATGAACAGAACATCACCGAACGGCGAAATAATACAGATCTCTCCACGAATCACGCCGAAGGGGTTACGAATGTTCCGGCCATTCCCGGAATGATTCATTCCCTTTCATGGACGGACGGAGCGCCGACGCCCGGACGTCGGACGACGGGACCGCGCGGACAACTCGAACCCACCACCGGCTGAACGGAACACGACCAGCCGGTACCTTCCGGTTCCACTTTCCGGCCCCCTTCCGGGACCTACCTTCCGGACACTGCGGCAATTTCCTGGAATTGCCACCCATTTCGCAAGGCTGTCGCACGTGCGCAGAAATGCCGACATACCGATATCGGTGGACCGGGCCCGTTCCACAATCCCCACGGCCTCACCGGCGGGGCGAGAATTCCCGGCGCGGCACACCAGGGACGCACCCGAGAAAGCGCCTGAGGAAGCACCCGGGGAACAGGGGTACCCGACGGTGCGCCACGGGCGGAGGATCGCCTCGCGGAGTGGGGGGCATCACCCTGGACAGCTCCGTGACCGCCGGGTAACTTCGGAGACCACTGAGCAAGCGCTTAGGTGACGCCCGGCGGCACATGGCCGGGGCCCCGGCGTCAGGGACGGCGCCGGCACGGCACCTGACCACGGCAACGGCACGGCACCTGACCACGCTCACTGAACGACCGGCCCACCGAACCCAGGCACCCGACCAAGGAGGCACCCCGTGCGCCGTACGGTATTCAACGAGGACCACGAGGCGTTCCGGGACACGATCCGCGCCTTCATCGAGGCCGAGGTCGTCCCCGTGTACGACGAGTGGTTCACGTCCGGTCTGGTGCCGCGCGACTTCTACTACAAGCTGGCCGAGCTGGGCATCTTCGGCATCGAGGTGGACGAGGAGTACGGCGGCGCCGGCATCGAGTCGTTCAAGTTCGAAGCGATCATCTCCGAGGAGACCGCCCGCGCGGCCGTGTCCTTCGGCGGCTCCGGCGTGCACGTGCTGCTCTGCCTGCCCTACCTCAAGGCGTACGCCACGAAGGAGCAGAAGGAGCGCTGGCTGCCTGACTTCGTGACCGGCAGGACGATGTACGCCATCGCCATGACCGAGCCGGGCACCGGCTCCGACCTGGCCGGCATGAAGACGACCGCGAAGCTCTCCGAGGACGGCACGCATTACGTCCTCAACGGCGCCAAGACCTTCATCACCGGCGGCGTGCACGCGGACCGCGTGATCGTCTGTGCCCGTACGGACGCTCCGAAGGCCGACGACCGCCGCCACGGCATCTCGCTGCTGGTGGTCGACACCAAGGCCGAGGGCTACTCGGTCGGCCGCAAGCTCGACAAGCTGGGCCTGCGCACCTCGGACACCGCCGAACTGTCGTTCGTGGACGTGAAGGTCCCGGTCGAGGACCTGCTCGGCGAGGAGAACAAGGGCTTCTCCTACCTCGGCCAGAACCTCCCGCAGGAGCGCCTGGGCATCGCGGTCAACGCGTACTCGCAGGCCAAGGCCGCCGTCCGGTTCGCCCAGCAATACGTGTCGGAGCGCACCGTCTTCGGCAAGCCGGTCGCCGCTTTCCAGAACACCAAGTTCGAACTGGCCGCCTGCCAGGCCGAGGTGGACGCCGCCGAGGCCGTCGTGGACCGGGCGATCGAGGCCCTGGACGCCAAGGAGCTCACCGCCGCCGAGGCCGCCTCCGCCAAGCTGTTCTGCACCGAGGTCGCCCACCGGGTGATCGACAAGTGCCTCCAGCTGCACGGCGGTTACGGCTACATGAACGAGTACCCGATCGCACGCCTGTACGCCGACAACCGCGTCAACCGCATCTACGGTGGTACCAGCGAGGTCATGAAGTCCATCATCGCCAAGTCCATGGGCCTGTAAGGCACTCGGACGCACGGGCCCGAACGATCCAGGACGGCTACGTTCCTCCCATGAGCGAAGCACTTGATTCCCTGCTCGATCTGCTCGACCTGGAGCGGATCGAGCGGGACATCTTCCGGGGCGCCAGCCGCTCGGCGGTGGTGCCCCGGGTGTTCGGCGGCCAGGTCGCGGCGCAGGCGCTGGTCGCGGCCGGCCGGACCGTGCCCGACGGCTGCCGGGCGCACTCCCTCCACGCGTACTTCCTGCGGATGGGCGACCCCGGCGCGCCGATCGTCTACAGCGTCGACCGCATCCGCGACGGCCGGTCCTTCACCACCCGCCGGGTCGTCGCGGTGCAGCACGGGCAGCCGATCTTCCACCTCTCCGCGTCCTTCCAGACGTACGAGGAGGGGCTGGAGCACCAGGTCACCGTGCCGGACGCCCCTGACCCGGAGACCCTGCCGACGGCCGCCGAGATGATGCCCCGGTACGCCGACCGCTTCACCGACCCCGGGATGATCGACCGGGTGCTGGAGGCGCGCGCGGCGGTGGACCTGCGGTACGTGGAGGAGCCGCCGTTCGCCACCGCCGGGCAGCCGCGCGAGCCCCGCTCGCAGGTGTGGTTCCGCACCCGGGGCAAGCTCGCCGACGACCCGCTGCTGCACGTCTGCCTGGCGACGTACGTCTCCGACATGACGTTGCTCGACTCCGTGCTGCTGGCCCACGGGCGCGGCGGCTGGGCGGTCGGCGACGTGGTCGGCGCGAGCCTGGACCACGCGATGTGGTTCCACCGGCCGTTCCGGGCGGACGAGTGGCTGCTGTACGACCAGGAGTCCCCCACCTCGTCCGGCGGGCGCGGACTCGGCCAGGCCCGGATCTGGACGCAGGACGGGCGCCTCGCGATCACCGTGATCCAGGAGGGCCTGATCCGCGCCCCGCGCGGTCGGTGAGGCGCACGGTCACGCCGGTACGGAGTGTCCGGCCGCATCGCGGACATACTCGCCACCATGAGTGCCGACCCCGCGAAGAGCCCCGAGAACCCCCAGGACCCGAAGACTCCCGGGAGTCCCGAGCACGCCGCCCGTCCCGAGAAGTCCGAAGAGTCCACGGCCACCGTCGTGGTCGCGGCGGCCGCCAACCTCGGCATCGCCGTGGCGAAGGCGGTCGCGGGCCTGATCAGCGGTTCGAGCGCGATGCTCTCGGAGGCCGCGCACTCGGTCGCCGACACCGTCACCGAGGTCATGCTCCTCACCGCCCTCAAGCGCAGCGAGAAGCCGGCCGACGAGGAACACCCGCTGGGGTACGGCCCCGAGCGCTACATCTGGGCGATGCTCGCCTCGATCGCCACCTTCGTCGGCGGCGCGGTGTTCTCGGTCTACGACGGGGTGCACACCCTCGTGCAGGGCGAGGAGCTGGGCGACCCTCTCGTCTCGTACATCGTGCTGGCCGTCGCCTTCCTGCTGGAGGGTTTCTCCCTGCGGACGGGCGTGAAACAGGTGCGCCGCGAGGCCGCCCGGCTGCACGCCCCCGCCGCCCACTATCTGCGGCACACCCCGGACACGGCGGTGAAGGCCGTGGTCATGGAGGACTCGGCGGCGCTGGCCGGGCTGGTCCTCGCGGCGGGCGGCCTGCTCGGCGGACAGCTGACCGGCTCCGGGACGTGGGACGGGATCGCGTCCGTGCTGATCGGCCTCCTCCTGGTGTACGTGGCCTGGGTGCTGGGCCGGTCCAACGCGCAACTGCTCATCGGCCGACCGCTGCCCGGGGCGATGCGGGCCGGAGTCCGGGCCGAACTCCTCACCGTGCCGAACATCGTCCAGGTGCTGGAGCTGACCACTCTGATCCAGGGGCCGACGGAGATCCTGATCGCCGCGAAGATCGACTTCCGCGACCTGGCGAGCGCCGCCGACGTGGAGTGGGCCTGTGAGCGGGCCGAGCGGCAACTGCGGGAGCGTTTCCCGTCCGTGAAGCGGGTGTACCTGGACCCGACACCGGGCCCGGAGCAGCGGCGGGAGCGGGAGGAGGGCGCGTCAGCGGGGTGAGCGGGGCCGTCCCTGCCGGGTGTGCCCGATGAGATGCGCGGGCGACCGGCAGCACCGCCCTACTCCAGTGCCGGACCATGACGGCACCGTCCCTCTCCCGTCCATCTCCCGGATCACGTGCGTCCGCCGACTCGACGGACTCCGGTCGACGTCCCCGACGGGCTCACCGCCTGACGGGCCCCCTCGGAAGGTGCGTCCGCCCCCTCCCCCGACACCTTCCGTGCCAGCGCCTCGCGCAGTCCGGTGAGGCGGGCGATCTCCGCGTCGAGGGCGGCGAGCCGTTGGCCGACGACTCCGGGCGATCCCGGCTCGGTGGAGGTGCAGCGCACCGGCCGGCCCGAGGTCAGCAGGTGGAGGCGGTCGGCGCAGGCGTGTACGTCCGCCACGGTGAACCCGGCGGCGAGCAGCTCCCGGACGACGCGGACCCGGGCGATGTCCTCGGAGTCGTACTCCCGTTGGCCGGAGGAGGTCCGGGCGGGCGGGTTGAGCAGGCCGCGCTGCTCGTAGAAACGCAGGGCCCGCGGGGTCGTCCCCGCCGCCGCTGCCGCGTCCCCGATCCGCATCCCGCACCGCCCCCGTCGCCACCGGTCCTCGGGGGCACGCGCATCGCCCCCCGTATCGCATCCCGTCAGGAGAAGACTTCCACCACGGCCCCGCCGAAATGCCTCCCCTCGACGAGTTGCTGGAAGGCGAGCGGGGCGCTCTCCAGCCCCGCGACGGCGGTGTACGGGAAACGGATGGCGCCCGAGCGCAGCCAGGCGCCGAACCGCCGGGTCCACTCCGCGTCGACGTCCGGGTGGTCGCCACCGGTGTAGCCGCGTACCGAGACACCCTTCACGATCAGCCGGTAGGTGTCGATCTCGGCGGGTGCGCTGCCTCCGCCGCGCCGGGCGTCCAGCTGTCCGGAGAGCGCTCCGACCAGGGCGAACCGGGCGCCCGGCCGGGCCGCGTCCACCGCCGCCGTGAGCTGTTCGCCGCCGACGAGGTCCAGCAGCACGTCGATGCCCCCGGGCGCCGCCCCGGCCAGCTGCCCGGCGAAGTCCGCGGTGCCGCGCACCACGACGGCGTCGTAACCGAGCTCGGCCACCAGGCGCTCGGCCTTGGCGGGCGAGCCGGTGGTACCGACGACCCGGGCCGCGCCCAGCAGCCGGGCGATCTGCCCGGCGAGGGTGCCGACCGCCCCGGCCGCCCCCGTGACGAGCACGGTGTCGCCGGGGCGGACTCCGGCGAGCCGGGTCAGCGCCCCGTACGCCGAGGAGCCCTGGGCGAGGTGAGCGACCGGGTCGGGGAGTTCGTCACCGAGCGGCAGCACCTGTTCGACGGGCAGGACGGCGTACTCCCGCCAGCCGAGCAGATGCGTCACCCGGTCGCCCGGCCGCAGCGGGCCGCCGTCCGGCGCGGAGACGACCTCGCCCACCGCCGGCCCGATGACGGTGTCGCCGCCGCGCAGCGGGGGCAGCGGGACCCCGTCGTTCTCGGTGCCCATCAGGGTGCGCAGTCCGGCGAAGAGGGCGAAGTGGCTGTTGCGGACCAGCACGTCGCCGGGACCGGGTCGTGGGATCGGGGTCTCGGCGAGGGTGAAGTGCTTGGCCTCGGGCAGCCCGTCGGGCGTCACGGCGAGGCGGATCTCGCGGGAGGTACGGGGCAGGTCTGCGGACATCGCGGGCTCCTGGCGTTCGCGGGTCGGCGGGCGGCGGGGCGCACCCGTCGCCCAACGGGTGGGCGGACGCTAGCCCTTGACCCGCGCGTCAGGGTCAAGTCCGGTGGAGGGACCCAGCGGGGTTCCCCGGATCGGTGCAGGTCAGGCATGCTGAGCCGGTCAGCCCACGCCCGGTTCCGGCATCAGCCGCGAGGCTCCCGTCCGTACCGTGGGGCGCCCGCCTCCGACAGAACGAGAGCGAACAAACGCCATGGCCACGGACCTGATCGAAGTCCCGTACGCGCTGACCCTCTCCACACGGGCCGACGGGGTCGTGCGGGCCCGTGTGCGCGGCACCCGGTTCCGGGCAGCGGTCGCTCTGCTGGTCGTGTGCGCGGCGCCGGCCCTCTACCTCTGGCGGGGAGAGGGGTGGTGGTCGAGCGGAGGAACGGGCGTGCACACGAAGGGGGCGACCGTGGAAGCGCTGCTTGCCATAGGCGTGTGCACAAGCTTCCTGTGGCGTCATTACTGCGCTTCGCGCGTCGTCTTCTCCGCCACGTCCGTTCTCGTGGTCGAGAGTCTCGCGCGCGTCAGGGTCCCCCTCTCCCGCGTCGAAGGGTTCCACCAGAGCGAGGGGGACGCGACGGTGTGGATGCGCGTCCGGGGAGCCACGACGGCCATCGGCCTCTTCCGCCCGCAAGGCGCCCCGGGCTCCGCCGACTGGCTCAACGCCATGCTCCCCGAGGAGCTCCCGGAGGCGGTGGCGGACGTCCCCGAGGCCGAGCGGAGAAGGTACGTCGCCGTCTCCGATCTGGCGCTCCTCGCCTCCCTCGGGATCGCCGCCTACGTGCTGCTCGCGTGGTGACCCGAATCGCGCGGCGCTTCCCGGACTCCCCGCCGACGCGGACACGCCCGCCCCTCGCCCGGCCCGCGACGCCCTTCAGCCGCCCAGGAACCCTCAGGCCAGCCCCGCCGCTCCCAGCAGGTACTCCGTCAGCGGGTCGTAGTGGCGCGGGTCGGGCACGTTGTCGTCCAGCGGGACGGTGACCAGGAGGGAGCCCTCGGCCTCGCCGAGGAAGAGGGCGGGGTCGTTGCAGTCGGCGTAGCCGATGGCGTCGAGTCCGCGTCCGCCCGCGCAGCCGGCCCAGCCGTGGTCGGCGAGCACCAGGTCCGGCCGGGGGCGGCCCTCGCGTTCCAGGCCGTCCAGGATGGCGGCCATCGGGGCCGGGGAGTGGGTGTGCCAGAGGGACGCGCCGTGTTCCAGCACCGCGACCCCCGCGAACTGGACGACGTTGCCCTCGTCGGCGCGCAGCCCGGCCGGGACGGTGATGATCTCGCAGCCCGCCGCGCGGAGCGCGTCCGCCGTCCTGCGGTGCACGTCGAGGAGGCCGCCGGGGTGGCCGGTGGCGACGAGCACGCTCTCGGTGTCCGCCACCGCCTTCCGCAGGCGTTCCGCCATCCGGTCGAGTGCGTCGACGGTCAGTTCGGGGTCGATGGTGTCCTGGCCGAAGCGGTGGGCCGGGTCGTCGATGACCCCGCAGCGCTCCGCCATGACGGCGAGGACGTCCTGTTCGTCGGTCCAGCGGTCGCCGAGTTCCAGCCCGAGCCAGTAGTGGCGGTCTCCGTTGGCGAGCGCCCGGTAGTGCGCGAGGTTGTTGTCGCGGGGCGTGGCCACGTCGCCGGCGATGCGGGTACGGACGAGGTGGTCGGTGAGTTCGGCGCGGCTGGGTATCGGCATGGCGCCCATTCTGCCGTCACCGGTGCGCGCCGCGCCCGGCATCCCGTACCCCGGAACCCGCGCGGGGGCGCGGCCGGGTGCTCAGCGCCCGTCGGCCGCCGCCGCGAAGGCGCCCCTGGCCAGCCGGTGCAGCAGCTTCGCGGTCGCGGCGCGGTCCGGGAGGGCCTCGGGGCGGGCGAGGCGCGGGGTGGAGTTCAGCAGGCCGAAGACGGCGTGCACGGTGACGCGGGCCTCGGCCTCGGTGAGGGCGGGGTAGCGGGTGCGGGCGACGGAGACCCAGATCTCGACGTACTCGCGCTGGAGGCGGCGGACCCGCTTGCGGTCGGTGTCACGCAGGCGGTCCAGCTCGCGGTCGTGCAGGGTGATCAGGGGGCGGTCGTCGAGGGCGAAGTCGATGTGGCCCTCGATGAGCGCGTCCAGCAGCGCGTCCGGGGAGCTCTCCGGTGCGGCGGCGTCCTCCTCGACGCGCAGCCGGCCGCCGGTGAGGAGGCGCTCGCTGATGCCGACCAGCAGCTCGGAGAGCATCGCGTCCTTGCCGGGGAAGTGCCGGTAGAGGCCGGGGCCGCTGATGCCCACGGCGGCACCTATCTCGTCGACACCGACGCCGTGGAAGCCGCGCTCGGCGAAGAGGAGTGCGGCCTCCCGGAGGATCTGCTCGCGGCGGGTGGGCCCCGCGACGCGGGCGGTGGCATGGGTGCTCATGGGGATTCATTCTAGACAGGGCCGTTAGCGCTCGTTAACCTGAGGCCGTTCGCGTTAACGCTCATTAACCGCACGGCGGGGGCCACGGGCCCCACCGCTCACGGGGAGGCTCGACACGATGCAGCCGGCACCGGCACCACAGGCACCGGTCCTTCTCAGCGCGGCCGATCCCGCCTCCGAGGCCTGGCGGGCCAACGAGACGGCGCACCGCGCGCTCACCGACGAGCTGCGCGCGCGGCTCGCCTCGGCCCGGCTCGGCGGGGGCGAGAAGGCGCGCGCCCGCCATGTGGCGCGCGGCAAGCTGCTGCCCCGGGACCGGGTGGACACGCTGCTCGACCCCGGCTCGCCCTTCCTGGAGCTGGCGCCGCTGGCCGCCGAGGGGCTGTACGGCGGCGCCGCACCGGCCGCCGGGGTGGTGGCGGGGATCGGCCGGGTGAGTGGCCGGGAGTGCGTGATCGTCGCCAACGACGCGACGGTCAAGGGCGGCACGTACTACCCGATGACCGTGAAGAAGCATCTGCGGGCGCAGGAGGTGGCGCTGGAGAACCGTCTCCCCTGCCTCTACCTCGTGGACTCCGGCGGCGCCTTCCTGCCGATGCAGGACGAGGTGTTCCCGGACCGCGACCACTTCGGCCGGATCTTCTTCAACCAGGCACGGATGTCCGGCGCGGGCATCCCGCAGATCGCGGCGGTGCTGGGTTCCTGCACGGCGGGCGGCGCGTACGTCCCCGCGATGAGCGACGAGGCGGTCATCGTGCGCGGCCAGGGCACGATCTTCCTCGGCGGCCCGCCGCTGGTGAAGGCGGCGACCGGCGAGATCGTCACGGCGGAGGAGCTGGGCGGCGGCGAGGTCCACTCGCGTACGTCCGGGGTCACCGACCACCTCGCCGAGGACGACGCGCACGCGCTGCGGATCGTGCGGAACATCGTGGCGACGTTCCCGGCGCGCGGGGCGCTGCCCTGGACGGTGCGCCCGGCCGAGGAGCCGAAGGCCGACCCGGCGGGGCTGTACGGCGCGGTGCCGGTCGACTCGCGCACCCCGTACGACGTGCGCGAGGTGATCGCCCGGGTGGTGGACGGGTCGCGGTTCGCGGAGTTCAAGGCGGAGTACGGCCAGACGCTGGTCACCGGGTTCGCGCACGTGCACGGCCATCCGGTCGGGATCGTCGCCAACAACGGCATCCTGTTCTCCGAATCGGCCCAGAAGGGCGCCCACTTCATCGAGCTGTGCGACCAGCGGGGCATCCCGCTGGTCTTCCTCCAGAACATCTCGGGCTTCATGGTCGGCAAGGCGTACGAGGCCGGGGGCATCGCCAAGCACGGCGCGAAGATGGTCACCGCGGTGGCCACCACCCGGGTGCCGAAGCTGACGGTCGTCGTCGGCGGTTCGTACGGCGCGGGCAACTACTCCATGTGCGGCCGGGCCTACTCGCCCCGCTTCCTCTGGATGTGGCCCAACGCCAAGATCTCGGTGATGGGCGGCGAGCAGGCCGCCTCGGTCCTCGCCACGGTCAAGCGGGACCAGCTCGGCGACGCCTGGAGTGCGGAGGACGAGGAGGCGTTCAAGGCGCCGGTCCGTGCCCAGTACGAGGAGCAGGGCAACGCCTACTACGCGACCGCCCGGCTCTGGGACGACGGGGTCATCGACCCGGCGGACACCCGGCAGGTGCTCGGCCTCGCGCTGACCGCGTGCGCCAACGCCCCGCTCCCCGAGCGGAATCCGGCGGACCCGGGCTTCGGCATCTTCCGGATGTGAGGCACGACGGGTGAGGCACGAGACGTGAGGCACCGGACGTGAGGCACCGGACGTGAGCGAGCGCATGCGTCGTACGGGCGAGAGGGAGAGAGGGACGTCCATGTTCAGCACGGTCCTGGTCGCGAACCGGGGTGAGATCGCCGTCCGGGTCATCCGGACGCTGCGCGCCCTCGGCGTCCGGTCGGTCGCCGTCTTCAGCGACGCGGACGCGGACGCGCGGCACGTACGGGAGGCGGACACGGCGGTACGGATCGGCCCGGCGCCCGCCGCGCAGAGCTACCTCGCCGTGCCCGCCCTGCTGGAGGCGGCCCGTCGCACGGGGGCCGAGGCGGTCCATCCGGGGTACGGCTTCCTCGCGGAGAACGCCGCCTTCGCCCGCGCGTGCGCGGAGGCCGGGCTCGTCTTCATCGGGCCGCCCGCCGACGCGATCTCCCTGATGGGCGACAAGATCAGGGCGAAGGAGACGGTCGCGGCGGCCGGGGTGCCGGTCGTCCCCGGTTCCTCCGGCAGCGGCCTCACCGACACCCAGCTCGCCGACGCGGCCCGGGGGATCGGCATGCCGGTGCTGTTGAAGCCCTCGGCGGGCGGCGGCGGCAAGGGCATGCGACTGGTGCACGACGAGACGCTGCTCGCCGAGGAGATCGCGGGGGCCCGCCGCGAGGCGACGGCCTCCTTCGGCGACGACACGCTGCTGGTGGAGCGGTGGATCGAGCGCCCCCGGCACATCGAGATCCAGGTGCTCGCGGACGCCCACGGCCACGTGGTCCACCTCGGCGAGCGGGAGTGCTCGCTCCAGCGCCGCCACCAGAAGGTGATCGAGGAGGCGCCGTCGGTGCTGCTCGACGCGGAGACCCGGGCGGCGATGGGCGAGGCGGCGGTGCGCGCGGCCCTTTCCTGCGGCTATGTCGGCGCGGGCACGGTCGAGTTCATCGTGCCGGGCGGCGACCCGTCCGCGTACTGCTTCATGGAGATGAACACCCGGCTCCAGGTCGAGCACCCCGTCACCGAACTGGTCACCGGGATCGACCTGGTGGAGTGGCAGCTGCGGGTCGCCTCCGGCGAACAACTCCCCTGCGCACAGCCGGACATCACCTTCACCGGGCACGCCGTGGAGGCCCGGGTCTGCGCCGAGGACCCGGCGCGCGGCTTCCTGCCCTCGGGCGGCACCGTGCTCGCCCTGGACGAACCGCAGGGCGGCGGGGTCCGGACGGACTCGGGGCTGAGCGAGGGCACGGAGGTCGGTTCGCTGTACGACCCGATGTTGTCGAAGGTCATCGCGTACGGCCCCGACCGGGCGACCGCCCTGCGCCGGCTGCGGGCGGCCCTCGCCGACACGGTGATCCTGGGCGTACCGACCAACGCCGGTTTCCTGCGCCGCCTGTTGGCCCATCCGGCGGTGGTGGCGGGCGAGCTCGACACGGGGCTGGTGGAGCGGGAGGCGGCGGGGCTGGTCCCGGACGGCGTAGCGGACGAGGTGTACGCGGCGGCGGCGGCCGTACGGGCCGGTGCGCTCGCCCCGGTGCCGGACGCGCACGGGTGGACGGACCCGTTCTCCGTACCGAGCGGCTGGCGCACCGGTGGCTCCCCCGCCCCGCTCGGCTTCCCGCTGCGGGTGGCCGGCCAGGAGCCGGTGGTACGGGAGGCGCCCCCGGGTGCGACGGTCGGTCCGGAGCGGGTGTCCGTCGAACTCGACGGCGTGGTGCACCACTTCCGCCGCGCCGGGCAGTGGCTCGGCCGCGACGGCGACACCTGGCAGGTGCGGGACCACGACCCGGTGGAGGCTTCTTTGAGCGGGGCGGCCCGCGCGGGCGCGGACACCCTCGCGGCGCCCATGCCGGGCACGGTCACCGTGGTCAAGGTGGCGGTCGGGGACGCGGTGTCGGCGGGACAGGCGCTGCTGGTGGTCGAGGCGATGAAGATGGAGCACGTCCTCTCCGCCCCGCACGCCGGGACCGTCACCGAGCTGGACGTCTCGCCCGGGTCCACCGTCGCCATGGACCAGGTGCTGGCCGTGGTCGCGCCGGACGCCGGAGCAGCGGACCCGGCGCCGGCCCCCGCCCCGGCCGTCGCCACCGCCGCCGCCCCGGAGGAGAGGCAGTCATGACGCCCCCCGAACGCCCCGCCCTGCCGATGACCGTCGCCGCGCAGGACCTGCCCGCCCGGGTCCGTATCCACGAAGTGGGCGCGCGCGACGGGCTGCAGAACGAGAAGACAGCTCTACCGACCTCCGTGAAGGCCGAGTTCATCCACCGGCTGGCAGCCGCCGGGCTCACCACCATCGAGGCGACGAGCTTCGTCCACCCCGCGTGGGTGCCTCAACTCGCCGACGCCGAGGAGCTGTTCCCGATGCTCGGCGATCTACCGGGGCCGGGCGGTGCGAACGGCGTCGCGCTCCCCGTCCTCGTACCGAACGAACGCGGGCTCGACCGGGCGCTGGCGCTCGGGGCGCGGCGGATCGCGGTCTTCGGCTCCGCGACGGAGAGTTTCGCCGCCCGCAACCTCAACCGGTCCGTCGCCGAGTCGCTGGCGATGTTCGAGCCGGTCGTGACCCGCGCGAAGGAGCACCGGGTGCATGTGCGCGGCTACCTCTCGATGTGCTTCGGCGACCCGTGGGAGGGGCCGGTCCCGGTGCACCAGGTCGTCAGGGTGGCGAAGGCGCTGATGGACCTCGGCTGCGACGAGCTCTCCCTCGGCGACACGATCGGCGTCGCCACCCCCGGCCACGTGCGGGCCCTGCTCGCCGAGCTGAACGAGGAGGGGGTGCGCACCGACACCATCGGCGTGCACTTCCACGACACCTACGGCCAGGCCCTGTCCAACACGCTCGCCGCCCTCCAGCACGGGGTGACCACCGTCGACGCCTCGGCGGGCGGCCTCGGCGGCTGCCCGTACGCGAAGAGCGCCACCGGCAACCTCGCCACCGAGGACCTGGTGTGGATGCTCCGGGGCCTCGGCATCGACACCGGGGTCGACCTCGACGCCCTCTGCGCCACCAGCGTGTGGCTGGCCGGGCGGTTGGGCCGCCCGAGTCCGTCCCGTACCGTCCGCGCGCTCTCGCCCACCCCGCCGCCGTCCCCCGCGTCCCCCGCGTCCCCCGCGTCCCCCGAGGAGTGACCCCCGCCATGCCCCTGGACCACCGGCTCGCCGCCGAGCACGAGGAACTGCGCCGCACCGTCGAGGAGTTCGCCCACGAGGTGGTCGCCCCGAAGATCGGCGCCTTCTACGAACGCCATGAGTTCCCGTACGAGATCGTGCGGGAGATGGGGCGAATGGGCCTGTTCGGGCTGCCGTTCCCGGAGGAGTACGGCGGAATGGGCGGCGACTACCTCGCCCTCGGGATCGCCCTGGAGGAGCTGGCCCGGGTCGACTCCTCGGTGGCGATCACCCTGGAGGCGGGCGTCTCGCTGGGCGCCATGCCGGTGTACCGCTTCGGTACCGAGGAGCAGAAGCAGCGGTGGCTGCCGGCACTCTGCTCGGGCGAAGCGCTGGGCGCGTTCGGGCTGACCGAACCGGACGGCGGATCGGACGCGGGCGGCACCCGCACCACGGCGGTACTGGACGAGGCGGCCGGCGAGTGGGTGATCAACGGCTCCAAGTGCTTCATCACCAACTCCGGCACGGACATCACCGAGTTGGTGACCGTGACGGCCGTGACCGGCCGCAAGGACGACGGCTCCCCGCGGATCTCCGCGATCGTCGTCCCGTCGGGCACCCCCGGCTTCACGGTCGCCGCCCCGTACTCCAAGGTCGGCTGGAACGCCTCCGACACACGTGAGCTGTCTTTCGCCGACGTCCGCGTCCCGGCCGCCAACCTGCTCGGCGAGGAGGGCCGCGGGTACGCCCAGTTCCTCCGCATCCTCGACGAGGGCAGGATCGCGATCTCCGCCCTGGCGACCGGACTGGCCCAGGGGTGCGTGGACGAGTCGGTGAAGTACGCCGCCGAACGCCACGCCTTCGGCCGCCCGATCGGCGCCAACCAGGCCATCCAGTTCAAGATCGCCGACATGGAGACCCGTGCCCACATGGCCCGTGTCGGCTGGCGCGACGCGGCCTCCCGCCTGGTGGCCGGCGAGTCCTTCAAGAAGGAGGCGGCCATCGCGAAGCTCTACTCCTCGACGGTCGCCGTCGACAACGCCCGCGACGCCACCCAGATCCACGGCGGCTACGGCTTCATGAACGAGTACCCCGTCGCCCGCATGTGGCGGGACTCCAAGATCCTGGAGATCGGCGAGGGCACGAGCGAGGTCCAGCGGATGCTGATCGCCCGGGAGCTGGGGCTGCCGGCGGCGTGAGAGTGCCGAAGATCGCGAAGCCCGCGACCATGATGACCGCCGCCCTGGTCACCACCCGGTTAAGCGGTCGACACCCTTCCGGGCGCTGCGACAGAGTTCGCCCATGACGACCCCGTACGAGCACTGGCCCCTGCACGGACTCCGTATCCGTACCCCCCGGCTCGAACTCCGGCTCCCGGACACCGCCCTCACCGACCGGCTCGCGGCGGTGGCCGCCGCGGGTGTGCACGCGCCGGACCGGATGCCGTTCTCGGTGCCGTGGACCGACGGTGAGCCCGGGGCGGTGGCGCGGGCGGTGTTCCAGCACGTGCTGTCCACGATCGCGAACTGGTCGACCGCCGACTGGGCCCTGAGCCTCGCCGTCCTGCACGACGGCGAGGTCGTCGGGCGGCAGGACCTGACGGCCAGGGACTTCGGGGTGACCCGCCAGGTGGCCACCGGCTCCTGGCTCGGCCTCGCCCACCAGCGGCAGGGGTTCGGGACGGAGATGCGGGCCGCCGCGCTGCACCTGGCGTTCGCGGGGCTGGGTGCCGAAAGCGCCGTGTCGGCGGCGATGACCGACAACCCGGCCTCCCTCGGCGTCTCGCGGCGCCTGGGCTACCTCCCCGACGGCACGGCGGTCGCCGCCGTACGCGGGGCCCCGGTGCTCCTCCAGCGACTCCGGCTCGACCGGGCACGGTGGGAGGAGTACCGCAGGGTGGAGGTGTCGGTCGAGGGGCTCGACGCCTGCCGGGGCGACTTCGGGGCGTGACCGGCGGAGGCCCTCGGCGGAGGCAGAGGCGGGGAATCCCGCGGAAGGGGCCCTCGGCGGGTGAACCCCTCAGCAGGGGCACGGCGGAAGCGCTCGGCGGGGAACCCTCGGCACGGGTACCGGCGGAAGCCCTCGGCGAGCGGTTGCCCGGCCCGGACGAACCCACCCCCGGCGCCTCCCATCCGGCCACCGTGGCCGGATGACCGCAGCCCGGGGCTCCGGAACCGACCGGGCGGACGGCGTCCGACGACCCGCGTACCAGGCCGGGCCGCGGGGCGTGCCCGTTCGCGGTGGCCCGCATCGGCCGGTACGCCTCGGCCGCGATGGGTGGAACCGCGCGCGACCTTCGGCTCCGGCGAACCGCTTCCGGCCATCTCCGGGGAGCACCCCCGTGAGCACCGCACCGCAGGCGTACACACCGCCACACCACATGTTTCCCACAGCTCCTGCCCGATTTCGGGCAGATTTCTTGCATAAGACCGCCTGCCCACGCAGTATCAACGGGTGCTCGAACGCCGCTCGTCCCACGACGACCTGATCGACCACCTCGTACGCTCCACCTCGCTCCAGCGCGGCGAAGCGGCCCGGGTGGTACTCGACGTGCTGGCGTTCTTCGACGAGACGACCGAGGCCTTCGTCCGGCGCCGCCACCGCGAACTGCAGTCCGGCGGCCTGGTCAACACGGAGATCTTCGAGCGGATCGCGGCCGAGCTGCCGCACCGCGCGGTGGCACCGCCGGAGCTCTCGCTCCGCCAGCTGCGCCGCATCGTCTACGGCTGAGGCAACGGCTGAGGCAACGGCCGGGCCACCGCCGGGCCACGGTCGGGGCCACCGCCGGGGCAGGGCACCGCAAGGCATCTGTACGTCGTAGGAGGGGTAGAAGACATGTGCGGGATCGTCGGATACATCGGCAGGCGTGACGTCGCTCCGCTGCTGCTGGAAGGTCTGCAGCGGCTGGAGTACCGGGGGTACGACTCGGCGGGCATCGTCGTGACGAGCAAGGCCGCGGCGGGCAAGCCGGGCACCTTGAAAATGGTCAAGGCGAAGGGCCGCGTCCGCGAGCTGGAGGCCCGTATCCCCAAGCGCTTCGCGGGCACGACCGGCATCGCGCACACCCGCTGGGCCACCCACGGCGCCCCGAGCGACGAGAACGCCCACCCGCACATGGACGCGGAGAACAAGGTCGCCGTCGTCCACAACGGGATCATCGACAACGCCTCCGAGCTCCGCGCGAAGCTCGTCGCCGACGGCGTCGTCTTCCTCTCCGAGACCGACACCGAGGTGCTGGTCCACCTGGTCGCCCGCGCCCAGGCCGAGACCCTGGAGGAGAAGGTCCGCGAGGCGCTGCGCTCCGTCGAGGGCACCTACGGCATCGCGGTGATGCACGCGGACTTCAACGACCGCATCGTCGTCGCCCGCAACGGCTCCCCGGTCGTCCTCGGCATCGGCGAGAAGGAGATGTTCGTCGCCTCGGACGTCGCCGCACTGGTCGCCCACACCCGCCAGGTCGTGACCCTCGACGACGGCGAGATGGCCACCCTCAAGGCCGACGACTTCCGTACGTACACCACGGAGGGCTCGACCACGACGGCCACGCCGACCACCGTGGAGTGGGAGGCCGAGTCGTACGACATGGGCGGCCACGACACGTACATGCACAAGGAGATCTCGGAGCAGGCCGAGGCGGTCGACCGCGTGCTGCGGGGCCGTATCGACGACCGTTTCTCCACCGTGCACCTGGGCGGCCTCAACCTGGACGCCCGTGAGGCGCGCGGGGTGCGCCGGATCAAGATCCTCGGCTGCGGCACCTCGTACCACGCCGGCCAGATCGGCGCCCAGCTGATCGAGGAGCTGGCCCGCATCCCCGCGGACGCCGAGCCGGCGTCCGAGTTCCGCTACCGCAACCCGGTCGTGGACCCAGACACCCTCTACGTCGCCGTCTCCCAGTCCGGCGAGACCTACGACGTACTGGCCGCCGTGCAGGAGCTGAAGCGCAAGGGCGCCCGGGTCCTCGGCATCGTCAACGTCGTGGGCTCCGCCATCGCCCGGGAGGCCGACGGCGGTACGTACGTCCACGCCGGCCCCGAGGTCTGCGTGGTCTCCACCAAGTGCTTCACCAACACGGTGGTCTCCTTCGCGCTGCTCGCCCTGCACCTGGGCCGCATCCGCGACCTGTCGGTCGCGGACGGCAAGCGGATCATCGCCGGTCTGCGCCGGCTGCCGGAGCAGATCAGCGAGATCCTGGCCGGCGAGGACGAGATCAAGCGGCTGGCCGCCGAGTACGCGGACGCCAAGTCGATGATGTTCATCGGCCGTGTGCGGGGCTACCCGGTGGCCCGCGAGGCCTCGCTGAAGCTCAAGGAGGTCTCGTACATCCACGCCGAGGCGTACCCGGCCTCCGAGCTGAAGCACGGGCCGCTGGCCCTGATCGAGCCCGCGATGCCGACCGTCGCGATCGTGCCGGACGACGAGCTGCTGGAGAAGAACCGGGCCGCGATGGAGGAGATCAAGGCGCGCAGCGGCCGGATCCTCGCCGTCGCGCACCAGGTCCAGGAGAAGGCGGACCACACCATCGTGGTGCCGAAGAACGAGAACGAGCTCGACCCGATCCTCATGGGTATCCCGCTCCAGCTCTTCGCTTACCACACGGCGCTGGCCATGGGCCGCGACATCGACAAGCCGCGCAACCTGGCGAAGTCCGTCACCGTCGAGTAGGGCTCGCGGGTCCGCACCGGACCGGGGCGACGAGAAGCGGGCGTCCACCACGATCGAGTGGTGGACGCCCGCTTCCGTCATGCGCGTCATGCACCTCACGTGCGGGTGACCCGCGTACTGATGTGCAGCCACTACCCGTTGACGGTCCGTCAATCCAGCGGCTGATCAACACCCGGGGTGCGTCGGGTCCTTCGTCGGGATCGGTCGGATCGGATCGGATCGGTCGGATCGGATCGGTCGGATCGGACCAGCCGGACCAGTCCGGTCGGATCAGTCCGGTCGGATCAGTCCGGTCGGATCAGTCCGGTCGGATCAGATCATCCGGATCGGTCGGGATCAGGGAATGACGATGACGGGACGTTGCGCACGGCGGGCGAGACGGCCGGCCACGGAGCCGAAGATCCGGCCCACCAGCCCGTGCGTCGACCCGACGACGATCGCGTCGGCGGCATACTCGCGGCCGACTTCTTCCAGTTCGTGGCAGATGTCGCCGCCGCGCTCGACCAGCACCCACGGCACCTCGGCGAGGTACTCCGCGCAGGCCAGTTCGAGACCGAGCACCTCGGTGCGGTGATCGGGTACGTCGACGAAGACGGGAGGTTCGCAGCCTGCCCAGACGGTGGTCGGGAGCCGGTTGGCGACATGCACGATGATCAGTCCGGAGCCGGACCTGCAGGCCATGCCGATCGCGTAGGCGAGGGCTCGCTCACTGGACGTGGAGCCGTCGAAACCGACCACGACGCCGTGCCGGAAGGCCGGGTCGCAGGAATGACGCGTTTCTTCGACCGTCAGGGGGTCCGACCCGTGGTCGGTTACCTGCTTGCGGTCTGCGGGTTCAGGGAATTCGTGACCGGCCATCGGTGTCTCGGCGAAGAGAGTCCTCTTGAGGAGGGAACGGCTAGGGGGACGTGTACGGCTGCGGGGAACGGTTGCCGTGCGGCGCTGTGGACTTGTGCCCTACGGCCGTCCGGGTCGGGAGCCCGACGACGGAGGTCGCGGGGCTGCTGCCCCGGGCTGGTGTCGGGCTGTTGTCCGGGAATCATCTTTCCAACCCTTTACCCCCAAGGGTACGGCGCCACTCCTCCACCGCCCAGACCGCCGCAAAGCGCGTGACGCGCTTTGGGGGAGCATGCACGAGGCGAGGGCGGTTGGCAATGCCGGATGGTCCGTACACCGAGCGTCGCGGTGCCGGAGAGTGCCCTTCGCCCCGTTTTTCCGACGGGCCGGTATGGCCAGGAGAGGGTCCTGGAACAGCGGCGCACGCCTCGTACGGCCTCCGGAGCGGCCTCTGTTGGCCACCCCGGCACGCCGATGACGACGCCGGGGCGCCGGGGTGCGCACCCCGAGCGTGCGCGTCGCGACCGCCCGCGCCCGACGCCACCCGGGCGCTCCCAGCCAGGCCGGGCACGAGCGCGGGAGGGCGCACGGGCAGGCGCACCGGGCGCAAGCGAATTCCCGGGCGTGCGCCGGTGAAGCCGTTGGTGCACCGGGCTCGCGTGCTCTCTTCGGCCCACCCCGTCCACGCCCCCGCCGGCGGTCCGCGGGGGCGACGAAGATCCCCTGGTGGGCCGCTTCGCGGATGCGCGGGGGGCGCGACCCACAGGGCACAGAGTGCGCGGGGAGCGCGCCGGGGCGTGACTGAATCCCACGCGCACGACGGTCGCTTTTCAGCCAACTTCACATCTGCGCCGAAACCTTGGCGATGTGCCCCTCATTTGCACTTGTCACCTGGCAGGAACGGACCGCGCGGTACGCTTTCACCCGACGCGGACGGGCCATGATCGCGACGCGCACTTCACAGTGCCGCTCGCGAGTGGAACGCTTCGTGATCGAACGCTTCACGCCACGTTGCCTTGTCGACATTGAGCCGGTGAGGGAACGTGTCATTTCGGCATCGCGGGACGCAGTAGGTTCGATCTTGAAATCGAGCACTGGGACACGTGCGGCACCGAGGGGACACGTGCAGGAGCGACAGGCCTGTAGGGACCAGGGAGACGCGAACACCGAGGGGGGCTTAGCGTCATGAGCCAGGACTCCGCATCCGCAACGGAGGCCGCACGGAAGTTGGCCGGGCGGCGACGCCGGGAAGTCGTAGCCGTACTGCTGTTCAGCGGTGGCCCGATCTTCGAGAGTTCCATCCCGCTCTCCGTCTTCGGCATCGACCGGCAGGACGCGGGCGTACCGCGCTATCGCCTGCTGGTCTGTGGCGGGGAGGAAGGGCCGCTGCGCACCACCGGCGGCCTCGAACTCACCGCGCCGTACGGCCTGGAGGCGATCAGCAGGGCAGGCACCGTGGTGGTGCCCGCCTGGCGTTCGATCACCTCGCCGCCTCCGGTCGAGGCGCTCGACGCGCTGCGCCGCGCCCACGAAGAAGGCGCCCGCATCGTCGGGCTCTGCACCGGGGCGTTCGTCCTCGCGGCCGCCGGCCTGCTGGACGGCCGCCCGGCGACGACGCACTGGATGTACGCGCCGACGCTGGCGAAGCGCTATCCGTCGGTGCACGTCGATCCGCGCGAGCTGTTCGTCGACGACGGTGACGTGCTCACCTCGGCGGGCACGGCCGCCGGGATCGACCTCTGCCTGCACATCGTGCGGACGGACCACGGCACGGAGGCCGCCGGCGCGCTGGCCCGCCGGCTCGTGGTGCCGCCGCGCCGCAGCGGCGGCCAGGAGCGCTACCTCGACAGGTCTTTACCCGAAGAGATCGGCTCCGACCCGCTCGCCGAGGTCGTGGCCTGGGCCCTGGAGCACCTGCACGAGCAGTTCGACGTGGAGACGCTCGCGGCCCGCGCGTACATGAGCCGCCGCACCTTCGACCGGCGCTTCCGTTCGCTCACCGGCAGCGCGCCGCTGCAATGGCTGATCACCCAGCGGGTGCTCCAGGCGCAGCGGCTGCTGGAGACGTCGGACTACTCGGTGGACGAGGTCGCGGGCCGTTGCGGCTTCCGTTCGCCGGTGGCGTTGCGCGGTCACTTCCGCCGTCAGCTGGGCTCCTCCCCCGCCGCGTACCGGGCCGCCTACCGGGCCCGCCGTCCGGGGTCGGGGCCGGAGCCCGGCGCGGTGGAGGCGGTGGTACCCGCGCAGGTGGCGTCCGCGGTACGGAGGATGCCGGGCGGTTCCCCGGGGCTGGCGGCGTTCGCCGCCTCCTCGGGAGCTCCGGTCCTCCAGGACCGGCCGGACCGGAGCCCGGACGGTTATCCCGGTGGGCGCCCGGCCCTGCCGGGACAGCGGAGCGCCCCGTAGGGTGGGGCCCATGAACGACCGCATGGTATGGATCGACTGCGAGATGACCGGACTCTCGTTGACGGACGACGCACTCATCGAGGTGGCGGCTCTGGTCACCGACTCGGAGTTGAACGTGCTCGGCGAAGGGGTGGACATCGTGATCCGCCCGCCGGACGCGGCGCTGGAGACGATGCCCGAGGTGGTGCGGCGCATGCACACCACCTCGGGCCTCCTCGACGAGCTGGCCGGGGGCGCCACCCTGGCCGACGCCGAGGCCCAGGTGCTGGCGTACGTGCGCGAGCACGTGAAGGAGCCGGGCAAGGCGCCGCTCTGCGGCAACTCCGTCGGCACCGACCGGGGCTTCCTCGCGCGCGACATGCAGGCGCTGGAGGGGTACCTCCACTACCGCATCGTCGACGTGTCCTCGATCAAGGAGCTGGCCCGGCGCTGGTTCCCGAAGGCGTACTTCAACAGCCCGGACAAGAACGGCAACCACCGGGCACTGGCCGACATCCGCGAATCCATCGCGGAGCTGCGCTACTACCGCGAGGCCGTCTTCGTGCCCCAGCCCGGCCCGGACTCGGACCGCGCGAAGGAGATCGCCGCCCGCCACGTGGTGTCGGGCGAGAAGTAGCCACCCCGCGGGAAACCCCTGTTCACGGGCCTGGAAGGGCCTGTGGGCGGGGCCGCGGAGGGGGCCGGGGAAAGGTGGCGCGAGCACCCCCGAAAACCCTGTACACTTTTTCTCGGCCGGTCGGAAACGCCCGGACGAACATGGTGGGTATAGCTCAGATGGTAGAGCACCTGGTTGTGGTCCAGGATGTCGCGGGTTCGAGTCCCGTTACTCACCCTTGAAGGGGAAGCCCCTGATCTGCGGAAACGCGGGTCAGGGGCTTCTTCGTGTTCCGGGCTGGCCAAACCGCGGCCAAACGCGGCCGGATTTTCGCCCTACCGTCTGCGCCATGGCAACGATCAGGGAGCGGGTCCGCAAGGACGGTACGGCGAGTTTCCAGGTCCGCTGGCTCCAGGGAGGGCGCGGCGGCACCTGGGAAGCCGAAAGGTTCGAGGACCCGGAGCAGGCGGACACGTTCAGGAAGCTCGTCGACGCCCACCAGCAGCAGTGGCCCTACGGGTGGGTTCCCGGCCAGGGCTTCGTCGAGCCCGAGCAGGACCCCGACGACGTGCCCCTGACCGACTGGGCCCGGCGCTACGTCGACCGGCTGACCGGTATCGACCCGCGGACCCGGGACGACTACCGGCGCGAGGTGGGTCGCCACATCTCCCTCATGGTGCACACCACCCGATCGGGGCTCGTGATGCCGGCCACGATCGGGAACATCACCGCTGACAACGTCCAGGACTGGGTTCGGCTTCAGGAAGCGGGCCAGCCGGACGCGAAGGCAGGGCGGTGGGTCCGTCGACCGGCCTCGCCGAAGTCCACGGCCAATCGACACGGCCTGCTGTGGTGCATCGCGCAGGCGGCGATCGATGCCGATCCCCCGCTGCGCACCAAGAACTGCTGCGCGAACACCCGCCTTCCTCGTGTCGACGACGGGACGTCCGAGGAGATGGTGTTCCTGGAGCAGGAGGAGTACCAACTCCTCCGCAAGCACCTCACCGAGCCTGTGGCGCGCGACCTCGCCGACTGGCTGATCGGTACTGGCATGCGGTGGGGCGAGGCCACGGCCCTCCAGGTACAAGATCTTCGGCTGGGCAGCCCCGGGCCGACAGTCAACGTCCAGAGGGCCTGGAAGAGGTCGCCCAGGGGCGCACAGTCCTCGTTCTTCCTCGGACCCCCGAAGAACGAGGAAAGCGCGCCGTCTGGTCGCCCTCGCCCCGACGCAGGTGGACCTCGCCCAGAGGCTGAAGCAGGGGATGCCACCGGAGGCGTTCCTCTTCCGCACGCCGATGGGCAAAGCCTGGAGGCACTCCAACTTCTACAACCGGAAATGGATACCCGCCGTCGCTGCCGCGATGGAGACCGGCCTCCCCCGCCGACCTCGGATCCACGACCTACGGCACAGCCACGTCGCCTGGCTGGTGGCCGCGAACATCCCTCTGCCGGCGATCCAGGCCCGGCTGGGCCACGAGTCGATCCAGACGACGATCGACCGCTACGGCCACCTGGCCCGGTCGCTCGACTCGGACATCAGTGCCGCCGTGCAGGCGGCAATGGGAGGCCGCCCGCCGTCCGATCACGGCCTGCGATTGGTCAGCGCTTGAAGGACGCCCGGTGACCCTTCACCGACCTACGCATTACGAGGGCCTGCAAGATCATCTAAGGCTGTACCACGTGATGCCGCAAAAATCTCGTTTCCGCTGGTCGAAAAGTTCAGCCGCCGTCCACGTAACACCGCGCCCGCCCTGATGCCAGCGGATCCGCTCACGCAGGGTGGGGCAGTTGCGGACCCGCGGGGCACCTCCTTCCCCGCCGCCGAGAAGGGAAACGCACGATTGGGGTGCGGGTTACTTCTCAGCCGAGTAGTTCGGTGACCAGTTGATCCAGTTCTTCGGCGTCGGTAGAGCTGAGGAGGAAGTCGCGCAGCGTTCGGCGGATCTGGATGTAGCTCTTGCCGTCCTCGAACTTCAGCTCTGCGATCCGCTGATACTCGGCCTCACCGAGCTCCGCGATGCGTGCATGCTTATCGTCGGCCGAGTCAAAGGTCGGGATAGGCAGCTCCCACACAGCCTTGTCGATGTCTCGCTCGTCCTTACCGTAGGACATAAGGGGACGCACGGCTTTGGTGCTATACGAAGAGTTCAGGAGCGCGAGTAGATACATGCCCTCCTGACGGGTCGAGACGGTTCCCCAGTACAACTTGTGGTCGATGATCGCGTTCGGGTCATCTACGAGCGCGGCAGTGACGTACATGCCAGCTTTCCCGTACACAACCCGCAAGGGCGCACCGGGAAGCTGATCAGTCAGGCCCCTACGAAAGTCGAGTCTCTCAGCCAGCGTAAGCCGTTCGCTTGAGCGGTTGTCATCCCAGAGCCGCTCAGCCTCGCGCCACCAAATCGCGAGGTCGGGGTACCGGTCAAGATGGTCATGCTCCCCGTTCATGAGAGTGTTCTTCCCCTCAACCGGCAAGACGACCTTATCGGAGCCCAAGATTCGGTAAGGGACAACGTGCTCGCCCAGCAGGACGGGCCGGACGAACTGTTTTTCGACTGATCCCTCCCGGTCGGGTAGTTCCTTCCAGGGCTTCTTCTCCAGGGTGCTGCGCTGGGAGCGAACCGCAACTCGACCGCCGCCGAGACCAAGGGGATTGGCAGCTTGTTCTTTGACAAAGAAGAGCACTCTAGGGACCACGGTTGCCCCTTGCCCGAACCGGTCCCGGTACGGCGAGTTGATCAACCCTTCCTTGGGGTAACGCAGCTCACCTGACTTCCGTGTGATCCAACCCTTGGCGCGATCCCAATGAGCCGCGCTCTTGGCGATCTTCCCGGTCCAGATCTCGGTCTGCCGAGGCAGAGGGATGGCACTGTTTCCCCTCTGGCCGATGGCAAGGGCGCGACGGCGGCCAAAGATGACGGCAGCGGCGCGGGGAAAGAAGTGCGGACGCAACCGGCGTAGATCCCAGGAGCCTGTGAAGTTGACCTTAACGGGGTGGTCGGGGTCGGTCCATTCCCCGCTGCGGAAGCCGGTCCAATAGGGGCGATCCAGCACGGGGTTGGGGACGACGAAGGCGAAGGAACCGCCTTCGCGTAGGTACTGCTGGACAGCGCGAGCGATGAACAGGCCAGAAAGGTCCTGATGAGTGGCGACCTCGAACCCCTTCCAGAGGCCGCGGGCCTGCATCATCTCCTTGAAAGTCGTCTGCATATCGCTGGGCATGTGCCGGTAGGACAGCCAGGGCGGGTTGCCGACGAGAACGTCAACGCGGTTCTCGGCGCGGGACAGCCACATGGGGCGGGCCAGGTTGCGGACGTAGTAGGCCCAGATGTGGTTGCGGCCCTCGTCAACGAGATCGCAAAGGACACGGAAGTTGTCCGTCAGCTCTTCCCGGTCGTCCGAACTGGAGATTCCGTGCCGGTTGAAGAGGGCCGCAAGGGATGGCAGCTTGCCTTGTGTCCGGTGAGGGTCAGCCGCCTTGTCGGCAAGCTCATTGACGATCGCATCGAAGCGGCTGGCATCGTGCAGCAAGTCTTCGGAGAAGCGGAGCTCGTTGGTGAAGAGCTGGTTGCCCGTGCCGGTCTGGATGACGAGGTGCCCATGGTCAATGAGGTCAGTGCGCTGGTCCCACTGAAGGCTGTCGCCCAGGTAGACAGGGACGCTTATCGGGCCACGCTCCTCGGAGGTAAGCGTCTCGCGGCCAATGGCAAGGAGGTAGGTGACGCGGGCAAGGGCCACGGCAACGGGGTGGAGATCGATGCCGGCAACATGGTCGTGGAGCCCGTCCAGCGCCTCTCGCAGTGGCAGTCCGATATCCCGTGCGGCCGCCAGATAGCGGCGGACGCCGTGGAAGAGGAACGTGCCAGAACCACACGACGGGTCCATGATCCGCTGGTTCAGCGGATCGGGGACAGCTTCGGTCACTGTCGCTTCGGCCAGCCAGTCTGGCGTGTAGTACTCCCCCTGCTTCTTACGGGTCTCTGCGGCGATCACCGACTCGTACAAAACCTTCAGTACGTCGTGCTCGACCCTTGACCAATCGAAGCCACCGAGGCGACGAGAGAGGTCTTGGACAAACCCCTCACCGCCTTCAATCTCCAGCGGCCAGCCGAAGAAGTCCGACTCCACCACACCTGAAATCCTCGCCCGCGTGAATAGCTGACCGTTAACTAGCGAGGCTGGCGGGGTGTCCTTCACGTCGATGCCCATCACCGCGTGAGCGATGATCGAGGCGGTGTTCACGAGGAGCGTGTGCTCGATGAACAGATCGTCGCTGTCCTCGAACTGGGCGCCCAGTGCGCTCCGCAGCAGCCGCGACCACAGATCGCGCTTCAGCTGAACGGTCGGCAGGCTCTTGTTCTCCTCATACAGCGCGGCCAGTACCGCCTTGTCGATGGAGTGGGCGACGCTGTCCGCTCCAAGCCGGGTCGCGATGGCATCCGGCGTGGGTGCCGCGCCCTCGGACGTCGCAAGGACACCTTCGAGCCACCGGACCAAGTCCAGCGGCTTGACGTTGCGATCACGCGCAACGAAATGGTTCACCTCGTTCAGCTCGTTGTTGACCAGCGTGTAGGCACGCCAGTCAGCGCCGTCTGTGAGAATTCCGACGTGCCGCCGCTCGCGCTGCTCGGTGCGGGCCCGCACGTACTTGGCCAGCTGCGCAACCGCGTCCTTGCGGATCTTTGGACGGCTGATGTCCTTCTTAACCTCTATGACGGTCGCGCCCATCTCAATATCAATGCGGTGACCGGTACCGCCGCCCACCTGCGCTTCCAGCACTGGAGTTAGGAGATCATGCTCGCCTAGATTGAGATCCGCATCGAGCAGGAACTGGCGGATGTCCGCCTGCAGTGTCGCTTCAGCGCGGACAGCCTTGCGCTCGATGACCCGCTTGAACACTGTTTCAAGCGCGGTGGGCGAGGGGGGTACGGAGAGCGTCACGGCGAGAGCTCCAAGAGCATCAGGGTCTGCAGGTAAGCGCGGGACCTCTGGTCCCGCCGACCATTGTCGTGCAGGTAGGGCGTGCCAGCACAGCCCCCCCCTGGTGCGATGTGTTCCATCCGGTCTCGCGTCCCGGCCGCGCCAGCCCATCTGGCTTCGAACCGCCGGGCATAGTCATTGGTACGGCACAACTCGCGTAGGCCCGTCAGGACCCGACCGATGAGCAAGGAGCAGCCTCACCACCGCCGGAACCGTTCTCGCCCAAATTGCTGCTGGGGTGGCTGGGGATCTCCGCCCAGATGGTTTTCCCGGGGTACGACTGCGTCGGGGAGTAGCCCCAGCGGTTGGTCATGGCCTGGACGAGGGCAAGTCCGCGGCCCCCGGTGGCACTGGCGTCATGGGCGCGCGGTGCAGGCGGTCGCGGGTCGGGGTCGCTGACCCCGATGATGATGCCGCTGTCGGTGGGCCACAGCCTGAGAACGATCGTACCGACACCAACGGATCCGGTGGCGGACATTTCAGACGTCTCCGTGGGGCGCGCGTGCTGAATCGCGTTGGTGGCCAGCTCCGAGACGAGGAGTCGGGCGACTTCGATCCCCTCGTCGGGGAAGTGCCAGCGCTGGAGGATGTCGACGGTGTGGCGGCGTGCCCAGGCGACGGCGTTGGGGGTGGCGGCGAGAGTCAGCTCGCTGATGGACGGGGGGACCTGGTTCATGCGGGTGGCTCCCTCGGCGGCGTGGCCGGGCGGGTGCGGGGCGCTGGGGCGTGGGTGGAGGACCGCCGAGGTCGGGACGGCTAGGGACGGGGCGTCTCGGCCTCGCGGGCTGCTTGAGGGGTTACTTCGTGGCGACGACGTAGACGCTGCCCCAGCGGCGTTTCGGGTTGGCCATGGTGGCGTCGAACGTCCAGGGCTCAACGGCGTTGAAGCCGGCCTCGGTGAAGAGCTGGACGAGCTTCTCGTGGTCGTAGGCCCACAGGTGCGGGGTGTACGTGGGGTCGTCCTCCTGGTCGCGGAAGACGAGGTTCACGAGGTCGAGTCGCGTGTTGATGTCGCCGCGGCAGTCGCGCTTGGCGTACCAGCGCTCGATCGTCTCGTCGGTGGCGTCGAGCGGGCCGGGGTACTGGCTTAGGGCGAAGGCGGCGTCGGGGACGCCGGTGATGATCCGGCCGCCCTGCGCGAGGATGCGGTGGGCCTCGCGGACGTACTGCTTGGCCGAACGCGGGTAGTCGATGTGCTCCAGGAAATGCTCGGAGAAGATCTCTTCGACGCTGTCGTCCTGGAGCGGTACGCCCTCGCGGATGTCCCAGAGCAGGTCGGCCGGCGGGACGAGGTCGATATTGAGGAAGCCGTCGATGCGGTGGGCTCCGCCGCCGATCTGCACCTTGGCGGGCTTGTCGTCGATCCGGCCGTTGGGCCAGACGCGGCGGCTGGAGTGGTGGTACCGGTGGAGTTCAATCTCCTTGGCGGCGGCCCGGAGGGCACGGGCGAGGCCGTGGGTGGTGGCGGGGTCGGCGAGGACGGAGGCGATCTGCTCGCCGAGGAGGTCGACGGAGGGCATGCCGGAGGGACTCATCACGGGTCTCCTACGTGTGAGGTTGCTCGGGGTGTGGAGGGCCGCAGGCGGCGGCGGTGGATCAGGCAGCGCTGGGCGCGGGGGCGGTCCACTGGTTGTTGCGCATGAGGGTGTACTTGATGTCCACCAGGCGCGGGGCGATGGTCAGCGAGAGCTCCTCGGCCGGGTGAAGGTGGCCGGCGTCGTCCTGCTCGGCGCGCCAGACGCGGTAGTCGAGGTTGGGGTAGGCCGGGTTGATGCCGATCTCGCCCTTGGGCATCGTGCCGTTGAACGGGGCGACGATGTCCATGTGGTTCCAGTAGTTCCAGGCTTGCAGCGCCTTGTGCTGGTCGAAGTAGAAGTAGAAGTCGGGATAGCGGCCGAAGGTGCGCAGTTCCCGGTGGATCAGGTGGCCAAGCAAAGGGCCGAGCTGGGTGGCCAGGGAGTCGAACTCCCAGCGCTTGTGGTGCCAGGCTTCGGGGGCGTCGCCGGGCGCGAAGAGGCGGGCGGCGACGAGGTAACTGATCCGCTCGACCAGGTACGAGCTGGCATGGGTGGTGTCGATGGTCGGGTCGACCCGAAGGAGGAGCGCGGCCAGCTGCTTCGGTCGGGGTCGGAACCTCGCCAGGTCGAACTTTCCGGCCATGGCGGGGAAGGAGGCGAACAGCATCTCCTTGTACAGCCAGTTGTTCAGCTCGCCGAGCTCGGCCAGGCGCTGCGTGTGGTGCGAGGTCGAGTGGAGCATCAGGTACTCGGCGACCGCTTCGAAGTACAGGTAGCCGAGGATCGGCAGGCGGGGGATCGTCTCGTCGAGCAGCCGGAGGTACGGCTCGGCGTCGATGCGGGTGCCCTGGTAGGCCACGGTCGCCGCGGTGGCGAGGTACGAGGCCGAGTTCTTGACGCGGCCGACGACGGTCTCGCGCAGCTGGTACCGCTCGTTCTTGCTCAGCAGGTATTCGAGGTGGCTGTAGATCTGCAGGTGGATGATTCCCAGCCGCAGGTAGTCCACTCCGGCGAGTCCGCGGTATGCCTGCGGCGGGGTGTCGATCTCGAAGATCAGCGGGGTGGGGACGCGGTCGGTGACGCCGAGCTTGGCCAGGAAGGCCGGCGCTTCCTTGGTCAGGACGTACGAGCCCAGGTTGTGCATGCGGAAGCCCTGGGCGGTCGCCGTGAGCGGCGCGCAGTAGATGCTTCCGACGAGGCAGCCGCCCGACGGGTAGAGCACCCCCTGCTGGCTGATCTCCTCCAGGGCGTGGGTGACGTGCAGCAGGTGCAGCTTGCCGTTCCCGCTGAGGGCGTCGAAGAGAGCGTTCTGCCGGAGCAGATGGCCGTTCGGGGTCTCCTCGGCGAGCCGACGGTCCCAGTCCGCGGCCTGGGTGGCGAGCGGGTCGGTGTGGCCGGAGGGGCTGAGGATGAGGGCGGAGTCGAAGAAGGCGTGGGCATCGGCCCACAGGTGGTAGGCGTCGACGAAGTCCATGGTCAGACCAGGCCCTTCTCGGCGAGTGCGTAGCGGACGGCCTCGGTGCCGTTGGCCCCGGCGAGGTAGGCCCGCTCGGAGACCAGGACGAGGTCGAAGGCGAGGCCGCGCGCCTGGTCGAAGGCGGGCTCGCGGACGTACCGGGCCTCTGGCCACCACTTCAGCTTCGGCAGGCGGTAGCGGTCCAGGGCGTCGGCGGCCTTGACCACATCGGTGATGCGCTCAGCGCGGGCGTGGTCGGTCCGGTCGTCGGTGCTGAACGCCTCGTACGGGACGTCGTGCAGACGGACGGCGGTGGCCGCCTGGATGATCCGCTTCGGTGTGGCGGTGAGGCCGAAGTGCGCCCAGACGGTGTCGGCGTTCGCCGCAAGCCAGATGGCCGCGCGGTCGCCGTGTCCTCGATCGCCCTTGTCGTTGTGTCTCTGGCAGTCGTGGACGGCGGCGGCAATGATCGTCGTGGTGGTGTCGGCGGCGTCCAGACCGCTCGTCTCCGCGAGGACGGCGGCCAGCGCCGCCGTCCTCATGGCGTGTCGGACGCCATGGAGCGAGGTGTACAGGCGCGGGTCGGTCCACCACCGGGTGGGCAGACCGCCTCGAAACAGGAGCTCCCGCGACAGCGGACGCAAGGCCGGCTGCGGCGCCTGCGGGAGGTCGGGCCTATTGTCGCCGATCCACGCGATGGTGGCTTGGTCCATGTGCTGGTGGAGCGGCAGCCGCCCTCGGGCAGCCAGGTCGATCAGACTTGCGGTCAACGGGGTCGTGCTCATTCGTGCCCACCCCCTTGGTGGTCTCCGCGGTGCAGTTCCCTACCGGATCGGCGCGGCCTGCTGCTCGCGCTCCTTGCGGTCCTTCTCGGCGGCCTCGAAGGCAGCGGTGAAGGCGGCCAGCTCGTGCTCCGTCATCAGGGTCACGCCGAGCGCCGTGGCGACGTCCGTGATCTTGGCCTCCGCCTCGACGCGGGCCGCGTCCGAGGCATCGTTCTCCAGCAGCACCTCGAACTCGGCGTGGTAGCCCCACGCCTCACTCCACTTGACCGCGATCTCGACCCCGTCGAAGCGGAAGTTGTGGCGGAAGTTGAACGCCTCGTGCATCGCGGTCTCGAAGCCGAGGGCGTTGAACACCTTCACCGCGGCAGGGACATCGGCGGGGGCGATGTCGAACTCGGTCTCCGCGAAGGCCGCGCCCTGCCCGATCCTGCTTCCCTTGAGGGTGATCTTGGCGGTGCCGGCGGCGGTGTTGTCGGTGACCTTCAGGAGCTGGTCGGGGAGCACGTAGAAGTAGATGTGCTTGTCGTCGGGGCCCAGGTCCTCTCCGTTCTCCTTCAGACGGGTGACGAGCAGGTCGTGAGCTTCCTTGGTGAAGCGGGCACGCATCTCGATCTCGACGGCCACGGGGCTGGTGCCTCCTTGTTTCAGGCATGGCGAAGCCAGCCGGACCCTGCCGTGAGGGGCCTGTCCGGTCGGGCGATCGCTATGGGGTCGGTGGTGGAACGCGGGGTGATGCGGCCGATGCTGGTGCCGGCCGCATCACCCCTGTGGATCTGCGGGTGTCAGCCGAGGGCCCCGAAGCGCTCCTGGACGACGCCCGAGTGCAGGTAGGTCGGCAGCTGGATGCCGCCCACCGACGTACGGCCGGTGGCGACCTGCTCCTCCGTCTCGCTGGGGAAGCCCTCCAGCAGGCGCAGGCACTGCTGGGCCCATTCCTGCGACGCGGGCCAGTCGCCCAGGTCGCGGTGGCGCACTGCCAGGGCGTACGCGGTCTCGGTGGCGGCCCACCGGTCGGTCGCCAACTCACGCTGGAAGATCGACTCCAGCTCGTCGGTGGAGGCCAGGCGGGTCTGGTTGGTCATGGTGCCCTCTCGGTTCAAACAGTCGTGCCCCAGTGCTGATCAACGCCCCGGCGTCCCTGCGGTGACGCCGTGACCCGCTGCTAGTACGTGTAGATCTCGGCCAGCGTCTTGTAGTCCTGCAGCTCGTCCTTGTCGAACCACAGCTCCACCTCCTGCTTGGCCTCCTCCGCGTTGCCGGAGGCGTGCACGAGGTTCGCGACCGCCTTGCCCGAGGCGATGCTGGCCGCCGAGCTGTAGTGCGAGAAATCGCCCCGCACCGTGCCGGCCGGAGCCTGATTCGGGTACGTGCTGCCGACGATCTTGCGGACGGTGGCGATCGCGTCGAAGCCTTCGAGCACCAGGGCGATGACCGGCCCCTGCTGCATAAACGTCGCCGTGACGCCGTAGACCTCCGAGCCCAGCCGTTCCTCGAGGTCGAAGTAGTGCTTACGGGTGAACTCCTCGTCCATCCACTTCATCTTGGTACCGACGATCTTCAGCGCGGCATCCTCGAATCGAGTGATGACCCTTCCTGCCAGGCCACGCGCCAGCGCATCGGGCTTGAGCAGGACGAGCGTGCGCTCGACAGTGTGTGCCTGAACCTCGGCCATTGACTCCCTTTCGCCTTGCTAACAACCGCACATGACGGACGATCAGCCGTCACTGGCTGAGATTACCGGCGCTGACAGAGCGGTTCGGGCGTACGGGCAAATGCCCCGGCCGGGCAAACGTGGGTGGGAGGACCTACGACCAGCCGAACATCAGGACCGATTCGGCCAACTTCCCTGTCTCTGCTATCCGCCGGGTGCGCGCACCTAGAATCCCCTTGTGGTCGTCTGGCGTTTTGGCGCCTCTTATGAGCCTCCTAGGGCCTGAGCCTTCGGAAGCGTGATTCCTTGGCCCCTGGTGTCTACGATTCTTCCGGGGCTTCTGCAGCGCGACCATGAAGCGCCAGTGCAGTGGGAGTGCACTTTCGGCGCGCAGGTTCCTGCACCAAAGCGGCGACGAGGGGGCAGCTTTGTGGACGTGATCGAGCGCTGGAGCGGCCGTTACGCCTGTCTGCTGCAGTCCGCCCTGCGGCTCGGCAACGAACAGTTCGCCGCGCGCCTGGGTATCGCCGTGAGGACCGTGGCCGCCTGGCACTCCGACGCGTCTGTCGTGCCTCGCAGGGAGATGCAGCAACTCCTCGACACGGCCCACGAGCAGGCTTCGGAGACCGTTCGACAGCGCTTCGCGCTCCTGCTGGCGAAGGAACAGACCCCAACGAACTCGACACCGCCAGGTGCGCAGGCGCTACGGGTAGCCATCGCGGTGGTCGTCCGCGACAGCGATGTCCTCCTGGTGTGCCGACGGGACGACGACGCCGCTGGAATCACGTGGCAGTTCCCGGCCGGCGTCATCAAGCCGGGAGTCAAGCCGGAGACCACCACTGTGCGGGAGACCTTGGACGAGACGGGTGTCCACTGCGCGGTCCGGCAGCGCCTCGGAAACCGCCTTCACCCTGTGACCGGCGTGCTGTGCGAGTACTTCCTCTGCGAATACCTGGCCGGCGAGGCCACGAACAGCGACGCGGCCGAGAACATCGACGTCATGTGGGTCCCCAGAAACGCGGTGCCTCGCTTCATCCCCGTCGATACGATCTTCCCACCCATCCTGGCCGTCCTGGAGGAGCAGACGTGACGAACCAGAACACGGACGAGCGCCCGGGCATCGCTGCCGCGATCGTCGTGAACGAGGGCCGCGTACTGATGGTGCGCCGCCGAGTCAGCGAAGGACAGCTGTCCTGGCAGTTCCCCGCTGGAGAGGTCGAGCCCGGCGAAGCCCGCGAGGACGCTGCTGTACGGGAGACCCAGGAAGAAACCGGGCTGATCGTGACGGCCGTAAAGCTCCTCGGCAAGCGCGTCCACCCGAAGACGGGCCGGCTGATGTCCTACACCGCATGCGAGGTACTGGACGGCACGGCCCACGTCGCGGATACCGAGGAACTGGCCGAACTGGCTTGGGTCGCCCATGGCGAGATCCTGCGGTACGTGCCATACGGCCTCTTCGAGCCGGTGCAGGACTACCTCGACGCGGCCCTGCCTTCCTGAGCGGCCTTGGGCCACAGAAGTACGTGCAGGCGGCGCGGCGCATCGCCGTTGTCGGGGCTCGGACCGAACAGTGGAGCACAGCCGGTGGTCGGGGAAGGCTCTCGACCACCGGTCGCCGTTTCTGGTTCCCGTGCGCCCTCGCTCGGGAACCAGCCGAACGTCCCCTGCCCTCGTGGGCGGGGGCAAGTGCGTACGACCGGCCGTAGGACGGTCGTACGCGACAACTTGCTCCGCCAGGAGCCGTCGTGGGGTCATGCTGCTCTCCGGCCGGGTAGGCGAATCGGTGTCGGTCACCGGCTCGTCTCCGCGCGCCCTTGTCGGATGTCGCGGACGACGTTCTCGATCCAGTCCATCGCCAGGACCGGCCGTGCAGGGTTTCCGGGGTCAGCTGGTCGGAGTGCGCTGAGCGGTCCAGCTTCACTCGGTCCGGACTGCGCCCGTGGAGGTGGCCGTGTGCCAGACGGTCGATCACGAGTCGCCCTGGGACGATGCGGCGGGGCTGGTGACCGGCTGGGTACACCTGGCCGGTCACCCGCTTCGTGCTTCCGGTCAGTTCCGAACGGAGGTGACCGGTTGTCCGGGCCTCGCGGTCACTGGCCGCGTCGGCGTGACCGGCCCGGCGGTAGACGGCGGGTCACCGACCCGGCGGTCAGTGACCGGGGCGGTGGTCGCCGCTCGGTCAGTGACCGGAGACCCAGTGACCGGCTGACCGCCCAGGTCAGCGGCTCCCTCCAGCTGACCGATGCCACCGGTGACCGCCGCCCCGGTCAGTCAGGGCGATCGGGGCGGTCACCCTGACTGACCGGGCCGCCCGGACTGTCGCCCGGAGTCTTCGCGGTCACCTTCCTTGGCCACGCACCATGCGATGAGGATGTAGAGGTGAACCGCACCGACCAGGGCGGCGGAATGATGGTCGCCAGGAAGGCGGCCACCATGTCCCCGCACCGCAGGCCACCGGCTGGGGTGTGTCCAGCGATGAGCCGGACCGCGTGGCGTGCGCTCGCTAGCGGGCGCGCACGGGCACGCGGCCCGTTCTGGCGACCTTCGGTAGGTCAGGCCGCAGTGCGGGCGCGTCTGCGGTCGACCGGCTCGAACAGGACCCGGGTGGTCATCTGGTCGAGCCTGCTGGTGACGCGGTCGCCGAGGTAGGCCCGTAGGTCCCGGATCGGCAGGTTGGTGGTGATCAAGGTCGGGAGTTCGTAGTTGTAGCGGCGGTTGATCAGCCGGTACGTGATCTCCTCGGTCCAGTCGCTGGCCTTCGCCGCGCCGAGGTCATCGATGATCAGCAGGGGGCACCGGCTGACAGCCGCCAGCTCCCGCTCGCTGTCCACGCCGGGCCGGGGGCGCAGTTCGGCGTAGAGGTCGGCGGTGGTGGTCGCTCGCCAGCGCACTCCGATGCCGCTCTGCGCGAGGAGGCGGATCGCGCCGTACGCCTGGTGGGTCTTGCCCGCCCCCACGACGCCGGCCATCAGCAGACTGGGGCCGGTGGTGACCTGTCGTCGTGCGCCCCGACTGGGGGGAACCGCGGCCTCGGCGACGTCCCGGGCCCAGTCCAGGACCTGGGGGTGGTCGGCCAGGGCGGCCCGGTAGCGCGGGGGCATCCCGGCCGACAGGGCATCCAGCGGCGAGAAGGGCTCGGGCTCATCGGCGGAGGCGGCAACGGCAATCGGGTCGATGTTGCGGGCGGCCAGGATCCGGGCCATCCGGTCCAGGGCGCCCTCGCCGAGAGTCTGCGGCTCGCGGTTACGGGTGCGCATCACAGCTCCTCGGCGTAGGCAGCGGCGCTGACCGGGTTGGTCCACGCCTGGTGAGCAGGCACATTAGGCCGACATCCCGGCCGCCCCAAACCAGCGGAGCGAGCGTTCATTGCCTCGTTGACCATGCTGGTCAGCACACTCGGATGCTTCGGGTTGGCCGCGAAGTTCGCCAGGCCGCCACGGATGTGCTCCGGGGCGATCCCCTCGCCCAAGAGCTTCTTGGTGATCCGCCCCAGGTGTGCGATCACGTCGCTGGGCGGGCGCTCGTCGCAGGCAGCGACGTACTCGCCGACCAGTTCCTTGGCTGAGACGGTTGCGGCTGCGGGCGCTGTGCGCCCCGTAGGGAAAGAAGATCCAGGATCCAAGATCCTAGATCCAGGCGCCGAGCCCTCCCCGAGGCTTCGGGGAAGGTTCGGGGAGCCTTCCCCGAACACCCTCTGACCTGGGCTTTTCCGAGCTGGACGAGGTGGGCCGCCGAGCGGGCTGTCGAAGCCGTCCTGCTGGGCGGCGGGGACCTCGTCCGCGTGACCGGGAGGCGTTCCGACGGCCTGCGCGGGCAGATCGAGGGCTCGGGGAACGTTCGCCGAGGCTTCGTCGAACCCTCCGAGAGGGGTGGTCGAGACTTCGGTAGGCTTGGTGCAGATTCCCTTGCAGTGGCCGCACCGGTCGGCCGCGTGGTGCTGCGGGCAGGCCGGCAGCCTGGACTGGCTCGGCTTGTCGATCTTCTGGTGCTCGGTCCAGGTCACGATGTGGAGGTACCGGCGGCCGTCGCAGCCGGTGTACCGGCAGATCAGACCGGCGTTCGCGAGCTGGTGGAGGTCGTCCTCGACGTGGACCGACGTGTGCTCGGCGCGAAGCGGCCAGAGCAGACCGGCAATGATCGCGGCGTTGTCCCGATGCCGACCGTGGTCGTCGGACTGCGTGAGCGGCCCGTAGAAGGTGCGTTCAGCTTCGACGCTCACCTCGGCGAGCGACTCGGAGATGAACGCCTCCGGCTTGATGGTCCGAATCCGCGCCATGTCAGCGGCCCCAGCCGAACGCGACGAGGTCGCTACGGGTAAGGGAGGTGCTGGCGAGGTCGAAAATCTGCGGCCGTCGCCGCCGGTCCACCTCCGACGAGACCCGCAAGATCCAGCGGGCTGCGCCCCGGACGGTCGTGCGGTCCAGTTCAGCCGTCTCCCCTGCCCCGTCCCTGACGATGGCGTACGGGTGGGGCCCCGCGTTAATCGGATCGCCGAGGCCGACGCGGGTGGTGGCTACCCCCGGGATCAGGTTCGGAAGCTGTGCGGCAAGGCGGTGCTGGCGGCCCGTGTCCGGGCAGGCCAGGGTTTCGCTCGGCATGGCGAGCATGCGACACTCCGTTGTTCATAGGAGCGCGGCGCGGCGTTCTCGTGCAAGAGTCCCGCCGCCCGCGTGATGTGAGTCAGCACCCCCGGGTGCTGGCCCGGCGCTTGGGAGCTGTACCTCCCGAGCGCCGGTTTTCTTTGCCCTACCGGGCTTCTACTGTCCGTGCACTGCGCCTTCCTTCTGCCCTCTCCCTGGCCATCGTTCTGCATGCACGGGGACGAAAGCGCTGTGTCACCCCTCGCACACCCCCAGCCGATGCCCGACCCGGCGTGGAACACTGCAATAAACGACTTTCAGGGCCAACGTACACTGCAATGGCTAACGGGCGTCAACTGCAATGTCGGCTCACGCGACGCGGACCGACCCTCGATCCACTGGAATGGATAGGATGGCGGCCACGACGAAGGGTTGAGATGAGCGAGAAGAACGAGCGCACCTTCGCGGAGCTGCTCGGCCGCCTGTTTCGGGAGGTGCACCCGAAAGGGCGCGGCCCGTACACATATGCGGAGGTATCACAGGGGATCCGCGACACCTCTGGCTTCACCATCTCCGCGAGCGCCATCCAACAGCTCCGCACCGGGACCAACACGAACCCGAAGATGCAGACGATCCGCGCGCTGGCCGGCTTTTTCGGCGTAGCCCCGGGTTACTTCTTCGACGAGGAAGAGGCCGAACGACAGCGCGCGGAGATCGAACTGGTTGCCGCCATGCGCGACCAGAACGTGCGCCAAGTCGCTCTGCGAGCCAACGGACTCAGCACGGCGAGCCTGAACATGGTGACCACGGTGATCGACCAGACCCGCCGGCTGGAGGGATTGGCGGACGACTCCGGACCTCTCGACGGCGGATGAGAAGCGTCCACTGAGCACGGCGGATCCGCAGCAGATTCGGCGCGACTAGCGTCGGCTCTGCGACCAAGCTGTGGGTGCTCACGTCTCATCTGCCCGGTTGGCCGTCATCCGTTCATGAGCCGCAGCCGGGCGGCGCCGAGAAGTGCACCGGCTCGTCTGGCCTGGATGGTTACCCGCTGGAGGCCCGGTCCGTATCGATTTCCCATGGCCCTGGAAGGGATGCTCCAGGCGTTGGACGACACCCCGCAGCACGCGATGCCCGACCGCCGCGGATTCATGAAGCTAGGCGGCCAGGCCCTGACCCTTCTCGCCGGACAGTGGCTCTCCCAGGAGTCCGAGCCGATGGCCGCCGCCCTCGCCGGAGGCAGAATCGACCTGCGGCTCATTGAGGACCTGGAGGACGGACTGCCTCGGCTGCGTCGGCTGGAAGCCGCGCTCGGCGGGCCCCGGGCCCGCCTGCTACTCCCGCGTCTCGAAGGCCGGCCTGAACGCACTTACCCAGATCCTCGCCACCGAGCCGGCGGACACCGGCATTCTCGTCAACGCGGCTTCACCAGGCCAGATGGATACCCGCATGGCCTACGGCAAGACGAAGCGCACCCCCGACGAAGCGGCCGACACGCCTGTCTGGCTCGCCACCCTTCCCGACGACGGCCCGACCGGCGGTCTCTTCTACCAGCGTCAACCGTTGGACTGGTGAGGCTGCCCCGGGGCACACATCGCTCCGCGCCAAGGAAGGTCCGCATCCGAAGAACGGCTTCCCCGTCCGCTATTCCTTGGTATTCCGGACGCGCTTGAGCGCGGCTGCAAGCGCGAGCGCGTCGTCGGCGTCCAGGAAGTCGATCCAGATCTGGTTCGGGCCGTTGTCGTCCCGGCAGTGCCCACAGGTCGGGCGAGACTCGACGGGAACCATCCGGCCGGTGGCGGTGTGAACAGTCGTCTCCAGGTAGTCGGCGAAGGACTCGTGATCACGCCATTCGGTCAGCGCGAGGTCGCGCACGGCCACGTCATCGCCGCCGAGACAGCGGTACAGGCAGGCGGCGTCGTCCGGTGTGAAGGCGCCGGTGTCGATCAGGCAGTCGTCCAGTATTCCTACGCGTCGTTCCAAGTCGGCGAGCCCGAGGGCGCGGTGCAGCTGCAGAGCGGCGTTCTGGATCTCGGTGAGACGGGTCTCGACGAGGCGTCCGAGCGCACGAACGTCCTCCGTCGAAGGCAAGTCGAGAGCAAGCCGAGCGCCAGGACAGGGAAGAGGCTGCTCGATCCGCCGCGCCGTGGCGATGATCCCGTCCGCGAGAAGGTTTCCTTCCACGTCCCCGAGGGTCCAGGGGTGGGTGGGTGAAGGCTCCAGCCGCAGTCGGCTCCCGCCATGCGGTGCACTCTCCTCAAGGTCGAAGGAGATGCCGGCGTAGTACAGCGCCAGCTCCAGAGTGAGGGTCGCCTCCGCAGCGGCCTGCTCTTCGGCCATGTCAGCAGCTATCGGCATGAGGTGGGTCATCGGACCGTCCTGTCAGGTGGGTCGGAAAGTGTGTGGCCGGTACCGGGCCTGCATCAAGGCCCAGTACCGGCTTGGGAGTCCGCGCGCCGACTGCCTTGGTGGGGCTGTTCCTGGCGGACAGTGTTGGTAACGCGAAGCAGGCTGAACGAGGCGGGCAACGTTCTGTGCCCCACTCACCCCGACCTGCGGGTCGCCGGCCGGAGGCACCTGGTTGAGCCGACGAGCCCGGTCTCCCGGGACCACCGCAGCGCGGTGTGCGGCCGTCGAGTTCGAGGGGAGGGACCGGAAGACCAGGTCGAGGTCTGCCGCGACGGTCCGTCCGTTGGTTGTGAGTTGGTCGAGCAGCCGCGCGGAGTCTTCGACGGGCGGAAGCGCGTGACCCGAGTGGAACCAGGCGAGCGCAGCCGAGCGCGGCGCGCGAAGAGGAGACGTTCCGGGGCGGGGGATCCGTCGGCGGGGGCCACTACGGACAACCGACCGGACGCCGTCGGGAAGGCGGTCACTCGTCGTCTCCCATAAGGTCGAGCACGGCCAGAATGGCCAGCGCCCATCGCCGTAAGTACGGCAGCGCACCGCCCGGAGGCGCGTGGCCGTCGCGCAGGGCCACCAGGAGCGACAACTCGCGAGTGGGGTAGGTCTCCGCGCGGTACGGGGCGACCTGCAAGAGGATCTGGGTCGCCCGACGGAACCGGTCGATGAACCGTGCCGCGTCCTCGTCACTCAGCGTAGCTACGTCGGGAAGCCGCTGCGGGCGGGGTGGTAGACCGACGCGGACCAGCAGTCCGTCGAATCTTCGAGTCCGGGGCGCGGAGACGGGCCAGTAGCTCAAGACCTCGTCGAGGGTGACGATCAGGTCATAGCTGATGCCCTCGGCAACAAGCGAGCGGGTGAGGCAGAAGGCCACTCTGCGCTTCTCCTCGTCGCTGAGGGCCGCCGACACGGCCCCTGGTCCAGGACCAGCGAGCCCCGCCTCGTTCAGCACCGACATCACGGACTCCCGTCGCCGACACGGAAGAACGCCCACGTGGTGCGACCGTCTTCGCTCACTCCCCAGTCCGCCGCAAGGCAGGAGACGAGAAGCAAGCCGCGGCCGTGCTCGTCATCGGCCGCCGCGGGCCGGAGCCGGGCGGGTGCCGGGTTACCGTCGACGACCTCAAGGAGAAGCCCCTTGCCGGTGAGCGACAGCCGGAAACCGACCGCACCATGCCCGTGTTCGATGGCGTTCGTGACCAGCTCCGAGACGACCACCGCCACGTCCTGAACCACGATGCTGGACGCCCATTCCGCGACCAGCACACTGGTGATCCGCCGCAACTGAGCGATGCGCACACGGTCGGGATCGATGGTCATATCGAAGGTGAAGTCCATGACGGGGACCGTGACGGGGACAGAGGCCAAGCCGCTCATGACTGTGCTCCGGTGATCTCGGGAACTACCAGCGCGTCGATGCCGAAGTGTTCCTCGAACCGCGCGCGCTCATTTCGGCACTGATCGATCTCACCGCTGACCACGCCAGCCATGAGCACTACAACCCCTTCCGCGAGGCCGGCCCGAATCAGCTCGCGCACGGAACTCCAGCCCTGCCGCCCGTTGGGGGCGGTCGCCTCATCAGGATCCGTAAAGGTCTGCTCCCTGCTGACCGCCGAGAAAGAACGCCGCTCGTACTTCTCCGCCGACCTCAAGGAGACCCGGGGGACCTCCCTGTCGACGGAGATCGCGTACAAGCACACCCTCGGACTCGGCCTGGTGGCCTGGAGTCGCGCGAGAACCCGCGTCAGGTCCTCGCACCGCCGGGCCTCTATCGGCGCATACAGATCGGACTCGATACAGAACTCCCGTGGGCGCAACCACTTTGCGGGCGCGTGCCCCTGGGCCACACGGTCGGTCTCGCGGGTGCTGGTGCCCATCACATTCATGTCCGGGTCTCCACACGTACGGGTGGACGGAGCCACGGCGGTGTTCGCCGACGGCATGCGGGGTGGCGGAGATTCCCGACCAGAGATCCGTCGGCTCCGCGCCAACTACCCTGCTGTAGGCGGTCACTAGGATTCAACGTATTCCCACGGGAATACTCCGAGAGGAATAAATTCGTATATGCCGTAGCGCGCACATGGACTGTCGCGGCGCGCGCATGCGGTGAGAAACTGCGCACATGGTCGGTCGAGCCCCGCAGATCGGTCCTGCGCGCACGCACATCGGGTACGCGGGCGCGCACAAGTGGTGACGCCGCGAACGGCCAAGGAGGTCAGTCAGTGGCAGCTCAACCCCGACCCACCGCTCGCCGGATCAGCATGGGCCAGGATCTTCGGGCACTTCGTCAGCAGGCCGGGTTCACGATGGAGGAGGCTGTGGAGGGGCTGGAGTTCTCGGACTCGCTGCTCCAGAAGGTCGAGACCGGCCTCTCCTCTCTGCGCAGGGCACAACATCTGCGCAGTCTCCTGGAGCGTTACGGCGTGACGGATGAGACCTACATCGAGGGCCTCATCGCGACCCAGAGGGAGGCCAGCAGCGAAGAGTGGATCAGTGACTACAAGGACAGCATGACGCCGGCGCAGATGCCCAAATTCGTCGGGCTCGAAGAGATCGCGGTCGAGAACCGGGTGTTTCACCCGCTGCTGCCCTGGGGGCCGTTGCAGAGCGAGCCCTACGTACGAGCCCTCTTCGCGATGCAGCAGCCGGTCCTCGAGAACCGCTCCGAGTCCGTGGACAAGGCCGCGCGGCTCCGCCTACGACGCCGCGAGTTCCTGACCCGGGCCGAGAGCCCGCTCGAACTCAAGGCCGTCATCGGTGAGCCTGCGCTACGGCACATCGTCGGCGACATCGAGGTGATGCGGGGCCAGTGCGACGAGTTGGTGAAGTTGTCCCAGCTCGACAACGTCACCATTCAGATTCTGCCGGCGACCGGAAGGCGGTACCGGTTCGCAGCGGACTTCAGCATCCTGAACATGGGCGAGGACTACCCTCCGCAGGTTCAGGCGGACAACGCGTGGGGCGGCATGCAGATTTCAGGCAAGCCTCGCGATGTAGGTGTCTTCACCCGAAGGTGGGAGAAGCTGAGCGCATCGGCGCTTCCGCCCGAGGAGACTCCCGATTTCATTCAGCAACTATCCCGAGAACTGGCGTGATCATGAGCTTGAACACTGAGTGGACCAAGTCGTCATACTCCGAGGGCAGCGGGAACGCATGCGTGGAGGTCGCCCACCGTTCGAAGGTCGTCCTCGTCCGCGACTCCAAGGACGTGGCCCTCACGCCTTTCCAGGTGAGCAGTGACGCCTGGAACTCCTTCCTCCCCTTCGTCGCCCGCTGAGTATCGCTGTATCGACCGCCGCAACACATGACGGACGGGCCCCTGTTGAGGGGCTCGTCCTTGTCTCTCTGCCCACCGCGTGAAAGTGGCTAGTCGGACATGGGAGTCCAGGACGGCACCACCGTCTGGGAGAGCCGCGAGGCAGCCCACGCCGACGTCTTCCGCTTCATCAAGGTCGAGTACAACCGCACTGGGCTCGCCAGGCACCCCGAGTTCGGGTGCCTCACCCCACTCAAGACCCGAGCCAGGCTGCGGCACAGCTTCACCCCCGCAGCGTAAGCAACCTCAGCGGGGGAACTTCAGCGCCCGACCAGCTGGGAGCTGCGACACGCCGCCGTCTCGGTGACGAATTCTCCCTGGCTGCCGTTGAGGGCGAGCATCATGCAGCTATGACGCAGATCAATCGCGAGTGGGCGATATCCAAGCTGAGGGGCTACATCGAGGCCGCCTCAATCACCTACGTGCCGGACGGGCCGAACACGATCGGCTTCTGGACCTACAAGTTGGACAAGCCGAAGGCTGAGGTCCAAGCCGCTACACAGATCATCGAGCAGGTCCTCGATCGCACTCTCCCTGGGTGGCGGACAGCGGAGTGGACGGAACCAAAGCGGCAGCCGTTCTGGCGTGAACGCGAGGCCGCACATAGAGCCATTGCCCAGTTGGAGGCGGAGCAGGAGCTCGCGGACAACCTCGGCTCCGGCGCACCGCAGTTGGACGCTTCGACGCTGCATCCGTGGGTATGGGGCAGCGTCCAGGGCCTGTGGAGTAGCGGGCACTACCGGCAGGCGGTCGGGGTGGCTGCCGTGGCGGTGAACGCCCATTCCCAGGCCAAGCTCGGGCGGAAGGACCTGTCGGAGTCAAAGCTCCTCGGGGACGCGTTCAGCCTCAAGGACCCCGAGCCGGGCAAGCCGCGCCTTCGCCTGCCGCCGAAGGAAGACAGCGACACGTGGCGATCCCGGCACGACGGGGCGGCCGCGTTCGCCCGCGGCGTGTACGCGGCGATCCGGAACCCGATCGCCCACGAGGCCGGCGACGAGCTCGACGAGAACGAGGCGCTGGAGCAGCTGGCCGCGTTCAGCATCCTCGCCCGGTGGATCGACACGGCCACGGTGGAGAAGACCCCCTGACGTACCGCAGCCCCCTGCCGGTGTACGGGTGGCCACGCCTCCCTCCAGAGCGGGGGCACCCTCGTCGTGCCCTCCCTGGACTGATATGGCCGCAGCCTCCAGGCCTGGTGAACATGGTCACCGAACTCCGCACGCGCCAAATCGGCTTCACCGTCAACTCCGACATCCTGCGTGCTGCCCGCAATCTGCTGCCCAATCGCGGACCTGCTCGGCGTCAGCCTCGGCACGCTCCACAACGTGCCCGACCTCAAGGATCTCCGAAGGCTCTGCGTCCTCACCCAACTCGAAAGCGACGTCCAGTGACCACGACACCCCCTCCTCTACCGCCACCTCCTGTGCACCTTCCTCTACTGGTGCCGAGCCGCCCCTCGATCGGTCAACTCCAGCAGGAAGCCCGCGCGATCCTGAGGGCCGGCGCCCCGGTGCCGCTTCCCCTGCCCGTCCGTCGCCTGCAACGCAGGCTCTTGGAACGGATGAGGCAAGAGCTGGTCGACACCGGAGCCCGCCTCCACCGTCTGTACGTTCTGGAGATCGCGGGGCCCAATCCCCGAATCAAGATCGGGCGCAGCAAAAACCCTTGGGGGCGCATCCCCCAGCACCTCCGGGAGATGAACCGCTATCAGTACGGCCTGGTCGACCTGCACCTCACCGACTCCGTCCCCGCCCACGCGATAGAGCGAGCCGAAACGCAAGCTCACCGCTTCATGACCAAGTTCGGCACCCCCATCGCGCAGGAGGAGTTCACGAACAGCGACTTCGCCTCCGCTGTCACCTGCGCCGACATCGCCGCCATGCTCGCGGCCTCTGACTCCGACTGATGCGGCCACGACGCCCCGCCGTGCAACCTGCTAAGGAGAGGACCCACGTTCATGCCCCACGACAGCCCTGAAGAGGAGATTCACTCTCGGGGATTGGAACCCCTGGAACCTTATCCTGGCACCAGCGGTGTCCCCTGGCGCTGCCGCTGCCCCAACGGCCACGAGGTCGAGGTAGTCCTCTACCAGCTCCGCGCGGAGACGACGCCCGGCTGTCCCACATGCGGCCGGTCCGAAGCAGGGCGCCGCCGCCGCGAGGCCGCCGAGGTCAAGCACACCGCCGCCATGAGGGCGGCCGGGTATGAACCGCTGGAGCCCTACCCCGGCAGCGGGACGCCGTGGCGGTGCCGACACCTCGCGTGCGGGAACATCGTCAATCCGAGACCCACGTACATCAGTGACGGCAGGGTCGGGTGCACGGAGTGTGCGAAGGAAAGCCGCCGGATCATCTTCCAAGAGCGCGCCGGTGGGGCCGAACGAGCCGAAGCGGACATGCGGTCGGTCGGACTCGAACCGCTGGAGCCCTACCCCGGCAGCGGGGCGCCGTGGCGCTGCCGCTGCACCACGTGCGGGCACGTCGGCGCGCGGCGGCTGTCCTACATCCGCAACTTGATCAAGGTGCGAGCGGAATCGGGGTGCGCCGCCTGCAACCACAAGGCCCGCGGGGAGCAGCAGCGCAGGGCTAACGCTACTCAAGCCGAGGCCCTGATGCGCGCGGCCGGGTACGAGCCCTTGGAGCCCTACCACTCCGCCTCGACCCCCTGGCACTGCCGTCACACGTTCTGTGGCGAAGAAGTCCGGGTGAGGGCCTCCAGCGTTCGCCAAGGCTACGATCCGTGTCCCCTATGCCGGAGCGAGGGATACAAGCAGCGGGGTGCCGCCAGCCGTACCGACTCGGAGGAAGCCGGTGCCCTGATGCGCGCGCACGGCTTCGAGCCGCTGGACCCCTACCCCGGTGCCTCCGTGGGTTGGCGCTGCCGCTGCGCTACGTGTGGGAAGGAGTCCAGGCCCATGTACTCCGGTGTCAAGGGCCGCGGGTACGGCTGCAGGCACTGCGCGGGAAGCGCACCGCTGGACCCCGAGATCTGCGCGGGTGAAATGCGTGCGCACGGCTTCGAGCCGCTGGAACTCTATCCCGGCAGTGACAAGCGCTGGCTCTGCCGTTGCCCCAACGGCCACCAGGTGCACCTGCGGCTGACCGGTGTCCGCACGGGCAAGGGCTGCCGGATGTGCGCCACGCATGGCATCGACCTGGCAGGGCCGGCGAAGGTCTACGTGATCACCCACCGAAGGTGGGGCGCGGTCAAGGTCGGCATCGGTGCCTGCACCGGCTACAACTCTCGGCTTATCCAGCACGAACGCCACGGGTGGCAGCTGCATCAGGCCCGTGATTACACCACCGGCGCGGCGGCCTACGACGTTGAGCAGGCAGTGCTGGACCGCCTGCGTGAGGCCGGACTGAGCCCCTTCCTCGCCAAGGACGTCATGCCGAACGGCTGGAGCGAGACCTGCTCCGCCGACCGCGTTACGGCGGCCGAGGTGTGGGCCATGGTCGAAGAGGAAACCCGGAATGTGCAGGAGCCTTACGATCCCCGAGTCGGCGGCCGGCCTCGTGCCGCAGTTCTGTTCGACGCGGACGCGGCGGTCGCCGAGATGCGGGCCTGCGGGTACGAACCGCTTGAGCCCTACCCCGGCCGTACAAACGCGACCTGGCCCTCCCGCTGCATGACCTGCGGGCACGAGGGGCGCCCGACCTTCAACGCCGTACGCAATGCGGGCCAGCGGTGTCGCGTCTGCCGAGTGAAGGCGACGCAGGCCAAACGCGCCGCCGCGAACGCTCCGAAGGCCGGCGAAGTGATGCGCGCAGCCGGGCTCGAACCGCTGGAGCCCTACCCCGGCAGCGGAACACCGTGGCGGTGCCGCTGTACCACGTGCGGTAGCGAAACCACCCCCACGTACTCCAACGTTAACGGCGGTTCAAGTGGCTGCCGGTTCTGCGCCTTCAACTCGGTGAACGACGAGAGTGCCTCCGCTGAGATGCGTACCGCCGGATTTGAACCGTTGGAGCCGTATCCCGGCCGGACCACGGACCGGTGGCGTTGTCGCTGTTCCTGCGGCACCGAAGTCGCGATGCGGCTGTCCTCTATCCGGTCGGGGACTGTTGGCTGCAAGAAGTGCCCCCGGGCTGGCGGCCGGACTGAGCCGGCGAAAGCCGCCGCGGAGGCGCATGCAGCCGGGTTCGAACCACTGGAGCCCTATCCGGGGAAGACCACCGACCGGTGGCGCTGCCGTTGCCTGTGCGGCGCGGATGCCACTCTGACCCTGACTAGCATCAGGGGAGGCCGTACCGGATGCGAGAAGTGCTCCCGAAACGCGACGCGGCGAACTCCTCCCACCATGCACACCACCGCAGGAACGGAGTAACCGTCTCGATCACCACGTCACCGCGGCGCAACCACTGATACTTCGCAGTACAGCCGCAACCAGCCGGTAGACGTTGCCTCCATCTATATCTCGGCGAACCCCAACGAGCCGCCAACCCTGACGGCACCTATCAGCCAAGTCCGGCTTTTCCAAAGCGCGCCACTCCGTACAAGCTGCGGCGGTCGCAAAAAGGAGAACCGCCTTGACTCAAGAAGTGCACCCACCGATCTCACTCCACGGATACGCGGAGGCCGCCACCATCCTCAAAGTTGAGGAGTCGTGGCTGCGCCGTCACATCAAGAGGCTGCCGCACAGCAAACTCGGGGGACACGTCCGCATCACCGACGGGGACCTGCGACGCATCGTGGTTCTCTTCCACCAGGAGCCTTCCGCAACGAAATTGGTTGTGCCCAGTGACGCTGTCGGCCTTGGACCGCTCCGATCCCTACGACCCATTCCCCGCTCTACGGTGGGACGTGCGTCCTGACGTCGGCGCCCGCTCTTGCCTCACGCCCCCTGGGAGCCCGCCGACGATCCCGAGGGGCCGTTTCCCTGCCCGGGTCGGTAGTACCTCCGGAGAGGCGCGGCCAGGAGACGCGCCCAAATCCGTTGCGCAGGAAGCGCTCTACACGAAGATCGCCAAGGCTGCGAAGGCGGTCGACACCAACTACGGCGTCGGCACCGCCACCATCCTGCGGGGCCTCGCTGAGGCGTACGCGTGGACAAGCAACACAGCGCAGCCCCACTGACCCGCACCTACCCACCCATCGACGCCCGTCACCGCACAGGTGGCGGGCGTTCGCCGTGACCAAACCGAGACGAGCGCCTCCGTCACATGTACGCCCCTCCACCCGATAACACACCTTCACCGGCAACCCCGCTGGCCCGCACGAAGGAAACCCCCATGCCCTACGCCAACGACCCGCAGCGACTTGCCCGACTCCTCCGCGACCTTGCTGCCGCCCTCGAAGCCTCCGGCGTCGACCCGTCCGGAAGCAGCCGCGAGCGCCACCTTCTCGATGACGCGCGCACCGCGGCACGCGAGTTGGACCCGCCGAAGCCGCGAGGGCCCGGTCGTCTGCACGCCTTGTGATCCGACCGGAGGCAGCATTGTCGGTCCCGTGCCCTACGGTGTGAGTAGGCGCGGGGCCTGACCCTCCGAGGAGGAGCAATGCGTCACGCCTACGTAAACGCCGCGAAGTTCATCGGCCGCGTGCTGCCCGAGCCCTACGAAACTGCGCTCGGCGGACATGTTCCGGAAGCCGTCCACCACCTGCTGGCCACCGTCTTCGCCGACGTCGTTTGCCCGCCGACCGGACACCGCATCCCGTGGCAGGACTGCTACGACACCGCGCAGAGACGCCCGCTCCCTCACAAGGCAGGCTTCCTGCTGGAGCACGGGGAGCCGCGCCCGATCCCCACCCACCTCACCGGACTTGCGGCGCGCCGGTATCGGGCGGCGGGGCGGATCGCGGTCCGCATCGAGCGGGCGGCCCGCACGATGCCCCTCGGCAACCAGGGTTGAAACCGTCACAGAGAAGAAGGAAGTTTGCTATGTCAGGCGCAGCATGGTTGGCATCATCGGCAGGCATAGCTGGCGCCGGAGCAGCTTGGTTCGCAGCTGTCAACGGCGTTCGCACGCTTACTCAAACCCGGAAGGACAGCGTCGGAAGAAGTCGACCGATGGTGGTTGCCGAGTTCCGTGACGCCTACCCATCCCGTGGGTCGCTGTATCTCGTCGTGCGGAACTACGGGCAGTCCGTAGCCAGAAACGTCCAAGTCACCTTCTCCCCCGAGATCGCCGATCCACCAGCCGCGAAGGAGCACGAGAGCGTCATCCCCTTCTTGAAGAAGCGCTACGTCCAGCCGATCGCGGTGCTCACTCCGGGAACCGAGTTGTCGAACGTCTACTACGCCAGCACGCCCGGCACGAACGGGAAATTCGAGAACTGGGAGGACGTGCCCGACCAGATCACGGTCACTCTCAAGTACACGTCGGCCGACGAGAAGCAGGAGTACACGGACTCCTACCGCCTTGACGTTGACCTCTTCATGAGTGGTACGAGCATCAGGTCCTCTGAGTCGCTGGAGGCCCAGGTGAAGAACATCTCGCGGTCTCTCAAGGACATCGCGAAGCACCTAGAGACAATCAAGAGGGACAAGTGAACGTGCAAACGGCGTCTCGAGTGTGATCCGAGCGTTTGGCCATGGCCAAACGGAATCGCGGGCAGCGTCACACCAACGCACACCGCGTCATACATATGCACCCGTTCGTCCGCTTTCCCAGCAAAGCCGCAGGTCACGATCGGAATACGAAACAGGTTCGAGTCCCGTTACTCACCCTTGAAGGAGAAGGCCCGATCTGCGGAAGCAGATCGGGCCTTTTTCATGTGTTCCCGTTCGTTCCCGTCACGGCACCAGGGGTGCCCGGGCAGAGGCCTCCCAGGCGTACATCAGCCTCGACGGCCGATGACGATCGGCTTCGGCGTCGAGGCGGGCGAGGCCGCCCCGGCGGACGGTCGCCGCACGGCGCAGGTCCCTGCCGTGGCAGGGGAGATGCCGGGGTGCAGAACCTCCGGCCAGGACCCCGCCCCGGCCGCCGCCACCAGTGATCACGCGTGGACCCACGTCCTGCGGCCATGACCGCGGATCGCATCGGGCGGCCGCCTCCTGGCGACAGGGACGTGGCGCGGAGCGGGGCGGTCAGGCCGACGGGGAACGACCGACCCGGTGCCCGTCGAGGACGACCTCCAGCCAGGTGTAGCAGTCGCCGATCCACAGCCCGACCTCCGCCCCACACCCCGCGCAGGCGAGATTGGGACCGTCGAAACCGCCCGGCCCGCAGCAGCCGTCCCAGCGGCTCCGGATCTCCGTGGTACCGACCAGATCACCCGGGCTCAACAGCAGATCCACCGCCGGCTCGCGTTCCGCCCCGGAGGTTTCCGAGCCGGTGCCCGGCGTACGGCGGTGGATACGCCCCGGCTGGGGGTCACGGGCGAAGGTTCCTGCCGCCATCCTCGGCGGGCAGGGGTTAACGGGAGAGTCGAGCGGCGTCCACGCCTCGCCCTCCGCCGGCGGAGGCACTTCGCGCACCGGCACGGACAACCGGGCACCGCACACAGCACACGAGACGACTTCGCTGCCGGCGTTCTCCCCGGCGCCTGTTCCCCTCCGCATCAGCACACCTTACCCACCGTCACCGGTAGGCCGTTCTCGCGCGTCCAGGGGTGGCGGCGGGCGCCCCGCGCACCACCCGGCCCGCCCCAGCGGCTCACCCGCCGGTGAGGGACTCCACCTCGGCCGCGTACAGCAGGGCCGGGTCCAGGCCCATGCCGGTGAAGTGGCCGGCGAGTTCCAGTGAGAGCACACCGTGCAGGCGGGTCCAGAGGGCCAGTGCGAGGCGCAGGGCCGCCGGTGGGGCGTCGGGGCGGGCTCCCGCCCAGTCGCGGTGGTCCGCCAGGTGCGCCTCGAAGGCGTCCGCCTCCGGTCCGCCGCCGACGGACGCCGTCGCGGTGGCGCACGCGCCGAGCAGGACGGTCATCATCTCCCCGGCGATCGCGGTGATGTCCCCGGGCGCCTCGTAGCCGGGTACGGGCGTGCCGTAGACGAGGAAGTACCGGTGCGGGTCCTCCAGCGCCCAGCGCCTCAGCACCTGCGCGAGGCCGGCCGGACCGGCTTCCTCACCGGCCGCAGCGAAGGCGTCGGCGATGCTGCGGTAGGCGTCCCGCACCAGCTCGGTGATCAGTTCGTCGCGACCGGAGAAGTAGCGGTAGAGGGCCGGGCCGCTCATCCCCATCTGCTTGGCGATGGCGTTGAGGGAGAGACCCGAGGCGCCTGCCGTGGCGATCTGCTCGCGGGCGCACTTCTTGACCTCCGCCCGGACCTGCTGCCGGTACCGCTCTCGCGGGGTCGAACCGCTGTCGGCCACGTCCGCCGCCTCCTCGCATCGGTGAAGTCCGCGGGGTCCCGCACGGCCGTACGCCGCACCCACCCGACCGTTAGAAGGTATCACTCACGCCACTGCCCCTCACATCCGTTGCCGCTGCCGCTTGACGCGAACGCGATTTGCAGTCACTCTCGTTATAGCTTCTAACGAACGCGAGCAGCGCAAACGCGCAGCTCGGTCCATGCGGTACGAGCGAACGGGAGATCGTCATGCGTGACGACGAACGCGTCCAGGTGGTCCTGCCGGGCAAGGTCGAGCCGGAGGGGCTGGAGCTGAGCTTCGGCCCCGTTCCGGCCCCGGCGGCGGGGCAGGTCCTGGTGCGGATGGAGGCGACGGGAGTGTCGTTCGCCGAGCAGCAGATGCGACGGGGCCGGTACTACGACCAGCCCGCGTTCCCCTTCGTCCCCGGTTACGACCTGGTCGGTACGGTGCTGGCGACCGGCCCCGGCGTCGGCTCCGGGCTGATCGGGAGGCGGGTCGCCGCCCTGACGAAGACCGGCGGGTGGGCCAGTCATGTGGTGCTGGAGGCCACCGACGTGGTCGAGGTGCCGGACGGCGTAGGAGCCGCCGAGGCGGAGACCGCGGTCGTCAACGGCATCACCGCCTGGCAGATGCTGCACCGCAGGGCCAAGGTGCGCAGCGGCGCGACCGTTCTGGTCCACGGCGCCAACGGCGGGGTGGGGTCGGTCCTCGTGCAGCTGGCGACCGCCGCGGGCGCCACGGTCGTCGGTACGGCTTCCGCCCGCCACCACGAAGGGCTGCGCGCGCTCGGAGTGACCCCCGTCGACTACCGGAACGAGGACGTCGTGGCCCGGGTCCGTGAGCTGGCTCCCGGCGGGCTGGATGCCGTGTTCGACCACGTCGGCGGCCGGAGCGTCGTCGACTCCTGGGGCCTGCTCGCCCGGGGCGGCACCCTCGTCTCCTACGGCAGCGCCGCCACCCGCGACGACGAGGGCTCGGGCTCGCTGCCCGTACTGAAGCTGCTGGGGCGCGTCTGGCTCTGGAACTGGCTGCCCAACGGTCGCAGCGCCTACTTCTTCAACGTCTGGGCCGGCCGCACCTGGGCCAGGGCCCGCTTCCGGGCCCGGCTGCGCACCGACCTCACCCAGGTGTTCGCGGCCCTCCAGCGGGGCGACCTCACCGCCCGGATCGCGGCGGAGATCCCGCTCGCCCGGGTCTCCGAAGCGATGCGGCTGGCCGAATCCGGCACGGTCGCCGGGAAGGTCGTCCTCGTGCCGTAACCCGGTCTTCCCGCCGCACCTCACGGCACCTCACGGCACCGCACAGCCCCGCACCGCACCCCACGTCACCACCGCACGGCACCGCACGCCACATCACCTCACCCCACGTCACCTCACCGCACACAGGAGAAGCACCATGATCGTCCCCTTCCTCGCCAAGGCCGCCGCCCTTCCCGTCGCCTTCCTGCTCGGCCTGACCGGCACGGGGCGAGCGCCCATCGGTGTCGACACCTCCGCTCCGGTCATCACCCGCGAGGACATCGTGATCCACGCGCCCCTGGAGCGGATCTGGCGGATCCAGACGGACGTCGAGAGCTGGCCGCAGTGGCAGCCCGACGTCAGTGAGGCGACCAAGGTGACCCCCGGCCCGCTCCGGCCCGGTTCCGTCTTCCGCTGGTCGGTGGAGGGGCTGAGCGGCATCGAATCCACGGTCCAGCAGGTCGAGCCCGGCCGCCGCATCGTCTGGGGCGGCCCCGCCCAGGGCATCACCGCGGTACACGTATGGACCTTCACCACGCGCGAGGACGGGGTGCACATCCACACCGAGGAGTCCTGGGCCGGGGACCCCGTGGACGCCGCGACCCCCGCGCTCCAGGCCGCGCTCGACGCCTCGTTGGACCACTGGGTGCACAACCTCAAGGATCGCGCGGAGCGCTGACCCCCTGTCGCGCCCCGGGCCGGGCCCACGACCGGCGTAACGTCGCGTACATGGTGCACGTACTGAGCAGCCGGACGCTGTTGCGTCCCACCGACCCCGAGCGCACCCGCGCCTTCTACGGCCAGGCCCTCGGCCTGGCGGTCCACCGCGAGTTCGGTACCGGCCCGGAGCGCGGCACGGTCTACTTCCTGGGCGGCGGGTTCCTCGAAGTATCCGGCCGGGGCGACACCCCGCCCTCCCCCGACCTGCGGCTCTGGCTCCAGGTCGCCGATGTCGCCGCCGCCCACGAGGAGCTCCGCGCACGCGGTGTACCGATCCTGCGCCCGCCGGTCCAGGAGCCGTGGGGGCTGATCGAGATGTGGATCGCCGATCCGGACGGGCTGCGCATCGCGGTGATCGAGGTCCCGGCGGACCACCCGTTGCGCAGCCGTCCGTAAGCCCGGCCCGACGAGCCCGGCCCGACGAGCCCGGCCCGACGAGCCCGGCCCCGGCGGACCCGCCCACCGGCGGCTCAGCCGCCCGTGGGCGCCTCGCCGGACCGGCCCCGCGGCGCGCTCCTGGTGTCGAGGTGCGCGACGACCGTGGTGTGGAACCGGTGCACCGCGTCGTCGACGCTCCGGATGAACCCGGCCTCGGCGCTGCCGCGACCACTGCCCATGCCCTTGAGGAGGGAGAGCCGGAAGCCGGTGATCTGCGATCCGTCCTTGGGGAGCAGATCGGCCGGCTCGGGCCGCAGGCGCTCCAGCGTGCCGCGCGGGCCCGGGGTCTCCCCGTCGAGGAGCGTCTCGATGTGCAGGTCGGCCGGGGCGGAGTCGAGTTGGCGGAGGAACCGCTTGACCCGGCTCAGCGGGTAGCCCTGCGCGGCCCACGGCACCTCGATGGAGGTCCGCAGCTTCCCCGTCCGCAGATCCGCCGTCAGCGTCAGCGCGCCCGGCACGCCCTCGATGCGGAGCCCGGCTTCCAACCGGCCCTGCGCGCAGAGGTGATCGGCCTGCTCGGTACGCCGTCCGGTCGGGTCCACGCCGCGCCGGGTGCGCTGGAGGGGCAGCACCTTCTGCCCGAGTTCGCCGCCCAGCCGCAGGCATACCTGGCGCACCAGGCGTTCCCAGCTCTCGATGACCTGCATCGCCCGGGGGTCGCCCACGCAGAGGGTCTCGTCGTCGATTCCCTTGCGGACCGGGACCCAGGCGGCGCCCATGTTGTGGAAGCCGTGACAGCCGGAGTTCTCGTGCTGGAGGTACTGGAGCAACTCCGCGAGGATCCAGACGTGCGCGGCGTTGCCGACACCTTCGTGCCGGATGAGCATCTGCGCCTGGTGGACGACGTCGGCCCAGGAGAGGTGCCAGAGGGCGACCTTGTGCTTGCGCCGCCCGTCCACACGTACGGAGACCAGCGGGCTGCCTTCCAGCGCGACGTCGTTGGAGAGCGTGATGACGGCCTCGTACCCCCGGCGGGCGGCGATGTCCATGTACGCCTGCACCTGGTCGTCCTTGAGGGGATTGCCGTTCGTCTTCGTCTCGACCAGGGCGGTCCAGAGCTTGCCCGCGCGCTCGACGCGGATCACTCCGTCCGGCCGCTTGGGTGTGTCCCCGTGCGGCAGCGACACCTCGGTGTACGTCTCCATGCGCCCCGCGGGCGCACCGAATCCGGCGGTGAGCCGCCGGCCGAACTCCGGGACCTGGGCCATCACCGCGAGGACGACGGACGTGGCCCGGGTCTCACGCTCCCGGTCGTTCTTGAGGGCGGGTACGGGGAAGAGCCGGGCCGGCTGCCAGGCGTCGGTCTCCGCGAGCGACTTCTTCGCCGTCCGCTGGATGGTGACCTTCTTCCGGGCGGTACGCGGACGGCGGGAGACGGGTACCGCAGCCTCGGGCACCGTGGCCGTGTCGGCCGCGCTCCGGGGGGAGGGCACGGTGGCCCCGGTGGCGCCGGACGGGGCCTCCGGCGCCGCCTCGTCCGATCCGGGGGCCTCGGGGACCGCCGGAAGACCCTGCTCCGGTGAAGCCGCCTCTTCGGCCTCGGCGGACTCGGCGGGCTCGGCCTCCGTCGCCGCGTCGTCGTCGATGTCCACACCGAAGTCCGTGGCCAGACCTGCCAGTCCGGAGGCGTACCCCTGTCCGACCGCGCGGAACTTCCACTCGCCGGCCCGCCGGTAGAGCTCACCGAAGACGAGAGCGCTGACCTCGCCCGCCTCCTCGACGGCGAAGGAGAGCAGCCCTTCGCCCGAGCTGTCCGCGAGGGTGAGCCTCAGGTCGTCGAGCTCGCCGAACCGGGCGCCTCCGTAACGGCTGGCCGCGACCACCAGACGGTCGACGGACGTCGGAACCGCGTCGAGGTCGAAGCTGATCCGGTCCTCGTCTCCGTCGGCGGAGGGCGTCTTCCCGAGGAGCTGCACGCTTCCCTCACCCGCGAGCGGGGTGTTGTAGAAGCAGAAGTCGGTGTCGTCCCGCACCTTGCCGTTCTCGTCGAGCAGCAGCACCGAGACGTCCGCGTCGCCCTCCCCCGTGGCGCTGCTCCAGCCCAGGCTCACGACGACCGATCCGACGTCCTCGCTCAGCGTGGACAGCCCGACGTTCGCGCCTTTGACCATGGTGCGCATGTGGCCCCCCGGATGCACTGCCGCTCCGGAACGCACCCGGCGGCTCGACATGTGACCAGGTGTGGTGCGTCACACGCTCGCCGTACCTGGGGCACTGTAGTCCGCGAGGTGGAGTCGGTGTGGTGACCATGTGAAATTTTCCCTTTCCCTTACCCATCCACCCGCAGTGGACGTGGCGGGCGGGCGTGACGCCGACCGGGGGGCCGCTCCCGGCTCCCGCTGCCGGTTTACGCTGCCCCGATGCGACGCATCCTGGTCGTCGGCATCACCGGTGCCGGCAAGTCCACCCTCGCGCGGGCCCTCGCGGCGCGGCTGGATGTGCCCTGGTACGAGATGGACGCGCTCCACTTCTCCGGGCCCGGGTGGGCGGTGAGCGCGGATTTCGGGCGGGCGGTGGCGGCGATCGTCGAGGAGGAGCGCTGGATCTTCGACTCGTACGGGTCCCCGGAGGTCCGCGACCTCGTCTGGGAGAGGGCCGACACGGTGGTGTGGCTGGATTACCCCCGGCGGGTGGTCATGCCGAGGGTGTTGCGGCGCTCACTGCTGCGGACGGTGACGCGGCGCCGGATCTTCGGCGGGAACCGGGAGCGGGCCGTGGAGTGGCTGTCGCGGGACCACCCCGTGCTGTCGTCCTGGTACGGGCACGCGGCGCGGCGTACGGAGATCGGCAGGCGGACCGGGGCGCCGCGCGACGTACCGCTGCGGGTGGTGCGGTTCGACTCGCCCCGCGATGCCCGCCGGTGGCTGCGTGGCCTCGCGCGGAAGGGTGCCGGGAGCCCGTCCGGCGTGGCGGACGACACGGCCTGAGCGGGGCACGACGCGCGCCCGACTGCCGCCCCGTCGCACCGCCCGACGCCGGCCGCACCGGTCGGCCACACCGTACGGACGCCCCGTTCGACGGTCCCGTTCGACGGCCGCGTCCACGGCCCGGGAGCCGTCCGGAAGCCTCACGAGGAGGCGCGGACCACCAGTTCGGTCGGGAGCACCAGGTGGGGGCGCTCGTCGCTGGGGTCGGTGATCTGCTGGAGGAGGACCTCGGTCATGGCGCGCCCCATCTCCTCTATCGGCTGACGGACGCTGGTGAGGCCGGGTTCCATGTGACGGGCCACCACCGAGTCGTCGAAGCCGACGAGGGCCACGTCGTCCGGGATGCGGCGTCCTGCCTCGCGCAGGACGTGGCGGGCGCCTGCCGCCATCACGTCGGAGGCGGCGAAGACGGCGTCCAGGTCGGGATGGCGGGCGAGCAGCTCGGTCATCGCGCGGGCGCCGCCCTCCTCGGTGAAGTCGGCGAGAGCGATGAGGCGTTCGTCCGGGGCGAGGCCAGCTTCGGCGAGGGCCCTGCGGTAGCCGTCCAGGCGGCGCTGGGCGCCGTAGACCTCCAGGCGGCCGGTGATGGTGCCGATGGTGCGGCGGCCCTGCGCGATGAGGTGCGCGACGGCGCTCCGACCGCCCTGGAAGTTGTCGGAGTCGACCGAGGCGAGCGGCTCGTCGGCGCCGCGCTGGCCGCTGATGACGCACGGCATGCCGAGCTGCTCAAGGAGCTCGGGCAGCGGGTCGTCGGCGTGCACGGAGACCAGCAGGACGCCGTCCACGCGGTGCGCGGTGAGGTACTGGGCGAGTCTGCGGCGCTCGCGGTCGTTGCCGGCGAGGGTGAGCAGCAGCTGCATGTCGGTGTCGGCGAGGGCGGCGCCCACCCCGCGCACTATGTCGGAGAAGTAGGGCTCGGCGAAGAAACGGGCCTCGGGTTCGGGTACCACGAGCGCGATGGCGTCGGTGCGGTTCCCGGCCAGTGCACGAGCCGCGCGATTGGGTACGTATCCCAGTTCGGCGATGGCGGCCTCGACCACTTCGCGGGTCTGATCGCTGACGCGCGGCGATCCGTTGATGACGCGGGAGACCGTGCCGCGGCCCACACCCGCTCTGACGGCGACCTCTTCGAGCGTCGGCCGCCCGCCGCCCCGTACGCGTGCTGACACCATGTCCGCCTCCCGTTTCGCCGTCAACTTCTCACAGTCGAATATGTCGAACCAAGCCCTGTCGAAAGATTCCCTTGACACGTTTCCGGACCCGGGGGCTGCCGAAGAGCACCAAATTTGGGAGCGCTCCCAATCGTACGGGACGGGTCTCGGGCCTTTCGTTGGGATCAGGCCGGGTCAGGGAGCGGGGCCGGGTGTCGTGCATCGCCAGGCGGAGGAGGGAGTCGACGCGGAGCGTCGGCGACCGACGACAACGCCGCGAGGTGCGGCGCCCGGGCACGCGAGCCCGGCACGACCCCAACGAGAGGCCCCAAACCTTTCGTTGGGATCAGGCCGGGTCAGGGAGCAGGGCCGGGTGTCGTGCATCGCCAGGCGGAGGAGGGAGTCGACGCGGAGCGTCGGCGACCGACGACAACGCCGCGAGGTGCGGCACCCGGGCACGCGAGCCCGGCCTGATCCCAATGAGAGGCCCCAAACCTTTCGTTGGGATCAGGCCGGGTCAGGGAGCGGGGCCGGGTGTCGTGCATCGCCAGGCGGAGGAGGGAGTCGACGCGGAGCGTCGGCGACCGACGACAACGCCGCGAGGTGCGGCGCCCGGGCACGCGAGCCCGGCACGACCCCAACGAGAGGCCCCAAACCTTTCGTTGGGATCAGGCCGGGTCAGGGAGCAGGGCCGGGTGTCGTGCATCGCCAGGCGGAGGAGGGAGTCGACGCGGAGCGTCGGCGACCGACGACAACGCCGCGAGGTGCGGCACCCGGGCACGCGAGCCCGGCACGACCCCACATGACCCCGACGAGAGGCCCGGGCCCTTCGTTCAGGACGCACGAAGACCCGGCTGCGTTCACAGCCGGGTCTCGGTGCCGGAGGCGTGTGGAGCGCCCCCGTGACGCAGGGTGGGCGGGGAGGCCGTCTGCGCCGAGGGGGTGCCGGGGGAAGTCCGGGCCGGTCAGGCGGCCACGACTCCCCCGGCACCCCCGGGCTCGACGCCGCGGGTGCACAAGTGTCAGGCCTGCGGCAGACCGTGACGGCGGATCACGTCGGAGTACCAGTGGGCGCTCGCCTTGGGGGTGCGGGTCTGCGTGGCGTAGTCGACGTAGACCATGCCGAAGCGCTTCGAATAGCCGTACGCCCACTCGAAGTTGTCCATCAGTGACCAGAGGAAGTAGCCGCGGACGTCCGCGCCGTCGGCGATGGCACGACGGACCGCGTCGATGTGGCCGTGCAGGTACGCGATGCGCTCCGGGTCCTCGACGCGGCCCTCGGGCGAGACGTAGTCGTCGAAGGCGGCGCCGTTCTCGGTGACCATGAGGGCGACGTCGGGGAACTCGCGGGCGGTGTCGACCAGCAGGGCGTGCAGGCCGTCGGGGTCGACGGACCAGTCCATCGCCGTGACGGGCTTGCCCTCGGCCTTGTGGAAGGCGACGTGCTCCGAGCCGGGCCACGGCGAGTGCGCGCTGTCGCCGTGCGCGTGGCTGTTGCTTTCCGCGCCGCCGCCCGACGGGTCGGTGACCAAGGTCGGCGCGTAGTAGTTGATGCCGAGGACGTCGATCGGGCGGGAGATCGTCGCCAGGTCGCCGTCGTGGACCAGCTTCGACCAGTCGACCAGGTGCTTGGTGTCGGCGATCAGGTCCTCGGGGTACGCGCCGTGCAGGATCGGGCCGGTGAAGACCCGGTTGCCGACCGCGTCGATGCGGCGGGCCGCGTCGACGTCACCGGGGGCGTCGCTGAGCGGGCGCACCTGGTGGAGGTTGAGGGTGACCGAGGTCTGCGCACTGGCGGGGATGGAAGCGCGCAGAGCCTCGATCGCCCGTCCGTGGGCGAGGTTGAGGTGGTGGGCCGCCTGGAGGGACGCGCCGGGGTCGGTACGGCCGGGGGCGTGGACGCCCGAGGCGTAACCGAGGTAGGCGGAGCACCAGGGCTCGTTGAGCGTGGTCCACGTGCCGACGCGGTCGCCGAGGGCGCCGGCCATGATCGCCGCGTAGTCGGCGAACCGCTCGGCGGTGGCGCGCTCGGGCCAGCCGCCGGCGTCCTCCAGCTCCTGCGGGAGGTCCCAGTGGTACAGGGTCGCGACGGGCTGGATGCCCGCTTCCAGCAGCTCGTCGACGAGCTTGCGGTAGAAGTCGAGGCCGCGCTCGACGGCCGGGCCGCGGCCGGTGGGCTGGACGCGGGACCAGGAGATGGAGAAGCGGTAGGCGCCGAGGCCCAGCTCCTTCATCAGCGCCACGTCGTCGCGGTAGCGGTGGTAGTGGTCCCCGGCGATGTCACCGGTGTCGCCGTTGTGGACCTTGCCGGGGGTGTGGGAGAAGGTGTCCCAGATGGACGGCGTACGGCCGTCCTCCGAGGCCGCGCCTTCGACCTGGTAGGCGGCGGTGGCCGCGCCCCAGACGAATCCGGGCGGGAAGACGAGGGCGTCGGCGGCCTGCTTGGGGGCGAGGTCAGGGCGTACAGCTGTCATGCGGGAGCGCTCCCATGGATGAAGAGGAAGAGGGGGTCCGGTGCCCGCGCGGGCACCGGTGGGGGCGTCGCGCGGGCGCCCGGAGGTGCGGGCCGGGTGTCTCAGCCCTTGACCGCGCCGGACATGATGCCGCCGACGATCTGCTTGCCGAAGATCACGAACACCGCCAGCAGGGGCAGCGTACTGATCAGGGCGCCTGCCATGACGATGGACTGGTCCGGCGTGTACGAGGCGCTCAGCTGGCCCAGAGCCACCTGGATGGTGGGGTTCGCCTGGTTGAGCGCGAGATACGGCCAGAAGAAGTCGTTCCACGCCTGGACGAAGGTGAGCATGCCGAGCACCATCATCGCGGGACGCGCCACCGGGAGCACCACGCTGAGCACGATGCGGAAGTTGCTCGCGCCGTCGATCTTGGCGGCCTCGATCAGCTCGTACGGAAGCGCCTCCAGCAGGTACTGCCGCATGAAGAAGACACCGAACGCGCTCACCAGGGTCGGGAAGATCACCGACTCCAGCTTTCCGCCCCAGCCGATGTCCGACATCATCATGAACAGCGGCACGACGCTGAGCTGCGGCGGGATCGTCAGGGTGGCGATGACCGCGGTCATCAGCCAACCCCGGCCCTTGAAGCGCATCTTGGCGAAGGCGTAGCCGGCGAGGGTGCAGAAGAACAGCGTCGCGGCGGTGATGGACGCCGAGACGATGAGGGTGTTGACGATGGCCTTGCCGAGGTTGGCACCGTCCCAGGCGGCCTGGAGGTTGTGCCAGAGCCGGCCGCCCGGCAGGAACGGCGGCGTGCTGGCCAGGACTTCGTCCTGGGTGTGCGAGGCGGCGACGAACGTCCAGTACAGCGGCAGGATCGAGCCGATGCCGATGACGATCAGCGCGATGTAGGTGAACGGCCCGGCCTTGTGGGTGTCGCCCGCGCCCATGGCGAGGCGGACCTTGCGGGGAGCGCGGCGGTCCGGCTTCGGACGCCCGGGGGCGGAGACCTTGGCGGGGGTGCTGGTGATGGTCATGAGAGGTATCGCTCCCGGTCAGGCCGCGGAACGGCGTACGAAGCGGCTGATGATCCAGTTGATCAACGCGATGGCCAGCAGGATGGCGAGCATGACCCAGGCCACGGCGGCCGACAGGCCGAGGTGTTGCAGGTTCCAGCCGTAGTTGTAGAGGTAGATGCTCAACGTCTCGTACTGGTGCTCGGTGCCACCGATGGCGCCGATCGCGCCGCCTTCCAGCAGCAGCGGCTCACCGAACAGCTGCATGGAGCCGATGGTGGAGATGACGATCGTGAAGAGGATCGTCGGCCGCAGCGAGGGGATGGTCACCTTGAGGAACTGCTGCCAGCGGTTGGCGCCGTCCAGCGAGGCCGCCTCGTAGAGGTCGCCCGGCACGGCCTGCATCGCGGCGAGGTAGATCAGCGCGTTGTAGCCGGTCCACCGCCAGATCACGATGACCGAGATGGCGATCTTCGACGTCCAGTGCCCGTTGCCCCAGTTGGTGTCGCCGAAGCCGACGAAGTGCAGGACCCAGTTGAGGAGCCCGCCGTCGGTCCGGAAGACCAGGGCGAAGACGAGGGCCGCGGTGGCGACCGACGTCGCGTACGGCGTGAGGATGATGGTGCGCCAGAAGGTGCTGGCGCGCAGCTTGTAGTTGAGCAGGTGGGCCAGGCCCAGCGCCACCAGCAGCTGCGGAACGGTGGAGAGGACACCGATCACGAACGTGTTGGTGAGGGCCGTCCAGAACTCGGAGTCCTGGAAGATCTTCGTGAAGTTGTCGAAGCCGACCCATTCCATCTGGTCCATGCCGGTCATCTCGACCCGGTGGAGGGCGATCCACCCGGTGTAGATGAGCGGGTAGAGGCCGAAGGCCGCGAAGACCAGGAAGAAGGGGGCTATGTACGCGTACGGGGACGCCTTGTCGTCGAACCGCCACAGCCGGCTCCGCCAGGTCTGCCGGCTGCTCGCCGGTTGCTGTCGGGAACCACGGGGTGGCGGGACGTAGGCGTCCCGGGTGGGGGTCGAGGTTGCCACGGGCGGGAGTCCTTCCCTGGGGTGCGCCGGCGGGCGCGTCGATCGGTACCGGGCCGGCCCGGATACGGGACTGCGTGTCCCGGTGCGGTGCCGAGCGGTGCCGGTCGTGTGGGGCTGGATGGGCGGAGCCGTCCGTCCCGGGGCCGGCCTGTGCGGAGCCGGCTGGAGGGGCGAACGGGATGGTGCGGGCCGGGGAGGGCCGGTGGTGCGTGCGCGCGGACGGGGCTCTCGGAACCTCGGGGCGGCGGACCGGCAGAACCGGTTCCCGCCTTCACCTACGAGCCGGGGAGGCCCGTGGTTCAGCTGCGGGGAAACCCCTGCGCGGCGGGCCGGGGAGGCCGACGGCTCGGCTTCGGCGGCGGGCCGGGCGGAGGCCCGACGGCCGTCCGTGCGGGTGGTGCGGTGGGTACTGCGTGCGGGCGGTGCGGTGGTGCGGGTGCTGCGTGATGCGGATGGTGCTTGATGCGGGTGCTGCCGTGATGCGGGTGCTGCCGTGGTGCGGGTGCTGCCGTGGTGCGGGTGCTGCCGTGGTGCGGGTGGTGCCGCGCGCCGGCCGGCGGTTGCGCGTACCGGCCGTTCCTCGCTGTCGGGCGGGGGGGCCCCCCCCCCGGGGGGGGGGGGCGGGGGGCCCCCGCCGGGGGGGGGGGGGCCCCCCCCCCCCCCGGGGGGGGGGGCCGCCCCGCGC
>NZ_JBIBHR010000008.1:144237-302612 GCF_042957125.1 Streptomyces sp. NPDC008125
CCTCGTACGGGACGCACGCACCCGCCCGCCGCGCCTGCCCGGGCGTCCGGGCGGGGGGGCGCGCCCCCCCCCCCCCCCGGGCGGGGGGGGGGGGGGGGCCGGGGGGGGGGGGGGGGGGGGGGGGGGCCGGGGGGGGGGGGGGGGCGCCCCCCCCCCCCGGGGGGGGGGGGGGGGGGCGGGGGGCCCCCCCCCCCCGCCGGGGATCAGCCGATCACCTTGTCGACCGACTCGACGGCCGTCTTCCAGGCCTTGTCGGGGTCGGTGCCGCGCTGCTCCATGTTGTTGATCTCGGTGGAGATGGTGTCCTTGATGGTCGCGTCCTTCGGGCCGAGGACGGCCTCGGGGATGGTCTTGGCCTCACCGGCGTAGATCTCACCGATGGGGGCGTCGTTGAAGTACGGCAGCTTCGCGTCCTTCACACCCGGGAGGTCGTACGCACCCGTGTTGGACGGGAAGGAACCGATCGCCTTGAAGACGGCGGCCTGCTGCTCGGGGGCGGTCAGCCAGGCGACGAGCTTGGTGGCCTCGTCGACGTGCTTGCCGGAGCTCGGAACACCGAGGAAGGAGCCACCCCAGTTGGCGGCGGTGCCGCCCGGCGCGCTGGTGATGTCCCACTTGCCCTTGTTCGCGTCACCGGCGTTGACCGAGATCTGACCGGCCATCCACGCCGGGCAGGCGACGGTGGCGATGGTGCCCTTGCGGAGCGCGGCGGCCCACGGGTCACCGAACTGCGGGACGCCCTGGGTCAGCTTCTTGGAGGCCGCCTCGGCGGCCAGGTTCCAGCCCTGCTGGACGGCGGGGCTGTCCTTGTAGATCGCCTTGCCGTCCTCGTCGTAGTACTGCTTCGCGCTGGAGCTGACGACGGCGTTGAACATCGCGCTGGCGGAGTCCATGAAGAAGGTGCCCGCGGGCGCCTTCGCCTTGAACTTCTCGCCCAGCGCGATGTAGTCCTCCCAGCCGCCCTTGACCAGAGCGGCGACCTCGGTGCGGTCGGTCGGCAGACCGGCCTTCTTGAAGAGGTCGGTGTTGTAGCAGAGCGACATCGGACCGATGTCCGTGCCGGCGCCGATGAGCGCACCGCTGGAGGTCGTGGCCTGCTTGGCCTTCCACGACACGAAGTCGGTCGCGTCGATGGCCTTGCTCAGGTCCGCGAACTGGTCCGCCTTGGTGTCGACCAGCTCCTTGATGCGGCCGACCTCCAGACCCTGGACGTCCGCCAGGCCGCTGCCCGAGTTCAGCTGCTGGAGCAGCTTCGGGTAGTAGACCTTCTCCTCGGCCGTGGTGTCTTCCTTGACCGTGATGTTCGGGTGGAGCTTGTGGTACTCGGCGAAGAGCCCGGCTTCCTTGTACCCGAACTGGCCGTAGTCGGCGACGGTCAGGGTGATGTTGCCATTGGCGTCGGTGCTGCTTCCCTCGTCGTCCGACGAGTCGCTGCAGCCCGCCAGCAGCAGGGCGGTGGCCGTCAGGCCAGTGGTGGCCACGATCGCGGCTCTACGGCGTCGACCTGCGACGTTGCGGGTGATGCGCATTCCACTACTCCTATTTCCAGGGTGTGACTGGCGGTTTGCTCACTGCGGGACCCGGGCGCCGTGAGTGCCGCGCCAGGTGATGCTGGGGGGAAGCACGGGCAGTGCCGATCGCACATAAAAACGGGTGTGCGATGTGGGAGCGCTCCCATGCGCCGATGACGGAAGGTTGCTGCCTCAAGGGGGTGGGTGTCAAGACTTGAAGACGCTTCCGTTGCGCGAGCGTGTCCGGCAAGTCACGAGACCGTGTCCCGCACAGGGCTTGCCAATTGGCGAACACTCGGGGCCGTTGACGCACCGTCATCGAATCGCCGCAGGTGGGAGGCTGTTCGCGAGGGCGGGGAGGCTCCACCGCCCAGAACGCGCCATCCCTCATCCGGTCCTACCCCGTGGCCGGTTCTTTACCCGGACCACGCGAAACGGGCCCGCCGGAAAGTGAACAGGGACTCCGCCCGAAACGATCTCGGCCGGTCGACCGTGGCGCGATCGTGTTCTTTCCTCGAAGGCCGCCCGGCGAGGACGCCGTCGGCCGAAGCGGCCGGACCCTTCCGGCCATGACGCCGTCACCGGCTCCGACGGGTGAGCCCCGGCCACGGACGATCGGCCCGACGGGCCGCCGGGAGCCACGAACCCACCCCCGACCGCAGGACCTTCGGCGTGCCCCGCTCCGGTCCCGCTGCTAGCTTCGCCTTTATGTCACTTTCATCCATTTTCATCAGTTCTGAGACCTGAAGCGCGTGGGTGTCATCCGGGACCACCCCGAACTCGCCCTGTTTCTCTGCCTCGCCGTCGGCTACCTGGTGGGGAAGGTCCGCGTCGGGCCGATCACCCTCGGCGGCATCTGCGGCACCCTGATCGTCTCGCTCCTCCTCGGGACCCGGCACGTCAGCGTGGACGAGGACGTCAAGACGGTCTTCTTCGCCCTCTTCATCTTCTCGCTGGGCTATATGGCGGGGCCGCAGTTCTTCGCCAATCTCAACCGGCGCAGTCTGCGTTTCTTCGCGCTCTGTCTCATCGAACTGGTCTGCGTCCTCGGCATCGCGTACGGACTGGCCCAGGCCTTCGACTTGGACGTGGGCACCGCTGCGGGCATCCTCGCCGGAGCCGCCACCGAGTCGGCGGTCGTCGGGACGGCCACCGAGTCCATCGGCAAGCTCGACAACCTCACCGCCGACCAGATCAGCCAGTACCAGGGCCACGTCGCCACCGCCTACACGGTCTGCTACCTCTTCGGTCTGATCACCATCGTGCTGCTGACCAGCCAGATCATGCCGATGCTGCTGCGCATCAACCTGGCGGACGCCTCCCGCGAACTCTGGGACCGGATGCGCGGCGGCTCGGCCGGGCTGGAGTCCGACGAACGGGAGGCGCTGCCCGGCACGGTCGGCCGGACGTACCTGGTGACGCTTGCCGACGGACGCACCGTGGGCGAGCTGGAACAGGCGCTCGGCGGACGGGTCACGGTCGAGGGCGTCAAGCGGGGCAGCAAGCTCATCACCCCCTCCCCCGGGCTCGAACTCACCCTGAGCGACTTGGTCCAGGTGGTGGGGCGCCGGGCGGCCATCATCGAGGCGGGCCGTGAGATCGGGCCCGAGACGCCCTCCATCCCCGGCCTCGACACCCCCCTGGCCACCAGCCAGGTCGCCGTGACGGAGAAGGCGACGCACGGCTCGACGATCGACGCGATGGAGCGGGCGCATCCCGAGTTCCTCAAGGACGGGGTCTACATCACCGACGTCGTCCGCAACGACCAGCGCCTTCCGGCCAGTGGGGAGACCACCCTCTACCGCGGTGACGTGCTGACCCTGGTGGGCGCGCGCAACGGCCTGGCCCGGCTCGTCGGGAAGATCGGGGCGGTGGTCAAGAACGACGCGACCGACTTCATCTACCTGGGACTCGGCATCGTGGCCGGTTCCCTGCTCGGTCAGATCGTGGTCTACGCCGGGGACATCCCGCTGTCGCTCGGTACCGGCGGCGGCTGTCTGATCTCGGGGCTCCTCTTCGGCTGGTTCCGTTCCCGCAAGCAGACCTTCGGCGCGTTTCCCCCTCAGGCCGCGGCGACGCTGAAGGACATGGGCCTCGCGGTCTTCATCGCGTGCACCGGGCTGGCCGCCGGTCCGCAGGCCTGGCCGCTGCTGAGGGAGTACGGAGCGCTGCTGCCGTTCGCGGGGATCGCGATGGTGCTGGTACCGGCGACGCTCTCGCTGATCGTCGGGCGCAGGCTGCTGAAGATCGAGAAGCCGCTGCTGATCGGCGCCATCGCCGGACAGCAGTGCTCGACGCCCGCGATCACCGCCGTCACCCAGGTGGCACAGAGCTCGGTGCCGCTGCTCGGCTACACGATCACCTACACCCTCTCCAACTTCCTGCTGCCACTGACCGGACCGATCCTCGTCGGAGTCCTGGGAGCCTGAATGATCGACTTCCTGAACCGGAACGTCTTCCAACCCCATCCCGAGCTGCTGGTCTTCCTGGTGGTCGCGCTCGGCTTCCTGCTGGGGAAGGTCCGCTACCGCACCATCGCCCTGGGGGCGGTGACGGGGTGCCTGGTGGCCGGGCTGGTGCTCGGCGCCCAGTTCAAAATCCAGATCGACGACACGGTGAAGAACCTCTTCTTCATCATGTTCCTGTTCGCCCTCGGTTACCGGGTCGGTCCGCAGTTCTTCCGCGGGCTGCGCAAGGACGGCCTGCCCCAGGTGCTCAACGCGGTCGTGGTCTGCGTGTCCGGGCTGCTGATCTCGTGGCTGTTCGCCGGTCTGCTGGGATACGGCCCCGGGCTCGGCGCCGGGCTGATGAGCGGCGCCCTCACCCAGTCGGCGGCCATCGGCGTCGCGCAGGACGCGATCGGGTCCCTGCCGGGGCTCTCGTCTGCCCAGGTGAAGTCCGAGGAGAACCTGGTCGCCGTCGGGTACGCGGTGACGTACCCGCTCGGCACGATCCTCTGCGCGATGCTGCTGGCCAATGTGCTGCCCCGGCTCTACCGCCGCGACCTGGCGAAGGAGAGCGCCGACCTCGCCGCCGAACTGGACGCCCCGGACGACGATCCGGACGAGGGCGAGGGCTACTACGAGGTGGTACTGCGCGCGTACCGGGTGGAGCGCCCCGACCTCGTCGGCCGGAGCGTCGAGGACTTCGAACAGCAGCAGCAGGGCATCGGACGCCGGATCTACCTCACCGCCGTACGGCGCGGAGGCACCGTGCTGGAGCACTCGCAGTCCCGGACGCTGGAAGCCGGCGACACCGTCGCCGTCAGCGCGCTCCGCCACGACCTGGTCGACTTCGACGCCCGTACCCACATCGGCCCGGAGGCCGACGACGTGGAGCTGCTCGGCTACCGCACCGAGACACTGCACGTCGTCGCGTCGGAGAAGGCGCAGCTCGGCCGCACCATCGAGGAACTGCGCCGGGAGCCCTTCATGGTGGGCGTGTACGTCGACCGTCTCTACCGGGCGGGTTCGGAGTTCCCCTACCGGCTGTCCACCGAGGTGGAGCGCGGCGACACCCTGGTCCTGACCGGTCCGGAGCGGCTGGTCGGGCCTGCCGGGAAGGCCCTCGGCAAACCGGTGCCGACCAGCTTCGCCACGGACATGATCTGGGTGGGACTCGGCATCTTCCTCGGCGGCTGCCTGGGCATCCCGGCGCTGACCGCCGGCGGGGTGCCGATCTCGCTCTCGACCTCCGGCGGCGGGCTCATCATGGGGCTGGTCTTCGGCTGGATCCGCGGCAAGTACCCGACGTACGGGAACGTGCCGCCGGGGGCCCAGTGGTTCATGGACACGCTGGGCCTGTGCATGTTCGTCGCGGTGGTCGGTATCAACGCGGGGCCGAGCTTCACCAGCGGTCTCTCCGACGCCGGCTGGGGCCTGCTGCTCCTCGGTGCCGTCGCCACCGTGGTGCCCCTGATCGTGGGCTTCCTGTTCGGCCACTACGTCCAGCGGATCAAGTTCCCCGTCCTGATGGGCGTACTGGCCGGTGGCCAGACGACGACGGCGGCGATCGGCGCGATCAACGAGACGTCCAAGTCCCAGATTCCCACGCTCGGTTACACGATCCCGTACGCCGTCGGCAACGTGCTGCTGACCGTGTGGGGCGCAGTGATCGTCCTCCTCAACCACTGAACCCGGAAAGGGACACCGCCATGCCCAGGACCAGCTTCAGCCGGGAAGAGATCCGGTCGTACGCACAGCTCAGCCCCTTCGAACTGAAGGACAAGTTCATCAGCATCGCCCAGGCGGCCCAGAGCGACGAGCCGGGCCAGAAGGGCCGGACGATGCGCGCGATGCTCAACGCCGGGCGCGGGAACCCGAACTGGGTGGCGACCGGGCCGCGTGAGGCGTACCACGCGCTCGGCTATTTCGCGCTCTCGGAGTGCAAGCGCGTCTGGACGGCGGACGATCTCGGCGGGATGCCCGAGGAGACGGGGTGTGCCGAGCGCTTCGCGTCCTTCGCCCGGGCCCATCCGGACCTGCCGGGGATGGAGCTGCTCCAGGCGTCGTTCGATCTGGCGGTGAAGCGGTTCGGCTTTGAACCGGACGCGTTCGTGCACGAGATGGCCGACTCGTCGATCGGGGACAACTACCCGGTGCCGGACCGGATCCTGCACCACACGGAGAAGATCGTGCGGGCGTACGTGGCGGACGAGATGTTCGACCACCGGCCGCCCGAGAACCAGAATCTGAGCCTGTTCGCCACCGAGGGCGGTACGGCGGCGATGTGCTACATCTTCGACTCGCTGATGAAGAACGGCATCCTGGCGAAGGGTGACCGGATCGCCCTGATGGTGCCGGTGTTCACGCCGTACCTGGAGATCCCCGAACTCGACACGTACGAGTTCGACGTGGTGCGGGTGGAGGCGAGCCTCTTCACCGAGACGGGCGTGCGGCAGTGGCGGTACCCGGAGGAGGAGGTCGCCAAGCTGGCCGACCCCTCCGTCAAGCTGGTCTGCTGCGTCAACCCCAGCAACCCGCCCTCGCTGGCCCTCTCCCAGCGGGTCGCCGACCAGATCGTGTCGATCGTGGCGGACTCGAACCCGGGTCTGATCGTGGTGACCGACGACGTCTACGGGACGTTCGTGGAGGGCTTCCGCTCGCTCGCCGCCGATCTCCCGCGCAACACCCTGCTGGTGTACTCGTACTCCAAGCACTACGGCGCGACGGGCTGGCGGCTCGGGGTGATCGGTCTGCACGACGACAACGTGATCGACGAGATGCTCGCGGCGCACTCCCCGGAGTGGAAGGAGCGGCTCGACCGGCGGTACGGGACGCTCTCCCTCGAACCGGAGAAGATCCGGTTCATCGACCGGCTGGTGGCGGACTCCCGCCAGGTGGCGCTGAACCACACCGCCGGACTTTCGCTGCCCCAGCAGGTGATGATGGTGCTGTTCTCGCTCTTCGACATGCTGGAAGAGGGGCAGGCGTACAAGCACCGGATCCGGGCCATCGTCCGGCAGCGGCTCGAACTCCTCCTGGAGGGCGTGCACATGAAGGTCTCGGAGGACCCGAAGCGTGCGGCCTACTACATCGAACTGGATCTGCTCGCGGAGGCCGAGCGCGTGCGCGGCCAGGCGTTCGCCGACTTCCTGGAGCAGAACTACGAGCCGGTGGACCCGCTGTTCCGGCTCGCCGAGCAGACCGGGGTGGTGCTGCTCAACGGCGGCGGTTTCGACGGCCCCGAGTGGTCGGTACGCGTCTCCCTCGCCAACCTCGACGACCTGGACTACCTCCGGATCGGCCACCATCTGCGGGTGATCTTCGACGAGTACGCGCAGGAGTGGCAGGAGAGCACGGGGAACTGAGCCCCGCTCACGCACCCCGCAGCAGGGCGAGGGTGGCCTCCAGGTCGGCCTTGGTCAGCCGCTCGGCCGCCGCCCCGTCCCCCTCGACGACCGCGCGGACGAGCGCGGCGTGGGTGTCCTCGCCGTGGCCGGGGTGCTCGGCGCGCAGGTCGAGCAGGTCGACCAGGTCGATGAGGCCCTGCCTCAGCGCGGGGGCGAACTCCCCGAAGAGATCGGTGAGTACGGGGTTGTGGGCGGCGGCGACCACCGCGCGGTGGAGGGCGATGTCGGCGTCGACGAACTCCGCGTCGCCCCAGCCGCTCGCGGCCCGGCGGGCGGCCATGGCGGCCTCCAGGGCGGTGACGTCGCCCTCGGTGCGGCGTTCGGCGGCGAGCCGGGCGGCCTGCACCTCGATCAGCATGCGGACTTCGTAGATGTCGGTGACCGCCGCCCGGCGCAGCCGCGCGGGCCAGTCCTCGTGCGGACGGTCGGCGACGACGAAGATGCCGGCGCCCTGGCGGGACTGGAGCATTCCGGTCGCGGCGAGGGTCCGGACCGCCTCGCGGACGGTGGAGCGGCCCACGCCGAGGGACTTGGCGAGGGTGGTCTCGCCGGGGATCTTCGTACCGACCGGCCAGGTGCCCGTGGTGATCTGCTCCCGCAGATGGGCGGTCGCCTGGTCGACGAGGGGGCTGGGGCGGAGTGGACCGAGGGAGGACACGCGCTTCACCTGTCGGGTTGTCTGAAGACTTCGCATGTGGCTACTGTACCGCCATGACGCTCAGCGGTCTCCTTCTTCTCGGCTGCCGCGGCGGGGCCTGAAGCGACCGGCACCCCGCCGCGGGGTGCCGCGCCGTGCCGGTCGCATCCGGCGACACGAGAAGGAACACCCGTCCTCATGCCCACGATGCACAGCTTCCCCACCCTCCGCACGCCGCGCGGCCCGGTGCCCGCCGGCTCCCCCGCGTGGAACCCGCAGCGCGCCGGCGACATGCCCTCGCACCGCTACCGCTCCGCCTTCGACCGGGTGCATGTCCCCTCCCTGAACGACCGCGGTTGGCCGGACGCACGGGTCGAGCAGGCGCCGCTGTGGGTGCCCGTCGACCTGCGCGACGGCAACCAGGCGCTGGCCGAGCCGATGGACACCCCGCGCAAGCGCAGGATGTTCGACCTGCTGGTCACCATGGGGTTCAAGGAGATCGAGATCGGCTATCCGTCCGCCAGCCGGACGGACTTCGACTTCGTCCGGCACCTGGTGGAGGGCGACGCGATCCCCGGTGACGTGACCCCCGTCGTCTTCACCCCGGCCAGGCCGGACCTGATCGCCCGGACCTTCGAGTCAGTGGCCGGGATGCCCCGGGCGGTGGTCCACCTCTACATCCCGACCGCCCCCGTCTGGCGCGACGTGGTCCTCGGCCGGGACCGCGCGCAGGTGTGGGCGACCGTGCGGGAGGCGGCGGAGCTGATGGACCGGCTGGCCGGGCAGCACCCGGCGACGGACATCAGGTTCGAGTTCTCGCCCGAGGTCTTCGTCCTGACCGAACCCGACTTCGTCCTGGAGGTCTGCAACGGGCTGACGGCCCTCTGGGACGCGTCCCCGGACCGGCCGGTGATCCACAACCTGCCCGCCACGGTGGAGATCGCGACGCCCAACGTCTACGCCGACCAGATCGAGTACATGCACCGGGCCCTGGACCGCCGGGAGTCGGTGATCCTCTCCGTCCACCCGCACAACGACCGGGGCACCGGCGTGGCCTGCGCCGAACTCGCCGTACTGGCGGGCGCCCAGCGGGTGGAGGGCTGCCTCTTCGGCAACGGTGAGCGCACCGGCAACGTCGACCTGGTGAACCTGGCGCTGAACCTCCACGCCCAGGGGGTGGACCCGATGGTGGACTTCTCGGACATCGACGAGATCCGCCGCACGGTCGAGCACTGCAACCGCCTCGCGGTGCCGCCGCGCCACCCGTACGCGGGCGACCTCGTGTACACCGCCTTCTCCGGCACCCACCAGGACGCCATCAGCAAGGGGTTCGCGCACCACGCGCGGACCGCCTCGCCGACCTGGGACGTGCCGTACCTGCCGATCGACCCGGCGGACGTGGGGCGCGGTTACGAGGCCGTCATCCGGGTCAACAGCCAGTCCGGCAAGGGCGGGATCGCCCACCTGCTGCAGAGCTCCTACGGCGTGGACCTGCCCGCCCGGATGCGGCCCGACTTCTCCCGTACGGTGCAGCGCTCGACCGACGACAGCGGCCTGGAGGCGACTCGTAAGGACCTCTGGGAGCTGTTCACCGCGACCTATCTGACGCCGGGCCAGGACGGGTCGGTGGCGCTGGAGGCGTGGACCGCCGACGTCACCGCCGATGGGGTGCACCGGTTCGCGTGCACCCTGCGCACCGAGGGGTGCGGCGGGGACGTGACGGGCGACTACGAGGGCACCGGCAACGGGCCGCTGTCCGCGTTCGTCCGCGCGCTGGCGGGCGCCGGCCACGAGGTGGAGATCCTGGACTTCACCCAGCACGCGACGACCGGCGGGCAGGACAGCCCCGCGATGGCGTACGCCGAGTGCCGGGTCGGCGGCCGGGTCGTCTGGGGCGCGGGCCGGGACACCTCGGTGCTGACCGCCTCGGTGCTGGCGGTGCTCTCGGCGGTGAACCGGGCGGGGTGAACCGGGGTCGGGCCCACAACCGGCCGGTCCGGCCGGAGGATCGTGCCCCGGAGGTCAGGCGGCCGCGTCGGCCCCCGCCGTCAGTCGAACGCGTTCGGCGGCGGTGCCGGGGAGGCCTTCGCGTCCGCGTCGGTGACGACCGCCGCCCCGCCGGTGAAGTCGGCGAGCGCGCGACCGTGTTCGACGCGGCCGGGGTGCGGGTCGGTGGCGACGCGCCGGGTGAGCTCGGCGACGGCGAGGGGGCGGTCGGAGGCGACGAGCACGGCGTTGCCGAAGCGACGGCCGCGCCAGACCGTGGGGTCGGCGGCGAGCGCCAGTTCGGGGAAGTGCGCGGCGGCGGTGGCGATCTGGCCGCGGAGGTGGGCGAGCGGCGGGCCGTCCGCGAGGTTGGCGAGGTAACTGCCGCCGGGCTTCAGCGCCCGCCGCACCTCGGCGAGGAATTCGGTGGTCGTCAGATGGGCGGGGGTACGGGCTCCGCCGAACACGTCGGCGACGACGAGATCGGCCCAGCCGTCGGGTATCTTGCCGAGCCCCACGCGGGCGTCCAGGGCGCGGACGCGGACCCGGGCCTGCGGGTCGAACGGCAGTTCCTGGCGTACGAACGCGACGAGCGCCGCGTCGATCTCGACGATCTGCTGCGTGGAGCGGGGCCGGGTGGCCGCGGTGTAGCGGGCCAGGGTGAAGGCCCCGCCGCCCAGGTGCAGGACGTGCAGCGGGGTCCCCGGCGGCGCGGCGAGGTCGATGGCGTGGCCGATCCTGCGCTGGTACTCGAAGGAGAGGTACGTCGGGTCGTCGAGATCCACGTGGGACTGCGGGGCACCGTCGAGCAGCAGGGTCCAGGCGTTCCGGCGCTCCTTGTCGGGGGCGAGTTCGGCCCGGCCGCCGTCGACGGTCGCGGTACGGGCCTCCCGCCCGCCGCGCCCCGACCGGTCCGCACGTTCGCTCCGGTCCGCCCGTTCGGCCCGCTTGCCGGGCTTGGCGTTTCCCGCCGCCCCTCCTCGACGTGCCACGTCCGTCCGCCCTCACCGCCCCGCGTCGGGCCGGTTCCGCGTCCTGGTCGCGCGAGGCCGGCCGGGGCGAGGAGAACACCGGGGACAACCCCGCCCACCTGGACATTATGGGCTCAGCGGCAGTTGTCGGCCGCTTCGATCATGCGGGCCGCCTGGTCGAGCGCGGCCCGCAGCGCGGCGGGGTCGGTGACCGGGGCGTCGTCGGCGGGCGGGAGCAGCCAGCCGGTTCCGGAGACGGGCGGCTCGTCGGGGAGGCGGAGCCCGCGGCCCTCGGTGCTGGTACACGCGCTGCCCGGGACGTCCCAGGCCTCGGCGGTGCCGGGCGGCACCAGGAACCCGACGGTGCCGCCGGCTCCGTCGTGGAGCACCGGCCCCACCACGACGGGGCCGGCGCCCCGGCGCAGGATGTCGACGGCCTCCAGCCCCTGCCGGGCGGGGACGGTGACGAGGTCGCACAGGTGTGCGGCGCACCCCTCGATCGGGTCGGATGCCGTGTGCGGCGGAACGGCCGGCCGTGCACCCGCGTCCTTCGAGGTGGCCGCAGTGGTCCATGGGCCGGTCTCCGTGCCGAGGTGAAGCATGGGAACCCCTCCTGTCGTCGCCGAACGGAGCCACGCCCCGTCTCCGCATGGACCAACGCGCCGACGGCGTCAAGGGCTACGGTGCCAAGCCGCCGCAAAGGGTGGCAGTTCATGGCGGATCGCGACCGGATTGCCCCTGATTGTCGGGAAACCCTGCGTGCGCGACCTGTCACACCAGGTACGTTCTTGCTCCGCCGGGACACCTGAGGCATGCGCCCGGCTGCACCAGAGAGGGCCACGCCATGGTGTCGTCACGGGCCGTTCCCAACCTCGTCTTCCGCCGGTTGCGCGGACAGCGCTCGGCGGGAGAGTTCGCGGCGGCCGTCCGCAGGGCCGCCCGCGAGATCGGCGAGCAGGTCGCCTGCGACGCCCGCTACATCGGTCGCGTGGAGTCCGGCGAGATCCGGTGCCCGAACTACGCGTACGAACGGGTCTTCCTGCACATGTTCCCCGGCACCACCCTGGGGGACCTGGGCTTCTCGGACCGGGAGAGCGTGCGCGGACGTTCGGCGCGCAGCCGTGGACCGGCGGTCTGGAGATCCCTGTCCGGGGATCCCGGTCCGGCCCTCTCCGTACCCAGCGACATCGAGGAGAGCGACGTGCTGCGTCGCGTGTTCATGACCAGCGGCACCACCAGTGTGGCGACCGCGTCGATCGGGCTCGGCGCCCACCGGGCCGCCGGTACCCCGATCGTGCTGCCCGCCCAGCGGCGGGCAGGTGAGGCCGAGGTGCGTTCCGTGGAGGAGGCGGTCCGCGAGATCCGCATCCTCGACGACCAGCACGGCGGCGACGGGCTCTACCGGCGGGCCGCCCATCCGCTGCGGGCGGCGTACGCCCTGCTCGACTCCGGTACGCCCACCCGCCGCGCCACCGCCGACCGGCTGCACTCCGGGGCCGGCGAGCTGGCCCTCTCGGTCGGCTGGCTGGCCCACGACTCGGGGCGGTTCGACGACGCGCGCTCGTACTACGCGGAGGCGCTGGCCACCGCCCGGGTCGCGGGGGACGACGCGCTGGAGGCGCACGCCTTCTGCAACACGTCGTTCCTGGCCCGGGACGCCGGACGGCCGAGGGAGGCGGTCCGGGCGGCGGAGGCCGGTCAGCGGGCGGCCCGTTCGGTCGGCTCGCACCGGCTGCTGGCCCTGCTCTCCCTGCGCGAGGCGGGCGGCCGGGCCGGGCTCGGGGACCGTACGGGATGCGGCCGGGCGATCGCGCGGGCCCGGGCCGCATTCGACCGGGGGCCCGCCGAGCGGGACCCGGAGTGGATGAGCTTCTTCCGCGAGGCGGAGATGCACCTGCTGGAGGCGCAGTGCTGGTCGGCGCTGGGCGACTGGCCCCGCGCGACCCGCCACGGCCGCCGGGCCACCGCGCTGCAGGACCCGCACTTCACCCGGAACCTCGCGCTCTACCGCGCGCAGCTGGCGGGCGACCTGGCGCGGGCCGGGGCGGCGGACGAGGCGGTCCGCTCCGCGCACCAGGTGCTGGACCTGCTGGACCGGGTCCGGTCCAGCAGGATCAGCGGGATGCTCACGGGGACGGTACGCGTCCTGGCGGCCGACCCCGGCGCGGCGGCGGTGGCGGGGCTGCTGGAGCGGTACCGGGCCGCGCAGCGACGCTGAACCCCCGGCGCCCGCGCCCGGCGGCACGGCTCAGCGTTCGAGGTGGCCGGTGTCGTTCCACCGCTCGACGGCGGGCATTCCGTAGGCCCAGCCCAGCACCGACAGCGAGGTCGGCTCCAGCCGGACGCGGGCGCCGAACATCAGGTCCTCGCCCAGCCAGCGGGCGGCGATCGACCGCAGGATGTGGCCGTGGGCGAAGACGAGGACGTCGCGTTCGCCGGAGCGCACCCGCTCGACGACCCCGTCCGCGCGCGCCGTCATGTCGGCGGTGGACTCCCCGCCGGGGACCCCGTCGCGCCAGATCAGCCAGTCGGGCCGGTCCGCCTTGATCTGCGCCGGGGTGAGGCCCTCGTAGTCGCCGTAGTCCCACTCCATCAGCGCGTCCCAGGTCTCCGCGCGGTCCCCGAAGCCGGCCAGTTCGCAGGTCTCGGCGGCCCGGACCAGTGGGCTGGTGCGGATGTCCGTGTCCGGCAGCCCGGACCAGGGGGCCCGGTGCAGCCGTTCGCCCAGCAGCTTGGCGCCCTCCCGCCCGGAGTCGAGCAGCGGGATGTCGGTCCTGCCGGTGTGATTGCCCTGGACCGACCACTGGGTCTGGCCGTGCCGGGCGAGCAGGATGCGCGGTGCCATGTGCGGGCTCTCCCTGAGAACTGGGGTACGGCGGTGGGGCTCCGGGACCTCGCTGTCCGGGCGCCCGGTCCATGTCCGACGGACACGTCCGAGGAGGGACGCGCCCCGGCCTCAGGGCTGTCGTCGACGTGCCCGAGGGCGGCGCGTCCGCCCCTCTCCATCATCGCCCACGGGTATGAGGGCCGTCCTGCCGGGCACCCGTCCCCCACGGCCGGCAGGTGAACCGGGCAACCACACGGCCCGCCCACACGTCCCCCTCCGCGCAGGACCCCGGCCGGGGCGGGCCGGGCGCGGGGGAGCGAAAGGGACCCCCGGGGGGAAACACGACGGACGACCGCCGTACGGTTGAACGCCCGCCGTCGGACGCTTGAACAGGGGAGAGCCACCGGATGCCGCACGCCACACCCGCACGCGCCTCCGGACGCCCCCGTTGGTGGACGGAGCTGCCGCTCATAGCGGTGGTGTACGGGCTCTACTCGGCCGGCCGGCTGCTCGCGCGCGGGAACATATCGACCGCCGTCGACCACGGGCTCGAGATACTCCGGCTGGAGAAAACGCTTCACCTGAACATCGAGCACCCGCTCAACCGGCTGCTGACCACGCACTCCTCGGTGGGGATACCCGCCGACTTCGCGTACGCCTCGCTGCACTACCTCGTCACTCCGGCGCTGCTGCTGTGGGTGTACCGGCGCCGCACCGCCGCCTACCGCGCGGCCCGCACCTGGCTGCTGACCTCCACCCTGATCGGCCTGGTCGGCTTCACGCTGATGCCGACCTGCCCGCCCCGCCTCCTCGACGCCGCGCACGGATTCGTCGACACCATGGCGCAGTACAGCTCCTACGGGTGGTGGGGCACCGAGGCGAGCGCCCCGCGCGGACTCGGCGGCATGACCAACCAGTACGCGGCGATGCCGAGCCTGCACGTGGGGTGGGCCCTGTGGTGCGGGGTGCTGCTGTGGCGGTACGGGCGGCATCCGCTGCTCCGCGCACTCGGCGTCCTCTATCCGCTGACCATCGTCTTCGTGGTCATGGGCACCGCCAACCACTACTTCCTGGACGCCGTGGCGGGCGCCGCGGTGATGGGCGCGGGCGCGCTGCTGACCCGCCCGGTAATGCGGGCCGCCGCCTCCGTGTCGGCCCGGCTGCGGGCGCTCGTCTCCCGGCGGTACCCGTCGGGAGCGGGAGTTCCGGCGACGCCGTCCCCGATTGTCAGTGGCGGATGCGAGACTTCGGCGGGTGAGCGAATCCCCGGCCGGCGGACCCCCTCCGCACATTCCAGCGACGCGCCCCGCGCCTCCGGCAAGCCCGGCCGGACCGGCGCCGGCGACAGCGCTCCGGCAGCGGCTCGCTGAGCTGCGCGGACCGACGGTCGTCCCGCATCCACTGGACGCCCGCGCGCTGGCCGCCCTCGCCGCCAACCCCGGCTGCAAGCGGCGGGCACTGCTCGACGGCGCCGGGGTCGACAAGACCGGGCTGGCCACCGCGCTCGGCTCCCCCTCGGGTTTCGGCCAGTCCCAGTTCGCGTTCATGCGCGGCAATGCCTTCGAGGCGCGGGTCAAGGCCGACGGCGGCACCGAGCTGTTGCGCCTGCTGCACGAGAGCCTCGGCGGCGGCGAGCCGCCGGAGGGCGCCCGGGTCCCCGATCTGGCGGCGGCCGGCCCCGAGGGCCGGACGGCCCGGACCGCGCTGGCCCTGCGCGAGGCGACCTCGGCCGGCGGCTGGAGCCTGCTGGACCACCCGATGCTGGCGCTGGAGGTGGCGGGCTCGCCCGCCTATCTGGAACCGGACGCCGTGGTGGTGCATCCCGACGGCCGGTGGACGGTCATCGAGATCAAGTCGTTCCCGATGATCGACGGTTCGGCCGACGCGGCGAAGGTCGGTGCCGCCGCCCGCCAGTCGGCGGTCTACGTGCTGGCCCTGGAGGCGGTCGCCGCCCGCACCGAGGGCGCCGAGGTGGCGCACGACGTCCTTCTCGTCTGCCCCAAGGACTTCTCCAACCTGCCGACCGGCTCCGTCGTGGACGTACGCAAGCAGCGTGCGGTGACGCGACGCCAGCTGACCCGGCTCACCCGCATCGAGGAGATCGCGGCCCTGCTCCCCGAGGGCGCGAGCTTCGATCCCGGCTGCTCGGCCGAGGAGCTGACCGCCGCCGTGGAAGCGGTCCCGGCGGCGTACGCCCCCGAGTGCCTGGCCGCCTGCGAGCTCGCGTTCCACTGCCGGTCCACGTCCCGGGCCCGGGGCGACGTGCGGACGGTGGGGCGAGGAGTGAGCGGTGAGCTCGGCGGGCTGACCACGGTCCGCGCGGTGCTCGACGCGGCGGCGGGCAAGGAGGGCGACCCGGCGGATCCGGCCGTCGCCGCACTGCGCCGGGCGGCGGCCCTGCGCGCCGAGGCGCTGGAGGGCACGGTGGCGCTGCGCGCCCGGGTTCCGGCGGGCACGGCGGACCGGGAGGGCTCGGCGGCATGTCACTGATCAGCACTCTGGCGCGGCTGGAGGCGGTGGACAGCGGGCGGGCCCAGCCGCTGGCGACCGTACGTCACCGCCATCTGACCGACCGGCCGCTCGTGCTGGTGCCGCTGACCACGTCCGGCGAGGCGGGTGCCCCGTTGGGGGCGCTGGTCGGGACGGACCGGGAGGCGCCGAGGCTGCTGGCGGTGGCGCAGCCGCGCGACCGTGATCTGCGGTTCGCGTTCCTGTCGGAGCTGGCCGAGCTGGTGCTGCCGCACATCGAGACGTACGCGGACGTGGTGGAGCCCTCCGAGCGGAGCGAGACCGACCCGGAGACCGGCAAGAAGGTCAAGGTCGAGGTCGAGCTGTGCGTGGACGCGGCGCAGCTGATCGTGCCGAGCCGGGCCGGGATCGACCTGGTGCGGCTGCTGGGGCGGTCGATGCGGTTCCGGCGCACCTCCGAGGACGATCCGGACACCCCGTACCCGGCTCCGCCCCGGGTGCCGCTGCTCGGCCGCTGGCTGACGCACTACGCGGAGCGGGCCCGGGTGCCGGGTTCCTCGCTGCTGCTGGCCACCACGGATCTGCTGAACCGCCACTGGGCGACGGGGCAGAGCAGTGTGGAGGACCAGCACCTGGGGGCGCTGCTCGCGTGGATCGACCCGCCGGACGGCGGGTCGGGCGCCGAGGCGGCGCTCCGGGCGGAGCTGGAGCGGGACCGGGACGGCCAGTTGGTCTGCCCGCCCGCGGGGCCGGCCACGGACCCGGCGTTCGACAACCGGCTGCTGGCGCCCGCGATCGAGCGGTACGACCGTGCCCGCACCGCGCTCGCGTCGGTCGAGGACGGTCTGGAGGCCGACGTGCGGCTCGGCGAGCTGCACGCCGCCGAGCGGGAGATCCGTTCGCTGCTGGCCGGGGTGCTGCTGCCGACCTGGGACGCGGTGTGGCGGGGGCTCGACCGGCTGCGGGAGCTGCCGGAGGGAGCCAGGGCCGAGGAGCGGTGGACCGGCGACCGCTGGTCGTTCACCGGCCACCGGGACAAGGTGCGTTCGGGCGAGCCGCCGCAGCCGCGCCGGGACGACGCGGTGACGGCGGCCCGGAAGCTGTCCTCCCGGGAGACCGCGCAGGCGCGGCTGGACGCCCAGGAGGCGCTGGACGATCCGCTGGTGCTGGCCGGCCGGCGGCTGAACGGGGAGGCGTTCGTCGGCGAGGTGACGGGGGTCGAGATGGCGTACACGGAGTCGAAGCGCCCGTCCCCGCGCCCGCTGGTCACGGTCCGCACGGCGGAGCGCCCGCGGCTGGGCGAGCGGACGAAGGTGTACCGCTCGCTGGACGGCAAACCGCAGTCGGCGGAGTTCGTCCGGTACGCCGGCCCCGGCACGGGCCCCGACGGCACCGGGCTCCCCGAGGACGGCGCGGAGGTGCTGCTGGTGCTGCGGGTCCTGGACCGGATGGGGCGCGGCAAGGAGCCGGCCCCCGGGTCACTGCCCGAGGCGGGTGAGCGCACGGTGTGGACGCTCTTCGAGCACGACCAGCGCGGCGGCCCGGCGCTGCCGGACGCGGAGGAGACCCCGTGGACCCACGGCGGCCCGCCGGGCGCGGCCGCCGAACCGCCCGACGCCGTGACCCCGGAGGATGTGCTGTGACCGACGTACGCATGGCCGGGGAGCCCTCCGCGACCAGGGCGTTCGATCCGGGCGCGGCGGCGGGGCGGGCCACCGACGCGATCCTCCACGACACCCTGCACGGCGACGCCCGGGGGGTCGTGGTCAACTCCCCGCCGGGCGCGGGCAAGTCCACCCTGGTGGTCCGCGCCGCGCTGGAACTCGCCGCGGCCGGGCGCCCCTTGATGGTGATCGCGCAGACCAACGCGCAGGTCGACGACCTGGTGGTGCGGCTCGCGGAGAAGGAGCCCGAGCTGCCGGTGGGACGGCTGCACAGCAGCGACTCCGACCCGTACGACAAGGTGCTGGACGGCCTGGAGAACGTCCGCACGTCCGCGAAGGCGGCGGATCTGGCCGGGCTCGACGTGGTCCTCTCGACGGCCGCGAAGTGGGCGCACGTGAAGAACGTGGAGCCGTGGGAGCACGCGATCGTCGACGAGGCGTACCAGATGCGCTCGGACGCGCTGCTCGCCGTGGCCGGTCTCTTCCGGCGGGCGCTCTTCGTGGGCGACCCGGGCCAGTTGGACCCGTTCTCGATCGTCGGCGCGGACCAGTGGGCGGGGCTGAGCCACGACCCGTCGGCGAGCGCCGTCTCCACCCTGCTGGCGCACAACCCCCGGCTGCCGCAGCACCGGCTGCCGGTCTCCTGGCGGCTGCCCGCCTCGGCCGCGCCCCTGGTGTCGGACGCGTTCTACCCGTACACCCCCTTCCGCAGCGGTACGGACCACGGCGACCGGACACTGGCGTTCGCCGAGGCGTCGGACGGCTCGGGGCCCGACCGGGTACTGGACGTGGCGGCGGAGTCGGGCTGGGGGCTGCTGGAGCTGCCCGCCCGCCACACCCCGCGCACGGACCCGGAGGCGGTGCACGCGGTGGCGCTGGTGGTCCGCAGGCTGCTGGACCGGGGCACCACCGCGACCAGCGAGCGAGCGGCGGACCCGGTGCCGGTGACGGCGGACCGGATCGCCGTCGGCACCGCCCACCGCGACCAGGCGGCGGCGGTCCGCGCGGCCCTCGCCGGACTGGGGGTCACGGGGGTCGCGGTGGACACCGCGAACCGGCTCCAGGGGCGGGAGTTCGACGTCACGGTGGTGCTGCACCCGCTCTCCGGACGGCCCGACGCCACCGCCTTCCACCTGGAGACGGGCCGGCTCTGCGTGCTGGCGTCCCGACACCGGCACGCCTGCGTCGTGGTGTGCCGGGCGGGGGTCGCGGACCTGCTGGACGAACATCCGTCGACGGAACCGGTGCAACTCGGCGTGGAGGTGAAGTTCCCGGACGGCTGGGAGGCGATGCAGTCCACCTGGGAGCACTGGTCGAACCACCGGGTGCCCTGGGGCGGCTGACGGACCGGGGCCGGTGGGCCGATCTTCGGGGTCCCCGACGAAGAACACCCCTCCCCGGCCCCGAACCACCAACGCATCGGCGGGATACGCCGGGAGCGCGCGGGCCGAACGCTTCCGGACAGTGTTTTCCGGCCGGTCGACCCGGACAGACTTGTTCGGGGCCACCGCGGTGGCCCCACGCGGAGCGACCCCGGGGTCACGGCTCCTTCCGGGCGCACCGGCATGCCCACGGCCGCGGAATCGTTCGGTGCACCGGACACGTTCGCCCCCGCGGACGGACCGGTGGAGACGGGGATCCGGGATCTCACGGCCCGGGGCACCGGACTTGCGCCGGGTTGGACAATGGAGGGTGGCCGTCCGGCCTTCCGAAGGAGGAAAACGCACATGGCACAAGCCGACCGGAACGCGCAGCCGAGGCTGCGCCCCGCTCCGTTGCTCTTCGAACCGGCGGAGGCGGCGGCCGACCCCGACCACTTCTTCAACCTGGAGTCGATGGACGACCCCGCGGAGCTGCTGACCCGCGCGACCGAGCTGACGCACGCGTTCCGGGCCGCCACCGACCGGAGCATCGAGTTCCAGGCCGTCGCCGCAGCCCAGCTCGCCGACCCCCGCCGCTTCGACCGGCTGACGCCCGCCGATGTCGCGGAGCGCGCGGAGTGGACCGAGGACTACGCGGAGAAGATGATCGAGTTCGGCCGCTCCCTGCTGAAGGCGCCCCGGCCCTGAGTCCCGCGCCGCCGCCCGCGAGCGCCGCCCCCCGGGCCCCGTGCCCCGGCCCGGAGAGCCGTGCGGCACCCGGGTCACACGCGGCACGGACGGCACATGCGTCACGCGTGGCATGCGGCACGGACGCGCGCGACATGCGGCACGGAGAAGACCCCCGGCTCCCGCCCCCGGCACGGTCACTCCGGGTGCAGCTTCTGGCATATGCCCGCGGGCAAGATACCCGGCATGGTGACGTCCTGTCCTGGATTCGACGACTCTCGGCGTCAGGCCCGTCACGCCCGGTAGACCTGTCTCCATGACCGCATGGCTGGAAGACGAAACGTCCCTGCAGACCCGCGAACCGCGCTCCGGCGTCGGAACCCTCCCTCCGCTGCGGAGTCAGGCCTCGCACCAGCCTGCCGAGGTCACCTCCTCCGGGGCCGTCTGGCTCGCGAGCGCCACGGCGAACCCGCGCACCACCCTCGACCGCTGGCAGGCGAGCCCCGCGTCGCCGGGGGTCCTGCCCTGCGGCACCGCGTTCGACGTGGTGAGCGTCCCTTCGCTGTTCGGGCGGCGGATGCTGGAGCGGCTCTGGGCGGAGGGCCCCGGCTCCGGCCCGGTCGCCACCCACCGCGGCCGGACCCTGCTCTTCGCGGCGCCCGGCACCGCCCAGCGGCTCCCCTCGCTGCTGGCCTGGGAGGAGTGGGGCACGGGCAGCGCCGGCCCGGCGTCCGGCGCGCGCACCCTGCCCCCGGTGCTCTGCCACGGCACCGGCGACGCGGTGACCGTACCGCCGCTGACCTGCGACCCCACCGCTCCGGGACCGCAGTGGGTGGTCGCCCCCGACACCCGCGCCCCCTGGCTGCCCGGCCCCGACGTGTTGCGCTGGGCCTGCGTGCGGGCCGCCCGGAGCGCCGTCCCGCCGGTGTCCGATTACTCGATTTTTCCTCCGACGGATCTGGATGCTAATGTCTACGACGTCAGCAGGCGCCGCTAGCTCAGTTGGTTAGAGCAGCTGACTCTTAATCAGCGGGTCCGGGGTTCGAGTCCCTGGCGGCGCACCGACGGAAGAAGCCCCTCGCGAAAGCGGGGGGCTTCTTCGTGTCCGGAGGGGCCCGGTGTCCGACCCGGCCCGACGCGCGGTGCCCGGCCCGACGCGCGGTGCCCGGCCACGGCCCGGGCTCAGGTGCCGGTGGTGATCCGTACCGTCCAGGAGCCGGACGGCGTCCTGTCGGCGACCTCGACGCGGATCCGCTCCCCCGGCACGCTGTACGTCTCCCCGACCGGGAGCGGGGCGTCCGCGAGCGGCGGGTAGACCGAGCGGTCCCAGCAGGCTTCCTTGTCCGGGTGGGTGTCCAGCACCTCCACCGGGCCGCCGCCGGAGGCCGTGGCGCTGTGCACCCGGTAGATCAGCACGCCCTCGGTGCAGGTCGCCCGGTCGTTCCCGGTGGCGCCGCGGGCCTCGACGGCGAGCGCGCTGTCCTCGCCGGTCCGGACGACGGCGAGCCGGGTGCCCATGGTGCCGCCGGGGACGGGGGCTGCGGCGACTGGTTCCAGGGTCACGTCCGCGCTGCCCTGGACGCAGACCACCTGCCGGTCGCCGAGCCAGCCGAGCTTCCACTTGTGCCAGCCGAAGAGGTCCGGTGCCAGCCCGAACTGGCTGCCCATGACGTCCCAGTCGCCGACGTACGTGTCCCAGTCGCCCTTGCCGTCCGTGGGGCGATGGTAGAGGTCGGCGAGGTCGAAGACGTGCCCGGTCTCGTGGGCGAGGACGTTGCGGTCGGGCGGGTGCTGCTCGAAGACGGTGACGACCCGCTTGATGTCCTTGCCGTCGGCGGTGATCGGCCGGTCGAAGTTGACGACCTTGGTGGCGTCGGAGTCGACGCCGGGCGCGTCGGGGTCGGCGACCAGGTAGACGATGTCGTACGCGGAGAAGTCGGTCTCCGGGTCCGCCGCCCGGATCGCGTCGCGCAGATAGGCGGTCCGGCGGCCGGAGTCCCAGTCCCGCTCTATGCCGTACCAGGTGGACGGGTGCGGCATCCGCACCCAGTGCTTCCGCGGGTGCGCGCCCAGGGCGAAGGCGCCGTAGCTGGCCTTCTCGAAGAAGGCGGTCGTGGAGGGGAAGTAGTCGGCGGTGAGCACGTCCGGCGTGACGACCGGGTCGCCGTCGGGGAAGGACAGGAAGATCATGACCGCGTCGAGGTGCCGGGCGGGACGGGGGTAGGCGCCGTTCCAGCTGTCCAGTCCCAGCGAGTGGTGGGCCGGGGTCCGGGGCAGCGCGCACGGTTTCACGCCCGCGGAGGCGGCGGCCGCAGGGCCGGCGACGAGTGACATGGCGGTCAGCGCCATGAGCGCGGTCAGCGCCGCCGCCACTCCGCGCGGACTCGGCTTCTCCACCCCCCCGGGTCCGTGCTGACGCGGCACATCTACCTCCGGGTGGGATGCGGAACACCTCGCTCCACCCTGTGCCCGATCACCGCACCCCGCCCGCTGGGCTGCCCCACACGGGTCAGGGGCCGTCCGGCCCGCTGAAGGAGCCCGTACGGGGCCCGCCGGGGCGGCGCACCCGGTACACCTTCTCCGACGACCGCGATCACGTAACGTCACATACGGTCATTCACTCCTCGGAATCCGACAGCGAGAAGTCGCCAGGGAACACAGGCGCACAGAAGGGAACAGTGGCGGGCAAAACGGGAGGCCGTGCGGAGCGATGCCGGAACCTTGCGGAGGACGGCCACCGGGCGCGTACGCGCCGGCCGGGGCCGGACCGGCGGGCAGCGGCGAGCGGGCCGGGCTGGAAGCGCCGACACCCCACCCTCTATGCTTCCTCACGTTTTCCCGCGTGGTTCGCGCCCCCGGCCGGGTGCGCCCACCCGGTGGCCCGTCCGGCCACGCCTGTTCACGACGATCTGCACAGCGGGAGCGAGCGGTGAGCGGAACCTCCGAAGGGCACCGGCCCCCGGCAGGCACATCCCCCGGCGCACCTCCGGCGGTGGACACGGAGTGTCACCACGCGGAGACCGTGTCGCTCGCCTACCGGTCCGCCTTCCGCAGCGCCACGTTCGCCATGGCCGTGGTGGACGGCGCCGGAGCGGTCGTCCACGCCAACGAGGCGCTCGCCCGGATGACCGGGACCGCCGCCGCCGATCTCGCCGGACAGCCCGTCGCCGCCCTCGTCGGTCTCACCCCGGACGACCACGCCTGGCGCTCCTACCGCGAGGTGCTGCGCGGGCGGCGTTCGCGGTTCCGCTGCACCCGCCGGCTCAAGCACCGCGACGGCCGGCCGCTCTGGGCCGAGATCACCGTCGTACCGATGGCCGATCCCACGGCGGGCGACCCGGGCCTGGCGCTGCTGACGGTGGCCGACATCACCGACCGGCACGAGCTCCAGCAGCGGCTGCGCCACCTCCAGATGCACGACGCGGTGACCCGGCTGCCCAACCGGACCCTCTTCTTCGAGCGGCTCTCGGCCGCGCTGGATCTGTCGCCGTTCCAGGACAGCTCGCTGCTGCCCCGCCCGGGCCGGATCGGGCTCTGCTATCTGGACCTGGACGGCTTCAAAGCCGTCAACGACACCTTGGGGCACCGGGCCGGCGACCGGCTTCTCGCCGCCGTGGCGGGACGGCTGAGCGACGTCGCGGGGCGCGACCCGTACCACCGCGACGGCAGCCATTTCGTGGCGCGGCTCGGGGGCGACGAGTTCGCCGTGCTGGTCGAGGAGTCACAGGGCACCCAGCAGCTGCTGGACCTGGCGGACGCGCTGCTCACGGCGGTGCAGCAGCCGTTCGACCTGGCGGGGCAGCGGCTCTCGGTCTCCGCCTCGATCGGGGTGGTGGAACGCGCCTCGGCCGGCACCTCCCCCACCGGGCTGATGCAGGCCGCCGACACCACGCTCTACTGGGCGAAGGCGGACGGCAAGGCCCGCTGGACCCTCTTCGACTCCGAGCGCAACGCCCACCGCATGACCCGGCAGGCGCTCTCCTCGACGCTGCGGCCGGCCGTCGACCGGGGCGAGTTCGCCCTGGAGTACCAGCCGCTGGTCGGCATGGCCGACGGGGTGGTGCGGGGCGTCGAGGCGTTGGTGCGGTGGAACCACCCGCAGTTCGGGGTGCTGGGACCGAACCGCTTCGTCGCCATCGCCGAGGAGGACGGCTCGATCGTGCGGCTGGGCCGCTGGGTGCTGCGTACGGCCTGTCGTCAGGCCCGCCGCTGGCAGCTGGACCATCCGGACGGGCCGGCGCTGTTCGTCAGCGTCAACGTCGCCGTACGGCAGGTCTGGGACACCGACCTGGTCGCGGAGGTCCGGGACGTCCTCGCCGAGACCGGTCTCGATGCCGGGCTGCTGCAACTGGAGCTGACGGAGTCGGCCGTGATGGGCTCGGCGGGCCGCCCGCTGCGGGCGCTGCAGGCGCTGAGCGACATGGGCGTACGGATCGCCATCGACGACTTCGGCACCGGCTACTCCAACCTCGCCTACCTCAGCCGGCTCCCCGTCTCCGTGCTCAAACTGGACGGCTCCTTCGTGCGCGGCTTCCGGTACGACGACGGCGGCAGGCACCCGAGCCCGGCCGACGAGACCATCGTGGAGGCGCTGGTGGAGCTGGCGCACCGGCTGGGGCTCACGGTGACGGCGGAGTGCGTGGAGACGGCGGAGCAGGCCGAGCGGCTGCGCCGGATCGGCTGCGACACCGGGCAGGGCTGGCTGTACTCGCGGGCGGTCGCACCGGAACGGATCGCCGAGCTGATCGCAGCGGGCGGGGTGGCCGCTCCCGGTACCCCGTGATCGCGGGGCACCGGGAGAAGGCGTGACTCAGAGCGTGGGCAGGCCGTACGCGTCGGCGATGAGCTCGTAGCTGCGCAGCCTGGCCTCGCCGCCGTGCGCGTTGGCGGTGATCATCAGCTCGTCGGCGCCGGTCCGCTTGGCCAGGTCGTCCAGGCCGGCGCGGACCTGCTCTGGCGTGCCGTACACGATGTTGCCGAGCCACTCGTCCACGAAGTCGCGCTCCAGCGGGCCGAAGGTGTGCGCCTCGGCCTCCTCCGGGGTGGGTACCAGGCCCGGACGGCCGGTGCGCAGCCGCAGCATGCTGAGCGCCCCGGTGAGCACCTGGCGGCGCGCCTCGGCCTCGGTCCCGGCGGCGAGCGCGGCGGCGCCGATCAGGGCGTACGGGGCGTCGAGCACGGCGGACGGCCGGAACGACTCGCGGTACAGGTCCAGGGCCGGAATGGTGTTGCGGGCCGAGAAGTGGTGCGCGAAGGCGAAGGGCAGCCCGAGCATGCCGGCCAGCCGGGCGGAGAAGCCGGAGGAGCCGAGGAGCCAGATCGGCGGGCGGGCCGGGGACTGCACCCCGCCGTCGGAGGTGGCCTGCACCGGCCCGGGGACGGCGTGGATCCGGGAGTAGGGGTGACCGTCCGGGAAGTCGTCGTCCAGGAAGCGGGTCAGCTCGGCGAGCTGCTGCGGGAAGTCGTCGGCGCCCTCGTTGAGCCGTTCGCTCCGGCGCAGCGCGGCGGCCGTGGCGCCGTCCGTGCCGGGGGCGCGGCCGAGGCCGAGGTCGACCCGGCCGGGGGCCAGGGCCTCCAGGGTGCCGAACTGCTCGGCGATGACGAGCGGGGCGTGGTTGGGAAGCATCACGCCACCCGAACCGAGCCGGATGCGGTCGGTGTGGGCGGCGAGGTGGGCCAGGATGACGGCCGGGGAGGACGAGGCGACGCCGGGCATGGAGTGGTGCTCGGCGACCCAGTAGCGGTGGAATCCGCGCCGCTCGGCCAGCTTCGCGATGTCCACACTGGTGCAGAGCGCCTCGCTCGCGGTGCGGCCCTTGCCCACAGTCACCAGGTCGAGCACGGACAGGGGCACGGGGGCGGTGCCGCCCGCCGTGCCCCTGACGGTGTCGGCCCGGTCGTCGGCGGTTCCGTCTGCGGCGCCGCCGCCGTCGTTCCGGATCTCGTCGCCTCGGTTCTCGTCCACGTGTCGCTCTCCCGGTGCCACTGGTCATACGTATGCGTATCGAACCCGTGCAACAGGAGGGCGGCTCCGCTTATTCCGCCGGGCGCCGAGGACCTTCCGTCCGGATCAGGCCGGCCCGCGAGCCCGGCACGAGCCGGGCAGGCGGCCCCGGGGCGCCCGTGCGCACCCGCTCCGCCTCATTCCCGTACGTTCACTCCCGCACTTCGAGCCCGCGCGGTTCGACGGTGCCGAGCGGGGGCTCCCGGGTGGCGAAGAGGGCGCCGAGTCCGGGGGCCCAGACGTGGCGGTCGGTGAGCCGCAGCCCCTCCCAGACCGTGACGGGGTTGGCCGCGAGGACCGGCTTGCCGAGGAGCCGCTCCAGCTCGGGGACGTGCGCCGCCGTGTGCAGGGCGGTGTCGGGGAGCAGGACCGCCTCCGCGTCCGGATGGTCGCCGGCGATGGCGAGCTCGCGGGTGAGATCGAGGTCCCAGCGCGCCACCTCGGCGCCGGTGATGATCCCGCTGCCCCGGGTGGCGACCACCTCGATGCCGGCGGCCGTCAGAAAGTCGCTGAACAGCGTGGCGACGTCCTCGGGGTAGGTCGCGGCGACCGCGACCCGCCGGACCCCGAGCTCCTGCACGGCGTGCACGAACGCGAAGGAGGTGCTGGACGCGGGGAGTCCCGCGGAGCGCGCCAGCGCGGAGATCTGCGCCTGGGCGCCGTCCCGGCCGAGGACGAAGCTGCCGGCCGCGCAGGCCCACACCAGGGAGTCGGCTCCGGCCAGCCGGAGCTCCTCCACGCCCGCGTCGAGCCGCTCGGCGGAGCCCAGTTCGCGCAGGGCCTCCACGCGGCGGACGTCGTCGCCGGTCCCCATACGGAACAGGGGCAGTCTGATGTCGCTGTCCAGCGTGATCTCGATCCGCGGGAAGTCGTCCTCGGCGCATTCGCCCGGGTAGAGAAGTCCGACGGTCGTCATGTCCACCCTTCCTTTTCCGCCCGGACCGGTGGTCCGGGACAGGGGCGGGGCGGGCCGCTCGCGGACGGTGCGACCGGCGCGCGGTCGTCCCTGTCTCTTCGCTCTCTTCGTCTTCTTCTCCCTCCAGTGTTCCCGACATCCGCCGTCGCACCCACCGGGACGGCGAAGTGTCCCGGGTCGCGGTGCCGGCGGTACGGGAGCGCGGCGGGCGGAGAAGGGGATCCGACCGCACCGCCCCGCGGTCGGCGCTGATGTTCGACGAGGGACAGGTGGTCGAATCCGCGTGGCCGGAAAAATCTTTGGTTTCCCACAGGAATTCCCCCGGCATGCGAGCGCCCGCGCACCTGCCGTGACCTGGCATTTGCCAGCACGGTTCATGTCTCTGGCATATGCCAGACGGGTGCACCCCAGTCCAGGGAGGGCTCAGAACGGACAAGAAGTGGTCAACAGCCCTGCCGTGGGCACTTCTTGGCCACTATCGTGGACGCACGGCTTTGCGGTCGGACCTTGGGCAGGGGGCACCGTGACATTGCGACCGGAACCAACGGCGCCGTTCCACGCGGTGCAGCACGCCTTCCGCGTGCTCGAAACGGTCTCCCACCACGGCGACGGTGTGACCGAAACACAGCTCCTGCGGGAGACCGGCCTGCCGTCCGCCCGCCTCACCTCCCTGCTGCTGACGCTGCGCCGCGAGGGGTACGTCGAGCAGATCGCGGACGGCGCGTACGTCCTCGGCGCCTCGCTGCTGCTTCTCGGCTCGGGCCCCAGCCGACGCCTCGCCCTGGAGGAACGGCTCCAGAAGATCCTGGCGCAGCTGCGCGACACGGTCGGCGCGGCGGTCTACATGAGCCGGTACGTCGACGGCGAGGTCACCGTGGTCCAGGTGCTCGACGGCCCCCTGACCCCGGCGGTCAGCGAGTGGGTGGACTTCCGCTCGGCGGCGCACGCCAGCGCGGTCGGCAAGTGCCTGCTGGCCCAGCTGGACCAGGACGCCCGGCGCGACCACATCGCGCGCCACCGCACGGCGCGGCTCACCTCCCGGACCATCACGGACGAGAAGGTGCTGCTGGCCACCCTCGACCACCACCCCGCGACGGTCCCGATGCTGGACCTCCAGGAGTACGCGGTGGGTACGGTCTGCGCGGCGGTCCCGCTGACGGCGGGCGACTCGGCGGGCTGCCTGGCGCTGTCGCTCCCGGTCGGCGACACCTACCGGCTGCGCGAGGCCGCCGAGCTCCTGAACCGGCAGGCCGCGCCGGTCCTGCTGTCGCTGGCGCTCTGACCTGCCGGACACGCGCGGAGGGGCGGGCGGGCCGGCCGGACCGGTCCGCCCCCTTCCACCTATGGGTCAGCGGCTGAGCCCGAGCCACACCGTGGTGTCCTGCGGCACGGCGCCGTCCACGAGCTCGCCGGCGGCCAGCAGGACGGTCGCACCGGCGGGCAGCTCGTACGGGACCTCCCCCAGGTTGACCACGCAGCGGAAGCCCTCGCCCCGGTCGAAGACCAGCACGTCGGGCCCGGCGTCCACCCAGGTCAGCGACTCCGGCAGCTCGACCAGCAGCTCCCGGCGGAGCGCCAGGCCCGTGCGGTAGAGCGCGAGGACGGAGTCCGGGTCGGCCTCCTGGGCCGCCACGCTGAGCGCGGACCAGTCGGCCGGCTGGGGCAGCCACGGGGCGCCGGCGCCACCGGCCTTCGCGTCGCCCGCCTCCGCTTCGGCCGCCTGCGCGTCGCCCGCTCCCGCGTCTCCTGCAGAGAAGCCCAGTGAGGTGCCGGTCGTCTTCCAGGGCAGCGGGACGCGGCAGCCGTCGCGGCCCCGGTCGGTGCCGCCGGAGCGGACGAAGGTGGGGTCCTGGAGGAGGGCGTCGGGCAGGTCCTGCACCTCGGGCAGGCCGAGTTCGTCGCCCTGGTAGATGTACACACCGCCGGGGAGGGCCAGGGTGAGGAGGGCCGCGGCGCGGCCCCGGCGGCGGCCGAGAACCGGGTCGCTGGGGTCGAGGAGCCGCTTGTCGCCCATGTCGAAGGAGGTGTCCCCGCGGCCGTAGCGGGTGACGTGGCGGATGGTGTCGTGGTTGGAGAGCACCCAGGTGGGCGGGGCGCCGACCGGGGCGTGGGCGGCGAAGGTGGAGTCGACGACTCCGCGCAGGGCCTTCGCGTCCCAGGCGCAGCAGAGGAAGTCGAAGTTGAAGGCCGAGTGCAGTTCGTCGGAGCGCAGGTAGCGGGCGAACTGCTCGGGGCTGGGGAGCCAGACCTCGCCGACGAAGACGCGTTCGCCGTCGTAGGTGTCGAGGAGTTTCCGCCAGGAGCGGTAGATGTCGTGGACGGGTGCGCAGTCCTGGTAGGGAAGGTCGGTGATGTCCGGGTCGGGGCCGACGTCGGGCAGTCCGGGCTTCTTCGCCAGTCCGTGCGCCACGTCGATCCGGAAGCCGTCGACGCCCCGGTCGAGCCAGAAGCGGAGGACGTCCTCGAACTCCTCGCGGACTTCGGGGTGTTCCCAGTTCAGGTCGGGCTGTTCGGGGGCGAACATGTGGAGGTACCAGGGTCCGGGAGTGCCGTCCGCCTCGGTGAGCCGGGTCCAGGCGGGACCGCCGAAGTAGGAGTTCCAGTCGTTGGGAGGGAGTGCGCCGTCGGGGCCCTTGCCGGGGGCGAACCAGAAGCGCTCGCGTTCCGGTGAGCCGGGTCCGGCGGCGAGCGCCTGCTGGAACCAGACGTGCTGGTCGGAGCAGTGGTTGGGCACCAGGTCGACGAGGACCCGCAGCCCGTGCTCGTGGGCCTCGGTGATCAGCGCCTCGGCTTCGGCGAGGGTGCCGAAGAGGGGGTCGATGTCGCGGTAGTCGGCGACGTCGTAGCCCGCGTCCGCCATCGGCGAGGTGTACCAGGGGTTGAACCACAGCGCGTCCACGCCGAGTTCGCGCAGGTACGGCAGGCGGGCGCGGACCCCGGCGAGGTCGCCGGTGCCGTCGCCGTCGCCGTCGGCGAAGCTGCGTACGTAGATCTGGTAGATGGCGGCGTGCCGCCACCAGGGGGTGGTCACTCTGAGACTCCTTGCTGTGGGGATACGGGGTGGTGCGGGCCCGCGGTCGGGCGCGGGCCCGCACCGGTCGGGTGTCACCAGCCGGTGTTGCCGGAGCCCTTGCTGACCGTGAAGCCGCCCGCCAGGGAGAGTCCGCCGGCGGCGGCTCCGGTGACGGTGGTCCCGGAGAAGGCCCCGGAACCCGCGGAGTTGATCTCAATGCCGTACGAACCCGCCCCAGAGATCGCCAGGTTGGTGACGGTGAGGGAACTGACGTTCTTCTGCCAGGAGACGAGAAGGCCGCTGTAGGTGCTGTCGAGGACGGCGTTGTCCTGGAGCAGGATCGGCGCGGTGATGTCGGAGGAGTCGGCGTAGATCCAGAGGGCGCCGAGCTTGCTCGCCCAGTTGGGTTCGTAACCGCCGGTACGCGTCAGGGTGTTGCGCAGCACGGCGGTGGTGCCGCTGAACGGGACGGGGGCGAACCTGCTGCTGATCGCGATGCCGGAGGAGCCGGTGACGGTGTCGGCGAGGAGGTTGTCCTCGACCCGGTTGGCGTTGCCGCCGTAGATGCCGACGGCGTTGGCGAGCAGGGGCAGTTGGACCGTGTCGAAGCGGAAGGCGCTGTTGCTGACGGCCTGCGCCTCGGAGAACATGGCGAGCCCGTCGTCGCCGGTGTTGCGGATGCTGCTGTGCGAGACCTCGCTGCCGGTGGTCCCCTTGTGGAGGTTGACCCCGTCGGCGAAGGTGTCGCGAATGCGGAGTCCGGCGGCGTACAGGCCGGTGGTGGGCGCGTCGATCCAGAGGCCGACCTTGGTGTGCTCGATCCAGAGGTTCGTCAGGCTGGACCCGTTGCCGAAGTCGCCCTCGACCGCGGCGTCGAAGTTGGCGTCGTCGCGGTAGCGGACGTCCCCGGCGATCGAGAGGTCCTGGACGTTGCTGGTGCCACCGCGTCCGAAGAGGCCGCCCTTGCCGTTCTTGCCGCGCAGCACCGTGTACCACTGACCGGCGCCCCGCAGGTCGGCTCCGGCGAGGTCCACGTGGCCGGAGATGTCGTACGTACCGGTGGGGAGCCAGAGCCCCTTGCCCTGCGACGTGGCGGTGCTGAGCGCCGTGTTGAGGGCGGCGGTGTCGTCGGTGGAGTCGTCCGGGGTGGCGCCGAGGGTGGTGGCGGAGACGAATCCGGTGGACGGCATGGTGAGGGCGGCCGGGACGGCTTCGGTCTCGACGAGGTCCAGGGTGTAGGAGGCGGCGGTGTCGCCGGCGTCCTTCTGGAACTTCAGCACGGTGCCCGCGGCGAGGTGGCCGGTGAGGGTGCGGGTCTCGTCGAAGAAGTGGTGCGCGGAGCCCTGGGAGGGTGTGTTGGTGTACGGGTACGTGCCGTAGACCCAGCTGTACGTGGAGCTGAGGCCCAGGTCGCGGACCTGGGTGCCGTTGGCGTAGACGCTCAGCGTGGAGCCGGCGCCGGTGCCCGCCGCGTTGTCCGGGACCGAGTAGCGCAGCGTCAGTGCGTCGGCGGGCTGGGTGAGGGTGAACTGCACGTACTCGCCGGTCTGGTCGAGCACCACGGCCCGGCGGCCGGAAGCCTCGGAGGCCACGGTCAGGTAGGTGCGGTCGGGCCCTGTGGTGGTGGCGTTGGTGGTTCCGGCCTCCGCCTCGTACGCCGTGTACGGGAGGGTCGCGCCGCGCGCGGCGTTGGGGGCGGAGCCGGTGACGGTGACCCCGTCGAGCTGGAGGTTGCCGTTGTCGCCGGAGGCGGTCCGCAGGGTGACGTGGTTGAGCGAGGCGCGCAGCGGCACGTCGGTGGTGAAGTTCGCCCACGCGCCGTTGGTGGCGGGCAGGGTCAGCACGCGGACCTTGGTGCCGTTGGCGAGCAGGGTGACGGTCGCGGCGGTGGCGTTCGGAGTGCGGTAGCGCAGCACCAGCGGGTAGCCGGCGGCGGACGGGGCGTTCACCGCGAGGACCGCGCGGGCGCCGATGGCGGTGAAGCCGGTGAGGTAGCCGGTGCCCTCGTAGCCGCTGACCGCGGCGGCCGTGGCCGCCCCGCCGGAGACGAACGCGGTCTCGGCCTGATGGGTCAGGGTGACCGGCGTGGTGTGGGTCGGGGTGGTGACGGCGAGGCCGTCGAGGTTGACGTTGCCGGTGTCGGCGGTGGTGAAGGTGTACGCGACGGTGTTGGCGCCCTGCGCGTACGTCACCTGCTCGTCACGGGTGGCCCAGGTGTCCCAGTTCGCGGTCGGGGCGAGGCTGACCTGGCGGACCTTCGCCCCGTTCACGTACAGGCTCAGCGTCATCGCGGCGCCGGTCCCGTTCGCGTACCGCAGCGAGGCCGAGCCGATCCCGGCGGCGGAGGACTGGACGGCGAAGGTGACGGAGGCGGCGCCCCTGTGGGCGTCGGTGAACCCGCCCACGAACCCGGTGCCGGTGTAGCCGGAGTGCTCGGTGGAGACCACCGCACCACCCGAGAGCTGCGCCGACTCGGCCTCCAGGCCGGAGGAACCCGTGCCTGTGCCACCGCCGGTGCCGGTGGTGACGGCGAGGCCGTCGAGGTTGACGTTGCCGCTGTCGGCGGTGGTGAAGGTGAACGCGACGGTATTGGCGCCCTGCGCGTACGTCACCTGCTCGTCACGGGTGGCCCAGGTGTCCCAGTTCGCGGTCGGGGCGAGGCTGACCTGGCGGACCTTCGCCCCGTTCACGTACAGGCTCAGCGTCATCGCGGCGCCGGTCCCGTTCGCGTACCGCAGCGAGGCCGAGCCGATCCCGGCGGCGGAGGACTGGACGGCGAAGGTGACGGAGGCGGCGCCCCTGTGGGCGTCGGTGAACCCGCCCACGAACCCGGTGCCGGTGTAGCCGGAGTGCTCGGCGGAGACCACCGCACCACCCGAGAGCTGCGCCGACTCGGCCTCCAGTGCGGTGGTGGCGGCCTGCGCGGTGGCCGCGGTCGTGGCGCCGAGCAGCAGGGCGCCGAGCATGGACAGGAGCAGGGGGACGACGAGACGTACGGCGCGGGGGCGCCGGCGTGGTGCAGGAGACACAGCGGTGTGCCCTTCCTGTGGGTGGGGTCCCTGGACGTGCGGGGGTAGGGGGGTGGTGCTCGCGAGAGGGACCGGTGGCGCGCGGGTCAGCCCTTGAGGCTGCCTGCGGTCAGGCCCGCGATGATGTGCCGCTGGAAGATCAGGAAGAGGACCAGCAGGGGAATGCTGGCCATGACCATTCCGGCGAGCAGCTGGTTGGCGGGCATGAACTCGGCCAGCCGGTTGAGTGCGACGGTGATGGGCTGCTTCGCCTCGTCGGGGAGGACGAGCATCGGCCAGAGGAAGTCCTTCCAGACGCCGACGACCGCGAAGATCGAGACGACGGCGAGGACCGGCCGGGAGAGCGGCAGCACCACGGAGACCAGGACCCTGAGCGTGCCGGCGCCGTCGATCCGTGCGGAGTCGAGGAGTTCGGCGGGTATCTGGTCGAAGAAGCGCTTCAGGAGAAAGATGTTGAAGGCGTTGGCCGCCGCCGGGAGCCAGATGGCGAACGGGGTGTTGATCAGGTTGACGTGCAGGATCGGTACGTCTACGACGGTGAGGTACGTCGGCACCAGCAGCGCGGACACCGGCAGCATCAGGGTCGCCAGCATCATGCCGAGGATCACGTTGCCGAGGAGCGGGCGCAGCTTGGAGAGCGCGTACGCGGCGGTCACGTCGATGAGCAGCTGGGTCAGCCAGGCGCCCAGCGCGAGCACGAAGGTGTTGAGGAAGAAGTGGCCGAGCCCGACGTTGGTCCAGGCGTCGGTGTAGCTCTCCGGGTGGAAGCTCTGCGGAACGAGCGTCGGAGTGGGGGCGGCGAGTTCGCTCGACGACTTCAGCGCGCCGGACGCCATCCAGTAGAGCGGGAAGACGAAGGCGAGGGTGAAGCCGATCAGGGTGGCGGTCAGCACGAAGCGGTGGAGGAACCTGCCGACGCGCCGGTTCATCTCGGTGGGCGCGATCAGGGTGCGGGTGGGTGTTTCGGCGGCCATGACTCTTCCTCTCAGCCCTTGCTCCGGGTCAGGCGCAGGTACACGCCGGCGAAGATGCCGAGCACCACGAAGAGCAGCGTGCTCATGGCGCTGGCCAGGCCGAAGTCGTTGTAGACGAAGGCGTAGCGGTAGAGCAGCAGCAGGACGGTGACGGTGGCGTCGTCGGGTCCGCCGCCGGTCAGCACGAACGGCTCCACGAAGACCTGCATGGTGCCGATGACCTGGAGCAGCAGGGTGATCATCAGGATGAACCGCATCTGCGGGATCGTGACGTGCCACAGCCGCCGCCGGATCGACGCCCCGTCGAGCTCGGCCGCCTCGTACAGCTCGCCGGGGATGCCGCCGAGTGCCGCGAGGTAGATCAGGGTGGTGGTCCCCATGTTGGCCCAGGTGGAGACGAGGACCAGGGAGACCATCGCGAGGTTCTCCGACTCCAGCCACTGCTGGGGCGGGAGGTGGAAGACGTCCAGCACGTTGTTGAAGAGGCCGGGGCCCGGATCGTAGAACCACCGCCAGAGCAGCATGGTGACGACCGAGGGCAGCATGACGGGCAGGTAGACGGTCATCCGGAGGTACGCCTTGCCGCGCCGCAGTTCGTTCAGGACGACGGCGGTCGCGAACGGGGCGGCGAAGCCGAAGACCAGGGCGAGCAGAGTGAACCAGCCGGTGTTCTTCCAGGCGGTGAGGAAGAGCGGGTCCTCGAAGAGCCGGCGGAAGTTGTCCAGTCCGACCCACTCGGCGGGCTGGGCGAAGGTGACCTGCTGGAAGCCGAGCAGGATGCCGCGGACGATCGGGTACCAGGAGAAGAGCGCGAAGCAGATCAGCCCGGCGGCGAGGAAGAGGTACGCGACGAGGTTCTCGCGCACCCGCCGCCGGAAGCGGGCGGTCGCCGCCCCGTCCCGGCCGGCCGGGCCCGCGGACGGTGCCCGGGTCCGGCTCGTCCGCCCGTGGCGGACGAGCGACTTCGCGGCGGGCCCGGACGCCCCGGCGGGTGCCGGGGCTCCGTCCCGTGCCGGGGTCCGGTCGCGGGCGTCGGCGCGCGCCGGGGAGGTGGGGAGCGGTCGACCGGCCATGATCACTTCACCGTGGCGAGGATGGAGTCGGCGCGCTTCGCGGCGTCGGCGAGCAGCTGGTCGAGGTCGGCGTCCTCCTTGGTCAGCACGGCCTGCATGACCCCGTCGAGGACGGTGTAGAGCTGCTGCGCGTTCGGCGGCTCGACCTTGACGGCGACGTCGTCGCTGCGGTCGACGAACGGCTGGTAGTTGCCCTGCGGGACATTGGCGTACTTCGCGTGGATCGCGTCGTTCTTCGCCTGCGCCGCCCCGTCGAAGAGGTTGGGCTGCGGGAGTCCGATCGGAACGTCGAGGCCGGAGAACTTCTTGACGTTCTCCTCCTCGCGGTCCGGGTTGAGGTACTTCCACTGGATCCACTGCAGCCCGGCCTTGATCTTCTCCGGGGAGGCCTTCGGGTTGAACATGAAGCCGTCGCCGCCGCCGAGGGTCGCGGTGCCGGGGAGGGCCGCCAGGCCGTAGTCGTCGTACTTGCTCTCGAACTGCTTGACGATGGTGGGGATGTTGTCCGGGCCTGCCATGTACATCCCGAGCTTGCCGGCGCCCATCATCTTCTGGACGTCGCCGATCTCCAGCAGCTGGCGGGTGCCCATGGACGTGTCGGTCCAGCGCATGTCGTGCAGGGCCTGGAGCGCCTTGCGGCCCGCCTCGCTGTCGAACGCGGCCTTCCACTTCCCGTTCTGCTGGGTGGCCACGTCTCCCCCCATGGAGTAGATCCACGAGGTGAGGTGCCAGCCGCCCTGGTTGTTCTTGCTGTAGTCGGCGTATCCGACGGTCCCGTCGCCGAGCGCGCTGATCTTCCGCGCGGCGGTGCGCACCTCCTCCCAGGTGGTCGGCGGCTTGTCGGGGTCGAGTCCGGCCTTCTCGAAGAGGGCGCGGTTGTAGACGAGGCCGAGGGAGTAGTTGCCGGTGGGCAGGCCGTAGATCTTGCCGTCGGATCCCTTGAAGACGTCCTGGAGGGCGGGACGTATCTGGTCCAGGTACGGGACGTCCTTGAGGTACTTCGTGATGTCGGCGGCCTGACGGCGCTGGATGAGCCCGGCGGGGTCGGTGAAGTAGACGTAGTACACGTCCTCCAGCTGGCCGCCGGCGAGCTTGGCCGCGAAGGTCTTCGGGTCCATCTGGCCCTCGCGGGCATCGATCTTGATCTTGGGGTGGGCGGCCTCGAACTGCTTGACCAGCTCCTCGAAGTCCTTGCGGTCCTCGGGCTGCGTCTTGGCCGGCATGCCGTTCACGCTGACCGTGACCACGCCGTTCTCGTCCACGCCGGACGAGGAACCGGAGGAACCGCCGCAGCCCGTGAGGGCCAGGCCCAGGGCGAGCGCGGTCGCCGAACCGAAAAGTTGACGCCTGCTGACGCCGGCCATGCCATTCATGCGAATCGCCTTCCTCAGGGGTGCCCCCGGACTGCGGGACCCGGTGCACGCGGACAGCGCTGAAGGTAGAAGCCCGTTACGCAAGAAGTCAATGCATCTGCGCAAGAAGGTAATCAGGAGGGCTTGCACCGGTAACACGGAGCTGTCCGACGGCACCCATCCGCGGATCCCGGCGGGACACCTCAGCGGGGACGGCCCGCCGTCGAGCCGCGCACGATCAGCTCGGTGTCGAACATCAGGAGTTCGTTCGCATCCGCACGCCCTTCGATCTGGCCCACCAGGGCTGCCACGGCCGCCGCGGCCATGGCCTGGACCGGCTGCCGGGCGGTGGTCAGCGGAGGGTCGGTGGCCACCATGTACGGGGAATCGTCGAAGCCGACCACCGACAGGTCCTCCGGTACCCGCAGCCCCTGCCGACGCGCCCCTCGGATGACGCCGAGGGCCAGCGCGTCACTCGCGCAAACGATCCCGGTGACCCCTTCGGCCAGCAGCCGGGGCAGCGCGGTGGCCCCGCCCTCCATGGTGAACAGGGCGTGCGCGACCAGCCTCCGCCACTCCTCCGGCGCGGCGCCCCGGCGGCTGCAGAAGGCCGCGAAACCGGCGAGTTTCCGGGCCGAGGGGACGTGCCCGCCGGGCCCCAGGACCATGCCGATCCGCTCGTGCCCGAGTGCGGCGAGGTGGGCCAGCGCCTGCTCGGCGGCGAGCGCGTCGTCCACCCGCACCTGGGCCACGCCGGAGTTCTCGTCCGCCGCGTTGACCAGCACCATCGGCACCCCACGGTCCCGCAGCGCCCGGCCGTGCTCCGGCCCCGCGTCGGCGTAACTGGCGCCCACGAAGACGATTCCGCCGATGTTCTGCCGTAGCAGCATCTCGATGTAGTGCGCCTCCGAGACCCCGTCCTGGCTGTGTGTGCAGAGCACGGGAATGAGTCCCCGCCGGTCCAGCAGCACGCACAGAGCCTCGGAGAACGCGGAGAAGACCGGGTTCTGGAGGTCGGGCACGACGAGCCCGATCAGCGCCGCCCGCTCCCCGCGCATTCCCGCCGGCCGCTCGATGCCGCACACGTCCAGGGCGGCCAGCACCGCCTCGCGGGTGGGGGCGGACACGCCCGTACGCCCGTTGAGGACGCGGCCGACGGTGGCCGTACTGACGCCCGCGTACGCGGCGACTTCGGAGATCCTTCGATTCATCACGGAGTCAGCGTGACAAGAAGGAACGCAAAAAGAAAGATCACTTACGTAAGAAACTTACTTTGGCTGACGCACCCCCCTACGACTGGCGCGTTCTCGCGGGTGCGAGGTGCGGCGGGGGCGCTGCGGGCGCGGGGCGGAGGCGCAGGGAACGGAGGCAGGGGACGGAGGCACTGCGGGCAGCGCGGAGGCAGGGGAAAAGCCCGGCGGACATCGCGGGCAGAGCGGCGGGCGCGGGGCGAAGGCGGCGGGAAGGGGAGCGGAGGCGCGACAGGAGGCGCGGAACGGCCCACGGGCCACAGCGCGGGCGCCCCCACCCCCGCCCCGGGACGGGGGTGTCATCAGCACCCCTCCGGACCAGGTATTATTTTCGAGTCAGCAGGCGCCGCTAGCTCAGTTGGTTAGAGCAGCTGACTCTTAATCAGCGGGTCCGGGGTTCGAGTCCCTGGCGGCGCACGACACGACAGTGGGGCGGTCTCCGGCACCGGAGACCGCCCCACTGCGTTCTGCTGTTCTTCAGGTGTCTCCGTGGGCTCGGCCGTCCCGCCCGAACGGCCGCGCTTCATCTTCGGGGCATCACGTCCGGCCGTCGCCGGCCGCGCACCCCGTCCGGCTCACGCCGGTGTCTCCCGGTCCGGCGCTTCTCGCACCCGTGCCGGTACGGGGGCCGTCGAGCACCCACCCGTCTCCGGCGCCGGGATCAGAACTTCACGTCCGAGCACGAGTAGAACGCGTTCGCGGTGTCCGAGATCGTCCACACCGCCAGGATGAGGTGGTGGCCGGTCTTCCCGCTGGGGATGGTGCCGGTCTGGGTCAGCGTGGCCGGCGGCTGCTGGTTGTTGTACGGCACCGTCAGGAACGGCTGCGAGTCCAGCGAGGCCCGGGTGAGCGGCTTCGTCGGGTCCCAGCCCTGCTTGGTGATGTAGTACCGGAAGTCCGTCGTGGCGTGACGGGCGGTGAACTGCCAGCGGAAGTTGAACGACTGGCCGCCGGTGACCTGCGTGGTGGGCCAGTTGCCGCCACGCGGGTCGTCGAGCTGCGCGAACTCGCCGTGGTTGGCGGAGCAGATCGCCCCGTCCGCCGGACCCGCGGTCGGGAAGCCCTTCGGGCCCTCGACGCTCTGCGGCTCCCACTGGATGTTGCCGCAGTTGGTGACGGTGCCGTTGGCACAGAGCTTCTGGCGGCTGATGGGGTTGTCGGTGTAGCCGTGGCTGCTGGCGCTGCTGGTGGCGAGCGCCGAAGCGCCCAAGATCGCCAGGCCGACCACGGCCGCGCTTGCCCTCTTACGCATGCTTCGCTCCTCAGGACATGGGGGACTTCTCGGTGAGCACTGCTCGTGAAGCGCGCGGTCGTGCGGTCTAGACCAACTCCCACAGTATTGACGTGTCGTGAACAAGTCCAGACCACTGGGTGGTGCCGTTCCGTTTCGCTGTGCTGCGCTGCCGCACCCACACCCCGGGCCCCTCAGATCCCATCGCCCCCGCCCCGTCCTGTGTAGAAGGCCACCGTCAAGTCCCTGACCAGGGACTTGCGTTCGTAGTCGTCGAGGGCGACGAGCCCGCGCGTGGTGAGCCGGTTGACGGTGTCGTCGACCGCGTCCACCACGGAGGTCAGCACGCTGTCCCGGTGCCTCGCGTCGAGCGCCGCGACGCGGCGGCGCTGCATGGCCGCCGCGACCTCGGGGGCGTACTCGATCCCGGTCGGCTGGGCCGAGTACACCTCCACCCCGACCGGCTCGCAGTCCGCCTTCAGCATCCGCGTCAGCGCGTCCCCGACCGCCTCGGCGTTCCGCAGCGTCGGGGCGTCCTCGTGGAAGGCGTCGGCGGGCAGCTGCGAGAGGACCCGGGCCATCGCCGCCTCGACCTGTTCCCGCAGGTACGTCTCGTGGTCGGCGACCCCGAGGACCGCCCGGACGGTGTTCTCGACGCGCCAGACGACGAGGACGGTGACGCGCAGTGCGGTGCCGTTCGCGTCCACGGCGGGCATCGGCTCGCTCCGCCAGTGCCGCAGCCGTACGTCGGTGCGGCGGCGGAGCAGGAGCGGGGAGACCCAGAAGAGCCCGGTGCGCCGGACCGTCCCCCGGTAGTCGCCGAAGAGGGTCAGCACCAGGGCGTACCCGACCCGCCCGCGCCCGAGGCCCCCGAACGCGAAGAGCACCACGGTCACGAGCACCGCGAGCACCGCCCAGAGGCCGATGCCGATGCCCTGGTACGGGCGTGGCCCGACGTCGAGCCGGGTCAGCGCCTGTCCCGGCAGCGCGCCCGCCCACCAGAGGACCACCAGCACGGCGGCGCAGCCGGCGGCCCCGGTCAGCACGGCCGCCCAGCCGGGCAGCGCCGGACCGGGGCGCTCGCGCAGCCGGGGATCGGCGACCGGCGCGGGCCGGGTCGGCGGCCGCACCTGGGGCGAGCGCGGTACGGGAGGGCGCCGCGCCCCGGCTACGGAGTGGCCGGCCGGCAGCATGTGCCGGGCCACGGCGACGGGCAGCGAGGCGACACCGGCGGTGCGGTGCGGGTCGCCGATCCCGGCGCGCGGGAGAAACCCGGTCCGGTCGTCGGGGTCGCGGGGCTCGTCGCGGAAGAGCAGGTGCACCGGGATGGAGGCGGTGGCCTCGTTGGCGATGACGGACCGGCGACGGCCGGTGCCCCGCCGGAGATCCTCACGGAAGCCGTCGGCCGGAGCGGGCACCTCACCGACCGGCACCTCACCGACGGGCAGCGCCTCGGCCGCGGGTTCCTCGGCCGCGCGTTCCTCGCCCCCGGGCACCTCCGCTCCGGGCACCTCCGCTCCGGACGCCTCGGCCGACGGCACCGAGACCGTGGCCGAGACGGTGTGCATCGAGGCGGGCTCCGCACCGCCGTGCGCGAGCTCCAGCACCACGTCCACGCAGGACCCCTCGGCGCCAGGGCCGCCCCCCGTACGCGGATCGCCGTCCCCGGCGAGGCCCGGGTCCGGTCCCCGGCCCGCTCCCGCGTCCGTACCGTCTCCCGCTGCCCGGCCCGCCCCCACGCGGTCTTCCTCGTCTCCGTACACGCCCCACCGTTCCCTTTCCGCGCTCCGGGCGTCCCGGAGCAGCCCATCCGCCGATCCACCGGACGGCCCTCAGGCCCGTCAGGCACCTCGGGTCCCGGGTTTCCCAGCTCGCCCGGGCACCTCGGGTCCGTCGGCTCCTTCAGGAGAAGAGCCGCCGCCAGGTGTCCGGACCCGGGTAGCCGTCCGCGACGCGGCCCCGCCAGCCCTGGGTGCGCTGGAACGCCTCCACGTTGCGCCGGTCAGCCTCGGTCCAGCGGCGGCCGGGTCCCGACACGTAGTGCCTGCCGAATCCCTTCTTCACCAACTGCTCGCCGAGCCGCTCGACATGGGCGTTCGACTGACCCGGCTTGAAATAGCCCCGTCCGGGGAACGCCGGAACCGTCTTCGGCGCGCCTGACGCACCGGTGGCCGGGATGCTCTTCCCGGTGCCGTCGACGAGCCGGCGCCAGGTGTCCGGGCCGGGAAGGCCGTCCGCGTTCGCGCCCTTCCACCCCTGCGCCTGCTGGAACGCCCGGGTCGCGCGCCGGTCCGCCTCGCCCCAGACGGGTCCGGGGCCCTTGGTGTAGAAACGTTTCCCGCCCCGCGCGACCAGCATGTCGCCGAGCCGCGTGACGTGGGCGTTGCGGGCTCCCGGCCCGAATGTGGCGGCGCCGGGGAAGCCCGCCGACGAGCCGCCGCCGGATCCCCGGGCCAGACCCTTGTAGCGGTAGGCCAGGTACTGGTCGGAGTTGCTCCAGTACGCGAGGGGCGTGGCCTTCTTGCGGGTGGCCGGGGGTGTCTGCTCGTACGCCATGTACTGGGTGCGGGCGCTGTTGGTCCAGCCACCGAAGATCGTGACGTGCGACCCCTTGTTGGGGTCGGCCGGGTTGTGGAAGAGCAGGATGTCGCCCGGCTCGAGCTGCGAGCGCGCGATCCGCGTGCCGTACGAGGAGAGGCTGCCGGTCCACTCGTTGCCGCCCAGGTCCCAGGCCATCGAGACGTAGCCGGAGCAGTCCTGGCGGTACCCGTCCGACCAGAACTTCTCCATGTCGTACGGCACCTTCGCGGCCACCCAGGTCTTGGCGCGGGCGATGATCTCGCTGCGGGTGGTGGCCCGCAGGGCCAGGGGCGCCGCCGTGGCGGCCGGCCCCGAGGCCCCGGCGCCCATGAGGGGTCCGGCCTGCCCCTGCGGGGTGCCGGACCCGGGGCGGGTCGCGTCGTCGGCGCGGACGGGCCCGGCGGTGTGGCCCGCCGGGGCGGCGGCCTCGGCGGCGCCGGCGGAGAGGACCACCCCGGCGGCCGTCGCCAGCACCAGCGCGCGGCGTGCTCCGTGCGCGGCGGGATGGCCGCCCATGCGGGGCGGCAGGGTCCGGGCCGCCGCCGTACGGCGTCGGCGGGCGCAGCCGGCGCAGCCGCAGTCGGCCGTGGGTTCGTACTCCGTGAAGACCGGGACGGTCATGTCGATTCCCCTCCGGACTCGCCAAGATTTTTTGAGGCACTCCGCGGCGGGCGCGGATGTCCCAACTCTCGTGACAAATCGCATTTTGACGGATCAAAGAGAAAAAACGACCATGCGACAGGGCGTGGCGTCATGGGAAATGGTCAAGAGCATGCTGCGGAATCCGGTAATGTTCTCCAGGTCAGCAGGCGCCGCTAGCTCAGTTGGTTAGAGCAGCTGACTCTTAATCAGCGGGTCCGGGGTTCGAGTCCCTGGCGGCGCACGCAGAGTCAAGGCCCTCTCACTTCACGTGAGGGGGCCTTGTTCGTTGCCCGGCTCCCGCCGGGGCGTCCGCCCCTGCCTCGCGCACACCGCGAGGCTCGCTTCCACCTTCCGTATCTCCGCGCGCCTCCGCGCGCCATCCCGTCATGTCCCCGGCGCCGCCGAGGGCGCGCCGGCCGGGGTCGCGCGGCCTGCGCGCGCCACCCCGTACCGGTGACTCTCCGAAGACAAACCGTCACGGAGCGCCTTGGTTGATTCTCCCCGCACGGACGCCCCGGAACACCTCACGGCCCGGGCGGGCCCGCCGATCCGCGCGGCGCGGGGCGGCGCGGGGCGGCGCGGGGCGGCGCGGGGCGGCGCGCACGGCGGCGGCCCCGTCCGGTGGCCGCTCCGGGAAGGGGAGCGGCCACCGGACGGGGCCGGGCGGGCACGGCGGGCGGGGGCGGGGGGCGCGGGGCCGGGGGGGCGGGGCCGGGGGGCGGGTCAGGCTCCGGAGTCCTCGCCCGTGAGGTAGGCGGAGACCACGACGTTGGCGGTGTAGGCGTGTGCCGCCCGGTCGTACGTACCGCCGCAGGTGATCAGCCGGAGTTCGGCCCGGCCGTCCCGACGGGGCCCGTACGCCTTTTGCGCGTCGAAGCGTTCCCGGGTGAAGACCTGCACGTCGTCGACGGTGAACTCGGCGACCGTGCCGTCGGCCCGGGTCACCCGGATCTCGGCGCCGGGCCGAGTGTCGCTCAGTCCGTAGAAGACGGCGGGACCGGTCTCCGTGTCGACGTGGCCGACCATGAGCGCCGCCCCGGCGGTGCCGGGTTCGGCTCCGCCGTCGTACCAGCCGACGGTCCCCGGAGTCTCGAACGGGGGCGGGTCGACGGCTCCCTCGCCGTCGAGGCCGCGCCCGACGACGGGGGCGTCGATGCCGACGGACGGGATCTCGACCTCGCGCGGCGGGGAACCGTCCAGCGGGTCGTGCGCCGGGGGCAGTGGCGCCCCGAGGGGGCGGCCGACCGCCGCGACGTCGCCGGTGGTCGGTGCGGAGCTGCCTCCGGGTCCTGCGGCGCCTTCGCGGCCCCAGAGCCAGAGGCCGAGCAGGAGCACGGCCCAGACCACTCCGGTGAACAGCCGCCCGGTACCTGCCGGGCGGGCGGGGGCGGGCACGTCAGTCCGCGGCCGGACGGCGGCGGCGCGCGCCGCGGAAGGCGACGGCGACCGCGGCGACGGCGGCGAGGGCCAGTCCGGCCACGGCCTGCGGGAGGCCGGGACCGTCGGAGTCCCCGCCCTGCCCGGCGAGGACGGCGGTACCGCCGCCTCCGGCCCGGACGGGGGCGACCGGGGTCGGCCGGGCGTGGTGCACCACGGTGAGAGTGCCGGAGGCCCGGCCGCCCCCGCCGCCCTTGCCCTCGCAGCGCAGGGTGATGTCGTACCGGCCGGCCTCGGCGTCCGCGCGGACGCGGGCCCCGGCGCGCAGGCCCTTCCCGTCGGCGGGGGTGAACCGGACCGAGGAGACGAAGGCGTCGGACGTGCCGAGGCCCTCCGTGCCCCTGCCGCAGGCGTCGGACCAGAGCTCGACCTCGCCGCCGGGGGCGATGGTGGACGGGGTCACCCTGAGGGTGCCGTCGCCGTACGGAACAGCCGAAACGGCGGGCGCGGAGACGGATATCGCCGCGACCGCCGCAGTAGCACAGATGGTGAGGGGCAGTGAACGCATCGTGAACCTCCTGCTGGAAGGTTCACCCGTACGCCCGCTTCCCGCATCCGCTGTCGCCCGGTCGGGGGACGGCGTGGCATCGGACCGGCGACGGCGTGGCGGTACGGACCGGCGGTGAACCGGCGACGGCGTGGCATCGGACCGGCGACGGCGTGGCGCGTCACGCCGATGACGGCGGGACGCTCGGACCGGCGTCAGACCAGGTCGACGAGGTCCGCGATGGAGTCGACCACGTTGGACGGGCGGAAGGGGTAACGGTCGATGTCGGCGGTGGTGGTGAGCCCGGTGAGCACCAGGAACGTCTCCATCCCGGCCTCCAGCCCGGCCAGTACGTCGGTGTCCATCCGGTCACCGATCATGGCGCTGGTCTCGGAGTGGGCGCCGATGGCGTTGAGCCCGGTCCGCATCATCAGCGGGTTGGGCTTGCCCGCGAAGTACGGCTCCTTGCCGGTGGCCTTGGTGATCAGGGCCGCGACGGACCCGGTGGCCGGCAGCGGGCCCTCGGCGGACGGGCCGGTCTCGTCCGGGTTGGTGCAGATGAAGCGGGCGCCCGCGTTGATCAGCCGGATCGCCTTGGTCAGCGCCTCGAAGCTGTACGTACGGGTCTCGCCGAGCACCACGTAGTCGGGGTCGTGGTCGGTGAGGACGTACCCGATGTCGTGCAGCGCGGTGGTGAGCCCCGCCTCCCCGATGACGTACGCCGTGCCGCCCGGACGCTGGTCGTCCAGGAACTGGGCGGTCGCCAGCGCGGAGGTCCAGATGTTCTCGACCGGAACGGCAAGGCCCATGCGGCTGAGCCGGGCGTGCAGGTCGCGGGCGGTGTAGATGGAGTTGTTGGTGAGGACCAGGAAGGGCTTTCCGGACTCCCGCAGCCGCTTGATGAACGCGTCCGCGCCGGGAATGGGGGTGCCCTCGTGGATGAGAACCCCGTCCATGTCGGTCAACCAGGACTCGATCGGCTTGCGCTCTGCCATCACACGGACTCCTGCCGTACGCACGGTGCACACGAGGTGCGGGACGCCGGCGGCACCGCGGTGTGCAGCGCCGACGCCCCGAGTTTAGGCGGTGCACGGCGTATCAAGATCGGTCAGCGTACGGGGGCTTGCGGCGGGCGTGGGTGCGACGTCCGCGCCTCAGCCCCGGCCGCGCCGCATCCGTCGGGCCAGCAGCAGCGCGGCCGTACCGGCGAGCAGCAGCGCGGCGGCCATCGCGCCGGTACGCAGGGCCGCCGCACGGCCGGAACGGCCGGTCCTGGCGAGCTCGGGCAACGGGTTCCCGGCGGCGTCGCGCGACAGGCCGTCGCCGCCCGGAGACGCGGCGGAGGGGCGGGGTGCGGTGGGGCCGGTCCCGGTCGGGAAATCGGGACGGGTGGCGGAGTCGGGGACGGCTGCCGGGGGCCTTGTGCCGGTACCTGAACCCGACCCCGCACCGGGGGCGGTGGCGCCTTCCGGTCGGGTTCCTGGGCCGGTGCCGGCAGCACTGTCCGTTCCGGTACCGCGGTCCGTGCCGGTCGCGCCGCCCCCGCCGTCCGCGCCCGTGCCGGCGCCCGTGTCCGTGTCGACGGCCCCCGACTCCGCCCCGGTGCCGGGCTCGTCGTCCGCGTCCGCACCGGCCAGGAGGTCGTCCAAGGACGGCCCGTCGGTGACGGCCTCGTCGGTGACGTTCTCGTCGGGCACGGCCTCGTCGGGCAGGGACTCGTCCGGGAGCACCAGGTCGGCGCCGCCTTCGATGTCCCCCTCGACGATGGAGAACGGGTAGTCCTCCGACTCTCCCACCCAGTCCCCGTCCGGGGCCACGACGGAACCGTCCGTCACCGCGCCCTCGGGAGCCGCGGCCGGGCGGCGCTGCACGATGGCGGCGTTGGCCACGACCTTTCCGGGCCGGGTGTCGGAGGTGAAGGCCATCCGGACGCGGACGGTCACCGTGCGCCCGGCGGGGACGGTGAAGCCCTCGAAGTCGTCGCCCCCTTCGCCGCTTCCGAAGACCCCGATCTGCTCGTTCCGGTCGGTGGTCTCCCAGCTGACCCGGTGTTCGGCGCCGGTGCCCGCGCCCGTCCCGGTGCCGGCGCGCTCCGCGTACGCGAGCTGGATCTGGTCCGGCGTCAACTGCCGGTCCTGGTCGGTCAGGACGAGTACGGGGTGGAGGGCGCGGCAGGACTCGGCGGTGGTGTTGACGAGGTCCAGGTACCAGATCCCGTATCCCCCGCCGGACGCGTAGGTGTCCGGGCCGCCGTGGATACGGGTGTCGATGGGGAAGTCCCTGGTGTCCGGGTCGCCGCAGGCGGGCGGCTGGTCCGCGAGGACGGTGGCGGTGGCGGAGTGTTCCGTCGCGGAGGTCGGCGGGCCGCCGAGCAGCGCGCCCGGTACGGCGATCCCGGCCGCCAGGCCGAGCGAGGTGAGTGCGCGTCCGTCGCGCAGTCGCGCGGGAGGTCGCAGTCGTGCGGGAGGTTTGGGGGGCATGGGAGGCACCCTTCGCAGCTCGCGGACGGACGACCGGCGCGGAGGAACCACCGGCGCGTCGTGGCCGGTGCGGAGGAACCACCGGCGCGTCGTGACCGGTGCGCGGAGTCACCGGCGTGTCGGCGGAGACGCTGCCACGCATACGTACGAACATCGCACCGACATGCCGGAGACCACCCGCCCGGCGGCGCCCCGTCACTCCACCGCCGAGGCATCCGTCCCCCGCTCCTCCCGCGCCCCGGACGTCTGCTCTTCCCCGTCGTCCGCTCCTTCGCCGTCCCGCTACTCCGCCGTCCCGCTCCTCCGCCCTCCCGCTACTCCGCCCTCCCGCTACTCCGCCGTCCCGCTCCTTCGCCGTCCCGCTACTCCGCCGTCCGCCCGAAGAGCGGACCGAGGACGAGCTGGGCGGCGCCCTCGGCGACGGGGCGGTCGCCGCCGCCCGCGACCGCGACCGGCACGGGCGTCCCGACGCCTTCGCGCCGGGCGCGCTCCTCGATCACGGCGCGCACGCCGCGTACGTAGGCGTCCTCGTGCGCCGCGACCGTACGCCCGCCCAGCACCACCCGGTCGATGTCGAGCAGCGCGACGAGGTTGGCGGCCCCGGCGCCCAGCACCCGGGCGGCCTCGGCGACGTCGCCCCGGTCCACCGCCGCCAGGCAGAGCGCCTCGACGCAGCCGCGTCCGCCGCAGCCGCACGGGGGACCGTCCAGTTGCAGGGTCTGGTGCCCGAACTCGCCCGCGCCGGTGCGCGCGCCCCGGTGCAGGGCGCCGCCGAGGACGAGCCCGGCGCCCAGGCCCGTACCGAGGTGGAGGTAGGCGAAGTCGCCCGCGCCCGGGTCGCGCAGGGCGAGGCCGAGGGCGGCGGCGTTGGTGTCCTTGTCCACGGACACCGGCAGGCCGGTGCGGGCGGCGAGGGCCTCGCGGAGCGGGAACCCGTCCCACTGCGGGAATCCGGTGACCCGGTGCAGCACCCCGTCGCGGTGGTCGAGCGGGCCGGGGAGGGCCACGCCGACGCCGAGGACGGCGGGGCGCCCGGGGCCGTACGCCTCGCCGGCCGGACCGCTCGCTGCCGCCCGCGCGCTCACCTCCGCCACCGCGTCCGCCGCGCCCGCGACGACCTCGGCAGCCGGGGCGCCGAGGTCGAGGGGTGCGGTGCGGACGGCGACGGGCGTACCGGCGAGGTCGACGAGGACGGCGGTCAGCTCGTCCCGGTCCAGATGGAGGCCGACGGCGTACCGGGCGTCCGGGACGAGCCGGAGCACGGTGCGCGGCTTGCCGCCGGTGGAGGCGCGGCGGCCGGCCTCGGCGGCGAGGCCCTCGGCGCGCAGCCGGGCGGTGATCTTGCTGACGGCCTGCGGGGTGAGCCCGGTGCGCTCGGCCAGTTCCAGGCGGCTGATGCCGTCGCCGCCCGCGCCGCGCAGCAGGTCGAGCACGAGGGCGGCGTTGTGGTGGCGCAGGGCCGGGAGGTTGACCCCGGCACCGTTGCGCGCGCCGACGCCGGGGGCGTTGCGGGGATCGCTGGTATCGCTGGTGTTCACCACCCCATTGTGGGCACCGCTTGCACTTTGGCAACAGCGTTGCTTAAGTGGGAGGCATGACTTCCACCGATCCCCTCCGCGTCGCTCTCGTCGGCTACGGCCTGGCGGGCTCCGTCTTCCACGCGCCGCTGATCGCGGCGACCGGGGGCCTGGTGCTCGACACGGTCGTCACGTCGAACGAGGAGCGCCGGGCGCAGGCCCGCGCCGAGTTCCCCGCCGTCCGCTTCGCCGACTCGCCCGAGGAGCTGTGGGCGCGCGCGGACGAGCTGGACCTCGTCGTGATCGCGACCCCGAACAAGACGCACGTCCCGGTCGCGAAGGCCGCCCTGGCGGCCGGGCTGCCGGTCGTCGTCGACAAGCCGATCGCGGGTACGGCCGCCGAGGCGCGCGAGCTGGCCGCGCTCGCCGAGGAGAGCGGACTGCTGCTCTCGGTCTTCCAGAACCGCCGCTGGGACAACGACTTCCTGACGATCGCCCGGCTGATGGCCGACGGCGAGCTCGGCGCGGTGCAGCGCTTCGAGTCCCGGTTCGAGCGGTGGCGCCCGCAGCTGAAGGGCGGCTGGCGCGAGTCGGGCGACCCGCAGGAGATCGGCGGGCTCCTCTACGACCTGGGCAGCCACATCGTGGACCAGGCGCTGGTCCTGTTCGGCCCGGCCGTGCGGGTGTACGCCGAGTCGGACGCCCGGCGCCCCGGCGCCGCGACCGACGACGACACCTTCATCGCGATCACCCACGCGAGCGGCGTCCGCTCGCACCTGTACGCCAGCGCCACCACGGCCCAGCTCGGCCCGCGCTTCCGGGTGCTGGGCGAGCAGGCCGGTTACGTGAAGTACGGCCTGGACCCGCAGGAGGCGGCGCTGCGCGAGGGCCGCCGCCCCGGCGCCGGCCAGGAGCCGTGGGGCGAGGAATCCGAGAGCCTGTGGGGCCGGCTCGGCTCGGGCGAGTCGCCGCTGACCGGCGGCGGTGTCCCGGTCCGTACGCTGCCCGGCGCCTATCCCGCGTACTACGCGGCCGTCGCCGCCGCGCTGCGCGGCACCGGTGAGAACCCGGTCACCGCCCTGGAGGCAGCCGCCGCCCTGGACGTGCTGGAGGCGGCCCGCCGCTCCGCGCGGGAGGGCGTCTCCGTCACCCTGGTCCCGCAGCCGGGCGCCCACCCCGCCCAGCCCACCGGCACGCCGGCCGCGAAGGAGGCGCAGGCATGAGCAACCGCCCCGACGCGCCGACCGTCTCCGAACTGCTCGCCCAGGAGCGCCGGCTGACCCTGCCCCGCTTCGGGTACGAGGACGCGTACACCCTCGGCACCCTGCTCGTCCGGCTGGCCCGCGAACGCAACGCCCCGGTGGCCATCGACATCCGGCGCGGCCCGCAGCAACTGTTCCACGCCGCGCTCCCGGGCTCCAGCGCCGACAACGACGGCTGGATCGACCGCAAGCGCAAGGTCGTGGAGCGGTACGGCGAGAGCTCCTACCTCGTGGGCACCCGCTTCCGCGCGAAGGGCACCACCTTCGAGGACTCCTCCCGCCTGCCGCTGGGCACGTACGCCGCGCACGGCGGGTCGTTCCCGATCACCGTCGACGGCGCGGGCGTCGTCGGCACCGTCACCGTCTCGGGCCTCCCCCAGGCCGAGGACCACGCCCTGGTGGTCCAGGGACTGGAGGAGTTCCTGGCGACGCTGGAAGGCTGACCCGGACCCGCACCCGTCCGCATGCCCCGGGGCCCCGCGCATCGACGTCCGACATGACATCCGCGCGGGGCCCCGGGGCGTCCGTACGGCGTGTCACGCGTCCTTGAGCACCTGGCGCTGGCGTCCCAGGCCCTCGATCTCGAGCTCGACGACGTCGCCCGCCCGCAGGTACGGCTTGGGGTCCGGGTGGCCCATCGCGACGCCTGCCGGGGTGCCCGTGTTGATCACGTCGCCCGGGTAGAGGGTCATGAAGTGGCTGAGGTAGCGCACGACCTCGCCGACCGGGAAGATCTGCTCGGCGGTGGTGCCGTCCTGCTTCAGCTCGCCGTTGACCCAGAGCTTCAGCGGCAGCGCCTGCGGGTCGGGGATCTCGTCGGCGGTCACGAACCAGGGGCCGAGCGGGTTGAAGGTCTCGCAGTTCTTGCCCTTGTCCCAGGTTCCGCCGCGCTCGATCTGGAACTCGCGCTCGGAGACGTCGTGCGCCGTGGCGTAACCGGCGACGTGCTCCAGCGCCTCCTCGGCCGAGTCGAGGTAGCGGGCGGTGCGGCCGATGACGACCGCGAGCTCGACCTCCCAGTCGGTCTTCACGCTGTTGCGCGGCACGAGGACGGTGTCCTCGGGGCCGACGACCGTGTCGGGCGCCTTGAAGAAGAGGATCGGCTCCGCGGGGATCGCCGCGCCGGTCTCCTTCGCGTGGTCGTGGTAGTTCAGCCCGATGCAGATGATCTTGCCGATGCGGGTGAGCGGCGCCCCGGTCCGCAGCCCGGCCGGGTCCAGCTCGGGCAGCGAGGCGGGGTCGGCCGCGGCGGCGCGCACCCGGTCGAGCCCGTGCTCGTCGGCGAGCAGCGCACTGTCGATGTCGGGGACGACCCCCGACAGGTCGCGCAGTGTTCCGTCCTCCGCGAGCAGGGCCGGACGCTCCGCTCCCGCCGTGCCGACTCGAAGCAACTTCACGGGTGCCACTCCCTGGGTAGAGATTCCTGGGCTCGGATGCCTGGGTGGAGAGGGGTACCGGCCCGACGGGGTGCGACCGGCCTGCAGCCGGAACCCGCACCCGCGCAGCCCGTCCTCACCTGCTCAGACTGCAAGACATCCGATCACTTGGCAAGGCGCGCTCAAGCCCTGGACTCACCCGTGACCCCATCATCCCAAGCGGAGAAAGGATGAGCGGGTCAGGCGAGGGAAGCCATCGTCGCTCCGGCGGCGGGGGCGTCGCGGTAGAGGTAGGCCCTTTCGATCGCGGTCCAGGTGGTGCTGGTGACGACGTACAGGGCCGCCGCGAGCGGCACGACGGCCACGGTGAAGAGGGTGAAGAACGACATCAGCGGCATCACCTTCGTCATCGCGCCCATGCCCGGTACCGGCTGCCCGTCGGGGCCGGTCGAGGGGGTCACCGGGTTGAGGGCCATCTGACGCTTTGTACGCCGGTAGTTGAAGGTGGCCACGACCGCGACGATCACGAAGAGGCCGAGGTAGACCAGCCCCTGGCCGCCGAAGAGGCCGCCCTCGGCGAGGGCGTGGTGCCAGCGCTCGCCCAGCGGCGCCCCGAAGAGCTGGTGGCCGAGGAGTTCGTTGGCCTCGCCGCCGATCCGCGTGCTGGAGAAGAGGTGGTACAGCAGGAAGAACGCGGGCATCTGGAAGAGGCTCGGCAGGCAGCCGGAGAGCGGCGAGACCTGCTCCTCCTTGTGCAGTTCCATGAGCGCCTTCTGCATGCGCTCGGGGTTCTTGCCGTGCTTCTTGCGCAGCTCCGCGATCTGCGGCTGGAGGCGTGTACGGGCCTTCTGCCCGCGCGCGGCGGCGCGCGACAGGGGGTGCACGGCGAGCCGTACGAGCGCGGTGAACAGGATGATCGCCGCGGCGGCGGACGCCGACTGGAACAGCGGGTGGAGCAGGTCGGCGAACGCGCCGACCAGGCTCGCGAAAGCGGACATGAACGCGGACATGGGGAGCCCTCCGAGGGGTCTCGTCGTGCCGGTGACGTGCGGAGTCGGAACGCGGGGCGTTCGGCGCGGGGCACGGCGGCGTGCCGGCGCGCGCGAGTACGGACGCGGCGCGTGGACTTCGTACGGGACCGGCGGACGGGATCGATGGACGGGCACCCGTGGAGGGGCGCGTCGACGTCGGGTCCGGAGGCCCGGAGGCCGGAGTTCCGAAGAAGCGGAAGCCTTACGCGGCGGCCGTGCGGAGGACGGCACGCCCGGGTGCGCGGGGGCGGGTACGCCCCTTGGCGTCCGGATCCCGCTGCGGCAGGAACGCGGTGCGTCGCGCCCGGTCCCTCAACGCGGTGCGGACCTGCGTCCGGAGGACGGGAACGGCGCACCGCGCGCTGATCACCGAGCAGGCGAGGAGCGCGGAGCCCGCCGCGGCGGTGGCGGCGAGCGCGACGGCGGCGGAGAGGCTGCCGCCCTCGGTGAGGAGGATCTCGGCGACGAAGAGGACCAGCAGGCCCGCGGGCCGCAGCAGGCGCGCGAAGGCACCACGGAGGCGACCGGGGTACGCGTCGGTGCTCGGGTACGCCTCGCTCATGGCTCCTCCTGTTCCTCCGCCGTGCCGCTCTCGGACCGCTCGTGCCGGTCCGCCGCCGGACACGTCCCGGCCACGGACCTCTCCAGCCGTTATACACGATGACCTGGATCACACCGGGCGGTCCAAGGCCGCCCCTCGGCGGCTCAGACGGCCGTCGCCTCGGCCGCCGGCTCGATCTCGTCACGGGCGAGCACCTCGTCGTCCGGCCGCTCGTCCCGGTCCCGCGGGCCCGCGTACGTCACCGCCAGCGCGACCGCCAGGTTGGCCGCCAGCGCGACGAGCCCGGCGTTCACGCCCCACACCGGGTCGTTCCCGTTGAAGACGAGCACACAGACCACGGCGACGCCGACCGCGAGCCCGCTGAACGCCCCGGTGAAGGTGAGCCGCCGCCACACCAGTGCCAGCAGCACCATCGGCAGCAGCTGGGCCATCCCCTCGTACGAGATGAGCGAGAGCCGCACGAGGGTGTTGGGCGCGGTGTAGGTGAGGAGAAGCGCGAGCCCGCCGGCCACGACGACCACGATCTGCGCCGCACCCTTCTGCCGCTGCTGCCAGCGGGGTACGAGGGAGAGCACGCTGCGCCCCCACATCGTGCCGATGACCAGCATGAAAACGGCCATGGGCACGATCGAGGAGAGCGCGGCGGCGACCCCGACGACCCCGACCGCCCAGGCGGGCAGCGAGTCGGTGACGAGCTTGAAGAGGGCGAGGTTCGAGTCCGCCCCGACCAGCCCCGGTACGACGAACAGGGCGGCCATACCGAGCAGCATCGGGACGAAGAGCAGGACGTTGTAGGCGGGCAGCCACATGGCGTTCCGCCGCAGGACGTCCGCGTTCCGGGCGCCGAGGTACCCGGCGACGGTGGTCGGGAAGATCACCACGGTGAGCGAGTTCAGGAACGACGTACTGACGAACCACGCCTCGCCGAGCCCGCTGTCCCCGTGCCCGGGGAACGTCAGCCACTCGCTCTTCTCGGAGACGAGGCGGTCCAGGAAAGGGCCGTACCCGTCGAAGTAGTGGGCCGGTACGTAGATCGCGAGGAAGCCGAGGGTCCCGATGACCATGACGTCCTTCAGCACCGACACCCAGGCACTGCCGCGCAGCCCGCTGACGACGACGAAGCCGGTGGTGACGGCGAAAGCGATGAAGTACGCCCAGTTCAGGCTGATCGTGCCGTAGGAGATCGTCGAGACGACCACCCCCATGCCGGTGATCTGGAGCTGGATGTACGGCAGCAGGAAGACGGTCGCGAGGACGGCGACGAGCGCGCCGAGCCAGGGCCGCCGGAAGCGGTGGGCGACCATGTCGGTGATCCCGACCAGGCCGTGCCGGCGCGCGTACCCCCAGAGGGTCGGGCCGACCAGGTAGCCGAGGGCGTACCCGCAGGACATGTACGCGACGACGTACAGCACGGGCGCGCCGTAGTTGTAGCCCCAGCCGGCGGCGCCGAGGTAGCTGAAGCTGGTGTAGCCCTCGCCCGCCATCAGCACCCAGATGAAGACGGCCCCGAGGCTCCGCCCGCCCACGGACCACTCGGCGAGCCCGCCCCCTCCGCCCCCGCGCCCGCGCAGGGCGAGCAGCCCGAGCGCGACGGTGAGCACCATGAAGCCGGCGAAGACGGAGGTGGCGACGACGGCGTTCACCGGCGGTCCCCCCGCCGGGTCAGCCAGACGGCGACGGGCGTCAGCAGGGTCGCGCCGAGCATCCAGAGGAAGAGGAACGGCAGCCCGAACACGACGGGCTCCACCCGGTTCACCCACGGCAGGGCCCCCAGGTACAACACGTACGGGACCAGCAACCACCACACCTGCGGACGTCTTCTCAGCACTCGGGGACCTTACCGCCGCCCGGGCCCGGGCCCGGGGGCGCGTCCCGGCGCGTCCGGGGTCCCGGGGTGCCGGGGGCCGCACCGGGTGCGGCGGGGGGCGGGTACCGGGTGCGGCGGGGGGCGGGTACCGGGTGCGGCGGCGCGTACGGGTCGGCTGCGGCGGCGGGCCGGCCGCGGCGGGCCGGTGTCCCATCCGTGGGACCCGCCGCGCACCCCTGTGAACCGTCCGTGATCCGTCCGTGATCCGTCCGTGAACCGTCCGTGAACCGGCTGTGCACCCGTCGCGTACCCGGTGCGCACCCCTGTGTCCGGGCGCACTCCGGCCCCCTCGCCGGTTGCTCCCGCGGGCCCGCCCCACCGCAGTACGGTGTGGGACATGCGCCCCGACACGCCTGCCGAGCACATCACCGAAGCCGAGCGACTGCTGCGCACCGCGGTGCGCTACCCGGAGGACCGCGAACCGCTGCTCCTCCAGGCCGCGGCCCATCTGGAACTCGCCGGCGAGCGCGCCCGCGCCGCGACCCTCTACGACGACCTGCTCACCGCCGAGGGCGTCCCCGCCGAGGACCCCCACCTGGTGAAGGCCCTCAAGGCCGCCAACCTCTGGGAGTACGGGCACGAGGCCGAGGCCCGCGCCATCATCGAGGGTCTGCGCGTCGCGGCCCCCCGCGCTGCGGGCCCCTGGACCATCGCCGCCGAGACCCTGGAGGCGCACGACGAGCTGGAGGCCGCCCACGACCTCTTCTCGACCGCGCTGACCCTGCTTCTGACGCCGGGCGAAGAAGTCCCGTACGCCACACAGTCCCTCCTCACCGGCCGCCACCGCGTCCGCCGGCTGCGCGGCTCCGACCACGACGACTGGGACCGGCTCGCCGACACCTTGCACACGGCCGAGGTCCCGCTCGACGAACTGCACGACCCGAAGCGGCTCTGGTCCCTCGGCTCCTCGGACCCGGGCGAGCTGAAAGCGGAGATCACCCGCCTCCGCGCCGAACTGGGCGTCTACCGCACGGCCCTCTCCCGCCCCTTCCCGGTCGCCGTCCTGCACTGGCCCGCGACCGAGCTGGCCGAACTCCTCGCCGCGTACCCGGCCCTGGCCACCGAGTACCCCGACCACCCCGGCCACCTGACCGCCGTGGAAACCGCCCTCCGCGACCTCCACGCGGCCGGCACCGCGAACCTCGGCATCGTCACCGGCACCATCCCGTCCTACGAGGCCTTCGCCGCCTCCGAGGCCACTTCCCCCGGCGACCCGAACCTCCTCCCCCTCTACGCCACCACCCTCGCCGCCCGAGGCCGAGCCCTCCCCTGGCCCCCGGCCCGCTCGGCGGCGTGCTGGTGCGGGTCGGGGGACGCGTACCGGGAGTGTCACGGGGCGGGGTGAGACGAGGCGCACGCAGGTGCGTGGAGCGCGCCGGAGGGCGCCTCCGGTGTGGCCCCGACCCCACGGGGCCACACCGGCTGCTTCACAATGGAGGTGTGTCCGACGCGATTCCCTCCTCCCCTGCGGTCTCCGCGCGCCTGAGCCGCCAGGGCTCCCGCGACACCGCTCCCGAGATCGCGGTGCGCAGGATGCTCCACGCGGCCGGCTTCCGCTACCGCGTCAACGTCGCCGTACCCGGAATGCCCCGCCGGACCATGGACATAGCGTTCACACGCCTCCGGGTTGCCGTCTTCATGGACGGCTGTTTCTGGCATGGCTGTCCAGAACATGCCACCAGCCCGAAATCCAATGCCGAGTGGTGGCGGACCAAGCTCGACAGAAACATGGCACGGGACCTGGAGACGAGCGCCCATCTCGAAGCGCTGGGTTGGACGGTTCTGCGCTTCTGGGAACACCAACCCCCCACAGAGGTCACCGCACGGATCGCCGACGCGGTAAGGGGCCCGCACGCCGACGGAATCCGTACCTGACCGCGACGACGAACCGAGACGACTCCCGATCGGGAGCGCGGAGTGCGCGCCGGCCGAGCCGCCTTGGTCCAACATCGAATCAAGGCTCGGAATCGCTCGTGAAGAACCGGTGCAGCCAATAGAGTGACGATCTGCATGCATCTCGCATATGCCTCCAGGGCGACGCGGCGGCGCGCATGCACCTCAACGCACAGGACGAACGGGGGCGGCTCTCATGCCCGATGGCATCGACGACATGTACGAAACATTCAAAGCGCTGCTGGACACCTTCCCGCCTTCCGAGGCAGTCAAGCGACTCGAGCAATTCGGGATCGACACCGACGTCATCGAAAAAATTCGCGAGCGCCATGAGAGCGAAGCCCTGCGCATCAAGGAGCTGGAGGAACCGCTCGCAGTTGTTCGGGACAATCGCATCACCTGGTACACCGGCCCGCAGCCCAAGGACAAGTGCTGGCCGTCGATCGTGGAGCTCCTCCACAAGGACGGTTGGGCGGAGGAGCCGATCCACAGCCTGGACGACTCCTCCAGCCGCGTTGTGTCGCTCCTGAACCACCCGAAGGAGAAGGCGTTCTCCACCAGGGGCCTCGTGGTCGGGTACGTGCAGTCCGGGAAGACCACCAACTTCACGTCCGTCATGGCGAAGGCAGCCGACCGAGGGTACAAGCTGTTCATCGTCCTCGCCGGTGTCCACAACGGGCTGCGACGCCAGACCCAGGCGCGGCTGGTCCAGCAACTCGTGGAGCCGAATCCCTCCCTCTGGTCACAACTCACCGGGCTGGAGAAGGATTTCACTCCCCACGAAAACCCTGCTTCCTACTTCGGCAAGAACAACAGGACGCATGTCCTCTGCGTGGTCAAGAAGAACGCGACCGTCCTCCGTAAACTCGCCACCTGGCTCGCCGAGGCGTCGGACTACCTGGACGGCTGCCCGGCCCTCATCATCGACGACGAGGCCGACCAGGCCACCGTGGCCACCACGTCGATCAACCCGTTGATCCTGAGCCTCATGGCCAACCTGCCTCGCTCCGCGTACGTCGGTTACACCGCTTCGCCCTTCGCCAATCTCCTGATCGACCCGAGCGCCGAGAACCTCTATCCGAAGGACTTTATCGTCAACCTGCCGAAGCCACAGGGGCACTTCGGCACGGAGATCCTCTTCGGACGCTACGCCCTGGACGGCGAGGATCCGGAAGAACTCGACGACGGGCACGACATGATCCGCTCGATTCCCAGGACGGACGTCTCGGCCGTCCGTCCCGACACGCGCGCGGACGTCGAGGATTTCGCTCCCGTGATCACCGACTCCCTGCGTCGGTCGGTCGAGTACTTCTGGATGGTGACCGCGGCGCGGCGGGTCCGTGGACGAGGCAACCCGCACAACACGATGCTGATCCACACCAGCGTCAACACGACAGTGCACAACAGCTTCCGAATGCCGCTCGAACGCCTGCGCCGTCGAACCGCCCAAGCCTTGGAGGAGCCGGGACTTCGGGACGAGCTGCGAAGCCTGTGGAACGAGGAGACCTCACGCGTCCCTGCGGCGGACTTCGGGGAAAGCCCGGTGAGCTTCGACCAACTTGCCGTCGAACTGCCGGCTGTGCTCCACAACTGCCGCGTCATCATGGACAACTCCAGCAGTCAGGACCGCCTCGATTACGAGAACGGGCCTGTCACGGCGATAGCCGTCGGTGGCAACACGCTCTCCCGCGGTCTTACGTTGGAAGGTCTGTCCGTCAGCTACTTCGTCCGCTCGGTCTCCGCCTACGACACGCTCCTCCAGATGGGGCGGTGGTTCGGTTTTCGTCACGGCTACGCCGACCTGCCCCGCATCTGGATGACGGACGAACTGGCAGAATGGTTCAGGCATCTCGCCACGGTCGAGACGGAAATGCGGAGGGACATCGACGTCTACATGACCGAGGCGGAGAGCCCTCTCACCTTCGCAGTCCGTCTGCGTACGCATCCGGCGCTGCGGGTGACAGCAGCGGCCAAGATGCGCGATGCGGTTACCGCCGCTTCCTCCTACGGAGGGAAGCGGCTCCAGACCCACTTCTTCCACACCGATGCCGAATGGCTGGAAGGGAACATCCGGGCGGCACGGGATCTCACCGCGGTGGCCGTCTCCCAGGCCGAGCGCATCGAAGATCGCCGCACGTCGGGCCGGTACGTCCTTCGCGGAGTCCCGCACACGGTGGTGACATCCTTCCTGTCGTCCTACCGTTTCCATGAGAGGTCGCCGGAGAACGACGCGGCTCTCATCAGTGACTACGTACGCAAGCGTGTCGCGGCACAGTCGCTGCGGAAGTGGAACATCGCGATCGTCGGCACCCCCGCGGGCCAGGGAGAGGATTTCGAGTTCGCCCCGGGAGTTTCCGTGGGCAGGGTCAACCGCGCCCGCCTCGACACCACGAACGCGACACCGCACTTCGCCGACATCAAAACTCTCATGAGCCGCCGTGACGCCGCGGTGGACCTGTCGGGCGACACGGAAGGACTGACGGAGAAGGAGATCACCGACGAGCGGCGGAAGCAACTGCCCGACACGGGGCTCCTCGTGCTCTATCCGATCGACAAGGTCTCCGCCCCGCACCCCTCGAAGAAGCTCCGCGCACCATTGAACGCGGAGACCCACGTCATCGGAGTCGGCCTCGTGTTTCCCAAGCCGGGAGACGGTGACAGCGAGGTGAGGGGTTACATCTCCGCCGACCTCTCCAACGTGACGATCGAGGAGGAGGACTTCAGTGCTCTGGTGCGTGACGACGCATGAGGGCCGAGCCCATGAGAACTGCCGTGGCGGGTTCCTGGAACTCCCTGGGGGCCGCCTCGGTCAGTGGCGCACGCCGGCTGCGCGTCATGCCTCTACCGGTGGAGACGGGACAAGGGCCGCTCGTCGCCGGTGTCGACCACGACGGCCGTCGCCATCTCCTGATCCCGATACCCGCACACGTCAAGGTACGTAGCGGCTTGGACGGCCCGATCCTCCGGCTTGTCGCCCGCCCGTTGGAGGACGAGACGACGTATCAGAAGTACGCGGATCTCTCCTGCCTGCACGATGACTTCGTCGATCTGTTCACAGGCCTGTGCATGGACGTGTGCGATGCCGTGGCCGAGGTACCGACCAACCCGCTCAAGGCGCTGCACGCGGTACTCGACCACTGGAAGGCGCTGTTCCGAGAACAGAAGGTCGGACTGGGCTCCGAGCAGATCGTGGGGCTCTACGGTGAACTGCTCGTGCTTGCACGTCTTCTCCGGCACGACGCGAGCGCACACCGTCTCTGGGCCGGACCCCGCGGCCATCGTCACGACTTCGACGCCGGAACCCACGCGATAGAGGTCAAGTCCAGCTCGTCGGCGACAGAGCGTAAACCGCGCATCCACGGGCTGGAACAGTTGGAGGTTCCAGAGAACGGAGCCCTCTGGCTCACGTGGTTCCGTCTCCGTAGTAGCACTACCCAGGGCTCCGGTCAGTCGCTCGTGGAGCTCGTCGATCGGGTTCTGGATCTGTGCGACGACGTCTCCGCAGTCCTCGAACTCCTCGCCAGATCCGGTTTCCATCGGACCGACAAGCGGTACGACAACGCCCGGTTCGTGGTGGCAGAGGAGCGCTGGTACCGCGTCGGTCCCGGATTCCCGGGCCTCACACGGGCAGCACTCGTATCCGCCGACATACCGATATCGGTCCTGGATGTCGAGTACACGATCGACCTGTCAGGTGACGTGCCGCCCCCTCTCCGAGCAGGCGAGCTGCTCGAAGTGATCCAGCGCATGATCCAGGAGTCCGTGTGACAGTGCCACGTTGGTACTCGCAGCCCTACCCGCCGGAGGGGGCGAGCGCCGCCGAAGGGATCCGCAACCAGTTGGGGCGACCGGCACTGGACTCCCTGACCATCCTGGTCCGCGAGTCGGCTCAGAACAGTTGGGATGCGCGACTCGACTCCGCCCAGCCGGTCGACTACCGCCTCGATCTGTGGACCGTGGGGCCCGCCCATGCCGTCGCCTGGCGCGACCTGCTGCTGACGGGTGCCCCTGCCGATCGCAATCACTTCCCTCTCAGGGAGGTCCTCAGACAGCCGACGATCCGTGTACTCGCGGTCTCCGACCGCGGCACCCGCGGACTGGGAGGGCCCACGCGAGCGGACACATTCGCGGCCGAACGAGACTTCGTGTCCTTCATCCGCAACATCGGCGAGCCTCGGGACAAGGCCCTGGGCGGTGGGACCTACGGGTTCGGCAAGGGCATCTTCTACATGCTTTCCAGCCCCGGGACCATCATCGTCCATTCACGCTGCCGGACTCCAGCCGGCGGTTACGAGACCCGTCTCATCGGCTGCACGCTTTGGGAAAGCTACGGCGTCGAGACGGAGACCGGCAGTCGTCACTACACAGGTCGCCACTGGTGGGGTGACACGTCCGGGGACGTCGTCGAACCGCTGACCAACCGGGAGGCGGACACCGTCGCCCACCGTCTCGGTCTCCGCCCCTTCGGGCCGGAGGAGACCGGAACCACAATCGTCGTGGTGGATCCAAGGCTGGACGGGCTCACACCGGTGGAGGCGACCGCATACCTGGCCGAGACGATCGCCTGGCACCTCTGGCCGAAGATGATCTCCACCGATGCGCGTCCGGCGGGCATGCGCTTCTCCTTGACGTGCGACGGAGTGGAGTACCCGGTCCCCGATCCCCGATCGACGCGTCCTCTCAACATGTTCGTCACCGCGTACGAGGAATTGGAAGGGGAGAAGGGACTTCGGCTCTCCTGCCGGAGTCCCAAACGCTTCCTGGGCATGCTGGGTCTCGAGAAGCGCGTCATGCCTCCCCTGGAACCGAGTCGCGCCTCACGCATGGTGGACATCGAGGACGTCGTCCACCACGTATGTCTGATGCGCCCCGCCGAGTTGGTCGTCACGTACCGGCCGGGCCCGAAACCCCCCAGTGTGAACCAGGGGTACGCCGGTGTCTTCAGGGCCGACGAGTCGATGGACGAGATCTACGCAAAGGCCGAACCGCCCACCCACGACGCATGGAACCCCCAGACGCTGGAGAAACCGGGCAGCACGTTCGTCCAGACCACCTTCCGCCGCATCCACGAGGCCCTGGAGAATTTGCTCTCCCTGGACGGCTCAGCCCGCGCGGGTTCCAGTAGCGTCGCACTCGGTGCCGCCAGTTCCCTCTTCTCGGGTCTCGTGGGCGGCACCTGGGGCATTGGGGGAGCCACCGCCTACACCGAACCGGGCAGTACCAGCGGGGGCCATCGTCGGAAGCCGACCCTCCAGGGCTCCGGTCTCCAGGGGCTGAGCCCTTCGGGACCGAATCCTTCCCCGACCGCTCAGGGGGAGGACCCGATGGGCAGAGGTTCCGCTCCGCAGACCGGTGCATCACGGAGTCGTCCTCGTGTCCAGTACGTCGGCGAGCCCTTCTACGAGGATGGTGCCGCTGCGACTCTTCTCGTACAGGAGTTCCGACTGCCCGCGAACGGGAGGCAGCGGGTCCGGGCCGACCTCGCGGTGACGCTGCCCGGCACGGGCGGTCGAGAGACGGACCCGCCCGAGGGAGCCGTGATGCCGGAGCTGGTGGGCTGGGAAGACAGCGACGGCGTGATGCACACCTCCGCGAGCATGGAGATCGAGGGCGGCGACTCCGTCTGGCGCGCCCTGGTCCAGCCGGCCCCGGACACCATGACCGAGATCGGCATCAAGGTGGAGGCGGTGAGGGCAGGTGAGTAAGCGCGTCCTTCCCTACCGCACTCCCCCGGCGGACGTCGTGGCCGCCTCCGGTTGGTTCCTGGTGACAGCCGATGGAGACGTTCCCCTTCCTGCGGCACTCCCGGACTGGGACTACCGCATGAACCTGCGTGTACGCAGGGACATCCACGTTGACGTCGACCGGGCCCGTGCCGCTGCCGGCCTGCCGACCGACGCCGCCCTGGCCGTCTCCGCGGTCTGGACTGCCACAGGATCCGGCCTGAGCGGACCCGCTCGGCATGTGCGACTGTCAGGTACAGGAACTGTGCCAGTTACCTTGGACGTGCGTCTGGAGGGCACAGATCTCGGCGGACTGCTTCTTCTCGACACCATATTCGTCCTGGCCGAACGGCGGGTAGGGAATGCTCGCCCGGCCTCGCCGCGACGTGCCGGTTCCGTCCTCTGGAGCGATCGCGCGGCGGTGCGCCTCCAAGGAGACGCACCGCAGTTCCCCATGGCCGTGATCGACTTCGCCCTCACCTCGTTCCCCGAAAATGCGGGGTGGCATCTGCAGATCAGCGGAGGCATGGAGAGCGCCACCATGGGAGCTCTACTCCTCCTGGTCAACGAACGGAATACGGTCACCGCCACCGCATTCGAGAACGCGGCGAGACCTCGTCCCCTCGACCGCGTCGTGCTGTCGGCCGTCTATGCCGACACCGCCCGCACGCTGGTTGAGCATGCTCTGCGTCACGACGACTTCGACGAGAAGTCCGACTATCCGGACGACTCCTTGGGTGCCACGCTCCTGAACCTGTTCGATCAGCTCTTCCCCGACCAGCCGATCGCCGACCTACGTCTGCGGAATCTTCAGTCGCCGGCGTTGTTCGCCTCCGACCTGCAGGCGGCAGTCAAGATCTTCGAGGTGTCGTGACCAGCTTCCTCTACCCACGTCTGCTGCCGGCCCAGGCAAAGCCCCTCTTCGCCGAGTACGGCACCTTGGCCGTGCCCGAACTCGCCGAACGTGTGTCCTTCGGTCACGATTCTGCCGTCTACGTTGCCACCGGCGGCGACAGAATCTCGGAGAAAGGGCTCCGAGAACTGCGTGAGGGAGTCCTCACGCTCGCTCTCCGAGCGGGTTATCCCGATGCGACGAGTCGCGCTCACAACGCCGAGTTCGACCTGTCCCTTGCGGAACTGCTCCACGCCGGGTCCGGCATGGTGCCCGCCGAGGCCGCGTCGCGGGACGCCTGGGCCTTCCTCGCTCTGATCGTCCTTCCCGACGTGGCCTTCTGGCGATATCCAAGCCCTCCTCGGGACCGTATTCTCGGCACGGACCTCACGCGGCACGTCTTCGGAAGGCTGTGGTGGAGGGCACAACTGGTGCGCTCTCCTCAGGAGGTAAACCCCTACGAGGCGCTCAAGGTCCTGGGCGAGGCGGCGTTCGATCAAATCTACGCACGTCGTGCCGCCCTGGGCGGAAGCCCTTATCTCGTGCGCGCGATTCTGAGGGTCTGGAACGATCTCGACCTGCACGGCCTGAACGAGAGGGACACGCTCCGGGACTTCCTCAAGAGGCTCCTGCGACTGGCCCCGTTCGTCTCGTTCGACGCCCTCGATGAAGCAGCCCTCGACAACGAGCTGAGAGCAGTGGCCGAGGAATCCACCGCAGCTCAGCGGGTGAAGTCCGCCGGCACGGCCTCGCGAAGCGCGGCCACTCGTGACGTGAGCGCCGCTTCGGTGATCGAATCCTCCACTACGGGCTTGGCCTCCGTCCCTGCAGCAGCCCGTAGATCCGCCGACGCGGGCCCTCGCCTCCGCTCGATCGAGATCTGCGCCGGTTCCGGCGCGCAGGCCCTGGGACTGCACCGCGCCGGGTTCACTCCACTCCTCCTGATCGACAGCAAGCCCGACGCCTGCGCGACCATCGCCGCCAACCGCCCCGAGTGGGAAGTCGCCTGCATGGACCTGGCGCAGTTCCGCGTCTACGAGAAGCAGGAGGTCATCGGAGTCGACCTTCTGAGCGGCGGCCTGCCGCGGGTCAAGTCGACAGCGACGAACGGACGCGAGGAGGACACCGACGAACGCCGGGTGCTGCGTGCTGCGGTGAATCTGGCCCGAGTCGTCAGGCCCAGGGCAGTGTTGCTGGAGAACGTGCCCGATCTGGTCGAGAGCCCCGCGTTCGAGGCCGAACGCGCCTGGATGTCGGAGGCTCTGTCCCTGGCTGGCTACACCTGTCGGTGGAACGTCCTCAACGCCGCGGACTTCGGAGTGCCGCAGAATCGACGCAGTGGGTTCCTGGTGGCTCTGCAGGAGCCGTACGCCGGGCGGTTCAGATGGCCGGCACCGTCCGAAACAGCGCCCCCGACCGTGGGCGAGATCCTGGGTCCCAGCATGTCCGCCCACGGATGGCCCGGCGCGGACCGATGGAGCAAGGGCGCCGACCGTACAGCGCCGGCCCTTGTGGGAGGTTCGGAACGTCGCGGCGGAGCGGACCTGGGGCCCACCGGCAGCAAGCGCGCATGGGAGACCCTGGGGATCAATGGCAACAGCATCGGCGACGAGCCGCCCGGGCCCGATTTCGCAGTGGACGGACTACCCAAACTCACTGTGGGACAGGCTGCACTGATTCAGTCGATCCCTGCGGAGTGGGTCTTCGTCGGAGGTAAGACCTCGCGATACCGCCAGATCGGACATGCAATGCCGCCCCCTCTCGCAGAGGCGATCGGCCGTGCCGTGGCAGCGGCGCTGCAAAGTTAGGATCGCTCCATGCGTACGCCCCGCCCCCGCGGCCACGAGCCCATCACCGTGCTTGACCTCTTCTCCGGATGCGGGGGCTTCACCCAGGGGTTCCACGAGTTCCGCCCCCTCGACGGACCGGAGGCCTCGTCTCCTGCGTTTCGCAGTGTCGCGGCTGTGGAACACGACACGGCGGCAGCCGCCACGTACGCGATGAACTTCGGCGAGGAGCGCAGGAACAGCCAGGTGCGACCTGCCCGTGTCCACCTCGGCGACATCGAGCAGTGGTCTCCCTCAGCAGAGGAACTGGATGCGGAGGTAGTCATCGGCGGGCCCCCGTGCCAGGGATTCTCGGCGCTGAATCGGAACAGGGCGGGAACCGACCGAAACAGGCTCTGGGAGGAGTACGTACGCGTCGTCACGGAAGTCAAGCCCAAGATCTTCGTCATCGAGAATGTCGATCGCTTCCTGAAATCGGACGAGTTCCAGAACCTTCTGAGTGAAGTATCCGACGGCGGACGCCTTTCGGACTACACGCTCGTCGATCCTCCAGGTCTGAAACCAACCGACTCGGGTGAGGCCCGAACCAAGAAATACCTCCTCAACGCCTGTGACTACGGTGCGGTCCAGGCCCGCCGTCGCGCCATCGTCATCGGGGTTCGGAAGGACACACAGAGCACCCGCACCATGCTCTATCCCGAGCCGACCCACATGCGCCCGCCCAAAGCGCTCAGAAGGCCCGATGCGAATGCCCTGGAAGCCGCAATCGACACACCTCTCCCGCACTGGATCTCTGTGGACGACGTCTTCGGCGAAACCCGATCATGGAGAATCACAGGCACCGAGCTCCCGGACTCGAAGAAGCACGTGCAGGACATCAACACCATGGTCCCCGGTGTGTTCACAACGGAAGATCTTCATTTCGGTCGAAACCCCGAACTGATCTCCCGCGCACGCTACAAGGCGATCCCCGAGGGAGGAAACCGCAAGGATCTCCGTGACAAGTGGTTCACCGTCACCGACGCCGGAGAAATCAGGATCCTCAAGAAATCCGACCTCTCAACTGTCAAGACAAAGTTCGAGTACCTCTCGACCGACAGTTGGGACAGCCACAACACGGGCACCGGGGACGTCATGGGGCGCCTGCGTCAGGGGGAACCGTCCGTCACCATCAGGACGGAGTTCTTCAAGCCCGAGAAGGGGCGGTATCTCCACCCGACCGAACCCCGCCCCATCACCCACTACGAGGCTGCGCGAATCCAGGGCTTTCCTCGCGATTTCCGCTGGTGCGGTTCGAAGACCGAGATCGCCCGGCAAATCGGGAATGCCGTACCCATTCCGCTCGGGAAGGCGATAGCCTCTGCGATTCACGCCTGCCTTCGCGGCACCGCGGGCTGAAGCGACAAAGCGACGCCGGGCGGGCCGCTCCCTCGGACGAGCAAGGGCCCGGGCGTGCGGCACCCGTGTACGGGTAAATCGCTGGCCAGAGCTCTACGCCTCGTGCTCCACTGCCGCCATGACGCTCAGCGTGGACGTGTTCCGGGTCGACGAAGACGGCAGGGCGCATGTCCAGAAAATGCCCGAGGGCGGTTCGGACGTGGCCGGGGCGGAGAGTTGGCGGACGGCCGTCTGGGTTTTTGAGGCTGTCCGTTCGCTCGGGGCTCGGTTCTTTCCCCTCCTCGCCACCGGGCATCTCGTGGCCCAGCCCGACGAAGTGTCCTGCCTCCTGGACGAGTGCGGGCTACAGCGGAGGAACCTGGCCCTGATCACCAGGGGCACAGCGCAGGGTGTCGGCCCTGACAGCCTGCGGGCGATCGGGGACCGGCTGGCGAACGTCGAGGACGCCTGCCGGCGGGCCCTGGCGATCGGCGGCGGCGTCCTCGTCTGGTGAGGGCGGGTGAGGGCGGGGCAGAGGGCGAGAGCGGGGGCCGTCACCGGAATCCGGCGGCCCGAGCCACCCCGCGCCCCTGGCCCATCCCCCCTCCGAAAGCCGGCCAGCGCCGGGTACCCGGCGCCCCGCCCCCGAGCCGCCCCGGCTCCACCCGGCGCCCGTGTCCGGCCACCCCGCGCCCGGCCACCCCGCGCCCCGCGCCCCGCGCCCGGAGCGGCACGCGCAGCGCCCGCGACCTCCGCGTGGCCCTCGCGCCTCCCACCGCACGCCCTGCCCGCCGCGCTCACCTGTGGTTACGTTGAGGGACGCGCCGCGGACCACCGGGGCTCCGCGTGGAGATCCCGGTCCGGATCGTGGTGTGCGCTCCACCGGGCCGGTTCCTGGCCGGTCCGTGCGAGCCCGGCGTATCCCGAACCGGAGGTTCCGGCATGACCGTCTTCCGTACCGCCTCCTCGCCCGTCCCCTCCTCCTCGCAGCCCCCGAAGCCCTTGAAGAGGCGCGTCGTCGCCCTCGCGGGGGCCGCCGCGCTGACGCTGGGGGCCCTCGCGGTCGCGCCCGGGGCCGCCGCCGCTTCACCGGAGGCGGCCGTGCCCGCCCTGACCGCCGTGCCGGGCGGGTGCGCGTACACCGCGACCTCGGACCGGCCGGTGCTCCGGGCCGGCAGCGGCGGGGCCGCGGTGAAGCAGGCGCAGTGCCTGAGCAACGTGTGGGGAGGGCTGGTGCCGAAGCTGGACGTCGACGGGAAGTTCGGGGCCGCCACCCAGGCGAAGGTCACGTGGATCCAGGGGTGCCACGGGTTGCCGGCGGACGGCGTGATCGGTGCCCGGACCTGGGAGGCGCTGTACAACCCGGTGCCGGACTGCTACGACCCGTATCCGGGCTGATCCCGGTCCGCTCCCGTCCCCATCCCCGCTCCCGTCCCCATCCGCGCCCCCGGCCCCAACCCCGCCCCCGTGAGCAGGGCCTGGAGCGCCGGCGCGTAGAGGTCCGCGAGGCGCTCCGGGCTGGTGCGGGAGCCCTCCCCCTCAGGGCGCAGGCTCAGGGCGGCGCCGAGGCCGATGAGCTGGCCCGCGGCGAGTTCGGCGCGGAGTGTGCCGTCGGGTCCGGGCAGCCGGGCGGCCAGCCGCTGGGTCACCTGCTCGTGGAAGCGGTGGCGTAGCAGGACGCGTTCGTCGCGGTTGCCGAGCGAGAAGACCACCCGCAGGAAGGGGTCGGAGCCGTGGGCCCGGCGGCGGCGGACGAGGGCGAGCACCATGTGCCGGCCCAGCCGGTCCAGCGGGGCGTCGAAGATCGCGTCGGCCTCGGGGCCGAAATCGGCGACGGCGCCGAAGAACTCGTCCTTGCGGCCGAAGTGCTTGACCACCAGGGACGGGCTCACTCCGGCGTCGGACGCGATGCCGCGGATGGTGACCTCGGCGTACGGGTTCCGCACGAACGCCCGCCGGGCCGCCAGCAGGATCGCCGCCCTGCCGCCGCCCGCGTCCGCCGCCCCGGACGCGTCGTGCGCGCCCGGGGAACCGGAGGAACCCGGGGAACCCGCCCAGCCCGGGGCTCCCGGCTGTACGGCGTGCGCTGCGGCCCGGCCGGTCATGCGCCCTCCTGAATGGTTCTGGCCGGCGCACCTGCCTTCCGGTCCGCCCGCTTCTTCGTCCCTGCGACCGTACCCGCCTCCGCGAGGCCCGCTCCCAGCAGCAGCAGGGTGACCAGCAGGGCGAGCAGGGCCGCGGCCCCGGCGATCACGAAGACCAGCTGGTACGCGTGGAGCGTCGGCGCGGTGAGGCCGCCGGCCCGGAAGGTCACGTTGCTCAGTACGGCGGCGACGGCGGCGCTGCAGAAGGCCTGGCCGACCGAGCGCATCAGGGTGTTCAGACCGTTCGCGGCGCCCGTCTCACTGACCGGTACGGCCCGCATCACGAGGGCGGGGAGAGCGGAGTAGGCGATGGCGGTGCCCGACGCGACCACGGTCGCACCGGCCACGATCGTCCAGAGGCTGTGGCTGGTGAAGTAGCGGACCCCGTACCCGACGGCGATGACCAGCGGAAGGCGGTGACGGCGCCGGAGGGTATGAGAGCGGCGCGCCTGGTGGGTGCACGGACGTTCGCCGTCAGGGTAAACGCCTGTGCACCCCTCTGTCCCCGGGGTCCGTGGATCGGGCACGTATCGGCGCGTTAGCCTCGGAATCCCCGGACGCCGACGCGGGCCGTGTCGCGACGGGGGGCTCGGACGACAACACGAAAGCGAAGGTGCCTGCCATGGCGAAGATTCCGGCAGCGGCAGTGGCGGCGAGCGGACTCGTCGGCGGTTACGGGGTGGCCCGGTGGACCCGGAAGCGCCCCCTGGGCGGCGCCGCGCTCGCCGTGGCCGGGGCGGTCGCCGCGTACGAGTGGAACCGGACGGCCGGCCCCCGCGCCGCCACCGGCCTGACCACGGCGTACGTCGCCGCCTTCGCCGGATCGCACGTGCTCGCCAAGAAGCTCGGCGCCTGGCCCGCCGTCTTCACCGTCGCCGGCGGGGTCGCCGCCGCGTCCTGGGCGGTCACCCGCCGCGCGGCCTGAGGGACGCCCGGCGCCGGGCGGGAGCACGGGGGACCCGTCCGGCGCCCGCACCGCGCGCCGCGCCCCGTTTCTATCCCCCCAGCGCCCGCGACACCGTGTAGATCGCGAGTCCCGCCAGCGCGCCGACCACCGTGCCGTTGATCCGGATGAACTGGAGGTCGCGGCCGATGTGGGCCTCGATCTTCCTCGAGGTCTGGTCGGCGTCCCAGCCCGCGACGGTGTCGCTGATCAGCGAGGTGATCTCGGTGCGGTACGTGGTGACCACATAGGCCGCCGCGTCCTCCAGCCAGCCCTCCAGCTTGTCCTGGAGCCGCTCGTCCGTGGCGAGGCGGGCTCCCAGCGACATCAGCGAGGCCCGCGCGCGCAGCCTCAGTTCGCTCCGCTCGTCCTCGGCCGCCGTGATGATCATCGTGCGTACGGACGACCAGGCGGAGGCGATCACCTCCTGCACCTCGCGGCGCCCCAGGATCTCCGACTTCAGCCGCTCCACGCGCTCCCGGGTGTCCCGGTCGGTCCGGAGGTCGGCGGCGAAGTCCGCCAGGAACGTGTCGATGGAGTCGCGGGCCGGGTGGCCCGGCATGTCCCGCATCTCCGTGACGAACCGCAGCAGCTCCTTGTAGACCCGCTCCCCCACGCGCTTGTCGACGAACCTCGGTGTCCAGCCGGGCGCCCCGCCCTGCACCGCGTCCATCACCGCGTCGCCGTGCAGGACCAGCCAGTCGTGCGCGCGGACGCAGACCAGGTCCACGACCCTGCGGTGACCGCCGTCGGCCACCACCTTCTCCAGCATCTTCCCGAGCCCGGGGCCGATCTCCACCGCGTCGGCCCGCCGGGTGATCGCCTCGCCGACGATGGCCTGCACGTCGGCGTCCCGCAGCACGGTCAGCGCCCCGCGCAACGCGGTCGCCAGCTCGGCGGTGACCCGGCCGGCGTGCTGGGGTTCCGCGAGCCAGGCGCCGACCCGCCCGCCGATGCCCAGCGCGTGGATCCGGCCGCGCACCACGTCGGCGGAGAGGAAGTTCTCGCCCACGAACGACCCGAGCGAGGCCCCCAGCTGATCCTTCTTCGTGGGGATGATCGCGGTGTGCGGGATGGGCAGGCCGAGCGGCCTGCGGAAGAGGGCGGTCACGGCGAACCAGTCGGCGAGCGCACCCACCATGCCCGCCTCGGCCGCGGCGGCGACGTACCCCGGCCAGCCGCCCACTCCCGCGTTCTTCGCCCAGGTGGCGAGCGTGTACACCAGCGCGACCAGCAGGAGCAGCCCGGTGGCGGTGATCTTCATCCGGCGCACCCCGCGCCGTTTCTCCTCGTCGGCGGCGGTGTACGCGAACGAGGCCAGGGGGGCGGCGGCCCGCCCGGCCGGGCGGGGCCGGGCGGCCCGCCCGGCCCCGCCCGGAGCCCGTGCCGTACGGTCAAAACCCTGCGGTGTGTCCGGGCCCACCGCGGCGTCCGGACCCACGGGAGCCTGCGGACCCGCGGGAGCCTGCGGACCCGCCGCGGGCTGCGGACCCGCGGGGGCACCGGTACCCACCGGAGCGTCCGGATCCGGATCTCTGTCGTGTTCCGGCCCCGTGCTCGCGCCCGGTTCATTACGATCCACCGCGTCCCGCCTCGCTTTCCTGCCGTGCCCCGGTCCGCCGGACGCGCGGTCCCGTACGACCGCGCCATCCGCTCGCGTACACGTCTTCCCCCGTCGTACGCATTGTCCCCACTGTCCTACTCCCGGACGGCCCGCCCAGTTCCCCACGGCCGTCGCGCACCGTTGTCCCGGGGAGTCCGGGCCGAGCAGGAGGAGCCGTACCGCACATGTCCAGGGTCGTCCGCAGTGACCAGGCCGGGCCGGGCCCGGGCCCCCGCGAGCCCGGCGGGAGCCCCGGGCCGGGCGCCCGGCGGCGCAGGCGCGCCGTGCTCCTGGTCCTGGTGACCGCCACCGCCGTACTCGCCGCGGCCCTCGCCGTCGGTACGGCACGGCTCACCGATCCCCGCGACACCGGGCTGCGGGCGGCCGGGCGGCACCCGGCCGGCCGCGAGCCCTCCGGGGCGAGCGGTCGGTGGGTCGCCACCTGGACGGGGGCGCCGGTGCGCGCCGCCCCGGTGGCGGCACGCGACCTGGCGGGCACGACCCTGCGCAACTCCGTGCACAGCAGTACCGGCGGCGACGCGGCGCGCATCACCCTCTCGAACCTCTTCGGCACCGGCCCGCTGGTGATCGACCGGGCGCGGGTGAACTCCCGCCCGGTGACGTTCGGGCGGGCGGGGAGGGTCACCGTCCCGGCGGGCGGGCAGGTCGTGAGCGACCCCGTGCGCACGAGGATCGCGGCCGACTCGAACCTGGTGGTGTCCTTCCGTACGCTCACGACCGGCGGGCACGTCACCCAGCACCCGGCCGCCTTCCAGACCTCGTACCTGGTCCGGGCGCGCACCACCTGGCCCATCGACGACTGGCGCTATCTGACGGTCGTGGACGTGTTCAGTACGACCGCCCGGGGCACGGTCGTGGCGTTCGGCGACTCGCTCACGGCGGGCAGCGGCTCCACGCCCGACGCCAACCGGCGCTGGCCGGACCTCCTGTCCGACCGTCTGAAGGGCCGCTGGGGCGTGGCGAACCAGGGCATCTCGGGGAACCGCCTGCTCTCCGACGGCCGGGGCGGCATCGCGGGCACCACCCGCTTCGCGCGCGACGCGCTGGGCGTGACCGGCGTGCGCACGGTGATCGTCGCGCTCGGCATCAACGACGCACAGACCGCCGCCGCACACCTGGACCCGCAACGCGTCGTGGACGCCCTGCGCCGGCTCACCGCCCAGGGCCACGCGCGGGGGCTGCGGGTGATCGGGGTGACACTGACGCCCTTCGAAGGCATCGGGAACCACACGCCCGCCCGCGAGGCCATCCGCCAGGAGGTCAACGAACAGATCCGGACCGGAGGGGTGTTCGACGGGTACGTGGACTTCGACGCGGTGGTCCGCGACCCCGCCGTACCGCAGCGCATCCGGGCCGACTACGACAGCGGCGACCACCTGCACTTCAACGACCGGGGGTACCGGGCCCTCGCCGACAGCATCGACCCCGGCCTGCTGACCGGCGCCCCGAAGGGATAGCTCCGTGGGGCCGGACCGGACCCGGCAACGGCACGAGCGCCCGCACCGGCACCGGCACGCGCCTCAGCGCACGTCCTTGCCGCCTCCGGGCCCCTGCGCCTCACCCGGTCCGCCCACCGGCCGGGGCGCTTCCGCCGGGCTCACCGCGTCCGCCGCCGCCTTCGCCCCGGCTTCCTTGCGGCGGCGGCGCTCCGCCCTGCTCCACTTGCGTTCCACACCGACGCCGCCCATCAGCGCGAAGCCGGTGACGGTCACCCTCGGCGCGTCGGGTGCCGGTTCGCCCTCGTCCCTGGACCGCTCGTCGAACCCGCCCATGAGACCGACCCCGTTGACCCGCAGATGGACGTCCGGCGGCACGGTGACGCCCGTTCCGCCCATGATCGTGACGCACCGGACCGTCACCTCCCGTTCCGCGAAGCGGGCCTCGCGCAGATCGACGACCCCGCCGCCCCACATCACGAACGAGGTGAACGTCCGGCCCACGGTCCAGCGCCCCTTGCGGCTGAAGCCGCCCCAGAACGCGAAGCCGCCCTTCGACGTCGGCTCCCCGCCGATCCGCTCCCGCCAGGCCGGCACCGCGGTCCCGCCCACGTCCGGCAACGGGGCTCCGGCGACCGGGAGATCACGGACGAGCGGCGTCAACTCCCCGCGCGTGCGGGCCGCGTAGGCCGACTCCAGCCGCTGCTCGAACTCCGCCATGTCCAGGCGGCCTTCGGCCATGGCGTCCCGCAGGATCTCCGCGATCCGTTCCCGCTCGGCGTCGGAGGCGCGCACATCGGGGAGTTCGCTCGTCATGACGCACACCCTATGCACGGCACGCACCACCGGAACAGAGCCCCCCGCGTCACGCGGCGGGGCGCGAACCCGCCGCGTACATCCGGGCGATCACGTCCTCGATGTCGGGCTCCCGCACCGAGAGGTCCTTCAGCGGGTACTCCGCCGCGATCCGCGCCACGAGCGGAGCCACGGAGGTGCCCGCCGGGAGCGCCAGCCACTGGCGCGGCCCCTCCGTCCGGAGCACCCGCGCCCGCAGCGGCCCCTCCGACTCGACCGCGACCGGAGGGAGTTCGCGCTCCAGATCCACCACCAGGACGCGTTCGCCCCCACCCGCCTCGTGCAGCCCGGCGAGCGCGCCGTCGTACATCAGCCGGCCGTGGTCGATCACCATCACCCGGCGGCACAACTGCTCGATGTCGGTGAGGTCGTGGGTGGTGAGCAGCACCGTGGTGGACCGCTCCTCGTTGAGGTCCTTGAGGAACCGCCGCACCTTGGTCTTGGAGATGATGTCGAGCCCGATCGTCGGCTCGTCCAGGTACAGCACCTCCGGATCGTGCAGCAGTGCCGCCGCGATGTCCCCGCGCATCCGCTGCCCGAGGGAGAGCTGCCGCACCGGCTTGTCCAACAGGTCCGCCAGATCCAGCAGTTCGACGCACCGGTCGAGGTTCTCGCGGTAACGCGCGTCCGGGATGCGGTACATGCGGTGCATCAGCCGGTACGAGTCCTTCAGCGGCAGGTCCCACCAGAGGGTGGTGCGCTGCCCGAACACCACCCCGATACAATGCGCCAGCCGGGTGCGGTCCCGCGACGGGTCGACGCCCGCGACCCGCAGCCGGCCGCCGCTCGGGGTCAGGATGCCGGTGAGCATCTTGATCGTCGTCGACTTGCCCGCACCGTTCGGGCCGATGTACCCGACCATCTCGCCGCGCGCCACCCGGAAGCTGATCCCGTCCACCGCGCGCACCTCCCGGCGCTCGCGGCGCAGGAAGCCCGTCCTGCGGCGCACCTGGAAGACCTTCTCCACCCCGTCCAGCTCGATGAACGAGTCGTCGGCCGCCGGGGCCCGTACGTCCTTCGCCGCCGCCGTCCCCGCCGTCCCCTCCCCCGCCCTCGTCCCTGCCGCCGCCACACCCGTGTCCGCGTCCCGCGCCATGCCCGTACCCGCTCCCGTATCCACGCCCGAACCCATCCCCGCCACCCCGTCCCCGGTCAACTTCCCGTACTCCGGTACGCCCGCAGCCCCGTGCGCCACGCCAGCCAGGCGAGCAGCCCGCCCCCGGCCGCCACCAGGGGCGACAGGAACGCGACCCACGGGGGCATCGCCACCGGGTAGTCCCGCCCCAGTACGTACAGCGCGGGCAGCCAGCTGACGAAGGCCAGCGGCACCACGAACGTCACCCCGCGCACCAGTTCCCGGGCGAAGACCGAGGGCGGGTACTGCAACAGGGTCTGGCCGCCGTACGTGAAGGAGTTCTGCACCTGCGCCGCGTCCTGGGCGACGAACTGGACGACCGACCCGCCGACGTAGACCGCCCCGAAGAACGCCCCGCCGCTCACCACCGCCAACGGGACCAGCAGCACCTTCAGCGGGGTCCAGTCGATGTCGAGGACCACCAGGGCGTACCCCAGCACCATCAGCCCCTGGACGATCCGCCCCACCCGGCGCAGCGCGAACCGGTCGGCCGCCACCTGCACCAGCACCGGCACCGGACGCACCAGCAGCGTGTCGAACGTGCCGTCCCGTACCCGCTCGCCGATCCGGTCCAGGGACCCCAGCAGCAGGTCGGCCAGCCCGAACGCGGTCGCCGCCATCCCGTACAGCAGGGCGATCTCCGGCAGGGAGTAGCCGCCCAGGGCGTCGACATGGCCGAACATCAGCATGATGGTGACGAAGTCGAAGACCGTCGCGAGGAAGTTGCCGAGCGTGTTCATCGCGAACGAAGCCGGGTACGCCATCGTCGAACGGATCCACATCCCCGCGATGAGCCGGTAGGCGCGGACCCCCTCCAGCAGCGGCGACCGCTCACCGGGGCCGGGCCGGGCGGAGGGGTCCGGCCCGGTTGAGGGGTCCGGCCCGGTTGAGGGGTCCGGCCCGGTCGAGGCGCCGGGCCCCACTCCCCGTCCCGTACGCGCGTCGCCGCCCGCACCGCTGTCCCCGTCCGTACCGCCGCCGTCGCCGCCCGTGCCTCCGCCGCCCGGGACGAGCACCGTGTCAGCCACCCTGCACCACCACTCTCCTCGTCGCGACGGACTGGAGCACCCGGCCCGCCAGCAGCAGCACCAGCGCCCAGCCCGCCTGGAAGGCGAACGCCCCCACCAGGTCCCACCCGGTGCGCTCGCCGAGGAACACGTCGGCGGGCACCTGGAGGAACGCCGACCACGGCAGCGCCCGCGCCACCTCGCCCAGCAGCCCCGGGAACAGGTTCAGCGGCAGCAGCAGCCCGGAGAAGAACAGCCCCGTCAGAAAGCTCATCTGGAGCACCCCCGCCCCGTCCATCAGCCAGAACACGGCCAGCGCGACGAGGAACCGGACGGCGAAACTGACCACCACCCCGAGCGCCAGCGACACCAGGAACGCCAGCCACGTCCAGGGCGAGGCGGGCAGGGCCAGGTCGAAGGCGAGCGCACCGATCGTCATCGGCACGACTCCGCGCCCCAGGAAGTTGAAGGCGGCCCGGCCCAGGTCCCCGGCCAGGTACCAGCACTGGAGGTCGGCGGGCCGGTAGAGGTCGATGGCGATGTCACCGGTGCGGATGCGCGCCATCAGGTCGTTCTCGAATCCGCCGCCCATCAGCGAACACGTCATCAGCAGCGCCTGTCCCAGCCAGACGTAGGTCAGCGCCTGGGCGGTGTCGTAACCGCCGAGGTCCGGCCGCTCCGACCACAGCGCGGTGTAGGTGTACGCGATGACGAAGCCGAAGACGGTGTTCGTGAAGATCCCCGCCATCGTCGCCATCCGGTACGTGGCATGCCGGCGGAACCCGCCCGCCGCCACCACGGCATAGACCCGCACGCCTCTCCCCCTCCCGGCACCAAAGCGCCCGACCCTAGTCCACGCCTCCGGCGCCGGGCGACCACTTTTCGGGGGCGCGCGCGGCATCCGGCGGGGCGTACCGGGGCGCAAGCAGGTGCCCTCCGAGGGTTATCGGCATGAAAGGGGCAATATGGGAGGACTGTCTGCGGCCGAGGAGTCTTCACCGACATGAGCGACGAGCCAGAGCGCTGGGCCCCCCGGGACTCCTCCGGGGAGCCTTCCGGAGACGAAGGCGCCGCGAACGCCGCGGAGGAACACCCACACGGAGCACCACCCGGCAAGGCCGGGAAGAAGCGCGCGAAACGCCCCCGGCGGACGGGCTGGCGCCGCCTCGTCCCGACCTGGCGGATGGTGCTCGGGGCCGTACTGCTCGTCGCCGTCCTGCTCGTCGGCGGATTCATCGCCGGGTACCAGCTCGTCGACATCCCCGCCGCGAACTCCAGCGCCACCGCCCAGAGCAACGTCTACCTCTACCGCGACGGTGCGGTCATCGCCCGCGACGGCGACGTCAACCGGGAGAACGTCCAGCTCGCCCAGGTCCCTGGGGACGTCCAGCACGCGGTGCTCGCCGCGGAGGACCGCAACTTCTACTCCGAGCGCGCCGTCGACATCAGCGCCATGGTCCGCGCCGCCTGGAACACCGTCACCGGCAAGGGCAAGCAGGGCGGTTCGACCATCACCCAGCAGTACGTCAAGAACTACTACCTGGGCCAGGAACAGACGGTCGTCCGCAAGGCCAAGGAGTTCTTCATCGCGATCAAGCTGAACCGCGAACAGACCAAGGACCAGATCTTCGAGGGGTACCTCAACACCAGCTACTTCGGCCGCAACGCCTACGGCATCCAGGCCGCGGCCCAGGCGTACTACGGCAAGGACGTCACCGACGTCGGCGTCGCCGAGGGCGCGTACCTCGCCTCGCTCCTCAATGCCCCGAGCGCGTACGACGTCGTCGCCCATCCGGAGAACGAGCCGGCCGTCCTCGCCCGCTGGAACTACGTGCTCGACGGCATGGTCAAGGAGAAGTGGCTCGGCGCCTCCGCGCGCGCGGCGCTCACCTTCCCGCCGCCGGGCGAGGCGAAGGCCTCCACCGGCCTCTCCGGGCAGCGCGGTTACCTCGTCGACGCCGTCAAGGACTATCTGACCGGCCACGGGATCGTCGACGAGGAGACCCTCGCCACCGGCGGCTACCGGATCACCACCACCCTGGAGAAGGAGAAGCAGGACGCCTTCGTGGACGCCGTCGAGAAGAACGTGACCTCCCGGACCGACGACAGCAACGAAGCCGACCGCAACGTCCGCGTCGGCGGCGCCTCCATCGACCCCGCCACCGGCCAGGTCGTCGCCCTGTACGGCGGGATCGACTACACCCGGCAGTACGTCAACAACGCGACCCGCCGCGACTACCAGGTCGGCTCCACCTTCAAGCCGTTCGTCTTCACCGCCGCCGTCGCCAACGACGCGACCACCCAGGACGGCCGCCGGATCACCCCGAACACCCGCTACGACGGCACCAACGAGCGCCCCGTCCAAGGGCGCCAGGGCGACACCGGGTACGCCCCCGCCAACGAGGACGACGTCAGCTACGGCTCCCTCACGGTCCGCGAGGCCACCGACAAGTCCGTCAACGCTGTGTACGCGCAGATGGCGGAGGACGTCGGCCCGGAGAAGGTCGAGGAGACCGCCATCGACCTCGGCATCCCCGAGAACACCCCCGACCTGACCGCCTCCCCGTCCATCGCGCTCGGCCCGGCCACCGCCAGTGTGCTCGACATGACCCAGGCGTACGCGACCCTCGCCAACCACGGGCGGCACGGCACGTACACCCTGGTGGAGAAGGTCACCAAGGACGGCCGGAACGTCTCACTGCCCGACCGCACCACCCGGCAGGCCGTCAGCCGGCAGGCCGCCGACACCACCACCGCGATCCTGCGGAGCGTCGTCGAAGGCGGCACCGGTACGGCCGCGCGGGGCGCGGGCCGCCCCGCCGCCGGGAAGACCGGCACCGCCGAGGAGGACAAGGCCGCCTGGTTCGCCGGCTACACCCCCAACCTCGCGACGGTCGTCGCCGTCATGGGCCAGGACCCGGACACCGGAACGCAGGAGTCCCTGTACGGAGCCCTCGGCCAGTCCCGCGTCAACGGCGGCGGCGCCCCGGCCGAGACCTGGGCCGACTACACCGCAGCCGCACTCGAAGGCTCCGCGGTACGGGAATTCGACCTGGACCCGGCGGAGGGCAGCGACGAGCCCGACCCCTCCGAGGAGGAATCACCGCCCGACGACCCGGACTCCCCGTCGGACACCCCGAGCGGCGACACCCCCACCACCCCCGCCACCTCCGCCGGCACCACCCCGGCCACTCCCGGCCCGACCACCACCGGCGCGGGCGGCACCACCGGCGGCGGCACCACCAACGGCGGCAACGCGAACGGCACCGGCGGGAGCACCACGAACGGCGGAACCGGCAACGGCGGCAACGGCGACGGCGGTGCGAACGGCGGCACCGACGCGGGCACCGCCGAAGGCGGCGGGGAGACCGGCGGCACCACCGGGGAGACCGGCGACGGCGGCGGCCCCGTCGGGAACGGCAGCACGGGCGGCGCCCTGGTCGAAGGCGCCCGGGGCCCCGACCGGGGGCCGGCCGTCCCGTACCCCTGGCGGTGAGACCGGCGGACGCCCCCGGGCGGTCAGTGTCCCGAAGTCGCCTTGAGCCCCACCACGGACACCAGCAGCAGACAGACGAAGAAGATCCGCGCGGCGGTCACCGGCTCGTTCAGCACCACCATCCCGAGCACCGCCGCACCGGCGGCCCCGATCCCCACCCACACGCCGTAGGCGGTACCGATCGGCAGCGACTTCGCCGCCTGCGCCAGCAGCAGCATGCTGGCCACGATCCCGAGGACGGTGAACACGCTCGGCCACAGCCGGGTGAACCCCTCGGCGTACTTCATACCGATCGACCAGCCCACTTCGAGCAGACCGGCGACGATCAAAAGAACCCAGGCCACGACGGCCACCTCCGACGACAGACACACGGAACAACACGGACTGCGTCGTCTTTGCCTGCCCGGTACGGCGCGTCTCGTCGGGTCCCTCCACCGTAGCAACAAACGCGGTGGGGCCCGGTGACCGCGGTCACCGGGCCCCACGAGGGCGCACGAACGGCTACAGGTACAGCCCCGTCGAATCGACCGACCCCTCGAAGCGGTCCGCCGCCACCGCGTGCAGATCCCGCTCCCGCATCAGTACGTACGCCACGCTCCGCACCTCGACCTCGGCGCGGTCCTCGGGGTCGTACAGCACCCGGTCCCCGGGCTCGACCGACCGTACGTTCTGGCCCACGGCCACCACCCTGGCCCAGGCCAGGCGGCGGCCCACGGCGGCCGTCGCGGGAATGAGAATGCCGCCGCCGGACCGGCGCTCGCCCTCCGGCGAGTCGGACCGGACCAGCACACGGTCGTGCAGCATGCGGATGGGCAGCTTGTCGTCCTGGGTGTTGTCGCTCACGCCCCGCAACCTACCCGCCGCGCCGCCGCCCGTACGCCGTAGGGGGTACGTCCACCCGCTTCCGCGCCACGACGCGTATCCTCCCCGCGGCGCGGACGACCGCCGGGCGGCCGAATCCACCGGACCGGCCACACCCGGACACGTCCTACCGGCGCCGGCGGCCCTTCGGGCGCCGCGTCGACACGACCAGCAGGCCCACCACCCCGACCGCGAGCAGCGCCACCGGCACCACCCGCTCCAGCCGCGGCGAACCGTCCTCCGCCACGAACCGTGCCTTCACGTCCGAGACCGAACGATTCACCGCGACGTACGCGCGGCCCGCCGTACGGTCCACCTTCTCGGCGACCGTGGCCTTCGCGTCACCGATGATCGTCTTCGGGTGCACCCGCACCCCGATCTCGTCGAGGACCACAGCCAGCTGCTCACGCCTGCTGATGATGTCCGCCTCGATCTGCGCAGGGGTCCTCGTATCCGACACTGCGCCGCCTCCGTGGTGGTCGTCCGGTAAACCTTCATCGACAGTCTGTCAGCTCGACCGCCCGCACACCCGGCGGCACCCCTATTACGCTCGGTCGCGTACACCCCACGCGCCACCCGAGGAGAACCATGAGCGAGCGCCTCCAGCCCGGCGACACCGCCCCCGCCTTCACCCTTCCGGACGCCGACGGCAAGGACGTGTCGCTCGCGGACCACAAGGGCCGCAAGGTGATCGTCTACTTCTACCCCAAAGCCCTTACCCCCGGTTGCACCAAGCAGGCCTGCGACTTCACCGACAACCTCGACCTGCTGACCGGCGCGGGATACGACGTCATCGGCGTCTCCCCCGACAAGCCGGAGCTGCTCGCGAAGTTCCGCGACCAGGAAAATCTGAAGATCACCCTCGTCGGCGACCCGTCCAAGGAGGTCCTCGCGGCCTACGGCGCGTACGGCGAGAAGCAGAACTACGGCAAAACGGTGACGGGCACCATCCGGTCCACCTTCGTCGTCGACGAGCAGGGGCTCATCGAGCACGCCTTCTACAACGTCCGGGCCACCGGCCACGTCGCGAAGATCATCAAGGACCTCAAGATCTGACGCACCCCCTCGGCCGGTGCCCGGTGTTCACCACCGCACACCGGAACCCGCAGACCCGGAAGAACCCGCGGAAACCGAGAACCCGGGAAACCCGCAGGAAATGGCAGGGACCTGTCGCGACACTGTGAGGGACCTCGCATTCTCCGCGCCGATCGGTTTGCGACCGCCATGACCGTACAGAAGCCTTTCTTGGAACACCCTCCGAGGAAAGGACCCGGCCATGGCGGCCACCGACCCCCACCAGGCGGCCGACCCCGACGCGGTCAAGCGCCACCCCATGCTCTTCCGGGCCGTCCGGAAGCGCCAGAACCCCAGACTCCGGCGCACGGACATCACGGTCACCGACGACCAGGCCGTCAAGCGCGCGGTGAAGGCGGCCTCACTCGGCAACGCCATGGAGTGGTTCGACTTCGGCATCTACTCCTACCTCGCCGTCACCCTGGGACACGTCTTCTTCCCGTCCGGGAACGACACGACCCAGCTGCTCTCCTCCTTCGCCACCTTCGCCGTCGCCTTCCTCGTCCGGCCGCTCGGAGGCATGTTCTTCGGCCCGATGGGCGACAAGGTCGGCCGCAAGAAGATCCTCGCCCTCACGATGATCATGATGGCGATCGGCACCTTCGCCATCGGCCTCATCCCCTCGCACGACGCGATCGGCATCTGGGCACCCGCCCTGCTGATCTTCTTCCGCATGCTCCAGGGCTTCTCCACCGGCGGCGAGTACGGCGGCGCCTCCACCTTCATCGCCGAGTACGCCCCCGACAAGCGCCGCGGCTTCTTCGGCAGCTTCCTGGAGTTCGGCACCCTCGCCGGATACGTCGGCGCCGCCGGCCTGGTCACCGCGCTCTACGCGCTCCTCGACACCGGCCAGATGGAGAGCTGGGGCTGGCGCATCCCCTTCCTCGTCGCGGGCCCCCTCGGCCTCGTCGGCCTCTACCTCCGCCTCCGCCTCGACGAGACCCCCGCCTTCCAGAAGCTGGAGGGCGGCACCGCCCACGCCTCCGAGGCCGCCGACGGCGTGGAGACCACCGCCAAGGGCGACCTCGCCAAGATCTTCCGTGACTACTGGCCGACGCTCATCCTCTGCATCTGCCTGGTCGGCGCGTACAACATCGCCGACTACATGCTCCTCTCGTACATGCCGACCTACCTCTCCGACGAGCTCGGCTACAGCGAGACCCACGGACTGCTGATCCTGCTCGTGGTGATGGTCGTCCTCATGCTGCTCATCAGCCAGGTCGGCAAGCTCTCCGACCGCTTCGGCCGCAAGCCGCTGCTGATGACGGGCATGCTCGGCTTCCTGGTGCTCTCACTGCCCGCGTTCCTGCTGATCCGGCAGGGCAGCATCCCGGCCATCACCATCGGCATGCTCATGCTGGGCCTCTCGCTGCTCTGCATGCTCGGCACCATGTCCGCCGCCCTGCCGGCCCTCTTCCCGACGAACGTCCGGTACGGCTCGCTCTCGGTCGGCTACAACCTCTCCGCGTCGATCTTCGGCGGCACGACCCCCCTGGTCATCACCGCCCTGATCAGCTGGAGCGGTACGAACCTCATGCCCGCGTACTACGCGATGGCCGCCGCCCTGGTCGGCGTGGTCTCCGTGGCCTGCATGAAGGAGACCGCCAACAAGCCCCTCGACGGCTCCCCGCCCTCGGTGGAGACCCCGGAGGAAGCGGCGGAGCTCGTCCACGCGCAGTCGCCGGACCCGAAGTTCTGACGCAGGACCCGCACCCGTACGGAAGGGCCCGTACCGCTTCGGTCGATGAAGCGGTCCGGGCCCTTCCGCATCTCGTCGGATTACGGACGTGACTGTCCGATTACCGGTTCGTTGCTCCGTACGAGGCTGCGAACGCGCGGCCGGACGGGGGAAGAAGAGAGATGCCGGTCCGCTACACCCGCCAGCTACTCGAAGAGGCGGCGCGCGAGACGACCAACTACAACGACGCGGTGCGATGGTGCGGCAGCACACCGACGCCGGGGAGCAGGCGCTACCTACGAGCCAAGATGGTCGAGGCCGGAATCGACATCTCCCACTTCGTCGACACCCGGGTGCGCCACACGGAAAACACCCTGCGCGAGTTGGTCGCCTGCTCCAGAAGCGTGGCGGAAGTCGTTCGCCGACTCGGCATCGACCCGGTGGGCGGCAACCAGGCGCACATCAGCCGCCGGATCGCCGCCCTCCGCATCGACACATCACACTTCTCGAGTGCGACTCGACGTCGGCCGAAAGGCGCCGCGAAGAGCACGCTGACTCTGGGATCTCCGTCGGGCGGCAGGGTTCCCGGCGCAAGGCTGCGCCGGGAACTGCTCCGGACGGGCATCGCCGAGTCGTGCGCCGTGTGCGGCACAGGCACGGAGTGGAATGGCAAACCGCTACGACTGGAGGTCGACCACAAGAGCGGGGAGTGGTGGGACAATCGCCGGGAGAACTTGCGCCTGATCTGCCCGAACTGCCACGCGGTCACGGACACCTATCGGGGGCGTAAGCGGCGGCGGTCGGCGTGAGCGACCAGAACAGGTACCCCCGCGAAACCCTGGCCCGGACAGCAGCCGCCTCCACCAGCCTCGTCGACATGCTCGGCCGACTGGGTGCCCCGCTCGGCAGCAGGCCGCTCCGCTACGTGCGTGACCGCCTGACGCACTATGGAATCGACACTTCCCACTTCGTCGAGGTCCCTCTGCCGGAACGCAAAAGGCGGACGTGCACGAAAGAACTCCTGGAAGAAGCCGCATCGCACTCGCGCAGCATCCGGGAAGTGCTGGAGTACATGCAGATCCCTCCCAGCGACGGCCCCTACGACTACATCCGAAAGAAGCTCGGGCGGCTGGGGATCGACACTTCGCACTTCACCAGCGGCCGTGCGCACCGCCCGCCTCTCGCGTCCCGCAGCGAACTGACTTCGGCTGTCGCTGAATCCAAGAGCTTGGCCGGAGTACTGAGGCTCCTCGGCCACGCAGACAACGGCGCCGTCCGCGCCCGTCTGAAACGAAGCCTCGACGAGTACGGTCTCTCAACTGCCCACTTCACCGGGCAGGGGCACACTCGGGGCGCCCACTCTCCCCACCGCAGGACCACCGCCGAAATCCTGCGACGGAAGGATCCGGGGTCCGCCCGGACCCGGACCTCGCTGCTGCGTCGCGCACTCGATGACATCGGAATCGCACGCACATGCTCCGCGTGCGGCATCGGTGACACCTGGCAGGGCAAGTACCTTGCCCTGGAGATCGATCACGTCAACGGTGACCGGCTGGACAATCGTCGCGGGAATCTGCGCTACTTGTGTCCGTCATGTCATAGCCAGACCGATAGCTTCTCGAAGCGGCGAAGTCGCACCCAGTACAGTAGCGATGCGCGGGCCCGTACCCCAGCTGGCAAGAGGGCGCCGGTTTAGGTCCGGTGTGTCGTGGGTTCAAATCCCACCGGGCCCACCCACAGCGAGTGGCTGTCACCTTGGATTCGAAGGTGACAGCCACTCGGCGTGTTTCAGCCCACCAGTTCCCGCACCACCGGTGCCAGCGCGCGGAACGCCTTGCCGCGGTGGCTGATGGCGTTCTTCTCCGCCGGGGTGAGCTCCGCGCAGGTACGCGTCTCGCCCTCGGGCTGGAGGATCGGGTCGTAGCCGAAGCCGTGCGCGCCGGCCGGGGCGAAGCGGAGGGTGCCGGGCATGCGGCCTTCGACGACGCGTTCCGTACCGTCCGGGAGGGCGAGGGCGGCGGCGCAGGCGAAGTGGGCGGCGCGGTGCGGGGTGTCGATGTCGCCGAGCTGGGCGAGGAGCAGGTCGAGGTTGGCCTGGTCGTCGCCGTGCCGGCCGGCCCAGCGGGCGGAGAAGATGCCGGGCGCGCCGCCGAGGACGTCGACGCAGAGGCCGGAGTCGTCGGCGATGGCCGGGTGGCCGGTGGCCTGGGCCAGGGCGTGGGCCTTCAGCAGGGCGTTCTCGGCGAAGGTGACGCCGGTCTCCTTGACGTCCGGGATCTCGGGGTACGCGTCCGCGCCGACGAGTTCGTGGCTGAGGCCGGCGTCGGCGAGGATCGCGTGGAGTTCGGTGATTTTCCCGGCATTGCGGGTGGCGAGGATCAGGCGGGTCATGGATCGATTGTCGCTCCCCCGCCGTCGCGGAGGTGCTCCGGGACCGCCTCGACCGCCTCGCCCACTCACCGGTTCACGGTGAGCAGACCGTGCCGATCTCGCCGGCGGCGTCGGTGACCGGGCCGATGTCGGGGGTGGTGTCGCCCGCCTCGATGGAGGCGCGGACCTGGCCGACTCCGGCCCGGAGGTCGTCGACGGCCTTGCCCAGGTCGGCGTTGTCGGTGGTGTCCTTGAGCTTGCCGAGTTCCTGGTCGATCTGGTCGAGCGACTCGGAGGCCTGGGTCACGTCGCCCGAGGCGTTGGAGACGGCCTGTTGGAGGTTGCCGACGCTGGTGGCGATGGCGTCGGCGGTACGGACGCAGTCGAGGGCCTTGTCGACGGCGCCGCATCCGGCCGCCGCAGTCAGGGTCAGTGCTGCGGCGGTGACGGCGAGTGCGGTGCGGTGGTGGCGGCGCAGAGCCATGGTGCGGTCCCTCCCCGGGTCGTCACATGGAACGGTCGTCACATGGACGGTTCGTCACATGGAACGGTCGTCACATGGACGGGTCGTCACATGGACGGGCGCACGGTTCGACCCGTGCGCCCGTGTCTGTGAGGACGCTGTGCGATGCGTACTTGGTTGCTTCTTTACCCGGGGAAGGGTGGGCGTTACGCGCCGGGGGTGGCGAGGGTGCGGGCGAGTGCCTCGTTCTGGAAGGCGGTGAGGTCGGCGCAGCCGGCGGTGGCGAGGTCGAGGAGGGCGTTGAGTTCCTTGCGGTCGAAGGGCTCGGCCTCGGCGGTGCCCTGGACCTCGACGAAGCGGCCGTCGCCGGTGCAGACGACGTTCATGTCGGTCTCGGCGCGGACGTCTTCCTCGTAGCGGAGGTCGAGGAGGGGGGTGCCGTCGACGATGCCGACGCTGATGGCGGAGACCGTGCCGGTGAGGGGCTTGCGGCCGGCCTTGACGATCTTCTTGCCCTGGGCCCAGGTGATGGCGTCGGCGAGGGCGACGTAGGCGCCGGTGATGGCGGCGGTGCGGGTGCCTCCGTCGGCCTGGAGGACGTCGCAGTCGAGGACGATGGTGTTCTCGCCGAGGGCCTTGTAGTCGATGACGGCGCGCAGCGAGCGGCCGATCAGCCGGCTGATCTCGTGGGTGCGTCCGCCGATCTTGCCGCGGACGGATTCGCGGTCGCCGCGGGTGTTGGTGGCGCGGGGGAGCATGGAGTACTCGGCGGTGACCCAGCCTTCGCCGCTGCCCTTGCGCCAGCGCGGTACGCCTTCGGTGACGGAGGCGGTGCAGAGGACTTTGGTGTCGCCGAAGGAGACGAGTACGGAGCCTTCGGCGTGCTTGCTCCATCCCCGTTCGATGGTGACGGGGCGGAGCTGGTCGGGGGTGCGGCCGTCGATGCGAGACATGGCGTCGACTTTATCCGTTGGCGGGGGCGGGTCCGTTCGGGTGCGGTGGGGCGCCGTTCGGGTGTCGCCGCGGCGTGGCGCGCCGGGATGGGCGGGGCGCGCGGGTGGGTCGGGGTGTCCGTACGTCGGGGCGCGCGGGTGGGTCGGGGTGTGCGTACGGGGCGGGGCGTCGGGCGGGTGCCGGGTGCGGACCGGTCGGCCGGCACCCGGCGGGGGTGACGCAGGGGTGGTGCGGAGGTGGTGCCAGAGGGTGACAGGGGGCTGCTGTCAGCCGGTCACGCCGTCACGCCGTCACGCCGTCACGCCGTCACATCATGTCTTCGATGTCGGCCGCGATGGGGTCGGCGTCGGTGCCGATGACGACCTGGATCGCGGTGCCCATCTTGACGACGCCGTGGGCTCCGGCGGCCTTGAGGGCGGCTTCGTCGACCTTGCTGGGGTCGTGGACTTCGGTGCGGAGGCGGGTGATGCAGCCTTCGACCTCGTCGATGTTCTCGATACCGCCGAGCCCGGCGACGATCTTCTCAGCCTTGCTGGCCATGTCCTTCTCCCTGTCGCAGCGTGCGGGCCCACCATGGGTCCGCTTTGTCACGCTAACGCACGGTTGGCCCAACTTCGCGGGCGCCCGGTCGGGCCATCGCCAAGGATGACGCTCACCGGTGCTCCGCCCTCGGGACGGGCTCCGTACCGTCCGCGCACCTGCCCCGAGCCGGCTGCGACGACCGCCGAACGTGACCGTGTTCCGGGAGGATGCCGATGAGTACGACCGCGGCTGCGGGTCCGCAGCCAAAGTGGTGGAACGGCCCGGTTTCGGGTCTGCAGAAGATCGGCCGGAGTCTTCAGCTCCCGGTGGCCGTGCTTCCCGCGGCGGGTCTGCTGGTCAGCCTCGGCAACCTGTTCGACTCGTATCTGAACGGCCGGTTCTGGGACAAGACCTCCAAGGTCCTGCTCAACGGTGGTTCGGCGATCCTGGACGGCACGGTGGGCCTGCCGTTGCTGTTCTGCATCGGTGTGGCGATCGGTTTCGCGAAGAAGGCGGACGGCTCGACCGCGCTGGCGGCGGTGGTCGGTTTCCTGGTCTACCGGGGTGTGCTGTCGGCCTTCCCGGTGGACGGCTCGGTGACCGACAAGGCGCCGGACGGGGTGCCGCAGAACCCGGGGGTGCTCGGCGGCATCCTCATCGGCCTGCTGACCGCGGTGGTCTGGCAGCGGTACCACCGTACGAAGCTGGTGGACTGGCTCGGGTTCTTCAACGGGCGCCGGCTGGTGCCGATCCTGATGGCGTTCCTCTGCGTGATCCTCGGTGTGGTCTTCGGCCTGCTCTGGCAGCCGGTCGGTGACGCGTTGACGTGGTTCGCCAAGCAACTGATCGACCTCGGCGCGTGGGGTGCGGCCATTTTCGGCTTCGCCAACCGTCTGCTGATCCCGATCGGTATGCACCAGTTCCTGAACACCTTCTTCTGGTTCCAGGCGGGCGACTTCACGGGTGCCGACGGCAAGACGGTGCAGGGCGACATCTCGCGGTTCTTCGCGGAGGACCCGACGGCGGGGCAGTTCACCTCGGGCTTCTTCCCGATCATGATGTTCGGCCTGCCGGCGGCGGCGCTGGCCATCGCGCACACGGCACGGCCGGAGCGCCGCAAGGAGGTGGGGGGCCTGATGCTGTCGGTGGCCCTGACCTCGTTCGTGACGGGTGTGACGGAGCCGCTGGAGTTCTCGTTCATGTTCGTCGCGCCGCTGCTGTACGGCGTTCACGCGATCCTGACGGGCGTCTCGATGGGTGTGACCTGGGCGTTCGGGGTCCATGCGGGGTTCAGTTTCTCGGCGGGTCTGATCGACCTGGTCGTCAACTGGCATCTGGACACGAAGCCATGGCTGTTGATCCCGATCGGGCTCTGTTTCGCGGTGATCTACTACGTGGTCTTCCGGTTCGCGATCGTCAAGTTCAACATCCAGACCCCCGGGCGGGAGCCCGAGGAGGTGGAGAAGGAGATCGAGCGGGACGTCACGAAGTAGCGCCGCCCGCACCCGACGCCCGCACCCGAGGCCCACGGACGCCGCCCGCGGCCCGTGGGCCTCGTCCGCTTCCCGCGCCCCACTTCGCCTACCTGCGTGGGCGTTTCACCCCATGTGCCACCATTCGGCTTAGGCTCCACCCATGACTTCTCCGACGCCCCGCATCCTCGATCTCGACCGTGACCGGCTCGCCGCCCTGCGGGGCCGGAGGCTGACCGCTTCGGTGGCCGCCGCCGAGGGGCGGACGATGGTGGCGGAGGTGTTCGCGGACCGGGCGGTGCTCTCCGCCCACCCCGGCGACAACGCGGTGCACAACGCCGAGTTGATGGCGGCCTTCGGCGCGGACATCGTGGTGCTGAACATGATCGAGCGCGTCTGGGACGGGGAGCGGCTGGTGCTGCCGGCGCTCGGCGCGTTCACGTCGATCACGGAGCTGGCGGCCTGTATCGGGCGGCCGGTCGGGATCAATCTGGAGCCGGGGGACGTGCCGGAGATCCGGCGCGCGCAGCCGGAGTTCGCGAAGCGGCTGGTCGGGATGGGGGCGGCGATGCTCTGTCTGACGGCGAATCCGGGGACCGGTGGTTCGTACGAGGGGCTGGCGCGGGTGACCGAGGAGCTGCGGAAGGGGCTCGGTGACGAGGTGGCGCTCTGGAGCGGCAAGATGCACCACGCGGGCCGTCCGGAGCGGCTGACGGCCGCGCGGCTGACGGCGCTGGTGGAGGCGGGGGCGGACGGGGTGGTGCTGCCGCTGCCGGGGACGATGCCGGGGGTGACGAAGGAGCTGGCGGCCGAGGCGGTGGCGGCGGTGCAGGACGCGGGGGCGGTGGTGATGGGGGCGATCGGGACGAGCCAGGAGGGCGCGCACACGGACGTGGTGCCCCAGGTGGCCCTGAACGCCAAGGAGATCGGGGTCGACGCCCATCACATCGGGGACGCGTTCCTGCCGGGGATGGGCGATCCGGAGCTGCTGTACGCGTACTCCGTGGCGGTCCGCGGGCGCCGGCACACCTGGAACCGGATGGCCCTGGGCGGCCGCGGTCGCAGGGCCTGAGTCCTTGCCGGGGGCCGGGCGGGGGGCGGGCGGCGCGCTCAGATCTCGTAGACGGCGCCCGGTACGGCGAGCTCGACGGGTCCGGCGTAGACCTCGCGGGCGTCCTCGATGTTGCGTTCGGCGTCGGTCCACGGCGGGATGTGGGTGAGGACCAGCCGTCCGGCGCGGGCGCGGGCGGCACACTCCCCGGCCTCCCGTCCGTTGAGGTGGAGGTCCGGGATGTCCTCCTTGCCATGGATGAACGATGCTTCGCAGAGGAAGAGGTCGGCGTCCTCGGCGAGTTCGTCCAGGGCCTCGCAGGCTCCCGTGTCGCCGGAGTAGGTGAGGGAGCGGCCGCCGTGCTCGATCCGGATGCCGAAGGTGTCGACGGGGTGGCAGAGCTTCTCCGTGCGGACGGTGAAGGGGCCGATCTCGAACCAGCCGGGCTTGAGGGTGTGGAAGTCGAAGACCTCGCCCATGGCGCGCTCGGACGGGGTGTCGGCGTGGGCGGTGGTCAGCCGGCGCTCGGTGCCCTCGGGGCCGTACACGGGAAGGGGGGCGGGGCGGGTGCCGTTGTTCGGGTAGTAGCGCACCACGAAGTACGCGCACATGTCGATGCAGTGGTCGGCGTGCAGGTGGCTGAGGAAGACGGCGTCGAGGTCGTACAGGCCGACGTGGCGCTGCAGCTCGCCGAGGGCGCCATTGCCCATGTCGAGGAGCAGCCGGAAGCCGTCGGCCTCTACGAGGTAGCTCGAACAGGCCGATCCCGCGGACGGGAAGGAGCCGGAGCAGCCGACGACGGTGAGCTTCATGGAGCGTGGACCTCCGAGACGTGGCCACGGTGCGGCGGGTGGGTTCGGGGGGGTGCGGGTCCGTCGAGCGTAAGGCGCGAATCTCCTGGTCGCTCCTCTGCGGCCTGCTGTTGTGGGGGAACTCACCTGTGCTGTCACCGGTTCGATGGAAGCCGGGGGGCTTCGGGCGTGTGCCCGTTCGTACGGGGGTGGTTCCGGTGCACCGCGGTGGCGGGGCGGGCGCCGGTACGGTCGGGGGATGGAAACGTACTGGTGGGTGATTCTGGCCGTCCTGGTCGTGCTGGCGCTGGTGGCGTCGGTGGTGGACGGCCGGGGCCGGAGCGGTGCGCGGCGCCGGGGCGGCGAACGGGGTACAAGTGGCCGTCCGGGTGGTCGCACCAGGCCGCCGGGGCGTCCGGCGGAGCCGGGGCGGGGACGCGGGGCGGGCGGGGTCCCTCAGCCGGGTGAGATCTGGTGGGCCGAGGTGCCGTACGAGGACGGGCCGGGGTCGAAGGACCGGCCGTGCCTGGTCCTGTCGGTGCGGGGCGGCCGGGCGGTCGTCGCGAAGATCACCAGCAAGCACCACGAGGAGCGGCCGGGGGTGATCGCACTGCCGGACGGCACGGTGGGGGACGCGCGCGGGCGGCGGAGTTTCCTGGAGACGGACGAGTTGCGGGAGGTCCCGGTGGACGGCTTCCGGCGGCGGGTGGGCCGGGTGGACGCGGAGCTGTGGGGGCGGGTGCGGGGGCTGGGTTAGGCGGTGGCCCTCGTACGGCTCCGGCGGCCCGGCGGCCGGAACGCGGAAGGCCGGCGCCCGGAACGCGGAAGGCCGGCGCCCCGGGTGCGGGCGCCGGCCTTCCGGGCGGTCGGGCGGGGGCGGTCAGGCCCAGAGCTGGCCGTGCAGGGTCTCGATGGCGGCTTCCGTGGTGGGGGCCGTGTAGACGCCGGTCGAGAGGTACTTCCAGCCGCCGTCCGCGACGACGAAGACGATGTCCGCGCTCTCCCCCGCCTTGACGGCCTTCCGGCCGACTCCGATGGCCGCGTGGAGGGCGGCTCCGGTGGAGACACCGGCGAAGATGCCTTCCTGCTGGAGGAGTTCGCGGGTGCGGGTGACGGCGTCCGCGGAGCCGACCGAGAAGCGGGTGGTGAGCACCGAGGCGTCGTACAGCTCGGGCACGAAGCCCTCGTCGAGGTTGCGGAGCCCGTAGACGATGTCGTCGTAGCGGGGTTCGGCGGCGACGATCGTGACGTCGGGCTTCTGCTCGCGGAGGTACCGGCCGACGCCCATGAGGGTGCCGGTGGTGCCGAGGCCCGCGACGAAGTGGGTGACGGACGGGAGGTCGGCGAGGATCTCGGGTCCGGTGGTGGCGTAGTGGGCGCCCGCGTTGTCGGGGTTGCCGTACTGGTAGAGCATCACCCAGTCGGGGTGTTCGGCGGAGAGTTCCTTGGCGACCCGGACGGCCGTGTTGGAACCGCCGGCCGCCGGCGAGGAGACGATTTCGGCGCCCCACATGGCGAGCAGGTCGCGCCGTTCCTGGGAGGTGTTCTCCGGCATGACGCAGACGATGCGGTAGCCCTTGAGCTTGGCCGCCATGGCGAGCGAGATCCCGGTGTTGCCGCTGGTCGGCTCCAGGATGGTGCAACCGGGCTTGAGGCGCCCGTCCTTCTCCGCCTGCTCGACCATGTGGAGCGCGGGGCGGTCCTTGATCGAGCCGGTGGGGTTGCGGTCCTCCAGCTTGGCCCAGATCCGGACGTCGTCGGAGGGCGAGAGCCTCGGCAGGCGGACCAGGGGGGTGTTGCCCACGGCCGCCAGCGGGGAGTCGTACCGCATCAGCGCATGCCGCCGGCGACGGCCGGGAGGATGGTGACGTTGTCGCCGTCGCTGAGCTTGGTCGCGATGCCGTCGAGGAAGCGGACGTCCTCGTCGTTGAGGTAGACGTTGACGAACCGGCGGAGCTGCTCCCCGTCGACGATGCGCTCGCGGATGCCGTTGTGCCGGGTCTCCAGGTCGTTGAGGAGGTCGGCGAGGGTCTCGCCACTGCCTTCGACCGCCTTGGCGCCGTCGGTGTAGGTGCGAAGGATGGTCGGGATGCGGACCTCGATGGCCATGGCGTGGGCTCCTGTCGGAAGCGGGGTGGCGTGGCGCGCGTTTCAGCACCCGCGCGGGTGGTGGTACGTGGGGTGGGCGCTCGGGCCGTGACTCAGGCCGTGGGCCCGGTGGGCAGGTCGCGACCGGGACAGATCGCACTGGAAAGCCTGCACAGGTCGACGTGCAGCCGCGCGACGAGCAGTGCGCCCGGCGTCATTTCGCTCACGTCATGGGGAACCATGCGGTCATCGTATCGATTCCCGTTCGGAAAACCCGAGTGTGATCTCACATGACGGAACAAGACCGTTCAGCATGCGGACTTTCGGCTCCGTCGGCCGGTACCCCGGACGCGCGGGACGGCGGGGCCCGGTGGGGCCCCGCCGCCCGTGGATTCCGGTGTGCCGCTTGATGCGTGCGGCGCCGGTGCGCCCGCTCAGTACGCCGCGACGATCTTTACGTCTTCCTCCGTGATCACACCGTCCACGATGCGGTACGAGCGGAACTGGAACGGGCCCGCCTCGTCGGTGTCGGCGGTGGAGACGAGGACGTAGTGGGCTTCCGGCTCGTTGGCGTACGTCACGTCGGTGCGCGAGGGGTAGGCCTCGGTCGCGGTGTGCGAGTGGTAGACGACGACCGGCTCCTCGTCGCGGTCGTCCATCTCGCGGTAGAGCTTGAGGAGATCGCCCGAGTCGAACTCGTAGAACGTGGGCGAGCGGGCGGCGTTGAGCATCGGGATGAAGCGCTCGGCGCGGCCCGTTCCGGCCGGTCCCGCGACCACGCCGCACGCCTCGTCGGGGTGGTCGGCGCGGGCGTGCGCGACGATTCTGTCGTACAGGGCCTGGGTGAGGGTCAGCATGGCGCCCAGGATAAGCAGGCGGGTCCCGGCCCACCGAGGTGCGGTGGGCCGGGACCCGGCCGGGTGGCCGCCGGGGCCGTTGGGGCGGCCGGGCGGCTCGTGGGAGAGATGGTCGTGGGTGCGACGGACGCGGGACGCGCGGCGCACGGTGGGGCGTCGGGCCCGTGCGGCGAGGGCGGGTGCGCCCGGGCGGCGGGGGTCAGCGTTTGGCGAACGCCGCGTTCTGCGGGTCCCGCGACCTGAGTGCCAGGTACGAGACGCCGAGGAGGAGCGCCCAGAACGGGGCGCAGTAGAGCGAGATCCGGGTGTCCTTGTCGACGGCCATCATCACGACGACCACGCCGATGAAGGCGAGGGCGAAGCCGCTGGTGTACGGGGAGCCGGGGGCCCGGAACGCGGAGTGCGGGAGTTCGCCCCGGTCGGCGCGGGCGCGGTAGCGGAGCTGGCAGACGAGGATCATGATCCAGGCCCACATGCCGGAGATGGTCGCGAAGGACACGACGTAGGTGAACGCCTGCCCGGGCCATTGGTAGTTGATCCAGACGCCGACCAGCATGAGGGCGGCGGAGAAGGTGGTGCCGACGAGCGGGGTGCCGCTGCGGGTGAGCCGCGTGAAGGTGCGCGGGCCCTGGCCGTTGAGGGCGAGGTCGCGGAGCATGCGGCCGGTGGAGTACATGCCGGAGTTGCAGGACGAGAGGGCGGCGGTGAGGACGACGAAGTTGACGATCCCGGCGCCGACGCCGAGGCCCATCTTCTGGAAGGCGGCGACGAACGGGGAGACACCGGGCTGGAATTCGGCCCACGGCACCACCGACAGGATCATGATCAGGGCGCCCACGTAGAAGACGGCGATGCGCCAGGGCACGGTGTTGATCGCCTTGGGCAGCACGGTCTCGGGGTTCTTGGACTCGCCGGCGGTGACGCCGACCAACTCGACGGCGAGGAAGGCGAACATGACGATCTGCAGGGTCATCAGGGTGCCGCTGATGCCGTGCGGGAAGAAGCCGCCGTCGGACCAGAGATGGGTGACGGAGGCGGTCTCCCCGGCGTCGGAGAAGCCGAGGGTGAGAATTCCGGCGCAGATGAGGATCATGCCGAGGATGGCGGTCACCTTGACCATCGAGAACCAGAATTCGAGCTCGCCGAACACCTTCACGGAGATGAGGTTGACCCCGTAGAGGACGAGCGTGAAGAACAGCGCGGATGTCCACTGCGGAATGTCGAACCAGTAGGTCATGTACTGGGCGCCCGCGGTGACTTCGGTGATTCCGGTGACGACCCAGAAGAGCCAGTACGTCCAGCCGGTGACGAATCCGGCGAAGGGGCCGACGAATTCGCGCGCGTACTCCGAGAAGGAGCCCGACACCGGCCGGTACATGAGGAGTTCGCCGAGGGCGCGCATGATGAAGAAGATGACCAGGCCCGCGACGGCGTAGGCGAGGATCAGGCTGGGCCCGGCCTTGGCGATGGCCTTGCCCGCGCCGAGGAAGAGCCCGGTGCCGATGGCTCCACCGATCGCGATCATCTGGATCTGGCGGGCGCCAAGGCCGCGCTGGTATCCCTCGCCGTTTCCGTGGGCGCCGGCCGCTTCCCGGTCCGGCTGCCCGCTGTCGACCTCTGCGGATGTCATGGTGCTGCGCCTTTCTCCACGACGGGCCGCGGCCCCGTGGGGCCGTGGACCGTGTCCTGTTCCCCCCCGGAATCGATATGGAGTGCCGCCGGCGGTCGGCCGGCGGACAGTGCCCCCGGGAAACAGGGATGGCGTCCCCGGTGGGTCGTGAAGATTTATCACGGCCATCTCGGGGCACCCTCGGACATTCTGTGGCGCAGACCACAGGAAAAAGCGGACAAGGGTTTTGGGCCCCTGCAAAAGCGGCCGTCGGGGTGACGGGATCGTTACGCGGATTTGAGCGTTGTCTGAGCCGCCGGCCGCTCCCCCGAGCCGCCGGCCGCGCGGGGCGCGGTCAGGACATCAGGGTTTCGACGAGGGTCTCCTGGAGGGCGCCGAGCCAGAGGTAGGCGAGCACCATCGGCTTGCGCGGGTCGCTGTCGGGGAGCCGGTAGAGGGAGCCTTCCTGGCCCTGGTCGTCGTCGCCGACCTCGAGCCGGGTGCCGATGGTGAGGCGCAGGTCGTTGAGGGCGCCGAGCCACTGGCGGGACTCGTCGGCGCTGAGGCGGAGTTCGCCGCTGCCGTCCTCGCCGGTGGTGACGGAGTCGAGGGAGCGTACGACGGCGAGGGCGTCCTCGCGCTTGCGGGCGCGCAGGTCGATCTCGGTGAAGCGGCGGAACTCGGAGGACGCTTCGCGCAGTTCCTTGTCGTCGTTGCCGTACGCGTCGGGGAAGAGGCGGGCGAGGGCGGGGTCGGCGGGCGGTTCGCTGGGCCCTTCGGCGAAGAGCGCGGCGAGCGGGTCCGAGCCCTCGGCGGCCTGGTCCCCGGGGCCGACGAGTTCGAGCAGCTGGACGGCGAGGGAGCGCAGGATGGAGATCTCCACCTCGTCGAGCGCGACGGCCGCGCCGCCGTCGGGGGTGGCCTCGAAGTGGCCGGCCATGGGTTCTCCGTTACTGGGGCGGGGGCGTGGGGCGGGGGGCGTACGGAGTCAGTTGCGGTCCTGGGTGAGTGTGGCCCAGAGCCCGTAGCCGTGCATGGCCTGGACGTCGCGTTCCATCTCCTCGCGGCTTCCGCTGGAGACGACGGCGCGGCCCTTCTCGTGCACGTCGAGCATGAGTTTGTGGGCCTTGTCCTTGGAGTAGCCGAAGTACGCCTGGAAGACGTACGTCACGTAGCTCATGAGGTTGACGGGGTCGTTGTGCACCAGCGTCACCCAGGGGACGTCGGGCTCGGGGACGACGTAGGTCTCCTCAGCCGACTCGGGACGTTCGATCTCTACGGGGGAAGCGACGCTCACCCCTCCCATGCTGCCACTCGACGGGTCACCGCGCATAAACGGACCCCACATCTCGTCACTCTGACGAAATGTGGAGTAGCATCCCGGTCATGAACTCAGCGGACCTGGGGCGACGGGTCGGAGTGCCGTCGACCGCACTCTTCACCGACCAGTACGAACTCACGATGGTGCAGGCGGCTCTCAAGGCGGGCACGGCCGACCGGCGCTCCGTCTTCGAGGCGTTCACCCGGCGACTGCCCGAGGGGCGGCGGTACGGCGTCCTGGCGGGGACCGGACGGGTGCTGGACGCCGTGGAGAACTTCCACTTCGACGACGAGATGATCGCGTTCCTGCGCCAGCAGGAGGTCGTGGACGAGCCGACCCTCGAATGGCTGGCGGGCTTCCGCTTCAGCGGTGACATCTGGGGCTACCCGGAGGGCGAGGTCTACTTCCCCGGCTCGCCGGTGCTCCGGGTGGAGGGCTCGTTCGCCGAGTGCGTGCTGCTGGAGACGGTCGTGCTGTCGATCCTCAACCACGACTCGGCCATCGCCGCCGCCGCGTCCCGGATGTCGGCCGCCGCCGGCGGCCGGGGCCTGATCGAGATGGGGGCGCGCCGCACGCACGAGCTGGCGGCGGTCGCCTCGGCCCGCGCCGCGTACGTGGGCGGCTTCCACACCACCTCCGACCTGGCGGCGGGCTTCCGTTACGGCATCCCGACCGTGGGCACCAGCGCGCACGCCTTCACTCTGCTGCACGACACCGAGCGGGACGCGTTCCGGGCGCAGGTGGAGTCGCTGGGCCGGGGCACCACGCTGCTGGTGGACACCTTCGACGTGGCCGAGGCGGTCCGTACGGCCGTGGAGGTCGCCGGACCGGAGCTGGGCGCCGTGCGGATCGACTCCGGGGACCTGCTGCTGGTCGCGCACCGGGTGCGGCAGCAGCTGGACGAGCTGGGCGCGACGGGGACGAGGATCGTGGTCACCTCGGACCTGGACGAGTACGCCATCGCCTCGCTGGCCGCCGCTCCGGTGGACGCGTACGGGGTGGGGACGCAGCTGGTCACCGGCAGTGGCAGTCCGACCTGCTCGATGGTCTACAAGCTGGTGGCGCGTGCCGCGTCCGCCGATCCGGCCGCTCCGCTGACGCCGGTGGCGAAGAAGTCGCTGGGCGCCAAGTCGTCGATGGGAGGCCGCAAGTGGGCGGCCCGCCGCCTCGACGCGCAGGGTGTCGCCGAGGCCGAGGTGGTCGGCACCGGTCCGGTACCGGCGGAGCTGGCCGGCCAGGAGCTGCTGGTGGAGCTCGTGCGGGGCGGCGAGGTGGTGGCCCGGGAGTCGCTGCAGGCGGCCCGCGAGCGGCACATCGCGGCGCGCGCGGCGCTTCCGATGTCGGCGCTGCAGCTGTCCCGGGGCGAACCGGTGCTGCCGACCGAGTACGTCTGAGCCGGGGCGTGCCGCCGGAGGGCCGTCGTTCGCCGGAGCCCGGCGGACGGCACTTCGGCGGCACGCCCCGGGCCCCCGCCCCGCGGTTGGTCCGTACCGGAGGGAACGTAACGCCTCCCGCGACCGCGTCGGCGGACTTAGGCTCGGTACCCGCCGGTACCCATCCCCCGCCGCCATCCGCTCCCCCACCGAAGGACACCCGCCATGAACCGCGCGTTGATCGTCGTGGACGTTCAGAACGATTTCTGTGAGGGCGGCAGCCTCGCCGTCGCCGGTGGCGCCGACGTGGCCGCCGCGATCACCGATCTGATCGGGGAGGCGCAGGCCGGTTACCGCCATGTGGTGGCCACCCGTGACCACCACGTCGACCCGGGTGACCATTTCTCGGCCACGCCGGACTTCGAGCACTCGTGGCCGGTGCACTGCGTGGCCGGCACGGAGGGAGTGGGGTTCCATCCGAACTTCGCGCCCGCCGTCGCCTCCGGGGCGATCGACGCGGTGTTCGACAAGGGGGCGTACGCGGCGGCGTACAGCGGTTTCGAGGGGCTCGACGAGAACGCGGTGGGGCTGGCGCAGTGGCTCCGCGACCACCAGGTCACCGAGGTGGACGTGGTGGGCATCGCCACCGACCACTGCGTGCGGGCGACCGCGCTGGACGCCGCGCGTGAGGGCTTCGCCACCCAGGTGCTGCTCGACCTGACGGCGGGTGTCGCAGCGCCCACCACCGCGCGGGCCCTGGAGGAGCTCCGCGCGGCGGGTGTCGCGCTGTCGGGCGATCCGGTGGTGGCCCGGCCCGAGTGAGCCGTCGCGGTCGCGCCGTCGTGACGGGCGCTACGTGGCGGGTCTGACCGGGCCCGGGTGTCCGGCCGGGGCCATCAGGGCCCGTATGGGGTGCCAGAGCTCCTGGGCGGCTTGTGGGGCGTCCCGCCACAGCAGGCCGTCCGGGTGGTGCAGCACGGCGGTGATCTCGTCGGGGGTGGGCGGCTGGCTGTTGCCCCGGAGGTAGACCGCGCGCAGCCCGAGGTTGCGCAGCCGGGTGAGGGCGCGGGCCCGGTTGGCCGCGTGGACGAGTACGCGTACGGGGGCGCCGGGACGGACCCCGTGGGGCGGACGGGCCAGGGTGAGTGCCACCACCACCGAGCCGTCCGGCAATCTGCTGAATCCTCCGCCTGCCATGGTTCGCGCTCCCCCGTGAGACGTCGTGTCAATAAGGATCGGAATAAGAGGCACCTAAACACGATCGGCCGCCGCCCGCTAGAGGGCGACGGCCGATCATGCTCTGACCTGCGGTGATGCGAATTACTTGGTCGAGGGGCCGACCTTCACGGTGATCGTCGAGCCGTTGAGCGGCTCGTTGACGATGGTGAGGCGCGTGTTGGTGTCAGAAACCTTGACGCTTCCGGTCGGGTTCTCCGCGTACCAGTAGGTGCCCTTGTGGTCGTCGAAGAGCGGGACGCCGAGGGACGGCTTGATCTTCAGCGCCACGTCCGCGTTGTGGAGCGTGAAGCCCTGGTTCGGGTACCAGCTGAACGGGGCGTCGAACGGCTGGATCTTGTTGCGCAGGATCGTTCCGTCGGTCCACTTGAGCGGCTTGGCGTGCGAGTCGACCGGCAGGATGAGGCCCTGGCCCGGGTGGGCGGAGGTGTTGTTGTCCGCCTGCGAGGTGTCCCACAGCCAGACCATCAGGCCGTTCTGGTACGAGTAGTGCTCGACCCAGTCCGGGCGGGTGGTGGTGAAGCCGAAGTTGTACGGGCCGACCTTGAGGGTCTCGTCGTACGAGGTGTACTGCCGGTTCTCGGCGATGTAGTACTGCGGGTAGTCGTTGGTGAACGACGCGCCGATCCGCGAGAAGCCCTTCGACGTCCAGCCGTTGTCGTCGCCCTCGGCGTCGTCCGAGAAGACGACGGCACCGTCGGCGCTGATGGTGAGGGCGTCGGCGGTGAAGCCCTTGCCGGCCACCCCGCCGTCCGAGGCGTAGCGGAAGCGGAGGTCGATCTTCTTGCCCGCGTAGGCGTCGAGCGGGAACGACAGCTTCTTGTAGGCGCCCGAGACGTCGGTCAGGCCCGGCTTGTCACTGGCGTCGCGCGGCAGTTCCTTGCCGTCGACCGTGCCGTCGATCGCGGTCCAGTTGGTGCCGCCGTCGGTGGACACCTCGGTGTAGAGGTAGTCGTACTCGGCCTCGATGTCGTACCAGCCCGAGAAGTCGAGCGAGGCGGACGTCTTGCCGGTCAGGTCGACCGAACGGGTCAGCGTGTTCGACAGGTTGTCGCCGCTGCCGCTCCACCACTGCTTGGCGCCCTGGGCCGGGGCGACGACGGAGGTGGTGACCTCCTTGTCGGGGAGGTTGACGACCAGCGCCTGCTTGTTGGCCGTGTTGTACTCCGAAACGCCCAGCTTGTGGGTGGAGTTGGTCGCGGCCTTCGCCGTGTCGTAGTCCAGCCAGCCGAGTTGCAGCTTGTCCCAGGCGGTCATGTCGCCGGGGGTGTCGCCGATCTCGCCCTGGCCGCGGCCGAGCCAGGAGCCCGCCGACATCAGGGACCAGAAGCCGACCGAGTTCTCGCCGCCGCCGGAGGTGTCGTAGAGGTCCGGCAGGCCGAGGTCGTGGGCGTACTCGTGGGCGAAGACGCCCAGTCCGCCGTTCTCGGGCTGGACGGTGTAGTCGCCGACCCAGATGCCGGTGTCGCCGATCTGCGCGCCACCCGCCTTGTTGCCGGTGGGGCCGGTCGCCCCGGCGGCGGTGCCGTACGCGTACCAGCGGTGCGCCCAGATGGCGTTCTCGCCCTGGACACCGCCGCCGGCCGACTCGTCCTCGCCGGCGTGGACCATCTGGAAGTGGTCGATGTAGCCGTCGGGCTCGTTGAAGTTGCCGTCGGCGTCGTAGTCGTAGCGGTCCCACTGGTCGTACTGGGCCAGGTCGGCCTTGATCTGCTCCGTGGTGGAGCCCTTGGCCTTCTGGTCGGCGGCCCACGCGTTGACACCGTCGCGGACGGCGTCCCACACGCTGGCGCAGCTGCTGGCGCCGCAGTAGTTGGAGCCGTAACGGGCCTCGTTGTAAGGAATCTTGACCCAGTCGGAGACCTCACCGTTGACCGAGTAGCGGCCGGACGAGGTCTTCTCGTAGTACTTGGTCAGCGAGTTGGAGGTCGCGCTGGTGCCGAAGTACAGCTCCTGGAAGTGTGCCTGGTTGTAATCGGCCAGCCAGGCGGTGCTGTTGTCCTTCTTCGGGTCGGGCTTGGCGATCTGGTTGTGCGACGGACCCGGCGTGCCGCCGTACTTGACGACCGGCGCCTCGGGGCCGGAGCCGTCCGGGTCGAACAGCGTCGAGTTGTCCACCTGGTCACCGAATTCGACCAGGATGGTGAAGATCTTGTCGGTCTTCTCGCGGCCGAGCTCGACGTACTTCTTGTCGTCGAGCTTGACGACCTTGGAGCCGCCGCGGTCGGTCACCTTCTTGTGGCCCGAGATGACCTGTTCCAGCGCAGCCTGGCGTTCGCTGTTCTGCTTCTCACTGAACGGGCCTTCGAGGTTGTGCTCTTCGGCCTTCTCCGGAGCCGGGTCGTGGCTCTTCACGACGGGCGCGCCCGCCGGTGCCGACTGCACTGCCTGCGCGACGAAGAACGTCGACGCGGTGGCCGCGCTCGCGGCCATGGCCACGACGACTGCGGCAGCACGGAGGCCGCTTCTCTTACTGGTCACCTGATGTCCTCCCCGGGCGTTCGCGGACGCGGCCAGGGGGTGACTGGGGGCCGCGCGCACGTGGACGCGTCACAAGTGACGACATTCGATCGGAGTTGCTGGAGAAAAGACAGATCTTGACTTGTACCGGCCAAGTGCACTATGCAGGAGCCGCCTTCCGGTATTCGGACAATCAGAGTTCGGTCAACCGGCGCGCCCTGGAGCCGCTTCGGCGCATGGTGTGAGCCGATGCGCCCCCCCGTGCACCGGCGTTGGGGTGGGGCAAGGCTTATCCGCCTCCCGCACGGGCATCCACCGTCCAGGCCCTCGGGGCCGTCCCGCCGTGTGGGCGGGCCCCTCATCCGACGCCCCCAGGACGGATACCGCCATGCCGCGTCCGACTGCCGCACAACTCGTCTACGGTTGCGCCACCGTCGTCCTCGTCACCTTCGCCCTGCTGCTGCTCTCCGGCGCCTCGTCGGCCGCCGGGGTGGGCGTCGTCTGCCTCGCGGCACTGGTGCTGGGCGTGCTGGTGGCGGTGGCCGTGCCGGCGCCGCGCTGGGGCCGCGCACCGCTCCCGTCCGGCGCGACCCGCCCCTACCGGACCCCCGCCCGCGCCTCCCGGGAGAGCGGGACCGCCGCCGGGGAACGTGTCGGCGGACACGCGCGGCGCTGACCTCCCGCGCGCCGGCCTCCCGTGCGCGGGCATCCGCGCACGCCCGGCGCGCCGCTCAGCGGACACTGACCACGACCGTCTTGGCCGCCTTGTCCTGCAGGCCCTGCCGGTACGGCTTGTCGGTGAACATCAGCACGATGTTGATGAGCCACCACAGGCACGGGCAGCACAGGAGCGCCGGGAGCCAGAGCACGACCGCGCGCATCAGCGAGGCGTTGGTGGGGGGCACGCTGCCGTCGCTCAGCATCGCGACGCGCAGTTTCAGCAGCCTCTTGCCGGGGGTCCGGCCGTCCTTGTGCGTGAAGTAGGTGTCGTACCCGACGTAGCAGACCAGTGCGATCAGCGACCAGATCAGCTGGTGCCCGCTGTAGGTGTTGGTGACGGCGTCGCCCACGTCGCTGTCGCCGTTGTCGGAGGTGACGTCGACCGCGCCGCCGAAGGGCAGCGAGATCAGATAGAGCGGGATCGAGATGATCAGGAAGTCGATCAGCCGCGCCAGGATGCGCGTCCCCTGCGCGCCGAGCGGCGGCATCCCCGCGAGCGGGTCGGCGCCGCCGTACGGGCCGCCGCCGTACGGCCCCGGGTCGTAGGGCGGCGGGGGCGGGGGCGGGGGTGGCGGCGGTGCGCCGTCGTACGGCGAGCCCGACGACGGCGGGGGGTCCTGCGGCTTCTTGAGGAACGGATCGTCGTCCTCGGGCGGCTGGCCGGGCGTCGGCGCGTCGTTGCTCATGCGGGCAGTGCACCCCGCCGGGCACCGCCCCGCAACGGCTCAGGTGCTTTCGAGTGACGGTCCGTCAGCCGTCGGGGCGGTGGCGGCCGGCCCCGGTACGCCACCCGGTCCGCCATCCGGTCCGCCATCCGGTCCGCCATCCGCCCGTGCGTGACAGGCGGTCAGCCCGCGACGAAGGTACGGGCCGCCTTGTCGTGCCAGCACTGGCGCCAGGGCCGGTCGAACAGGCACCACGCGGCGTCGAGCACTCCGATCACCAGCAGCCCGAGGAGACCGTGGACGAGCCAACGACGCACCGCCGCCCCCAGGGTGGGCACGTCCTGCGACTCGACGTCGCGGACCTGGATGCCGAGGAGCCTCTTGCCGAGCGTCCGGCCCCACTTCGCGGTCGGCAGCGCCTCCAGCAGGAAGCCGACGACGAGGAACGCGGCGAGCACCCCGCCGAGCTGCCCGGTGGTGGTGGAGTCCAGCAGATGGACCGTCACCGTGCGGCCGGAGAGCTTCGCGGCCTCGATCTTGGCGTCCATGTGGTCGATGGCCGCCGTCACCAGCGGGAAACCGGCCGCGCCGACGAGTGCGCCCAGCACCACCGAGTCCACGACCCGGGCGACGAGCCGACGGCCGAGCCCGGCGGGCCGGCCCGCCGTCCGGGCCCGGGCCATCTGCTGGAACGGGTCGTCCACCGGCGGCTTCCACGGCACGACGGGCTGCTCCGCCGCCTGCGGCCCGGCAGCGCCCGGTCCGCCGTAGGGCCCGGAAGCCGCGGCGGCCGGCGCCTGCTGCGCGGCCTGACGCACTGCCTGCTGGGCCGCCTGCTGCGGCTGGTACGCCTGCGGGGCCCGCTGGACCTGGGGAGCCTGGGGGGCCTGCTGCTGCGGCTGGTACGCCTGCGGCGCGGGGGAGGCCTGCTGGGCCTGGGGGCCCTGCTGGGCCCAGGAGGTGGCGCCCGGTCCGGGTGCCGCCTGGGCGCCCTGGGCGCGGAAGGCGTCGCGTACCGGTGCGGCGGACTGCTGCTGCGCCTGGTGCGGTTGCGCGGCCTGCTGCGGCGGGGGCCCGGCGGGCGACGGGGCAGCGGAACGGGCGTCGGGCGCGGCGTGGACCGGGCCGTCGTGGCCGCCGTCGCGCCCGGCGGGCAGTGCGGCGGGTGCGGCGCCGTGCGGCAGCGCGGGGCGGCGCGGGTCCGGGCCAGCCTCGACGGCGCGCGGGTCGGCTCCGCGGGCGCCCTGGCCGGGCACCTGGGCCTCGCCCGGGCCGCCGCCCCAGGAGACGCGCCGGTCGGCGTCGCTGCCGAAACCGGCCTGCCGGGCCGAGTCGGCCTGCCAGGCGGAGGAGGGCTCGGGCTGGTGGGCGCGCCCGACGGGGAGGCCGCGGGGGTGGACCGGGGCCTGCTGGGACGGGTCGAACCGGGCTGCGGCGGCGGCCTCCTGGGCCGCTTCCTCCTCGTCGAAGAAGACCGGTCCGGTCTCCTCCACGGGGGCGGCGGCCCCGTGGTGGGCCTCCGCGGGCGCACCCGCGGCGGAGGCGTTCACGTCCTGCCCCGGTGCGGGGCGGCTCGTCCCCGGGACCCACGAAGCGCCGTTCCAGTAGCGGACGTAGCCGGGGATGGAGGGGTCGGGGTAGTACCCCTCACGGGGGCGTTCGTCACCGGGTGCCGGAGTTGGCGCGCTCATCAGCGGGTCCCGTATCTCTTCGTAGCCGCAACACAAGAGTCAACATCTATCAGACCACCGCCTTGCCCCGGGCCGGTCCTGGCGTTTGGGCCACTTTCAGGTCCCTTCGAAGATTTTCTCTTCAAGTCGCGTCATCGCGGACGGGGAGCGCGCTCTCTCCTTGTGCGGGCCGGTCGCGGGACCGGTCCCTGGGCATCGAAAGGTCGTGCATCTCATGCGCAACGTCGTGGAACGTGAGCTGGAACTGAAGCTGGTCCTGTCGCCCGAGCGCTCCATTCCCGTACCCGCCCGGTTGACGTACCGGGCGGACGACCCGTACGCCGTGCACATCGTCTTCCACGTCGGCTCGGAGTCCCCGGTGCACTGGACGTTCGCGCGGGAGCTGCTGATCGAGGGGGTGTTCCGGCCGTGCGGGCACGGGGACGTGCGGATCTGGCCGACGAAGGTCGGTCATCGCGACGTCATCTGTGTCGCGCTGAGCTCCCCGGACGGCAACGCCCTGTTGGAGGTTCCGTCCGCGTCGGTGTCGGCGTGGCTGGAACGGACCCTCGGCGTGGTCCCGCCGGGCACGGAGAACGACGGTCCCTGGGGGGAGTTGTTCGACCGGGAGCTCGCCGAGCTGCTCTCCCCGCTGCCTGCCGAGGACCTCTGGCTCGCCGATCCGTTCGGCCCGGACGACGCGCCCCAGGACCCCGACGAGGCGTGAAAGCCGCGGTCGCGGAGGGTGGTTCAGAAGAGCTTGCCCGGGTTGAGGATGCCGAGCGGGTCGAAGGCCGCCTTGATCCCACGCTGCAACTCGATTCCTACCGGACCGAGTTCCCGGGCGAGCCACTCCTTCTTGAGGACACCGACGCCGTGTTCGCCGGTGATGGTGCCGCCCAGTTCGAGGCCGAGCGCCATGATCTCGTCGAAGGACTCGCGGGCCCGGCGGGCCTCGTCGGGGTCGGCCGGGTCGAAGCAGACGACGGGGTGGGTGTTCCCGTCGCCCGCGTGGGCGCAGACACCGATGGTGAGTCCGTACTTCTCGGCGATGGCGGCGGTTCCCTCGATCATCGCGCCGAGCCGCGAGCGCGGTACGCAGACGTCGTCGATCATCGTGGCGGGCTTGACGGTCTCCAGCGCGGTGAGCGACATCCGGCGTGCCTGGAGCAGGAGTTCGGACTCGGCGGTGTCGTCGGCGGGGACCACGCCGGTGGCCCCGGCCTCGGTGCAGAGCGCGCCGACGGCGGCGAGGTCGGCGGGGGCGTCGGGCGTGTCGAAGGCGCAGAGGAGGAGCGCCTCGGTGGATTCGGGCAGGCCCATGCGGGCCATCGCGTTCACCGCGCGGACCGTCGTACGGTCCATCAGTTCGAGGAGTGACGGGGCGTGTCCCCGTTCCATGATCCGGCAGACGGCGTCGCAGGCCGCCGCCGCCGAGGGGAACTCCGCAGCGAGCACGAGTTGGCGCGGCGGCTTGGGGCGGAGGGCGAGGACGGCCTTCACGACGATGCCGAGGCTGCCCTCGGAGCCGACGAAGAGCCGGGTGAGGTCGTATCCGGCCACGCCCTTGGCGGTGCGGCGGCCGGTGGTGAGGAGGCGCCCGTCGGCGAGGACGACGTCGAGGCCGAGCACGTACTCGGCGGTGACGCCGTACTTGACGCAGCACAGGCCACCGGAGGCGGTGCCGATGTTCCCGCCGATGGTGCACGTCTCCCAGCTGGAAGGGTCCGGCGGGTAGGAGAGGCCGTGTTCGCCCACGGCGCGGGAGAGGGTGGCGTTGACGACGCCCGGTTCGACCACGGCGATCCGGTCGACGGCGCTGATCTCCAGGATCCGGTCCATCTTCACCAGGGAGAGCACCACGCACCCCTCGGAGGCGTTGGCGGCGCCGGAGAGCCCGGTGCGGGCGCCCTGCGGCACCACCGGTACGCGCAGCGCGTGCGCGGTGCGCATGACGTGCTGGACCTGTTCGACGGTGCGTGGGAGCACGACCGCGAGGGGCGCTCCGGCGTCGCAGAAGCTCGCCATGTCGCGCGCGTACGAGGCGGTGACGTCGGGGTCGGTGAGGAGGGCCTCGGCGGGCAGCCCCGCCCGAAGCCGTGCGAGGAGATCGTCCCGGTGGTCCATGCTTCCACCCTGGCACCCGGCGGCCAATGGTGTGAACCCGTCTGCGGCGGCTGTTCCGGAGCCCGGTGTGCTCGTCGTACTGACGCAAAGTGATCGTATGGATGTCATGCCGCAGCAGGACCCGGATGCCCGCACGATGCCGTCCGTCCCTCCCCACCCGCACGGGGGGCCCGGCCGGGAGGCGCCGCCCGAGGGCGGACCGCCCCGCGACCCGGCGGACGGGGACCCGCCCCCCGACGGCCCCGAGCTGCAGCCCCCGCCCCCCACCCTGCGCACGTCGCTGCGGCGGGCGGCGGTCGGGGCGGTGGCCGCCGGGGTGCTGGTGGCGGGCGCGCTGGTGGCCGTACCGGAGGACGCCCCGGCCCCCGCCGCGGCGCCGGGGGCGGCGGACCGGGCCCGGTCGGCGGCGACCGCCGGGGCGCCTGCCTCGCTCTCCGACCTGACGGCCCTGATCGGCGACCGGCAGAGCTGGGTGCGGAGCCATCCGGCGGACGCCCCGGCCTGGGCGGCGCTCGGTTCGGCGTACGTGGAATGGGCCCGGCGGTCCGCGGACTTCGGGTACTACCCGCGCGCCGAACAGGCCCTGAAGCGTTCGCTGGCGGCCGAGCCCGGTGACCGCGGCAACGGCGCCGCGTGGGTGGGACTGGCCGAACTCGCGGACGCCCGGCACGACTTCCTGGCGGCGAAGAAGTGGGGCGAGACGGTCCGCGACCGCGCGCCCGCCACCTGGACCGTCTACCCGGCGCTGATCGACGCGTACAACGGGCTCGGCGACTACGAAGCGGCCGGCACGGCCACCGAGAAGTTCGCCGCCCTGCGCAAGGGCGCGCCCGCCCTGGGCCGTACCGCCGAGCTGTACCGCGACCGGGGCTGGCGCGAGGACGCGCTCGCCACCGCGCAGGAGGCCGCGGACCGCTCCGTCACCCCCGCGCAGAAGGCGGAGGCCCTGCACCGCCTCGGCGACCTGGCCCGCGAGCGCGGCGAGGCCGGGGAGGCGCTGGCGCAGTACGACGCGGCGCTCCGCGTCGACCGGGGCCACAACGCCTCGCTCGCCGGACGGGCCCGCGCGCTGACCGCCCTGGGGCGCACCGACGAGGCGCTCGCGGAGTACCAGCGGGTGCTCCAGCGTCTGCCGCGCCCGGAGTACGCTCTCGAACTCGCGGAGCTGTACGAGTCGTCGGACCTCGACGGGGACGCCGCCAGCCAGTACGCGGTGTTTCTGAGGATGGCCGCGGCGGCGGAGCGGAACGGCGTGGACGAGACGCTGCCGCTGGCCCGCTACGAGAGCGACCACGGCGACCCGGAGGCGGCCGTGGCGCGGCTGCGCGCCGCGTGGGAGGGGCAGCGGCGCGGCTCGGAGGTCGCGGACGCGCTCGGCTGGGCGCTGCACCGGGCGGGCAACTCGGAGGAGGGCATGGAGTTCGCCCTGAAGGCGGCCGACAGCGGGCTCCGCAGCGCCTCGTACGCGTACCACCTGGGCATGATGGAGGCCGAGTCAGGCGACGTCGGGGCGGCCCGGCGCCATCTGGCGGAGGCCCTGCGCACCGACCCGGCGTTCTCTCCGCTGGACGCCCCGGCGGCCCGGCGGGCGCTCGACGGACTGGGCGAGCCGGCCGGGGGCGGTCCGCAGGAGCTGCGAGCCGCCCCGGACCCGGACCCGGCGGAGGCGGCCCCCGAGCCGCAGCGGGAGGCACCGGCCGCGCCCGCCCCCGCGGCTCCGGAACCGGCACCCGCTCCGGCACCGGCCGCTTCCGCCGCACCGGCACCGAGGGCGTCCGCCGCCCCCGCCGCGCCCGCCGCTCCGACGAAGGAGGCCCCGGCGGCCTGACGTGCCGACGGACGCCGGGCGGAGGTCAGTTCGCGTCCGCGGCGACCCAGAAGTAGCAGTTCGACGTGATCGCGGAGTTCTGGGTGGCGTCGCTCGATCGGACTCGCCATCCGTACCGGTAGCCGGGTTCGAGAGTCGGTACCTGCACCGAGACGGTGCCCGACCCGGTGACGGACGCGCTGGCCGACCCGGCCTCGCCCATCACGATGGGCTGCGGCCGGGTCTGGTCCGAGCTGTTCCAGATCGAGAACTCCCCGTGCACCGGGGTGCCGGGATCGGTGTGGCCGACGTACGCCTGGAGCTTCGGGGTTCGGGTGGACAGAGTGCCCACCGGCGCGCCGTAGCAGCCGGTCGAGGCGGGGACGTCCGCGGACGGGACGGTCGTCATGGCCCCGGGGAGCATCGGGACGTCGGCTCCGGCGAGTCCGCCGTAGAGCGGGGCGTGGTCGGAGAGGCCCGAGGGCATCAGGGTGGTCGCGTAGTCGGCCCGGTCGGCCAGCTGGGTCCAGGAGTCGCAGTTGGCGAACCCGGCCGTGGAGAAGATGTAGTCCAGCTTGATCGGGGTGTACGTCACCGTGTCGACCTTGCCGTCGGAGCCCGTGGCGGAGCTGGAGTAGAACGTCGGCTCGTTCGCCGCCTCCCCGGCCGTGTGGACCTCGGCGTCGCACTCGGCGAAGCGGTCGTAGAGCGGCTTCAGGTCACCGGTGGCAGGGCCCCGGTACGCGCTGTTGAAGTCGCCGCCGACCACGAGGTCGGTGTCGCCCGCGACCACGCCCAGGACGGTGGACACCTCGGCGCTCAGGTCGGCCTTGCCCGCGGGCATGTGCAGACCGCACACGCGGGACTTCCAGCCGTCGACCCGCACGCAGAGCATCTTCGACTGGCTCGACGCGGACGAGCGCGGGGCGAGTTCGGTGATCGTGGTGCCGGTGATGTGTCCCTTCACCGCGACCGCGATGCCCAGGGTGCCGTGCAGGTCGCCCCGGCAGTCGGTGCGCCCGTCGGGCCGCTCCATCGGGGCGACGGCGAACTCCCACAGCGGGCTCTTGGGTGCCTCGTTGCCGACCAGGGCCTTCTTGAGCAGGTCGAGATGGCTGTCGCCCTGGGGCGAGTCGAAGCAGATCTCCTGGAGGAGCAGCGCGTCGATGTCCCGGCGCTGGGCGGCCTTGGCGATGGTGTCCGCCTTGAGGGCGGCGTACGGGCGGAACGGACAATAGCCCGCGTCGAGCGGGGTGGCGCCGCCCGCCTCGCCGCAGATGTTCCAGGTCATGACCCGGAGGGGCTGGGTGGTGGCGGTCGGCGTGGACGTGACGGCGGTGGCGGCCGCGGTGGCCGTCCGGGGTGCCGCCGACGCGGGTGCGTCGTGCTGCCCCCCGGTGACGCCGAAGACGGCGATCAGGAGCAGCACGGTCAGGGTTCTCAGCAGGGGGGCCGTGCGGGACATACGGGCGACTCCAGCGGGTCGGTCCGCGCGCGGGTGGGCGCGGGCGGGGAGGACGGAACCTCCGCATCCTGCCACCGGGGTGAGCATGCAACTCCATCGCCGAGCAACGGAGTAGGGCCCGCACGGCACGGCGCCGGTCAGTCGCGGGTGGCGGTGGCGTCGCCGTTGACGGTGCGGAGCGTCAGGCTGGGGCCGGTCGCGTCGGTGGTGGTGGGCGCGGTCACCGAGGTGGTGCCGTTGCGGGTGGTGGCGGCGACGCGGTAGGCGGGCGCGGTGTGCGGCAGCGCCACCCGGACCGATCCGTTGGTGGTGGTGGCGGTGAGGGGGGACGGCGCGGTGGCGTTGGCGAGGGTCACGTCCCCGTTGACCGTCCCGGCGTTCAGCCGGCCGGAGCGCAGGTCTCCGGTGCGTACGGAGCCGTTGCGGGTGGTGAGCCGGACGGTGGCGCCGTCCCGCCCGGACCGTACGACGGTCACGTCCCCGTTGACGGTGGTGAGGTCCAGCGGCGAGGCGACCCCGGCCACGTCGATGCCCGCGTTCCGGGCGGTGACGGTGACGGAGTCGACGGCGGGCACGTCGACCACGGGCATCCGGGGGCACGCCCCGTCCCGGTCTCCGTCGCGGTCGTCGCCGTCCCGGTCGTCACCGTCGCGGTCGTCACCGTGACGGTCGTCGCCGTCCGCGTCGCGGCAGGTCAGGTCGAGCACCCAGGTGTCGCCCCGGTGCGACCAACGGGCCTGCACCTGACGGTCGGTGACGGCGTGGTCCCCGTCGGCCGGACGCAGCCGCACCCCGTTCTCCGTGGTGATCACGAGCCGGGCGTCCCCACCGAGGTCCGGGGCCGTCACGGCGTCGGGGCGCGTACGGAAGTCCCCGTCGTGCCCGTCGCACGCGGCGAGGAGCGGGAGAACCACCAGCAGGGGGGCCAGGCGGCGTGCCGTCCGGAAGGAAGTGGCGTTCATGGGGGCCGTCTTCCCCGGGACGGGCCGTCCATGACGCGGGAAGGGCCGTCCATGACGGCACAGGCTGTCCATGACGCGGCGGAGCCCGCACCCCGGCCGGGAGGTGCGGGCTCCGGCGTACCGGCCGGCCGGCTCAGAGGTTCCCGCGCCGCTCCTGCTCGCGCTCGATCGCTTCGAAGAGGGCCTTGAAGTTGCCCTTGCCGAAGCCCATCGAGCCGTGCCGCTCGATCATCTCGAAGAAGACGGTCGGCTTGTCCTGGACCGGCTTGGTGAAGATCTGGAGGAGGTAGCCGTCCTCGTCGCGGTCGACCAGGATCTTCAGTTCGCGCAGCGTCTCGACCGGGACGCGGGTCTCGCCGGCCCATTCGCCGAGGGTGTCGTAGTACGAGTCGGGGGTGTCGAGGAACTGCACGCCGGCGGCGCGCATCGCGCGGACGGAGGCGACGATGTCGTTGGTGGCGAGCGCGATGTGCTGGACGCCGGCGCTGCCGTAGAACTCCAGGTACTCGTCGATCTGCGACTTCTTCTTCGCGACGGCCGGTTCGTTGATCGGGAACTTGACCTTCAGGGTGCCGTCCGCGACGACCTTCGACATCAGGGCGGAGTACTCGGTGGCGATGTCGTCGCCGACGAACTCCTTCATGTTGGTGAAGCCCATGACCTGGTTGTAGAAGTTCACCCACTCGTTCATCCGGCCGAGTTCGACGTTGCCGACGCAGTGGTCGACGGCCTGGAAGGTGCGCTTCGCCGGGGGCTGGACGATCGGGTCGGCGGCGGCGAAGCCCGGGAGGTAGGGGCCGTCGTAGCCGCCGCGCTCGACGAGGGTGTGCCGGGTGGTGCCGTACGTGGCGATGGCGGCGAGGACGACCGTGCCGTGCTCGTCCTTGAGCTCGTGCGGCTCGGTGATGCCGCGCGCGCCGTGCTCGACGGCGTACGCGTACGCGGCGCGGGCGTCGGGGACCTCGATGGCGAGGTCGATCACGCCGTCGCCGTGGGCCGCGACGTGCTCCTCCAGGAAGGTGCCCCAGTCGGTGGACGCCTTGACGACGGAGGTGAGGACGAAGCGGGCGGAACCGTTGGTCAGGACGTAACTCGCGGTCTCGCGGCTGCCGTTCTCCGGTCCGGAGTAGGCGACCAGCTTCATGCCGAAGGCGGTCGAGTAGTAGTGCGCGGCCTGCTTGGCGTTGCCCACGGCGAAGACGACCGCGTCCATCCCCTTCACCGGGAAGGGGTCGGCCCGCCGGGCGGTGTCGGGAGTGGTGTGCAGGGTCTCTGTCATGGTCCGAGGCTCCCCTCGCGCGGCAAGGTGCGCAACAGTTCGCGATTTCACTGCACAATCCGTCCAGTGACCGGCCAGTATGGGCGGGCTGTCTGTACATGATGACCATCACATTCGAAGAGCCGGGGCGCACCGTGGGAATCGACCGTCTGGACGGGGAACTGATCGTGCTGCTGGCCCGGGAGCCCCGGATCGGGGTGCTGGAGGCGTCCCGGCGTCTCGGTGTGGCGCGCGGGACGGTGCAGGCGCGCCTCGACCGCCTTCAGTCGAATGGAGTCATCCGGGGGTTCGGGCCGGAGGTCGATCCGGCGGCGCTCGGGTACCCGGTCACCGCCTTCGCGACACTGGAGATCAAACAGGGTCAAGGCGCCGATGTGCGGGCCCACTTGGTGGGCGTACCGGAGGTGCTGGAGCTGCACACGACGACCGGGCACGGGGACATGCTGTGCCGGCTCGTGGCGCGTTCGAACGCCGATCTTCAGCGCGTCATCGACCGGGTTGTCGGTTTTGATGGCATCGTCCGGGCCTCCACGGCGATCGTCATGGAGAACCCCGTCCCGCTGCGCGTCATCCCGCTCGTGGAGCAGGCCGCGAGGGACACCGACTGATCCGAGGGAGTGCGTCGCTTGAGCTTCTGGGAGTACGTGACGACCCGGCACCAGCAACTGCTCACCGACGCCTTCCAGCACGTCAGTGCCGTCTTCCAGTGCATGGTCATCGCGACGGTGCTGGGGGTGGTGATCGGGGTGGTCAGCTACCGCAGCGGCTGGGGCGGTTCGTTCGCCATCACGTCGACGGCGACCATCCTGACCATCCCCTCGCTCGCGGCGATCGGTCTGCTGATCCCGCTGGTCGGGCTGGGTGTGGCGCCGACCGTGATCACCCTGACGATGTACGGGCTGCTGCCCATCGTCCGTAACTCCATCGTGGGGCTGCGCGGGGTGGACCCGTCGCTGGTGGACGCGGCGAAGGGCATCGGGATGTCGCGGATCGCGCGGCTGTGCCGGGTGGAGCTGCCGCTCGCCTGGCCGCCGATCCTCACCGGCATCCGGGTCGCGACGCAGATGCTGATGGGCATCGCCGCGATCGCCGCGTACGCCTCGGGACCGGGGCTCGGCAACGAGATCTTCCGGGGCATCGCGTCGCTGGGCAGCGCCAACGCCATCAACCAGGTCCTCGCCGGCACGCTCGGCATCGTCATTCTCGCGCTTCTCTTCGACGCCGCGTACGTGCTGCTCGGGCGGCTGACCATTCCCAGGGGGATCCGTGTCTGAGACCGCTGCCGACGCCACCGCCGAGCCGGACGCGGCGGCCGAGACCTCCGGGGCGACGATCCAGCTGGAGAACCTCACCAAGCTGTACCCGGGCAACCCGAACCCGGCCGTGGAGAACGTCTCCATGGACATCAAGGCGGGCGAGACGGTGATCTTCGTGGGCCCGTCCGGCTGCGGCAAGTCGACCACGCTGAAGATGATCAACCGGCTGATCGAGCCGACGTCCGGCCGGATCAGGATCGGCGACGAGGACGTCACCGACATGGACCCGGTGAAGCTGCGCCGGAAGATCGGGTACGCGATCCAGTCCTCGGGGCTTTTCCCACACATGACGGTCGCCGACAACATCGCCCTCGTACCGAAGATGGTCGGCTGGTCGAAGCGGAAGGTGAAGGACCGGGTCGAGGAGATGCTCGACCTGGTCGGGCTCGACCCCCGGGAGTTCCACGGCCGTTACCCGCGCCAGCTCTCCGGCGGCCAGCAGCAGCGCGTGGGGGTGGCGCGGGCGCTCGCCGCGGACCCGCCGGTGCTGCTGATGGACGAGCCGTTCGGGGCCGTCGACCCGATCACCCGCGACCACCTCCAGGACGAGCTGATCCGGCTCCAGCACGAGCTGCACAAGACGATCGTGTTCGTCACCCACGACTTCGACGAGGCGATCAAGCTCGGCGACCGGATCGCGGTGCTGCGGGAGCGTTCGCACATCGCGCAGTTCGACACCCCGGAGGCGATCCTCACCAACCCGACCGACGACTTCGTGTCCGGGTTCGTCGGGGCGGGCGCGGCGCTGAAGCGGCTCAACCTCACCCGGGTCCGGGACGTGGTCGTCGCCGACTTCCCCACGGTGACGGTGGACGACCCGCTCCAGGACATTTTCAACAAGCTGCGCAGCGGCCCGCACAACGAGCTGCTGATGCTGGACCGCAAGAACCGCCCGTACAAGTGGCTGCGGCGCGGCGACCTGATGCGGGCGCGCGGTTCGCTCGCGCGGGCCGGGCAGCTGGTGCACGACACGGTGACCCGGGACGCCACGCTGCACGACGCGCTGGAGGCGGTGCTCACCGACAGCGGCGGGCGGGCCGCGGTGACCGGGCGGCGCGGGGAGTTCGTCGGGGTGGTGGACATGGGCACCCTGATGGACAACGTGCAGGAGCTGCTGGAGGCGGACCGGCTCACGGCGATGGAGCACCAGCACCAGCTGGAGGAGCTGCGCAGTCATCAGACGGAGCAGGAGCTGGAGGGGGGTGGCGGCGCATGAGCCCCAGCAGCCGCCAGGGCCGCGACTCGGGCGGCCGGGAGGCGATGCCGGCCCGGCCGCCCGGCGAGCACGACGTCAAGGGGGTGGCGTTCCGGGACGAGGAGAGCGAGCCGCCCCCTCCCCCGGCGCGTCCGCCGCGCCGGATCACCTGGCAGAAGCTGGTGGTGCTGCCGCTGGTGCTGGCCGCGGTGCTGGTGGCGACGTACTTCTGGATCAACAACGTCAGCCTGGACTCCATCGCGGAGAACTCGATCGCGGGCGACACGGTGGAGCTGCGCTGGTGGCAGCACGTGCGGCTGACGGCGATCTCGACGTTCTGGGTGCTGATCATCGCCATTCCGCTGGGCATCGCGCTGACCCGCAGGGGTCTGTCGCGGTCCGCTCCCCTCTTCACCGCGATCGCCAACATCGGTCAGGCCACCCCGGCGATCGGCCTGCTGGCCCTGCTGGTGATCTGGCTGGGCATCGGCCCGTCCACGGCGATCACCGGCATGGTGATCTACGCGGTGCTGCCGGTGCTCTCCAACACGGTGGCGGGGCTCAAGTCGATCGACCCGACGCTGGTGGAGGCCGCGCGGGGCATCGGGATGTCGGGGACGGGAACGCTGGCGAAGGTGGAGCTGCCGCTCGCCGTCCCGCTGATCCTGGCGGGGGTGCGGACCGCCCTGGTGCTGAACGTGGGGACGGCGACGCTGGCCACCTTCGGCGGCGGTGGCGGGCTCGGCGACCTGATCACCTCGGGCATCCAGACGCAGCGCATGCCGGTGCTGGTGCTGGGGTCGGTGCTGACGGTGGTGCTGGCGCTGCTGGTGGACTGGCTGGCCTCGCTGGTGGAACTGGTGCTGACGCCGCGCGGACTGGAGGCACCGTGAGGACGCGGGCGGGGTCCGGGGGCGCGGGGCGGTACGGGGGCGCGGGGCGGTACGGGACCGGGGGCGCGGGGCGCGGGGAGCGGGGAGCCCTGCGCCGGCGTACCGGCGCGGTGGGGGCCGTACTGCTGGCGCTGGTGCTCGCCGGGTGCGGGCTGAAGAGCGGGTCGCCGATGGCGGACGAGGTGGAGCCGGGTTCGGTGGGCGCGGGCGAGCCGCTGAAGGGCGCCTCCCTCACGGTCACCTCGAAGAACTTCAGCGAGAACATCATCCTCGGCCAGATGATCGGCCTGGTCTTCAAGGCGGCCGGCGCCGAGGTGCTGGACCGCACCAACCTCCCGGGCTCGATCAGTGCCCGCGAGGCCATCGTGCAGGGTGACGCGGACGCGATGTACGAGTACACCGGCACCGGCTGGATCACCTACCTCGGCAACGCGGAGCCGATCGACGATCCCGAGGAGCAGTGGAAGGCGGTACGCGACGCCGACCGGCGCAACGGGGTGACCTGGCTCCCCCAGTCGACGCTCAACAACACCTACGCGCTCGCCATCAGCCGGAAGAACAACGCGAAGTACAAGCTGAAAAACCTGTCGGACGTGGCGGCGCTGGCGAAGAAGAACCCGTCGGCGGTGACGGTCTGTGTGGAGAACGAGTTCGCCTCCCGCGACGACGGCCTGCCCGGGATGGAGAAGGCGTACGGGATGTCCCTGCCCGCCGCGAACATCCGCAAGATGGACGCCGGGATCATCTACACCCAGGTGTCCAAGTCCGACTCCTGCCTGCTGGGCGAGGTCTTCACGACCGACGGCCGGATCAAGGCGATGAATCTGGACGTGCTCGCCGACAACAAGCACTTCTTCCCGAACTACAACGCGGCGCCGGTCATCCACACCGCGACCTTCGACAAGTACCCGGTGATCGCGGACCTGCTGGACCCGGTGAGCGCGAAGCTGACCACCGAGGTCGCCCAGGAGCTCAACGCCAAGGTGGACGTCGAGGGCGCGGACCCGCACACGGTGGCGCTGGAGTGGCTGGTGGAGGAGGGGTTCATCAAGGAGGGGTGAACCGCAGCCGGGTCTCCGGGGCGCTCACCGCGGGCTGCGAGCCGGCGATGCCGGTCGGTGGACTCGCGGCCGGGCTGCTCGTGGACGGTACGGGTGTGCGGGGCGCGCTGCTGCTGACGGGGGGCCTGTTCGTGCCGGCCACGCTCGGCCCGTTCGTGTTCCCCGTCTGGCGGGAGATGGACGCGGATCCGGCGGCCGGCGAGGCGTCGCCTCCCGTCCCGCCCGCACCGCGCGTGCCCCCGGCGCCCCCGGCGCTCAGCAGCTGGGGACGCTCGCGCCCCGGTCCAGGGCGTCGAGCGCGGACACCGCGCCCTTGAGGGTGGTGACCGGGATCAGCTTCAGCCCCTCCGGGAGCTCCGCCGTCGCGGCGCCGCACTCGGCCTTGGGCACGAGGAAGACGGTCGCCCCGTCCCGCCGGGCGGCCTGGGTCTTCAGGGAGACTCCGCCGACCGCTCCGACCGTGCCGTCCGCCGCGATGGTGCCCGTACCGGCGATGGTGCGCCCGCCGGTGAGGTCGCCGCCGGAGCCGTTGCCGTCGAGCTTGTCGATGATGCCGAGGGCGAGGAAGAGGCCTGCGCTGGGGCCGCCGATGTCGCCGAGGTCGAGGGAGAACGTCATCGATCCCTGCTCGCGGTCGAGGTAGTTCAGGGCCGCGTCGACGGCGACGTCCTGGGACTCCTTCATGTCGTTCAGGTTGTGCTGCTCGATCTGCTTCACGGAGCCACCGGTCGGGTAGACCGAGTCGCGGGACATGACCGCCCGGTCCGTTCGGAACCAGCTGTCGACCAGGTCGCCGATGCGCACGTCCGCGGTGGGTCCGGTGGCGACGATCGTCGTCATCCGCAGCTGGCCCTCGGTGGTACGGGTGGGCGCGCCGGTGATGGTGATCACGGGCTTTCCGTCGGCCTTGCCGAGGACGTTCGCCGTGGTGCCCGGCTGGGCCAGCGTGAACGGCAGCGGGGCGAGGGCGGCGGTCCCGAACAGGGCGAGCACCGGCAGCACGCAGAGCGCGAGGGTGCGGGGGCGCGTAGGACGAAGGGGCACCCGGCCAATCTATCGGTCGGTGTGCCCCGTCCCGGGCGCCGGGCCCGGCCGGGGCGGGCGGCCGGGGGTAGGGCGTGCGGCAGGGGTCGGGCGGCGCGGGGCCGCCCCGCCCAAATCGTACGAAACCGAAGGATCGTGAACCTGTCAGTAACAGGGCGTCGTCGGAGAACCCCTCATCTCAGGGCGTCGGCGACCTCGCGGGCCGCGTCCAGCACCCGGGGGCCGACCCGCTCCGGGATGCAGTCCGCGAGCATGACCACGCCCACGCTGCCCTCCACTCCGGAGACCCCGACCAGCGGTGCGGCGGCGCCGCTGGCACCCGCCTCCAGCTCCCCCTGGGTGAGGGTGTATCCGGGGTGGTCCACGACGGTGCGCTGCCGCGCGGAGAGGATGGCCCGTCCCGCGGCGCCCTGGTCGAGAGGGTGGCGGAAGCCCGGCCGGTACGCCACGTGGTAGTCGGTCCAGGTGGGCTCCACGACGGCGACGGCGAGCGCGTCCGAACCGTCGACGAGCGTCAGGTGGGCGGTGGCCCCGATGTCCTCGGCCAGCGAGCGCAGCGCGGGCAGTGCCGCCTCCCGTACGAGGGGGTGCACCTGGCGCCCCAGGCGCAGCACACCGAGTCCGACCCTGGCCCGGCCACCGAGGTCGCGGCGTACGAGGGTGTGCTGTTCGAGTGTGGCGAGCAGACGGTAGACGACCGTGCGGTTGACGCCGAGCCGGTTGGACAGCTCGGTGACGGTCAGGCCGTGGTCGGTGTCGGCAAGCAGTTTGAGGACACGTAGTCCTCGGTCGAGTGTCTGGGAAGTCTCCGCGGTCACAACCCGTCCCCTCCGAGGGTGAGCGACGGCGGCCGGCTCCACGCACACGCGACGCCGGTCCCAGCGGCGACGCACGGAGAGGCCGCCGGTCTGGCCTGACCGCCCCGCGATTCCACCGTCGCCCGGAGGGCGCGGTGCGTGCGGATGACGGCCTGGTACCGGCTGCGCTCCGCGGCGACGTTGCCACGGGGCGTTCACATATGTTCGGACAGTAGCGACGCAGTCCGCTGAGCGGAAGACCTCGTCCAGAATCCGGTCCGGCGGCGCTCCTGCCCCGCATAACCGCCGGTCAGCGCGAGACCGTCCGGAACGCGGACGTCTACGCGCGTCCAGGTCGTACGACGCGGAGCGTGACGACGGAGCACCAGTGGTGAACCGGCGTCAACAGTACGTAACAAAAAACATGCTGCACCGAGGCCACGCAGGCGTACTCGGCCGTGCGCGTGCCCCCTTCCCGGCCCCGCACGGAGCCGGACCGGAGCGCCCGAGGACGTCCTCCCGCACACGCGGGACACCGGACTGCCCGACGACGACGGCCCGGTGTCCCGGCGGAATCCTCCGCCGGGACACCGGGCCGCACGCGTCCGTCACGCGGAAGGCTCCCGGACCGGTCACTTCATCCGGGTCGCCCATTCCTGGACCTTCTTGATCCGGTCCTGGATCTGGCCCGCCGTCGCCTCCGCGCTCGGCGGCCCGCCGCAGACCCGGCGCAGCTCGGTGTGGATCACGCCGTGCGGTTTGCCGCTCTGGTGGGTGTAGGCCGAGACCATCGTGTTGAGCTGCTTGCGCAGGGAGAGCAGCTGCTTGTGGGTGACGACCGGGCGGGCCTCGGCGGGCTTCTCCAGCAGGTCCGCCTCGGCGGCGGGCTTCGAGCGGCTGTGCGCGATCTGCCGGGTCTGCCGCCGCTGGAGCAGCAGCTGCACCTGGTCGGGCTCCAGGAGGCCGGGGATGCCGAGGTAGTCCTGCTCCTCCTCGCTTCCCGGGTGCGCCTGCATGCCGAACTCGGCGCCGTCGTACAGCACCCGGTCGAAGACCGCGTCGGACTCCAAGGCCTCGAAGGGCAGCTGCTCCTCGGTCTCCTCGTCCTCCAGCCGTTCGGCGTCGGCGAGGAGCTTGTCCTCCTCCGCGAAGGGGTTCTCCTCGTCGCTGCCCTTCTTCGGCTTGTCGAGGACGTGGTCGCGTTCGACCTCCATCTCGTTGGCGAAGTCGAGCAGCATCGGGATGGTGGGGACGAAGACGGAGGCGGTCTCGCCGCGCCTGCGGGACCGTACGAAACGGCCGACGGCCTGGGCGAAGAAGAGCGGGGTCGAGATCGTCGTCGCGTACACGCCGACCGCCAGGCGGGGTACGTCGACACCCTCGGACACCATGCGGACGGCGACCATCCAGCGCGAGTCGTCCGCGCTGAACTTGTCGATGTTCTTCGAGGCCGCCTTCTCGTCGGAGAGGACCACGGTCGGCTTCTCGCCGGTGACGGACTTGAGGATCTTGGCGTAGGCGCGGGCCGACTCCTGGTCGGTGGCGATGACCAGGCCGCCGGCGTCCGGGATTCCCTTGCGGACCTCGGTGAGCCGCTTGTCGGCGGCCGTGAGCACGTTGGGAATCCAGTCGCCGGTGGGCGACAGGGCGGTGCGCCAGGCCTGCCCGATGGCGTCCTTGGTCATCGGCTCGCCGAGACGGGCGGCGATCTCGTCGCCGGCCTTGGTGCGCCAGCGCATGTTGCCGCTGTAGCTGAGGAAGATCACGGGCCGGACGACGCCGTCGGCGAGGGCGTTGCCGTAGCCGTACGTGTAGTCGGCGGAGGAGCGCCGGATGCCGTCGTTGCCCTCCTCGTACGTCACGAAGGGGATCGGGTTGGTGTCGGAGCGGAACGGGGTGCCGGTGAGCGCGAGCCGCCGGGTGGCGGGATCGAACGCCTCCTGGCAGGCCTCGCCCCAGGACTTCGAGTCACCGGCGTGGTGGATCTCGTCGAGGATGACGAGGGTCTTGCGCTGCTCGCACCGGTTGCGGTGCAGCATCGGGCGTACGCCCACACCGGCGTACGTCACGGCGACGCCGTCGTAGTCGCGGCTCAGCGGCCCCGCGCTGTACTCCGGGTCGAGCTTGATCCCTATCCGTGCGGCGGCTTCCGCCCACTGCTTCTTGAGGTGCTCGGTCGGCGCGACGACGGTGACCTGCTGCACGACGTGGTGGTGGAGCAGCCACGAGGCCAGGGTCAGCGCGAAGGTGGTCTTTCCGGCGCCGGGGGTGGCGACCGCGAGGAAGTCGCGCGGCTGCTCCTGGACGTACCTCTCCATGGCGCCCTGCTGCCAGGCTCGCAGCTTGCCCGCGGTGCCCCAGGGGGCGCGGCCGGGGAAGGCGGGTGAGAGGTGGTGGGAGGCGGTAGTAGTCACGGTCTCCGGTTCGGGTCTCTCGGGTGCGTGGGGTGCTGCCGGTACCGCCCGGGACGCCCGGTACGCGATACGACAACCGGGCCACCTTACCGGGGGGCCGGGCGGAACCCCGTACGAACGAGAGGTGGTTCGGGCCGGTTGAGACGCTCTTCACAACCGGCCCGGCCGGTTCCGGCGGGGCTCAGGCGGCGCGCGGAGCCCGTACCCGGGTGGCCACCCAGGCCCCCGCCAGGGCGACCGCCGCCATGGGCAGGAAGACCGCCGCGAAGGCCCCCGGGTGGGCCGCCGTGGCGCCCGCCTCCACGGTCTCGTGGACGGCGCCCACCGCGCCGCCGCCCAGCGCCGCGAAGGCCGCGCCGCCGATCGCGAGGAGCAGGACGTTGGAGAGTCCGTCCGAGATCTGGAGAGCGGCGGAGTTGGCGCCCGCCTCCTGCGGGGTGGACAGCTTGAGCATCATCACGCTGGTCGAGGCGATCACCATCCCCATGCCGAAACAGCCGACCGCCCAGGCCACGGCCACGGTCCAGGCGGGCACGGAGTGGATCAGCACGGAGGGCGCGGCCAGGATCGCCACGGTCACCATGAGCATGCCGACGAACATCAGCCGTTCCCGGTGCGGCTCCATCCGGGGCCGGGACTGGATGAACGAGCCGAGCGCCCAGGTACCGCCGCCCGCCGCGAGCGACAGCCCGGCCATCGTGGGGCTCAGCCCGCGCTGGGTCACCAGCATCAGCGGGACGAAGGACTCGGCGGCGATGAACGACCCGGCCGAGACCCCGCGCAGCAGCACCACGGCGGGCAGCCCGCGCACGGCGCGTGCGGTGCCGGTGGGCAGCAGCCCCCGGACGGCGGGGACCAGCAGCGCGACCCCCGCGACGGCGGGCAGCAACGAGAACGGGTCCAGCTCCTGCCCGGCGTACTGGAGCAGCCCGGCGCCCACGGAGATGCCGAGGGCGAGCCGGATGCGCCGGCGGTCGAAGGGTTGCGCGCCCCCGGCCTCGTCCGCCGGGCCGGAGGCCCTGCGCCGTATCGCGGGCAGCGCGAGCGCCAGCGGGAAGACGATGAGGACGGGGATGCCGGTGAAGACCCAGCGCCAGCCGAGGTGCTCGGTGACGGTGCCGGAGGCGAGCGGCCCGACCACGGAGGGAATCACCCAGCTCGCGGCGAAGGCGGCCATGATCGCGGGGCGCAGGCGCTCCGGGTAGGCGCGGCCGACGACGACGTACAGCGCGACGATCACCAGCCCCCCGCCGAGCCCCTGGACGGCCCGGCCCGCGATGAACATCCACATTCCGGTCGCGCCGCCGGACAGCAGCAGCCCGGCGGCGAAGGCGCTGATCCCGGCCGCGAGGGGCCCGAGCGGCCCGCTGCGGTCGGCCCACTGCCCGGAGAACACCATGGCGAAGAGGCTGGTGGTGAAGTACGCGGAGAAGGCGAAGGCGTACAGCGGGACGCCGTGCAGCTCGCGCGCGGCCACCGGCATCGCGGTGCCCACGGCGGTCGCCTCGAAGGCGATCAGCAGGACGACGGAGACGATCCCGATGCTCAGGGCGCGGTAGGTCCGGCCCAGCACGCCCTCGGTGGAGCCCCCCGCGCGGTCCCCGGCCTCTTCGGTCCGCGCGCCCGTGGCCAGGGCGTCGGCGGGTATGTCGTCGGCGGGCAGGGCGGCGGGCGCGACATCGGCGTCGCGGGGGTCCAGGGCGGTCATCGCACCAGGGTAAGGGGCAAACGCCCGGTTGATCCCTGTCGTGGGGACGGGGTGCGGTGGTCCGATGGTCGTAGGTCCGACGGCTGGGCCGGCGCTCGTGGCGGTGGCCGCGCGGCGGGCTCACGGGGACGGCTCGGCGAGGACGCCGCGGACCGTGTCGCGCAGCCAGCGCTGGGCGGGGTCGTTGTCCAGCCGGGGGTGCCAGCTCATGTGGTAGCGCAGCGGGGGGATCTCCTGCGGCGCGGGCAGGATGCGCAGCGCGGGGTCCGAGGCGTGTTCGGCGGCGATGCGGTGGGGAAGCGTGGCGACGAGGCGGGTGCCCGGGACGGCCAGGGGCGCCACGGAGTGGTACGGCACGGAGAGACCGGCCGTGCGGGGTCTGCGGAGTTGGTCCAGGAGATCGTCGATCGCGGTCTGGCGGCCACCGACGGTGGCGACGATCACGTGCCTGGAGTCGAGGTAGTCGTCCAGGGTCAGCCGCGGCCGGTGGGCCAGCGGGTGGTCGCGCGCCATGACGCACATGAACCGGTCGTCGAACAGGCGCTCGCTGCACAGGCCGGGTGAGGGCTTCCTGCTCGCGTAGAACAGCAGGTCAACGAGGCCGTGGTCGAGGTCGTCGAAGACGCCGTCGTGCCACCTGCCGAAGTCCAGGGTGGAGTGCGGCGCGTCCCGGAAGACGCGTCGGCAGAGCGCGGGGACGAAGACCGAGGCGTAGTCGGTCCCGGCGATCCGGAACGCCTCGGCCGCCTCCGCCGGTTCGAAGGTCTCCGGTGCGAACAGCGTCTCCAGCCGTGGCATGACCCCGCCGAGCTGGCGTTGGATCCGTTCGGCGCGCGGGGTGAGCCGGTAGCCGCCCGGCGTGCGGACCAGCAGTTCGTCGCCGAAGGCGTCCCGCAGTCGTTGCAGGGCACGGCTCATCGCCGGCTGGCTCGTCCCGGCCAGGACGGCGGCGCGGGAGACGTGCCGCTCGGACAGCAGAGCGGCCAGGGGGCCGAGCAGGTTCAGGTCGGTTCGCTCGATATGCGTCACACGCATATTTTGTATGCCAATGATTCATTGGACAAATAATGCACGCGTGGCGAAGGGTGAAACCGACAAGAAGTCGTCGGGGCGTGCGACAGAACGCCTCGACGACTCGCACCCAGGGAGCAGAAGATGACCGATACGCGGCACGACGGGCGCGGGGTCGCCACAGTCACAGGCGGATCGAGCGGCGCGGCCGGCGGGACCACCATGGCCGCGTCCCCACTCGGCGCCGTCGTCGATCTGCTGCGCACCTCCCCGCTCGACCTGGGCGGTGACCCGGACACGATGCGGCTCGTCTTCGACGAGATGATCGCCTCCCACCCGGTGCCCGCGGACGTGCGCACCACGGCCGCCGAGCTCGGCGGTGTCCCCGCCCTCACCGTCACCGCGGGCGGCGGCGAGCCGTCGGGGACGGTGCTGTTCTTCCACGGTGGCGGCTACGCCCTCGGCTCCGCCGCCGCGAGCGTCGGCCTGGCCGCCGACATCGCCCGTCGCTCCGGCACCACCGTGCACACGGTGGACTACCGGCTCGCACCGGAGAACCGGTTCCCGGCAGCCGTCGACGACGCTCTCGCCGCCTACCGCGGGCTGCTCGACGGCGGTGCGCCGGCCGAGACGATCGCCGTGGGCGGCGAGTCCGCCGGCGGAGGACTCGCCCTGGCCCTGCTGGTCGCGGTCAAGGAGGCCGGGCTGCCACAGCCGGCGGCGGCAGCCGTCCTCTCCCCCTGGGTGGACCTCACCCAGTCGGGCCGCAGTCAGGAGACCAGGGCCTCCTTCGACCCGGCCCTGACCCGGCAGGCGCTGACCACCCGGGCGGACGACTACCTGGCGGGCGCCGACCCCCGCTCGCCCCTCGCCAGCCCTCTCTTCGCCGACCTGCGCGAGCTGCCTCCGCTGCTCGTCCAGGCCGGAACCCACGAGGTCCTCCTCGACGACGCGATCCGGCTGGCGGCCAGGGCCGCCGAGGACGACGTGGCGGTGACCCTGCAGACGTTCCCCGGCGCGCCGCACGTCTTCCAGGGCTTCGCCGCCGTCCTCGCCGAAGGCGCGCGGGCGCTGGACGACGTCGCAGCCTTCCTGCGGAGTCACCTCGACGGCCTGTCGCGCTGACCGGGGAGCCGGACACCACCCCGGACGGCGGGGGCGGCAGGCCGGGCCCGCGCCCCCGTGGCCCGGGCCCGGGTGCGGGCTCCCGGTACGGGCCCCCGGGTACGGTGCGCCGGGTGCGGGCCGCCGGAAGGGGCGGGCGGTGCCGGGTGGGGCGGGTGGGCGACTGTGAACGGCGTATGGCAGTCGCGTTGCGGGCCCGTCGGACCCCTTGAGCCCGCTGCCGCGGGCCCGTACGGTCGTGACAACACCGAGGCACCACACCTCGGCCGTGTGCCCGAGAGGTTCAGGGGCTCGACTGCAACTCGAGTTACACCGGTTCGAATCCGGTCACGGCCTCAGAAAAGAGCGCGGCGCGTGCGCCGTACGGAACGCGAAAGCGGCCGTCCCCATGGTGCGGGGACGGCCGCTTTCGCGCGTCCGGGGGCGCCGGTCGCGTGTCCGGTCCTCACGCCGGAGCGCGGAACCGGACACGGCTCAGGGCCTCAGCCCTTCGGCGCCGCCGCCACCGCTGCCTGCGGCCGGACCGGGAGGCGGTTGATCGGGCGGCCGGTCGCGGCGCGGACGGCGGCGGCCACCGCTGCCGGGGAGGTGACCACCGGCACCGCCGAGACGGGCTTGGCGCCGAAGGGGGCGACCACGTCGCGTTCCTCGACCAGCTTCACGATCCGGATGTCCGGGGCGTCCAGGGCCGTCGGCAGCGCGTAGCCGGTGAGGTCGGGGTGGCGGACCAGGCCCTTGGCGGTGCGGAGGTTCTCGGTGAGCGCGGCGCCGATGCCCTGGGTGACGCCCGCCTCGATGCGCGCGGCGAGCTGGGCCGGGTTGAGGACCCGGCCGACGTCCTGGGCCACGGCCATCTCGACCACCCGGACCGAGCCGAGCTCGATGTCGACGTCGACCACCGCGCGGACCGCGCAGAACGCCAGCCCGACGAAGGCGTCGCCCTGGCCGGATTCGTCCAGCGGCTCGGTGGGGTGCGGGCGGCACTGGGCGGTCGCCCAGAGCTCCTTGCCCTCCAGCGCCTCGGTGACGGTGGTGGAGAGCACCCCGTCGTACGAGGTGATCTTGCCGTCGGCGATCTGGAGGAGCTCCACGGACATGCCGAACTTGTGGGCCAGCGGCTGGAGCAGCTGGGTGCGGACCATCTTCGCGGCGCGCTCCACGGCCCCGCCGGAGACCCAGGTGTGGCGGCCGTGGGTGGCCGGTCCGGCCGGGGGCTGGTCGGTGTCGACGGAGGCGACGTGGACCTCTTCGACGCCGAGGGTCTCCTGCACGATCTGGCGGGCGAGGGTGGTGAAGCCCTGGCCGGTTTCGACGGCCGCGCAGAGCACGGTGGCGACGCCGTCGTGGACGCGCACGGTGGCGGTCGAGACCTCGTCGGTGCCCTCCGCCCCCAGCATGTGGACCATGCCCAGCGCGTAGCCGACGCCCCGGCGTACGGCGCCGGGCTCGCCGGCGCCCTCCGGGCCGCCGGGCAGCAGCCACTCCTCCTCGGGAGTGTCCTTCGGCAGCGTGGGCAGCGGGAAGTTCCGTACCGCTTCGAGGAGTTCGGCGACCGGGGCAGGGCAGGTGACGGTCTGGCCGGTGGGCAGGATGTCGCCGGTGGAGAGGGCGTTGCGGGCCCGGATCTCGGCGGGCTCGATGCCCAGCTTGGCGGCCAGCTTGTCCATCTGGCCCTCGTACGCGGCGCACACCTGCATCGCGCCCTCGCCCCGGACGTGTCCGGAGGGCGGGTTGTTCGTGCGGACGGCCCAGCCCTCGATGAAGGCGTGCGGGACGACGTAGGGGCCGCAGGCGAACGCGACGGCCGCCGCGAGGGATTCGGACGACGCGTCGGCGTACGCCCCGGCGTCCAGCAGGATTTGGGCCTCCACCTTGACCAACCGGCCTTCCGCGTCCGCGTGGTGGCGGTAGCGCAGCAGGGTCGGGTGGCGGTGGGGGTGGCCGAGGAAGGACTCCTCGCGGGTGGCGGCGAGCTTCACCGGGCAGCCGGTGCGCAGTGCGAGCAGGCCGAGCGGGATCTGGAAGCCGGGGTCCTCGCGGTCGCCGGTCGCCCCGGGGACGCCGGTCACCACGACCCGTACCCGGTCCGGCTCCAGGCCGAAGCAGGCGGCGGCGAGATCGCGGTCGGTGTGCGGGTCGGTGGAGGCGGTGTACAGCTCGACACCGCCGTCCGGCCGGGGCACGGCGAGTCCCGCCTCGGCGCCGATGGGCGCAGGGTCCTGGCGGCCGATGCGGTAGAGGCCGTCCACGACGATGTCGCCGGTGGCCTCGGGGTCGCCGTAGCGGAGCGGGATGTGCCGGACGAGATTGCCGTCGGGGTGGAGCGGTTCCGCCTCGAACGCCTTCTCCGGGTCGGTGACGGGCTCCAGGACCTCGTACTCGACGGCGATGGCGGCGGCGGCGAGGCGTGCGGTGTCCGGGTGGTCGGCGGCGACGGCGGCGATGGCCTCGCCGTGGTGGCGCACCAGGTCGGAGGCGAAGACCGGGCGGTCCACGACATGGCGGCCGTAGAGGGCCTCGCCGGGGATGTCCTGGTGGGTGACGACCGCGCGCACGCCGGGCATCCTGGCGGCGGCCGTGGTGTCCACGGACACGATCCGGGCGTGCGGGTGCGGAGATCTGAGCACGGCCGCCCAGAGCAGGCCCTCCGCCCAGAGGTCGGCGGCGTACGGGAAGGTGCCCTCGGTCTTCGCCCGGACGTCGGCGTGCGGCAGCGAGGCGCCGATGCCGTGCGCGGGCGCCTCCGGTACGGGGGCGCCGGACGCGCCGTCGGTCCGGGGCAGGGTGGTGCTGGTCGCGTTGGCCGCGGTGGCCGCGTCGCTGGTCACGCCGCCTCCTTGTCGTTCGCTCCGCCGCGGCGGCGGCTGGGGGTGCCGGTGACGATGACCTGAGGGCCGGCGTCGCGGTGACGCCGGTGCGCCGGGCGCGCGTCCAACGAGGTGGACGCGCGGAGACCGGTACGGACGGACGGGGTGGGGGCGGCGGGGCTCACCGCGCGTCTCCCTGGTGCGGTGGGGCCTGGACGCCACCGGCGCCGGGTGCCGCCTGGTGCGGGATGCGCGCCTCGGCGGCCTCCGGGGCACCGGCGGCGGCCTCGGCGCTCGCGGCGCGGGAGGCCACGACGTCGCGTACGGCGTCGAGCACGCCCCGGTAGCCGGAACAGCGACAGAGGTTGCCGCAGAGCGCCTGGCGTGTCTGGAGCTCGCTGGGGGCGTGGTTGCCCTCCAGCAGGTCGTGGACGGTCATGGCCATGCCGGGGATGCAGAAGCCGCACTGGACGGCCCCGCACCTCGCGAGTGCGCGCTGCACGTCGGAGGGTTCCCCGTCGACGGCGAGCCCCTCCACCGTCCGGACCTCGCTGCCGGCGGTGGTGGCCGCCGGGACGAGGCAGGAGGCGACGAGACGGCCGTCGACCTGGACGTTGCAGGCACCGCACTCGCCCTGCGAGCAGCCGTCCTTGGCGCCGGCCAGGCCGAGCCGTTCGCGGAGCACGTAGAGCAGCGACTCGCCGATCCAGGCGTCGGTGACCGGGCGGTCGGTGCCGTTGACGTGCAGGACGTACGAGGCGCTCGGGTGCTCGCTCGCCTGCGGTACGGCCTCCGGCGCGGGCAGGGCCGCCTCGGCGGCGAACTCGTCGGGCGCGTACTCCTCGGGTGCGAACCCGGCGACCGTGGAGGGGCCTTCGCCGTCGGCCGGAGCCGTGCCTTCGCCGTCGGCCGGGACCGGGTGCGGGGCCGTGGCCCGGAGCGGGTCGGCCTCCGGGGCGTCCGGGGCCTCCGCGTAGCCCGAGGCGTCGGCAGCATCCGAGGCGTCGGCAGCGTCCACGGTATCCGGCGCCCCCGGGCCTTCCGGCTCTCCGGGTGCGGCTGCCGCCTCCGGCGCGGGGACGCGCTCGTCCTCGGCCGCCGTCGCGGGCGGCTCGGCCGCGTCCGGCACGAAGTCGTCGGCCGCGTCCTCCGGCTGTCCGCCGGGCGCTTCGGCGACCGGTCCGGGCTCCGCCCCGACGGCCGGGTCCGCGTCCGCCGAGGGCGCCGGGGTGGGTGCAGGCTCGAACTCCGCCCCGGACTCCGGCGCCTGCTGCGGCTCCTGCCGCACCTCCGGCACCGGCGCCGCTTCCGGAGCGGGCTCCGGGGCACGCTCCGGTACGGCGGACTCCTGGGTCGCCCAGGGCGCGGACGCCCCGCCCGGAAGCGTGGCCGGCGGGGTGGCGCCGGTGTACCACTGGGTCAGGCCCGAGGAGGCGGCGAACTCCCCCGACTCGTCGGGAAGTTCTCCGTCCGCGACCGGGATCGTCCACTGCCCGGTGTGACCGGCCGGGTCGGCGTTCCCGGAGAGATCTGCGTGGCCGGTCCGGTCCGTGTGCCCGGAGAAGTCCACGTGACCCGTGTGATCGGTGTGGCCGGAGAAGTCCACATGACCCGTGTGGTCCGTGTGCCCGGAGAAGTCCACATGACCCGTGTGGTCCGTGTGGCCGAGATGGTGGTCGGCGGTGCCGCGGGGGTCGTGGCCGCCGTGCTCGTCCTCGTAGGGCTGCTCGTAGGCCCCGGGCGCGGTGTACGGCGGGTACCCCTCGTGGGCCGGGGCCGCGTCGTAACCGGAGGACACCGCGCCGGACGGCGTCCCGTAGGCCGGGGCTGCGGTCCCGTCCGTCCCGTCCGCGCCGTCGGTGAAGTTCCACTGCGCGGTGTGGTGCCCGGTGGAGTGCGTCTGCTCGTACGGGGCGTACGGGCTCTGCTGGTTCGGGTCCGGCCAGTGCACCGCGCCGGGCGTGCCCGGGCCGTCCTGCGGGTGCGGTGCGTCCGGGTGGGCCGACTGCGGCCGTGCGTTCCAGCCGCCCCCGGCGGCCGGGTCGTGACCGGCGGCGGGCGTCAGCGGAAGGATCATCGGCGGTACGTAGCCGTGGCCGGGGGCGGCCAGCGGGGCGTCCGCGAGGTCCTCAGGCGGCAGGTGGACGAAGGCCGTCGCGTCGGCGTCGTACTCGCCGCTCTGGCGCGTCGGCTGCCAGGACCCGTAGCGCGGCTCGGGGTCGTACTCCCCCTGCTGTCCGTGCTGTTGGGGGTTTTCCTCGTTGCTCACGACAGTGCCTTCCCCAGCGCGCGTCGGGCCAGCGCGGCGACGGTGCGCCGCAGGTGCAGAACGGCGGGGGGCAACGGTGGTGGCGCCTCCCCTTCGGCCGACGGTACCTGGTCCGGGATGCAGGCCGCGGCGACGTACTCGCCGAAGGCGGCGAGGGCGTCGGGGGCCAGACCGCGCGCGCCGTCCCAGTCGATCAGCGAGGCGATCCACTGCTCGGCCTCCAGCGGGCGCAGCGGCATCGGCGCGATGGCGCCGACCGCGCACCGCACCCCGCGGCGGGCCGGGTCCAGCACGATCGCGACGGACGCCATGGCGCGGCCGGGGCCGGTGCGGCCGGTGGCCTTGAGGAACACCTGCGGGGCGTGCAGCAGCGGCACCCGGACGAAGGCGATCAGCTCGGCGGGTTCGAGCAGTTCACGCCCGGCGAGCAGGTAGGAGACCGGCATCTCGCGACGGCGTCCGCCGGGCCCGGCGATGACCAGTTCGGCCTCCAGCGCGGCCAGCACCGGCAGGGTGTCGCCGCTCGGGGCGGCGCTCGCGATGTTGCCGCCGAGGGTGCCGGCGTTGCGGATCTGGGGCGGGCCCGCGGCGCGCGCGGAGGCGGCGAGCGCGGGGATCAGTGCGGCGAAGTCGGGGCGGCCCATGCGGGCGTGGGTGAGGCCGGCGCCGAGCAGGGCGTGGCCGCCCTGGTAGTTCCAGCCACGCAGCTCGCTGATCCGGCCGAGTCCGACGAGCCCGGAGGGGCGCAGCAGCCCCTGGTTGACGGCCGCCATGAGGTCCGTGCCGCCGGCCACCGGGACCGCGGCGGGCATGGCGCCGAGAGCCGCCACAGCCTCGTCGATCGATGCAGGCATTGTCACCGACTGCGTCGCCTGCGGTGCGTGCGTGGTCAACCCAGCTGCCCCTTCCCGGTGTCCAGGCCCTCCGGCCCGTTCCGCCGTACGGTACGTGCTCACAGCCCGGACGTGGCAACTCTGGCACATCTTCCGGCAGGTCCGGCGCGAGGGTCCACGAAGGTTGTATCCGTCACCGAACGGACCGAAAATCCTGGTTCGTACTACTTCGGTACGGGGTGTGAATGGCCACTCCTCGGCGCGTCGCGGACGGCTGCGGGCGGGGTCGCGGAGAGCCGTTCGTCCCTGACGGCACGCGGTGCGGGGGGCTCCGGACCGGGCGGCCGACGCCGGGCCGAACGCAAAGTTTCAGCCAACTCGCGCGTGGCCCGGTCCACCTCCGAATCGGTCCTCCGGCGCGGCCGTACGGCCGGACCGCCCCCGGAATCCGCCGGGTCGGGGGCGGAATCGGGGGCGGTCGGAATCACACGACCGGGGGTGCGCCTTCGAGGGGGTGGCCGCCGATTCCGGGGCGGCGCTGCCACGGCAGCGGGCCGTTCGGCGGGCGGTAGCCGACGCCCAGGGCGTCCAGTCGGGCGTAGTGCGTGTCCATACGGGCGGTGAATCCGGCGAAGTCGCGGGCGGCGGGGGCGGGCAGGTCGGCCCAGGCGACCTCGGCGAGGGCGGCGAGGCGCGGGTAGACCTGGTAGTCGACGCGGGCCCGGTTGTGCATGACCTCGGTCCAGGCGTTGGCCTGGGTGCCGAGGATGTGCCGGGCGGCCTCCTCGGAGAGGCCCGGCGGCACCGGCTCGAAGCGGTAGACGTCCTCAAGGCCGCGGACCCAGCCGATGGGAATGGGTTCGTCGGGGCCGCCGTCCTGGCGGTAGTCGAGGTAGACCTGCTGCACCGGGCACATCACCACGTCGTGGCCGGCCTCGGCGGCGGCGATGCCGCCCGCGTACCCGCGCCAGGAGGAGACGGCCGCGCCCTCGGCGAGCCCGCCCTCCAGGATCTCGTCCCATCCGATGAGCCGGCGGCCCCGGGCGGTGAGCCAGCGGTCGAAGTGGCGGACGAACCAGGACTGGAGGCCGTCCTCGTCGCCGACGCCGAGTTCCTCGATCCGGGCCTGCGCGGCGGGGGACGCCTTCCACTCGTCCTTGGGGCACTCGTCGCCGCCGACGTGCACGAAGGGCGAGACCTCGGCGGGGAAGAGCTCCAGGATCTCCTCGAACACGCCCTCGTAGAACCGCAGGACGGCTTCGGTGGGGGCCAGTACGTGGGTGCTGACGCCCCAGCGGTCCCAGGGCGTGAGAGCGGCGGTGTCGGTGACGTCGGTGTTGCCGAGCTCCGGGTAGGCGGCGATGGCGGCCTGCGAGTGGCCGGGGATCTCGATCTCGGGGACGACCCGGATGTGCCGCTCGGCGGCGTACGCGACGATCTCGCGGATGTCGTCCTGGGTGTAGAAGCCGCCGTGGGGGGTCTCGTCCCAGAGGTCGGACGAGCGGTGGCCGTACTTGGTACGGGACCGCCAGGCGCCGCGCTCGGTGAGACGCGGGTACCGCTCGATCTCGACGCGCCAGCCCTGGTCGTCGGTGAGGTGGAAGTGGAAGACGTTCAGCTTGTGCGCGGCCAGCAGGTCGAGGTGGCGCAGCACGTCGTCCTTGGGCGTGAAGTGGCGGGCCACGTCGAGCATGAAGCCGCGCCAGGCGAAGCGCGGGGCGTCCTCGATCTCGACGGCCGGGACGGCGGGCCGGGCCCCGGGGGCGACGGGGGCGCGGCGGAACGCCCCGGGGCCGAGGAGCTGACGGAGTGTCTGGGCGCCGTGGAGGACCCCGGCGGGGCTGCCGCCCGCGATCGTCACGCCGGTCGCCGCCCCGGCGGTCAGCCGGTACCCCTCGGGCTCCAGCGCGGGATCGGTGACCAGCTCGATCGCGCCGGGGCCGCCGCTCGCCCCCGGGGCGAGCGGGACGCCGAAGGCCGCGCCGAGGGTGGACCGCAGCCAGCGTTCGGCCGGCCCGGTGCCGGGCCCGGCGGCGAGGGTGGTGGCCGCGTCCAGGACGAACGGGGCGTCGCCGCCCGTCCGGGCGCGGCGGGGCGCCGGTACGAGGCCGAGGGCCGTGGCCGCGTCGGCGGGCGCGTCCGCGCCCGCCGGGGAGAACGTGTCCGTGTCCGTGTGCATGGGGCGCATCCTTCAGCACACCGGCCGGAAACGGAACCATTGGTCCGGACCAGGAGGGAGGGCCCGAGGGGTACGGCACACGGGCGCGGAGTCGGCCGCCGGGCACAGCGGATCCCCGTGCCGCGCGCGGGGCGCACCACGGGGATCCGGTGGCGTTCGAAGCAGCCGGCGCGCGAAGCGCCGGCCGCCGGACTACTTCTTGTCCTTGCCGCCCTTGTCCTTGTCGCCACCGGCGCCCATGGACTCGTAGATCTCCTTGCACATCGGGCAGACCGGGTACTTCTTGGGGTCGCGCCCCGGCACCCAGACCTTCCCGCACAGCGCGACGACGGGCGTGCCCTCCAGGGCGCTCGCCATGATCTTGTCCTTCTGGACGTAATGGGCGTAGCGCTCGTGGTCGCCGTCGCCGTTCGACACCTGCGGTGTCGGCTCTACGAGGGTCCCCGTACCTGCCCCGCGCTCGGGCTCAAGAGTGCTCATGAGCGCCAAGGGTACTGAAGAGCGCGGCCGTCAGTTCAGCGAAGGGTCGTCGGGATACGTGGCGATCATGGCCAGTTCGCTGCGCTGGCGCCGCAGGACGGCGCGCCAGAGCTTCTCCGGCTGCGGGGAGGCGACGTCGCCGGGCTCCGAATCGACCACGTACCAGGCGCCCCCGTCGAGCTCGGCCTCCAGCTGGCCGGGGCCCCAGCCCGCGTATCCGGCGAAGATCCGCAGCGAGCCGAGGGCCGCCGCGAGGAGCTGCGGCGGGGTCTCCAGGTCGACCAGGCCGATCGCGCCGTGCACCCGGCGCCAGCCGAGCGGGCCCTCGTCGCCGGGGATCACGGCCACTCCGAGCGCGGAGTCCAGCGAGACCGGTCCGCCCTGGAAGACGACGTCCGGCGCGCCCGAGAGTCCGGCCCAGGGTCCGAGGATGTCGCCGACCTCCACCGGGGTGGGGCGGTTGAGGATCACGCCGAGCGAACCCTCCTCGTCGTGGTCGAGGAGGAGGACCACCGCGCGGGCGAAGTTCGGGTCCGCGAGAGCGGGCGTGGCCACCAGTAGCCGGCCTGTGAGGGAGGACACCTCGGTCATGGGGAGATGATCCCGCATCCCGGGCCCGGGCGGGGGCCGAGTGGCCCGGCCCGTGCCACGGCCGGGCGGCACGGATCGGGCGCGCGGAGGCACGGGGGAGCGCACGGGCCGGACGGTGTCCGACCGTTCGCGTCGGTGCGGGCACCGCCCGCCCGGCGGGAAGGGCCGGACACGACCCACCCCCAAAAGCGGTGACACTGCGCGAGGCCCGGCGTGCGGAGCGTGCCGTGCCGGGACCCTTGCGGCGGTACACGCCGCATCGCCTGCCGACAGGGGGGTAGGAGCCGATTACCCTTTTCTTCGGCCCCCTGCCCGACCACTCCGGAACGCGAGATTCATGACCGGCACAGACGATGTCCTGCTTGTCCACGGCGGCACCCCGCTGGAGGGCGAGATCCGCGTCCGAGGCGCCAAGAACCTGGTGCCCAAGGCAATGGTCGCCGCTCTGCTCGGCAGCGGTCCCAGCAGGCTGCGCAACGTCCCCGACATCCGTGACGTGCGGGTCGTCCGGGGTCTGCTGCAGCTGCACGGCGTGACGGTGCGTCCGGGTGAGGAACCGGGCGAGCTGGTCCTGGACCCGACGCACGTCGAGAGCGCCAATGTCGCCGACATCGACGCCCACGCGGGCTCGTCCCGCATCCCGATCCTCTTCTGCGGTCCGCTGCTCCACCGCCTCGGCCACGCCTTCATCCCCGGGCTGGGCGGCTGCGACATCGGCGGCCGGCCCATCGACTTCCACTTCGACGTGCTGCGCCGCTTCGGCGCGACGATCGAGAAGCGGGCGGACGGGCAGTACCTGGAGGCCCCCCAGCGGCTGCGCGGTACGAAGATCCGGCTGCCGTACCCGTCGGTGGGCTCCACCGAGCAGGTGCTGCTGACGGCCGTGCTCGCCGAGGGTGTCACCGAGCTGTCCAACGCGGCCGTGGAGCCGGAGATCGAGGACCTCATCTGCGTACTGCAGAAGATGGGCGCGATCATCTCCATGGACACCGACCGGACCATCCGGATCACCGGCGTCGACAAGCTCGACGGGTACACGCACCGGGCGATCCCGGACCGCCTGGAGGCGGCTTCCTGGGCGTCGGCGGCGCTCGCGACCGGGGGCAACATCTATGTGCGCGGCGCCCAGCAGCGCTCGATGATGACCTTCCTCAACACCTTCCGCCGGGTCGGCGGGGCCTTCGAGATCGACGACGAGGGCATCCGCTTCTGGCACCCGGGCGGCCCGCTGAAGGCCATCGCGCTGGAGACGGACGTCCACCCGGGCTTCCAGACCGACTGGCAGCAGCCGCTGGTGGTGGCGCTCACGCAGGCGTCCGGCCTCTCCATCGTCCACGAGACGGTGTACGAGTCCCGGCTGGGCTTCACCTCGGCGCTCAACCAGATGGGTGCGCACATCCAGCTGTACCGCGAGTGCCTGGGCGGTTCCGACTGCCGCTTCGGCCAGCGCAACTTCCTGCACTCGGCGGTCGTCTCCGGCCCGACGAAGCTCCAGGGCGCGGATCTGGTCATCCCGGACCTGCGCGGCGGCTTCTCGTACCTGATCGCGGCGCTGGCGGCCGAGGGCACCTCGCGGGTCCACGGCATCGACCTGATCAACCGGGGCTACGAGAACTTCATGGAGAAGCTCGAGAAGCTCGGCGCCAAGGTCGAGCTGCCCGGCGGTTCGCCGGTCTGACCCGCCGCACGTCCGCAGCGCGGAAGCCCGCTGCCCCGGCCCCCGTTTCCGACGGGGCCGGGGCAGCGGGCTTCCGCGCTATGTGGCTCGTACACGCACCCGCCTCCGGAGGCGCTCCAGGCGGCCACTGCGGCGCACGGGAGCCCGTGGCCGCCCTCCGGGTCCGGAGAGGGGCCCGCAGGCCCGTACGGGCCTGCGTGGGCGGTTCCAGCCCGTGTGGGCGGTTCCGGCCTGCTCCCGTGAGTAGGCCGAGCGCATATGCCGGAGGGCGGCCACCCTGGTCCGGGTGACCGCCCTCCGACGCGCCTGGGGACTTACTTGCCCTTGGCGGCTTCCTTGAGCTTGGAGCCCGCGGAGACCTTCACGCTGTAGCCGGCCGGGATGTTGATCGGGTCGCCGGTCTGCGGGTTACGAGCGGTGCGAGCGGCACGGTGGGTGCGCTCGAAGGTCAGGAAGCCGGGGATGGTGACCTTCTCGTCGCCCTTGGCGACGATCTCACCGACGGTCTCGGCGAGCGCGGCCAGCACGGCGTCGGCGTCCTTGCGGGTCACCTCGGCACGGTCGGCCAGGGCGGCCACCAGCTCACTGCGGTTCATGTTGTTACTCCCGTGTTCTTCTTGCCTGTGAGGCGTGAGATCGAAGCCGATGCTGCCAGGGCCCTCTGACAGTCCCCGGACCCGGGTCTGATGTCAGACCCTCGCGCCCGATTACGCATCCTGCCCCCACCTGCGGCGGGAAAGCCAATCCGGAACCCTCCGGTGTCACACGGAAAGCGTCACGGTCCGTCGATGGTCACGTTCCGTCGACTCCCTGGAGCGGTGCGCAGCGGATGCCGGGCCCGGGCGATGATCGACCGTGTACCCGCTGCCCGCAACCCTAAAGGCGCGTTTGGGACACCGCGACCCGCGACGCGCCGGACGGCGCGTACCGGGAGAAGCGCGGCACCGCGCGCGGAGCCCGGGCCGGGGCACCGCGCGCGGGAGGTCGCGCGGGAGGCTCAGAGCTGTCCGGCGGGGGCGGCCTCGGTGACTCCGGCGGCCTTGGCGGCGGCGCGCACGGCGCCTGCGACGGCCCCGGCGACCTTGTCGTTGAAGACGGACGGGATGATGTAGTTCGCGTTCAGCTCGTTCTCGGCGACGACGTCGGCGAGGGCCCCGGCGGCGGCGAGCATCATCTCGGTGTTGACGGTGCGCGACTGGGCGTCGAGCAGACCGCGGAACACGCCCGGGAAGACCAGCACGTTGTTGATCTGGTTCGGGAAGTCGGAGCGTCCGGTGGCCACGACCGCCGCCGTCTCGCGGGCGACCGTCGGGTCCACCTCGGGGTCCGGGTTGGCGAGCGCGAAGACGATGGCGCCGTCCGCCATGGCGGCCACGTCGTCGCCGTCGAGGACGTTGGGGGCGGAGACGCCGATGAAGACGTCCGCGCCGACGACTGCCTCCTTGAGGGTGCCGGTGACGCCCTCCGGGTTGGTGTTGTCGGCGATCCAGCGCAGCGGCGAGTCGGGCTGCGCGGCGACCAGGTCCTCGCGGCCCGCGTGCACCACGCCGTGGATGTCGGCGACGACCGCGTGCTTGACGCCCGCGGCGATGAGGAGCTTCAGGATGGCCGTACCGGCCGCTCCCGCGCCGGACATGACGACCCGTACGTCACCGATCCCCTTGCCGACCACGCGCAGCGCGTTGGTGAGGGAGGCGAGCACGACGATGGCGGTGCCGTGCTGGTCGTCGTGGAAGACGGGGATGTCGAGGGCCTCGCGCAGCCGGGCCTCGATCTCGAAGCAGCGGGGCGCGGAGATGTCCTCCAGGTTGATGCCCGCGAAGCCGGGGGCAATGGCCTTGACGATCTCGACGATGGCGTCGGTGTCCTGCGTGTCCAGGCAGATCGGCCAGGCGTCGATGCCGGCGAAGCGCTTGAAGAGGGCGGCCTTGCCCTCCATGACCGGGAGGGCGGCCATCGGACCGATGTTGCCGAGGCCGAGGACGGCGGAGCCGTCGGTGACCACGGCGACGGAGTTGCGCTTGATGGTCAGGCGGCGGGCGTCCTCGGGGTTCTCCGCGATCGCCATGCAGACGCGGGCCACGCCCGGGGTGTAGATCATCGAGAGGTCGTCGCGGTTGCGGATGGGGTGCTTGGACGCCATCTCGATCTTGCCGCCGAGGTGCATCAGGAACGTACGGTCGGAGACCTTGCCGAGCAGGACGCCGTCGATGGCGCGCAGGCCCTCCACGATCTCCTCGGCGTGCGCGGTGGAGGAGGCCGCGATCGTGACGTCGATCCGCAGCTTCTCGTGGCCGGACGCGGTCACGTCGAGGCCGGTCACCGAGCCGCCGGAGGACTCCACGGCCGTGGTGAGCTGGGAGACCGCGGTGCCGCTCGCGGGCACCTCCAGCCGGACCGTCATCGAGTACGAGACGCTGGGCGCCGTTGCCATGGCCGTGTCCTTCGCTTTCCTGAGCTTCATTGCTTCAGCGGCGGGGACGAGCCCCGCACGCGCCCACGATCGTCGCACCTACTGACGGGTAGCCGGTAACCACTGCCGCAGTACGAAAGATCACTTCCGAGATGCGAGAGGCGGCGGGCCAGGAGCCGTCGGGCCCCGCACGTCCCGCACGGAGCGGACCGGCCTCCGCAGGAAGCAGAACAGGTCCGCGCCACCGTGAGGTGACGCGGACCTGTCTTCTGCGTAACGGCACCGACCCGCCATGCTCGCCTCGCGGCAAGAGGTCGCTCGTAGCGACGAAGGTTGGGCCCGGGGGCTTGGATCGAGCCGGTGCCGACACCAGGCTAACAAACACCCGTGAGAAGTGATTCCCCCGCGACGGGTTGACTCGCGCGGTTCGTGTTCCGGCGGCCGTCCGGGGCGCCCCACAGGTCTCGCCGGGACGCCGTACGACGGCCTCGGAACCCGTGCGGCGCCCGGCCCGTCAGTCCCGCAGCAGGTCCGGCACCCCGTCCTCGTCGGGCAGGTCGGCGGCGGCCGAGACCACCGTCAACTGCTGCGTCGCCCGGGTGAGGGCCACGTACAGCACGCGCAGACCGGCGGGGGACTCGTCGGCGATCTCCGCCGGGGAGACCACCACCGTGGCGTCGTACTCGAGGCCCTTGGCCTCCAGGCTGCCGAGCGCCACCACGCGATCCCCCAGCTCGGCCAGCCACGCGCGGGCCTGGACGCGGCGGTTCATCGCCACGACCACACCGACGGTGCCGTCGACCTGGTCGAGCAGCCGGCGGGCCTCCTCACGGACGCGGTCGGCGAGCTCCGCGTCGCCCACGGTCGCGAAGCGCGGCTCGATGCCCGTGGACCGGACGGCGGACGGCGACTCCATGCCGGGCATGGCGAGCGCCAGCACCTTCGCCGCCAGCTCGGCGATCTCCGCGGGGTTGCGGTAGTTCACCGTGAGCGTGAAGCGGCGGCGGGGACGGTTGCCGAGCGCCTCGTCGCGGGCGGCGGCGGCCTCGTCCGGGTCGGACCACGAGGACTGCGCCGGGTCGCCGACGATGGTCCAGGTGGCGTGCCGGCCCCGGCGCCCGACCATCCGCCACTGCATGGGCGTCAGGTCCTGCGCCTCGTCGACGATGACGTGCGCGTACTCGGTGCGCTCCTCCGCCAGGCGTTCGGCCCGCTCGCGGCGGGTCTCCTCGCGCTGCGGCATCAGCTCCTCCAGGCCGGAGAGCTGGTCGAGCGGGTCCAGGTCGCGCTTCTTGCGGGGGCGCGCCGGGGCTCCCAGCAGGGCCTGGAGCTCGTCGAGGAGCGCCACGTCGTGCACGGAGAGGGGACCCTTGCCGTCGGCGCCCAGGCGCTTGAGGGAGCGCGAGAGCCGGCGCACCTCGCCCTGGTTGAGGACCCGGCGGGACCAGCGGGCCAGCCGCTTCTCGTCGGCCATCGCGGCGAGCACCCCGCGCGGAGTGAGCTCCGGCCACCAGGCGTCCAGGAATTCGAGGAACGGCGTCTCGGTGGAGACGTCGTCGTCGAAGGAGGAGCGGAGCTCGGCGGCGAGTTCGGGGTCGGTGTACCGGCCCCGGCCGGAGGACTTGCTCCAGAGCGCGTCGAGCAGCAGCTTCCGGGCGCGCGGGCGCAGCAGGTTGACGGGGGCGGAGCCGCCCAGCGCGTTGTGGCGGATGCGCTGGAGTTCGTCGGCCTCCAGCTCGACGCGGGCGCCGAAGGCGACGACGCGCAGCCGGGTGGGGGTCGCGGCTCTCGCGCCGCCCGGTGCGGCGGCGGGCGCGGTCTCTCCGTCGCCGCCGTCGCCGTCGCCGAAGGAGAGCTGGCCGTCCTCGCGGGGCGCGGTGCGCGGTGCGGGCTGGTCGAGGGCGCCGCGTGAGGCCTTGCGGAGCACCTGGAGCATCCGGGAGGAGCCCTTGATGCGGGCCACGGCGGGTTCGTCGTAGGTGGTGGCGCCCGCGGCGCCGGCCGCCTCGTCGGAGAGCGAGCCCACCGCGCGGATGGCGACCTGCCCCTCCTCGCCGAGGGAGGGCAGCACGCCCTCGGTGTAGGCGACGAGCAGCGGGGTCGGCGAGACGATCAGGATGCCGCCCGCGTACCGTCGCCGGTCCTGGTAGAGGAGGTAGGCGGCGCGGTGCAGGGCCACGGCGGTCTTGCCGGTGCCGGGGCCGCCGGTGACCTCGGTGACGGAGGCCGCGGGGGCGCGGATGACGAGGTCCTGCTCGGCCTGGATGGACGAGACGATGTCGCGCATGGTGTGGCTGCGGGCCTGCCCCAGCGCGGCCATCAGGGCGCCGTCGCCGATGACGGGCAGCTTCTCGCCGTCCAGGTACGCCGTCAGCTCGGGGCGCATCAGGTCGTCCTCGACGCCGAGGACGCGGCGGCCTCGTGAGCGGATGACACGGCGGCGCACGACGCGCCCGGGGTCCTTGGGGGTGGAGCGGTAGAACGGCGCGGCGGCCGGGGCCCGCCAGTCGATCACCAGCGGCGAGTAGTCGGCGGCGAGCACACCGATCCGCCCGATGTGCAGCGTCTCGGCGATGTCCGCCGTGTCGTCCGGACGTACGGCCTCGTCGGCGGGCTCGACCGAGGTGAAGGCACCGTCCGGTCCGCGTTCGCCGTCCTTGCCGAGGAGCAGGTCGACGCGGCCGAAGAGGAAGTCCTCGAACTCGCTGTGCAGCCGGTTGAGGTGAATGCCCGCCCGGAAGACCTGGGCGTCCCGTTCGGCGAGCGCGCCGGGGGTACCGACCTGGCCTCGCTTGACGGCGTCGTGCATGAGGAATTGAGCCTCGTCGATCTTCTCTTCGAGGCGGTCGTAGACCCGGTCCAGATGATCCTGTTCGACACCGATTTCCCGGTCCCGCAGAGAATCGACAGCGGCATCCTGCGCGGCCACCGAGGCCCCTTTCTGACGTGCGTTGGGCAGCCGTCAACCGTACGCGACGGGGGGCCGGTGCGCATCAGCCGGGGCACCCCGATCGCGTACCGGGACCCGGTCGGACGAGGGGAGGCCCGGGAACGTTTTGCCGCCGGTGCCGCGGGCCGCCCGGCAGCGGGACGGACGGTGCCGGTGTCAGAACTTCGCGGGGCTGTCGTGCAGCAGGCGCTGGAAGAGCCGGTGGGTGCGCCATTCCCCGTCGATGTGGAGGAATCCGGGGGCCTCGCCGTACTGCTCGAAGCCGTTCTTGGTGAGCACCCGCTGGGAGGCGGTGTTGTACAGCAGGGTCCCGGCCTCGACCCGGTGCAACCCGAGGTCGTCGCGGGCGATGTCGCAGATCCGGCCGACCGCCGCGGTCGCGAGGCCCCGTCCGGTCTCCGCCACGTCGACCCAGTAGCCGAAGACCGCGCTGCAGAACGCGCCGTGCACGATCCCGGAGAGGGTGAAGGAGCCGGCCGCACGGTCCTCCTCGTCGACGACGACCCAGGCGCGGCCCCCGGCGGCGAGGTGGCCGGCGAGGCGTTCGGCCTGGCCCTCGGGGGTGTAGAAGGCCTCGGGGCGCACGGGTTCGAAGGGGGCCATGTACGTACGGCTGCGCAGCAGCGCTTCGGCGAGCGCGGGGGCGTCGGAGGCGACGGTCGGGCGCAGGAACCTGTCGGCGGTGAGCGGGTACGGTGCGTCGGTCATCCGGGCCACGCTACCGCCCGCCGCCGGACGGGCTCAGGGCGGCGGGCGCCTTCCGTACGAGGCGGGCGGGCGCCTTCCGTACGAGGCGGGCGGGCGCCTTCCGTACGAGGCGGGCGGGCGCCTTCCGTACGAGGCGGGCGGGCGCCTTCCGTGCGAGGGCGGGGGGCCGGTCTCAGTCGCCGTACTTGGTGTCCGCCGCCGGATCGAGGGCCAGCCGGTAGCCGCGCTTGACGACGGTCTGGATCAGGCGGGGCGAGCCGAGCGCGGAGCGCAGCCGGGCCATCGCGGTCTCCACCGCGTGTTCGTCGGTGCCGCTGCCGGGCAGGGCCCGCAGCAGGTCGGCGCGGGAGACCACCCAGCCGGGGCGGCGGGTCAGGGCGTGCAGCAGGGCCATCCCGGCGGGCGGTACGGGGCGCAGCGCCCCGTCGACGAGCGCGGCGTGGCCCCGGACGGTGACCTGGTGGCCGGCGATCGGCAGGGTGCGGGAGCGGGTGGGGAGCTGGGCGCAGAGGAGCTGGACGAGCGGGCCGAGCCGGAAGCGTTCGGGCTGCACGGTCTCGATGCCGCGTGCCTGGAGCGGCAGTGCGGTGACGGGTCCGACGCAGGCGACCAGCAGGTCGTCGTGGAGGGCGCCGAGCACTTCGGGGGCCATGCCGCGGGTCTGGGCGCGGTCGAGGAAGGAGGCGGCGGCGGGGGCGCTGGTGAAGGTGATCGCGTCGAGGCCGCGTGCGGCGGTGAGGTCGAGCATCCGGTCGAGCGGGGCGATGTCCTGCGGCGGCATCCAGCGGTAGACGGGGACGTCGACGACCTCGGCGCCCGCGGCCCGGAGGGTGTCGGCGAAGCCGGGGAGGGGTTCGCCGTGCAGCTGGAGGGCGACGCGGCGGCCGTCCACGCCCTCACCGAGGAGGCGTTCGAGCACTTCGGCCATGGACTCGGAGGCGGGCGACCAGGCCTCGGTGAGTCCGGCGGCCCGGATGGCGCCCTTCACCTTGGGCCCGCGCGCCAGGAGTTCGACGCCGCGCAGCCGTTCCAGGAGCCGGTCGCCGATGCCCCAGCCGTCCGCCGCCTCCACCCAGCCGCGGAATCCGATGGCGGTGGTGGCGACCACGACGTCGGGGGCGTGGTCGATGAGTTGCCTGGTGGCGGTGAGCAGTTCGCTGTCGTCCGCGAGCGGCACGATCCGCAGGGCGGGGGCGTGCACGACCTGGGCGCCCCGGCGCCGGAGGAGCGTACCGAGCTCCTCGGCGCGGCGGGCGGCGGTCACTCCGACCGTGAAGCCCGCGAGGGGGCCGTGCGTCGCTTCGTCTTCCTGCATGGCGTGTTCTACCCGGCTCTCGTTCCCGCGGTCGCTGCCGCTGTGCGGTGGACCGAGCCTGCCAACCCCGCGTGACAGGCTCGGTTCCCCCGTATTTCCCGCCCGTTACGTCGTACGACTCCTGGTGGTCGCCCCCGAAGGGCGTCTGACAGGTTCTCAGACCTCCGCGAGGCCAAGCTGGGCCTGGGCGGGGGCCGCCACCGGGCGGCGAAGGTATACCGCCCAGGTGAGGACGGAGCACACCGCGTAGAAGGCGAGGAAGGACCAGAAGGCGGCCGTGCCGGCGCCGGAGGTCTGGAAGGACTGACGGAACGCCAGGTTGATCGCGAGGCCGCCGACGGCGCCCACGGCGCCGATGAGGCCCATGGCGGCCCCGGAGAGCCGCCGCCCCTCGGCCGCCGCCGCCTCGCCGCGCAGGCCCCGGGCGATCGCCTTGGCGTGGAAGATGCCCGGGATCATCTTGAACGTCGAGCCGTTGCCGAGTCCGGAGAGGGCGAACAGGGCGATGAAGCCGACGAGGAAGAGCGGCAGCGACTCGGTGCCGGAGGCGTGCACGACGACCCCGGTGGCCGCCGCCATCGCCACGAAGTTCCCCAGGGTGATGCGGGCGCCGCCGTGCCGGTCGGCGAGCCGGCCGCCGAGGGGGCGGATCAGCGAGCCGAGCAGCGGGCCGATGAAGGTGAGCGAGGCGGCCTGGAGCGGGGTGCGGCCGAACTGGGTCTGGAGGACCAGGCCGAAGGCGAAGCTGAAGCCGATGAAGGAGCCGAAGGTGCCGACGTAGAGGACCGCCATGATCCAGGTGTGCGCTTCGCGGACCGCCTGCTTCGCGGCCCCGGTGTCGTTCCGTACGGGCGTGAGGTTGTCCATGTACCGGGCGGCGCAGAGCGCGGCGAGGACGATGAGCGGGACGTAGACGCCGAGGACGATCCGGGGGTGGGTGGCTCCGGCGGTGCCGATGACCAGCAGGCCGATGAGCTGCACGACGGGGACGCCGATGTTGCCGCCGCCCGCGTTGAGGCCGAGCGCCCAGCCCTTCTCGCGCAGCGGGAAGAAGGCGTTGATGTTGGTCATCGAGGAGGCGAAGTTGCCGCCGCCGATCCCGGCGAGCGCGGCGACGGCCACGAAGGTGGCGTACGAGGTGCCGGGCTCCATCACCACGAACGCGACGGCGGTCGGCACCAGCAGCGAAAGGGCGCTGAACACCGTCCAGTTGCGGCCTCCGAACCGGGCGACGGCGAAGGTGTAGGGGACCCGGACGACCGCCCCGACCAGGGTGGCGGTGGAGATCAGGAAGAACTTCCCGGCCGGATCGATCCCGTACTCCGGGCCCATGAAGAGGACCATCACCGACCACAGCGACCAGACGGAGAAGCCGATGTGCTCGGAGAGGACGGAGAACCAGAGGTTCCGGCGGGCCACCCGGCGGCCCGTCCTCTGCCAGAAGGTCTCGTCCTCCGGGTCCCACTGCTCGATCCAACGGCCAGCCATCACGCGCCTCCACAAGGGGTCGGGGTGTTGCTCCCGACGCTAGGGAGTGCGCGTTTCCGCGCGGTGCCGTGAGGTGACCGGTGCGCAACCTTGCTCTCACCGGGCCGCGCGGGGCCCGGTGAGAAGAAGGTGGCGTGCGCGGGGCCCGGTGGGACCCGGCGGTGGTGCGCGGCCGTCAGTGCCGGTGGTGGCCGCCGCCGCCGGCCGCCGCCGGTACGGGTGTGGGTCTGGCGGGCTTGCCGGAGGGCCAGAGCCGCGGTCTGCGTTTCGCCGCGACGTCCTCCACCCAGCCGAAGGCCAGGATCGCGAGCCCGGTCAGCGGCCAGATCAGGATCAGGCTGAGCCCGTTGTAGAGGCCGTCGGAGTAGGCGCCGAGGTGCTCGTCGACCCAGCCGATCTTCCACATCTGGTCAATGAGCGGCACGGTCGCCATGAGCAGCAGGTTGTGCCATATGTAGATCGTCACGGCCCGGTTGTTGGCGAGCGTGACGAGCCCGTCGTACGGGGCGAGGCGGCCGGGCAGCTTCTCCCAGGACGGGGCGTACTGGAGCAGGATCAGGCAGAACCCGAAGGACCAGGTGGCCTGGGCGAGCGGGATCTCGTCGAGGTTCCAGCCCTCGTCGGTGAGGTGCCCGGAGGCCCACCAGATACCGAAGCCCATGATGATCGCGGCCGAGGAGACGGCGAGGTAGCGCGGGACCTGCTTGAGCAGTCCGTCGTGGTGCGCGAAGCCGAGGATCCAGCAGGAGGCGAACACCGTGAAGTCCACGACGCCTTCGCCGGTGGCGCCCGGGATGGTGACCAGTCCGGTGCCGAAGACCGCGGTGAGGCCGATCGGCGCGAGCATCGTCACCCAGGGCAGCTTGCGGAACGCCTTGAGCAGCAGCGGGGACGCGATCACGAACCACAGGTAGGCGCGGATGTACCAGAGCGGTCCGGCCGCCTGGTCGGCCCAGCTGGTTTCGAACCAGCCGCCGTCGGAGCCGCTCACCTCGGGGTATGGCGGGGAGCCCACCGGCAGGAGATAGCTGCCCAGGCGGACGAACCACCAGAGCCCCTCCTCCTTCACGGGCTTCCAGCCGAGCCAGAGCATCGTGGGCAGGGCGAAGGCGGAGAACAGCCACATGGGGGGCAGCAGGCGCCGCACCCGGCTGCGGATGACGCTCCAGGCGGGGCGGGCCAGTGAGCGGGCCATCAGCGACCCGGCCAGGGTGAACATCACGCCCATGGAAGGGAAGAGGACGGTCAGCCAGGCCCAGCCGAAGAGGTGGTACACCACCACGCGGACCAGGGCGACGGAACGCAGCAGGTCCAGGTAGCGGTCGCGCGTCGGCCGCTTCGGTGCGGTCTCCCCTGCGTCTCCGGCGTCCCGGGCCCCGTGGGGCGCCTCCGGCACGGCCGGGCCTCCGGCGTGCCGCCCGTGGTGCGGGGCGGGGTACGCGGCGCCGGTGGCCTCACCGGGGTGCACGGTGCCGTTCCCGGCGCCGGGGTACGCGGCGCCGGAGCCGTCGCCGAGGTAGCTGCCGGGGCCGGTGGCGTACGGCATCGACGGCGTGGGGGCTCCGGGCGCCCGGTGGGACTGCGGGGCGCGGCGGTGCCCCGCGGGGGCGGGGACGCGACGCCGTGTGGTGTCCTCGCCGCTCGGGGTGGGTTCGTTCCAGCTCATCGGACGGGCCTCCGGTGGTCGGCGCCGACGGCGGCACGCGCTCCCGGTGCCGCGCCGGGGGCGTCCAGGACGCCGGTTCGGCGCAGCTTCTGCCAGCGCAGCCGGCCGCCGGTGAGGGCGGTGATCCAGGACTGGAGCAGCACGACGTACATGAGCTGCCGGTAGAGGATCTGCTGGAGCGGCAGGGAGATCAGGTGGGTCATGCGTTCCTTGTCGAGCCGGAACGCGTAGGCGGCGCAGACGACCTGGACCGCCAGCACGCCGAACCAGGCGGCGACGGTCTTGCCGGTGGGGCCGAAGATCAGGCCGTACACCAGGAAGACGTCGATGAGCGGGGCGAGCAGCGGGGCGACCACCATGAACAGGGAGACGAACGGCAGGCCGACGCGGCCGAAGCGGCCGGAGTGGCCGCGGTCGAAGACGGCGCCCCGGTGCTTCCAGATGGCCTGCATGGTGCCGTAGGACCAGCGGTAGCGCTGGGACCACAGCTGCTGCACGGACTCCGGCGCCTCGGTCCAGGCGCGGGCGTTCTCCGAGTAGACGACGTCCCAGCCGTCGCGGTGGAGGGCCATCGTGATGTCGGTGTCCTCGGCGAGGGTGTCCTCGCTCATGCCGCCGACCCGGTCCAGCGCGTCGCGGCGGAAGGCTCCGACCGCACCGGGGATGGTGGGCATGCAGCGCAGGACGTCGTACATCCGGCGGTCCAGGTTGAAGCCCATCACGTACTCGATGTGCTGCCAGGCCCCGATCAGCGAGTCGCGGTTGCCGACCTTGGCGTTGCCCGCCACCGCGCCGACCTTGGGGTCGGCGAAGGGCTGCACGAGCTCGCGGACGGTGGACGGCTCGAAGACGGTGTCGCCGTCCATCATCACGACGATGCCGTAACGGGCGTGCGCGATGCCGTTGTTGAGCGCGGCGGGCTTGCCCGCGTTCTGCTGGCGCACCACGCGGACGCCTGGCAGCCGCATGTCCTCGACGATGTCGGCGGTGCCGTCCGTCGAGCCGTCGTCGATGACGATGACCTCGATCGGGTGGTCACTGGCCATCAGGGAACGGACGGTCGCCTCGATGCACTTGCGCTCGTTGTACGCGGGGACGAGCACCGTCACCGGTTCGGTGACGGGCTGGTCGCCCCAGCGGAAGGTACGGCGGCGGACCCGGCGGGCGTGCACGAAGGAGAGCAGCAGCATCAGGCCGAAGCGGCTGATGACGAGGACGCCGACCACGGAGAGGCCGGCCACCAGGACGCCGGTGACATCCTCGGAGAAGCCCACGGCGGTGACGAAGATCTTGCCCTTCCAGAGCGCGGAACCGCTGACCGGGGTGAGCGCGCTCGGGGCGCCGAGGGCGGTGGTCAGGTTGGTGAACTCGTACCCGCTCTCCTGCATGGACGGCAGGAAGGTGTCGAGCGCTTTCACCGTCTGGGACCGGTCACCCCCCGAGTCGTGCATCAGGATGATCGCGCCCTTGCCGTGCTTGGGCGTGGCGTTCTTGATGATCGTCCGGACGCCGGGGCGCTTCCAGTCCTCGCTGTCGGTGTTGTTGACGACGGTGAGGTAGCCGCGGCTGCCGATGTACTGGGCGACGGGCCAGGACTTGTCGTCCATCGCGTCGGCGAACGAGGAGTACGGCGGCCGGAAGAGGGAACTGTGCACACCGGCGGCGCCCGCGAGGGCGAGCTGGTTCTCGGAGAGCTCCCAGTCGATCCGGCTGGTGGTCTGGTAGGAGAGGTCCGGGTGGTTGAAGGTGTGCAGGCCGACCTCGTGGCCCTCGTCCACCATCCGCTTGACGAGCTCCGGGTAGCGGGAGGCCATGGTGCCGGTGACGAAGAACACGCCGTGGGCGTGGTACTCCTTCAGCTTGTCCAGCACCCGGGGCGTCCACTCGGGGTCCGGACCGTCGTCGAAGGTCAGCACGATGTGGTGGTCGGGGATGCGGACCGAGGTGGCGGGCTCGGTCTTCGACCGTGCGTCGATGACGGGGCCGCCGTCGAGGATGTGCTCGGGGACCTGGTCGGTGCCGACGGGGTTACGGACGCGGTGGTCGGCGGAGATCTCGCTGTTCACGTAACCGCGCAGCACGAGCATCGCGAGCAGGGCCACCAGAAGCAGGAACGGCAGGAGATAGCGCAGCGGCAATCGACGCTTGGCCTTCGCCTTGCGGCGACTCCTGACCAGCGGTGCGGGCTGAGTCATTTACGGGATGCTGCTTTCTGGTGTTGCAGTCGGGTCGGTGGTGGCGGAAGCCGCCGGATCCTCGGGCGTGACCGGCGGATCGACCGGATCCGTGGTGGTGTCGGTGGGCGGCGCGGACGCCGACGCGGAAGGCCTGGCGCTCGTTCCGCCGCTGCTCGCGCCCGATCCGGCCGGCCGGCCGGCGGTGGCGCTCGCGGCGGGGTTCACGGCGGACGAGGGGGCGACGGACGTGCTGGTCGACGGGTCGGTGCCGGCCGGGTCGGCGTTGCCCGTGGCTCCGGCGTCGGGCGTCGGACCGGTGGTGGCGCCGGGGTCGGTGGCGCCGGAGACGCCGGCCGGGGCGGAGGGGTCGACGGAGGGCGCGTCCGCGTCCTTCTCCTTGTCCCCGCTCTTCTGCTGCTCCTGGCTGGTGAGCGGCAGCCACGGGGCCGCCGAGCTTCCGCCGAGGAGCGAGAGGACGAGGACGGTGGCGAAGGCGGCACAGCCCAGGGCCACCAGCCAGCCGGCCCGTCGGAAGTTCTTGCTGCGGCGGCCACTCTCGTCCACGAAGACGGGGCCGTCCGAAGCCTCCTGCGTGCGGGGATCGGTCTTGAGCTCGGAGAGCTGACGTCCCAGCCCGTCCAGTTGGATCGTCACGTCATGAGGCTCATGGCTGTGCCCGGTCCGGGTGCCTTCTCGCCAGTTGTCCACAGGTGTACGCACATCCCCCACTCAATGATTCCGGCGCACATGAATGACTGGTTTCATGCCGTCGGACTGGGTCCCCACCCCGTCCGCGCACCACGTTCCCCATGTGCCCGGACTGATGAATGTAGCGCACGATGCTGACGCCAACGTCCCCGGATCGGGTTGTCCTTCACCTCGGGAACGCCATCGCCGCGGCGTCCGCTTCGGGCAGCCAGGAATCAGGTGGACGTACCATCCACCCTTCTGACGACTGAAGTTGAACGGCGGCGGTACGGAGGGCGTCCAGACCGGGGTGCCGCATCCCCTTCCGGTGCACCAGCAGGAGCGGGGAGAGCGGGACGGGGCGTACGAGGGGGCGGAGCACGGTGCCCGGAAGCGGAGGAAATCCGACAACCGCGAGCACCGGGTGCCCCGTCTTCGCCATGATCCGTTGAAATTCGGCCACTCCTACCGCAAGCGGAGTGGGCGGTGCCAGATGGATGCCCCACTCTTCGAAAAGAAGAGCGGCAAGGCCGGTCCACTCCAGCGTGCGCGCATTGCCCGCCCCGGCGTAGACGGTTTCCCCGGCCAGGTCGGCGAGGGCGACGACCTCGCGTGGAGCGAGAGGATGAGCGGACGGCAGCAGGACGGCCATCGGCTCGTAGCGCACCGGCAGCGCGGTCAGCCCGGCGCGGACGGCGGGGTCGAGGCCGCCGGCCCGGCCGAAGGAGGCGTCCAGCCGTCCGGCGAGGATCTCCCCGGCGGCCCAGGTGAGACCGGACTCGAACCGCGCCATCAGCTCGCATTCCGGGGCGAGTTCGCGCGCCCGGTCGAGCACCCGGGCGGCGGTCATCCCGTCCGTGTTCAGGTCCACGAGGAGCGGCCGGGCCGCCGCGTCGGCGAAGGCGGCGCCGAGGGCGGCGTGTGCGTCGAGCACCCGGCGGGCGTGCGGGACGAGCCGTTCGCCGTCCGGGGTGAGGACGACCTGCCGGGTGGTACGGACGAACAGCGCGGTACCGAGCAGCCGCTCCAGCCTGCGGATGTCCCGGCTCAGTGCCTGCTGGGCCACGAAGAGGCGGGCGGCGGCCCGGGTGAAGTGCAGGTCCTCGGCGACGGCGAGGAAGGCGCGCAGCAGCCGGGGATCGAGGTCGGGGACGGTCACCCGGGGGAATCTACAACACACATGCGTGAATCGGGCCAGGACCGGTGTTGGACCGGACGGCCGTGCGCGGCCGAGGCTGCGGGGGTGCCGAACCCTGCCCCCGCCACCGCCTCCCCTCCCCCTCTCTCCGCCGGGTCCACCGGGTCCTCCGGGTCCTCCGGGTCCGCCGGGTCCGCCGGGTCCGCCGGGTCCCCCTCCCCCGCATCCGCGGGGCCCGTGCCCCGCAACGCGTATCTGCGGCTGCTGCGCACCCCGGGCGCCCGCGCCTTCACCGCGGGGAACCTGCTCGCCCGGCTGCCGGTGGGGATGTTCAGCGTCAGCGCGGTGCTGATGATCGCCGGGTCGCGTGGCTCGTACGCACTGGCGGGGGCGGTGACCGCGACCGGCCTGGTGGCGACGGCCGCGGTGGCCCCGCTGACGGCCCGGCTGGTCGACCGGTACGGCCAGGCCCGGATCGCCGTGCCCGCCACCGCGCTCGCCGTGTCCGGCTCGCTCGCCCTGGCGCTCTGCGTCCGCCTCGGCACCCCTGCCTGGACCCTCTTCGTCGCGTACGCGGCCACGGCGACCGCCCCCAACACCGGCGGGATGTCCCGGGCCCGCTGGTCGCATCTGCTCCGGAACGACCCGGCCACCCTGCACACCGCCAACTCCTTCGAGCAGGCCGCCGACGAGCTCTGCTTCATGCTCGGCCCGGTCCTCGCCGCCGCCCTCTGCGGCACCCTCTTCCCGGAGGCGGGCACGGTCACCGGCGCGGTGCTGATGATGACCGGCATCCTGGTCTTCGCCGCCCAGCGCGCCACGGAGCCGCCGGTGGCCCCCCGTACCGTCCGGGCCCGGTCGCCGTTCCGCTCCCCCGGCATGCCCGCGCTGCTCGCCGTGTTCCTGGCGACGGGCGCGGTCTTCGGCACGATGGAGGTCGTCTCGATCGCGCACGCCGGAGGCGCCGTCCTCGCCCTCCAGGCCACCGGCTCCTGCGTGGCCGGACTGCTCTACGGAGCGCTGCGCCCGGCCCGTGACCTCGGCCGCCGGCTGGCGCTCTGCCTCGCCGCGATGTCCGCGCTGATGTGCCTGCCACTGCTCGCGGTGGCCACCACCGGCTCGCTGGTCGCCCTCGCGCTCTGCCTGCTGGCGGCGGGCGCGGCGACCGCGCCGACCATGGTGACCGGGATGACGCTCGTACAACGCCTGACCCCCGCCGCCCAGTTGAACGAGGGCATGACCCTCGCGGTGACCGCCCTGCTCGGCGGTGTCGCCGCCGGCTCGGCCACCGGCGGCTGGCTGGTGGAGCACGCGGGCACGGCCGCGGGGTACGCCGCTCCCGCCTGCGCCGCAGGACTGGCGTTCGCCGTCTCGGCCGTGGGCACGGGACGGGCGGGACGTGCCAAGGCCGCCACCGGATGACCACCCGGGGACACCCCGTTTACGTACATGAACAGTGGGTGAGCTGGGGCTCTCGCGCGCGGTCTTGACGGCTTCCTGGTCTGTACCTATGGTCACCGGCCAGCAGGCGTGTTCAACCCCCAGTGCTTCGTTCACGTACGAGAACGGATGGCCCCCACATGCCAGTCGCCCCCGCACCCTCCCCCACGGCCGTACCCGCCCCCGCGATCCGCCGCCGTCCCCGGCGCCCCGGGCTGCTCCTCACCGTGGCCGCCGCGACGGCGGCGCTCGTCGTCGGCTTCCTCTCGGGCCCCGCCGCCCCGCGCGCCGAGGCCGCGCCGGCCGCCTTCACCCACCCCGGGGTCACGGTCTCCCGGGGGCAGCTGGACTTCGCCCGTACCCAGGTGAACGCCGGCGCTCAGCCCTGGAAGGGCGCGTACGACCAGATGATCGCGAGCGGTTACGCGAGTCTGAGCCGCACCGCCAAGCCCCGCGCGACCGTCGAGTGCGGCTCCTACTCCAACCCCAACAACGGCTGTACGGACGAGCGCGAGGACGCGATCGCCGCGTACACCGACGCCCTCGCCTGGTACATCACCCGCGACGAGCGGTACGCGAAGAAGTCCATCGAGCTGATGGACGCCTGGTCGGCGACGATCACCGGCCACACCAACAGCAACGCCCCGCTCCAGACCGGCTGGGCGGGCTCCTCGTGGCCCAAGGCCGCCGAGATCATCAAGTACACGTACACCGGCACCTGGGCCAACTCGGCGCGCTTCTCGACCATGTTGCGGAACGTCTATCTGCCGCAGCTCATCAACGGCTCCAACTCCAACGGCAACTGGGAGCTGTCGATGATGGAGGCCGCCGTGGGCATCTCCGTCTTCCTGGAGGACAAGACCTCCTACGACAAGGCCATGGCGAAGTTCCGCACCCGTACGGCGGCGTACGTCTACCTCGCCTCGGACGGCGCGGTGCCCAAGACCGTACCGAGCCAGAACCTCGACACCACGGCGAAGATCGTCAGCTTCTGGCAGGGCCAGTCCACCTTCGCCACCGGGCTCACCCAGGAGACCTGCCGCGACTTCACGCACACCGGTTACGGCATCTCGGCCATCTCGCACATCGCGGAGACCAGCCGCATCCAGGGCCAGGACCTGTACGGCACGGACGTCGGCGAGCGGCTGCGCCAGGCCCTCGGGTTCCAGTCCAGGTACCAGCGCGGCGAGGCCGTCCCGAGCTGGCTCTGCGGCGGGTCCCTCAACCTCGGCCTCGGCCCCGTCACCGAGGTCGGCTACAACGCCCTGCACAACCGCCTCGGCATCGCGATGACCAACACCCAGGCGCTGACCGAGCAGAACCGCCCGGCCGGCAGCAACAACCTCTTCGTGGCCTGGGAGACCCTGACCCACGGCGACAACCCGAACTGAGCCCGGCGGATTCTCCCGGCCGGTCCGGAGGGCCCCGGGTCACCCGGACCAGCCGCGTCGGCCAGGCGGAGGCAGGAGGCAGGAGGCAGGAGGCAGGAGGCAGGAGGCAGGAGGCAGGAGGCACCGTACCCGGGCCCGACGTTGCGGCTTCGGTGGCCGGACTCCGGCACGGGTGACGCGGTCCACCGGTGACCGCGGGTCCCGCCGGCAGCTCACACCTCGCGGTCGTCGCGATGACGCCCCAGGGCACGGCCGAAGCGTTCCGAGACCGCGGGCATGATGCTTTCGCCCTCCACCGGTCTGTCCAGCCCGAAGACGTAGCCGGGGAAGTCGAGTTCCTTCTGCACCGCCCAGATCGCCTCGTGCTCCTGCGGCGGAAACACCTGGGCCGGGTCGCCGACGGCGATCCAGCCGATGGGCACCGTGGTGTCCGGGGGCAGCACGGTGCGCAGGTGCACGATCCCGTTGATCCTCACCTCGGTACGGGTACCGATGCGGGCCCCGTTGAAGACCCGGCTGCCGGTCGCCAGGAACACCTCGTCCTCGACCGTGCACCCGGTCAGGTACGAGCCGGGGCCGACCAGGACCGAACGTCCCAGCCGCAGGGGGTCGCGGCGGGTGCCGCGCAGGACCGCGTTCTCCATGACGATGCATCCCTCGCCGAGTTCGACGGGCCCTCCCTCGGCGGTCAGTACCGCGCCGAACAGCACCCGGCAGCCGGGACCGACGCGTACGTCTCCGCTGAGGGTGGCCGTAGGGGCCACGTAGGCCGAGGGGTGCACGGTCGGCGACACGCCTTCATGGTCGATGAGCATGCCCAGGATCATGCGGCACACGGGTCGCCCCCGCCAGGGATTTCCGGCGGTCGGGACGGGACCGGGGTTCGGCCCGCTCCCGGCGTACCGAACGGGAAGAACGCGAAAAAGCCTCTGCCCCGCGAGCGGACTCGCGGGGCAGAGGCTTACATGGGGTTGTGGAGATGGCGGGAATCGAACCCGCGTCCAACGGTGCGGAACCAGGGCTTCTCCGAGTGCAGTTCGCTGCGCTTTTCTCGGCCCCGGAGGTCACGCGAACAAGCCTCCGACAGGCTCAGTCACTGTTTGATTTCCTTCCAAACCCCGTGACCGGGCTTAGAAGTTTAGATCCCTAGTTGATGCCAGGATCCGGGTCGGGATCACCCCCGGGCTGACACTCCGCAGAGTCTTCGCTAGCTGCTAATTAGGCAGCGAGGGCGAAGGCGGAGGAATCGCGCTTGGAATTGGCGATTATTTTTTGCGACATATGGTTTACGAGATCATTGCCGCTTCCTCGACTCGCTTCCCCTGCTTCGACATCCGCTGTCGAAACCGATCATCCCCATGTTGATTTTTCAAAACGCACACCCTCGCTGGGGTGCACGGCCCATCGTACGTGACCAACGCCGGACGATGCCAGCGTATTCCCGCCGGTCACCCTCCCCGTCTGCCCCGGACCGCGCCGCACGAACCCGCAGGGGCCCCTGAGCCTGCCCGGACCGGGCAGGCTCAGGCGCTGCGCTGCCGTCGGCGGGCCGCCGAGACGGCGCGGTTGGTCTCGCGGGTGTCCTGCTTCTCGCGGAGCGTCTGACGCTTGTCGTACTCCTTCTTGCCCTTGGCGAGCGCGATCTCGACCTTGACCCGGCCGTCCTTGAAGTACAGGGCGAGCGGGACGATGGTGTGCCCGGTCTCCTTGGACTTCGACTCCAGCTTGTCGATCTCGGCCCGGTGCATCAGCAGCTTCCGCTTCCGCTTCGCCGCGTGGTTGGTCCACGTGCCCTGCACGTACTCGGGTACGTGGATGTTGTGCAGCCACGCCTCGTGCTGGTCGATCTGGACGAAGCCGTCCACCAGCGAGGCCCTGCCCATCCGCAGGGACTTCACCTCGGTCCCCATGAGCACGAGCCCGCACTCGTAGGTGTCGATGATGAGGTAGTCGTGCCGCGCCTTCTTGTTCTGCGCGATCATCTTGCGCCCGGTGTCTTTTTCCTTGGCCATAGTGCGGTCATTTTCGCACTACGACCCACCCCCGAGGCCACTCAATACCGTCTCGGCCCGTTCCAGGGCTCCCGAGCCCGCCACCAGGTCCGGGGTGATCCCCCGGCCCTCGACCCCCCGGCCGCCCGGCGTGCGGTACTGCCCGACGGTCAGCTCCGCCACCGCGCCGTCCGGCAGCTCGCTCGGCATCTGCACCGAACCCTTGCCGAAGGTGGGCGAACCGACCGTGACCGCACGGCCCCGGTCCTGGAGGGCGCCGGTCAGCAGTTCGGCGGCGCTCATCGTGCCGCCGTCGACGAGCACCACGAGCGGACGGGTCGTGTCGCCGCCCGCGTCCGCGTACAGGGCGCGCTGCTCCCCGTGCACGTCGTACGTGGCGACCAGGCCGCCGTCGAGGAAGGCGGACGCGGCGACGACCGCCTCGCCGACCAGACCGCCGCTGTTGGCGCGCAGGTCGAGCAGGATTCCGGCGTCGCCGGGGGCGGACCGCACCGCGTCGCGGATCTCGCCGCCCGCGCCCCGGGTGAAGGCCGTCGCCTTGATCAGCACGGTGGAGGTGGGGGCGGTGCCGAGCCGGCGCACGGTGACGGGCTCGGTGGTGAGCCGGGCGCGGCGCAGGAACTCCGTGCGGGCGCGACCGTCGCGTTCCACGCCGAGGACGACGGAGGACCCGGCCTTCTCCCCCGTACCGTCGCCGCGCAGCCGGGCCACGACCTCGGCGACGGGGCGTCCCCGGGTGCGGGTGCCGTCCACGGAGGTGAGTACGTCGTCGGCGCGGATGCCCGCACGGTCGGCGGGACCGCCGGGCTCGACCCGGGCCACCCGCACCCGGCCGTCGGCGGTGCGGCGGGCGGAGAGACCGACTCCGGTGTACGAGCCGTCGAGAGCCTGCTCGAACTCCTCGTACTCGCGCTCGTCGTAGACCGCGCCCCAGCGGTCGCCGCTGCGGCTGACGAGTTCCTCGGCGGCCTGGGTGGCCGACTTCCCGTCCGCGGCGGCTCCGGCCGCTGCCGCCGCCAACTTCTGCCGGTCCACGGGAGCGGAGGAGGAGGCGGCCGGGCGGGGCCCCGCACCCGCACGGGCGGGCTCGTCGCGCGGCAGCGATCCGGTGGCCGCGCCGGTGGCGAGTACTCCCGCGAACACCAACGACAGGGCCGCCCCGCGGCGCAGGCCGCGGGGCCCGTACCGGTACAAGGGCCCCTGCATGGCAGCGAGTCTAGGACAAACCCCCTGGGCCGCACGGGCACTTCCCCGTGCGGCCCAGGGGGCGCATGTCACACCTTGAGGTACTTGCGGAGCGCGAACAGCGCGGCGACCGCGGGCATCAGAAGCCCGATCGCGAGGACCAGCGGCAGTTTGGTGATGACCGCGTCCCAGCCGATGAAGTCGATCAGGTTCAGCTTGCTCTGCAGGGAGAGGCCGGCGTCGATGAGGAAGTAGCGGGCCGCTATCAGCAGGACACAGGCCAGCAGACCGCCGATCAGCCCGGCGAAGGCCGCCTCCATGATGAACGGCATCTGGATGTAGAAGCCCGAGGCGCCGACGAGCCGCATGATGCCGGTCTCGCGTCTCCGGCTGAACGCCGACACCCGCACGGTGTTGACGATCAGCATCAACGCGATGACGAGCATCAACGCCATGACGAACAGGGCGGCGACGTTCATGCCGTTCATCAACTCGAAGAGGTTGTCCAGAATCGATCTCTGGTCCTGGACGGACTGCACCCCGTCCCGCCCGGCGAAGGCGGTGGCGACGACCTTGTACTTCGTCGGGTCCTTGAGCTTGACGCGGAAGCTCTCCTGCATCTGGTCGGGCGTGATGTTGCCCGCCATCTGCGTGTCGCCGAACTGGTCCTGGTAGTGCTTGTACGCCTCGTCGATGTTCTCGAAGGTGACGGTGTCGACGGCCGCCATCTTCTTGAGGTCGGTCTCGATCTCCTTCTTCTGCGCGTCGGTCACGGCGCCGTTGGAACACTTCGGCGTGTCCTGGGCCTCGTCCTTGTTGCACAGGAAGATGGAGACGTTGACCTTGTCGTACCAGTAGTCCTTCATCGTGCTGACCTGCTCGCGGAGCAGCAGCGCGCCGCCGAACAGGGCGAGCGAGAGGGCGACGGAGACCACCACGGCGAAGGTCATCGTGAGGTTGCGCCGGAGACCGACGCCGATCTCCGACAGGACGAACTGGGCGCGCATGGCGTCCTTTCAGTACTCGATGCTCAGATGCTCAGTGCTGGGGCCGCTCAGTGCTGGTAGCCGTAGACGCCGCGCGTCTGGTCCCGCACGAGGCGTCCCTGTTCCAGCTCGATGACGCGCTTGCGCATCTGGTCGACGATGTTCTGGTCGTGGGTCGCCATGATCACGGTGGTGCCGGTCCGGTTGATCCGGTCCAGCAGCTTCATGATGCCCACGGAGGTCTGCGGGTCGAGGTTGCCGGTCGGCTCGTCGGCGATCAGCAGCATCGGCCGGTTGACGAACGCCCGCGCGATGGCGACGCGCTGCTGCTCACCGCCGGAGAGCTCGCCGGGCATGCGGTCCTCCTTGCCGCCGAGGCCCACCAGATCGAGCACCTGCGGCACGGCCTTGCGGATCTCGCCGCGCGGCTTGCCGATGACCTCCTGCGCGAAGGCCACGTTCTCGGCGACGGTCTTGTTGGGGAGGAGGCGGAAGTCCTGGAACACCGTGCCCAGTTGGCGGCGCATCTGGGGCACCTTCCAGTTGGACATGCGGGCCAGGTCCTTGCCGAGCACATGGACCATGCCCTGGCTCGCGCGCTCCTCACGGAGGATCAGGCGCATGAAGGTGGACTTGCCGGAGCCCGAGGAGCCCACCAGGAAGACGAACTCGCCCTTCTCGATGTCGAGCGAGACATCGCGCAGCGCGGGGCGGCTCTGCTTCGGGTAGGTCTTCGAGACGTTGTCGAATCGGATCACGGAGGCACCATGGTCGGCCGGGAGTATGTGTGCGTGACCCTACGCGAATGCTTCCCGGCCGCGCAGGCGGCGTCTACGGATGGGTGATTTATGCCGGAACATGAGCCGGAACGCGTCGAGTCGGGTCCGCCCTCCGGAACCCGCGGACGCCCTCCGCTCCCCCGTCGGAACGGTGCGTGACCGACCGCACGGCCGCCCCCTCCCGCGTCCCGTACGGCGCTCCCCGGCGGGCCCGCGCCGAAAGACGCCGGAGCTGGCACAGTGGTAGGGGGAACGGTCACGCTCCCCGGAGCGTTGTGGGGACGGACGGCCGTCCAGTCGCATGCAGGGCGATCGGACGCGCACGGAGCGATCGGGCACGCATAGGGCGTCCGGTCGATACGGCCCAGGACGATTCCGCCGCGCGGGAGGAGGAGTGCGCATGACCTACGACAGACTGGTGTGTGCGAACTGTGCGGCGCCCGTGAACGAGGGCCGCTGCCCCGTCTGCCGCGCGAGCCGCGAGCGCCTGCGCCAGCAGGACCAGGGCCCGCTCGGCGGGATGAACCCGATGGTGTTGATCGCCCTGCTCGTGGTGCTGGTGGGCGCGGTCGCGCTGCTGGCCCAGCAGGTGGCGTAGCTCCGGCGGCTCCTCCCCGTCGGCCCCGCGCCCCGGCCGGAAGGCGCCCATGAGGCGCTTGTACGGCTCCGAGGCGCGTCGCGCTCCTCCCCGCCACGCGGGAGGCCCCAGGGGCCCCGTTCGCGCGTGAGGGCCCGGGGAGCGGTGAAGCTCTCCCCGGGCCCTCAGCGGTGTTTCCTCGCGCTGCCTGGGCCGCGCCCAGGAGCCGGTGGCTCAGACGGCGGTGCGACCGGCCGCCAGACGCGGCAGGAAGCGGAAGCCGATGCCGCCGGCGATCATGGTCGCGGCGCCGAGCAGCAGGAAGGTGGTCTCGGCCGCACCGGTCTCGGCGAGCTCGTCCTTGCCCTTGCCCTGCTCGACCGGCTTGTTGCCGACGCTGTCCGTGTCGGTGTTGTTCGACTCGACGCACTCGGCACCGTCGAGGGTGACGGTGCAGGTCTCGTCGGTGCCGCCGGTGGAGGAACCACCGTTGGCACCGGTCGAGCCGGTGGTGCCGGTCGAGCCGGTGCCGCCCGTCGAGGTCGAGCTGCCGCCGGACGTCCCGGTGCCACCACTGGTGACCGAGGACTCGGTCCCACCGTTGGTCACGGAGGACTCCGCGCCACCATCGGTGACCGAAGACTCCGCACCACCGTCCGTGACCGAGGACTCCGCCCCACCGTCCGTGACCGAGGACTCCGCCCCACCATCGGTGACCGAAGACTCCGCACCACCGTCCGTGACCGAGGACTCCGCCCCACCATCGGTGACCGAAGACTCCGCACCACCGTCCGTGACCGAGGACTCCGCCCCACCATCGGTGACCGA
>NZ_JBIBHR010000008.1:302708-346948 GCF_042957125.1 Streptomyces sp. NPDC008125
CCGAAGACTCGTTGCCCGTACCGCCGTCGTCGACGCCGCCCGGGCCCTCCTCCAGGCCCTCGACGCCGATGGAGGGCGCCTGGTCGGGCGCGAAGGCCTGCGCCGCACCCGCGGCGGTCAAGGAAGCGCCGGCGGCGATGATCGCGCCGGCCGCTATGCGCGCGATACGTACGCGCGTCTTCTTCGTCATCTGCTGCTACCCCCAGTAGCCGATCTCGTCAATGGAGCAGCACCGTGCGGGACCCGGCTCTGCGGGGTTCGCTCCGAACCGGGCCGCGTACTCCGCGGTCATCCGGTCCGCCCCCACTCCCACCTGTCCCAGTCAGCGCATGCTGCTCCAGCACCCTGACCAGAGTTAAGGATTACGTCAAGAGCGTTCCGGGCGATTGGTGACCCGGTGGGGCTTCTGACGGTTATTCACTCCCCCGACTGTGACGCAATCACTACGCCCGCGCCCCGCATCACACGCGCCCAAAGCCCCCGTCCCGCCTGGCCCGAGACACGGAAGGGCCCGGGCGGGAGATCCCTGCCCGGGCCCAACTGCCGTACGCGTGCGGTTACTTCTCGCCCTGCTTCCGCCAGCGGATGCCCGCCTCGATGAAGCCGTCGATCTCACCGTTGAAGACCGCTTCGGGGTTGCCCATCTCGAACTCCGTACGCAGGTCCTTGACCATCTGGTAAGGGTGCAGGACGTACGAACGCATCTGGTTGCCCCAGGAGTTGCCGCCGTCGCCCTTGAGCGCGTTCATCCGCGCCTGCTCCTCCTGGCGGCGCCGCTCCAGCAGCTTGGCCTGGAGGACGTTCATCGCGGAGGCCTTGTTCTGGATCTGCGAGCGCTCGTTCTGGCAGGAGACGACGATGCCGGTCGGCAGGTGGGTCAGTCGCACCGCGGAGTCGGTGGTGTTGACGCCCTGGCCGCCGGGGCCGGAGGAGCGGTACACGTCCACGCGCAGCTCGGACTCGTCGATCTCGATGTGGTCGGTCTGCTCGACCACGGGCAGCACCTCGACACCCGCGAAGGACGTCTGGCGGCGGCCCTGGTTGTCGAAGGGCGAGATCCGGACGAGCCGGTGGGTGCCCTGCTCGACGGAGAGCGTGCCGTAGGCGTACGGGACCTCGATCGCGAAGGTGGTCGACTTGATGCCGGCCTCCTCGGCGTACGCCGTCTCGTAGATCTCGGTCTTGTAGTTGTGCCGCTCGGCCCAGCGGAGGTACATGCGCTGGAGCTTCTCGGCGAAGTCGGCGGCGTCCACGCCACCGGCCTCGGCACGGATGGTGACCAGGGCCTCACGGGCGTCGTACTCGCCGGACAGGAGGGTGCGGACCTCCATCTCGTCGAGGGCCTTGCGGACCGATTCCAGCTCGGTCTCGGCCTCGGCGAGGGTCTCCGCGTCGCCCTCGTCCTGGGCGAGCTCGAAGAGCACCGCGAGGTCGTCGATGCGCCCGCGCAGCGTCTCGGTCTTGCGGACCTCGGCCTGGAGGTGGGAAAGCTTGCTGGTGATCTTCTGGGCCGCCTCCGGGTCGTCCCAGAGGGACGGCGCCGCCGCCTGCTCCTCGAGCACGGCGATGTCCGCCCTCAGGGAGTCCAGGTCCAGGACGGCCTCGATCGACCCCATGGTGGACGAGAGGGACTTCAGCTCTTCGGAAATATCGACGACTGCCACGGGTCCAGCGTAACGGCTGGACGGGTGAAGCTCGCCCTCCCCCGGCTCCCGGGGCCGTATCCCCTGCTCCGGTCCCTGCTCGGGCCGCCGCCCCGGTCCCTGCTCCGGCCGCGCGCTCCGGCCCGCCGCGGTGGGCCGGAGCACGGCTCTCAGGGCGTGTCGGGGGCGGAGCTGCCGCTGTCCTGCGGGGTGGCGCCGGCGTCGTCGCCACCGGTGGCCAGCCAGCCGCCCACCGCGACCGCCGCGACGAGCACCACGGTGGCCGCGCCCAGGGTGAGGCGGCGCTTGCGGACGGCTACGGACTTGTTCCGGGCCGACCCGGGGCGCGGGCCGGGGGCCCGGGGGGCGCGGGCGGTGCCGAGGGGGCCGCCGGCCAGCTCGTCCGGGGCGGGGACCCGCATGCTGGTGTGGGTGTCCCGGTTGGAGTCGGGCGACGCGCCGGGGACCAGCGGTACGGCGCCCCTGCGGCGGGGCTCGTCGTCGGCGGGGGTGTACTGCTGCTCGTCGTACGCCGGACGAAGTTCCGTTTCTTCTTCGCCGGGCTCGTCCACCTCCAGCGGTCCGATACCCGCCAGGAGAGGCAGCAGCTCCCGCAACCGGCCGCCCAGCTCGCCGGCGCGCAGCCGGGAGGCCGGGGCCTTCGCCAGGCACTGGACGAGCAGCTGCCAGAGCTCCTCAGGAATCCCGGGGAGCGGGACGACGGTCTCCGTGACGTGCCGGCGCAGCACCGCGCCCGGGTGGCCGCCGCCGAACGGCGTGAACCCTGCGAGCAGCTCGTAGAGGACGGTGGCGAGGGCGTAGATGTCGACGGCGGCGCGCGGCGGGAGTCCCTCGACGATCTCGGGCGCCAGGTAGTCCGGCGTGCCGATGATCCGGGTCGTGCGGGTGCGCAACGGGGTGTCGATGAGCTTGGCGACGCCGAAGTCGGTGAGGAGGGCGGGGTGCGAGCCGCCGGGGCCGAGCGGGCCCTCCATGTCGAGCAGGATGTTCTCCGGTTTGACGTCCCGGTGGACCACTCCGGCGGCGTGCGCGGCGGCGAGTCCGTCGGCGACGTCCGCGACGATCGCGACGGCGGCCTCGGGGGCGAGGCGGCGCTCGCGGTCCAGCCGGGTGCGCAGGTCGGTGCCGCGCACCAGGCGCATGACCAGGGCGAGGTCGTTGCCGTCGACGACGAGGTCGTGGACGGCCACCACGTGCGGATGGTCGAGCCCGAGCAGCGCGGTGCGTTCCTGCACGAAGCGGCCCACGAGCTCCTGGTCGGACGCGAGGTCCTCGCGGAGGAGCTTGATGGCGACGGGCCCCTCGGGCCCTTCGCCGAGCCACACCGTTCCGGCGCTGCCGCGCCCCAGGATCTGGTGGGCGGTGTACCGGCTGCCGATATTCCGTGCCAAGACTGCTCCCTCAGCGGCTGGCGGTGAACCCCGGTCGACAAAGTTACGCGGCGACCGGGGGGTTGCGTGCCCCGGACGGCGCCAACCTCCCCTCCAGGGGCGAAATGCGGCGGTTAGGACCCCGAAGGAGTCGACAAAGGTACAGAGTTGATGCGGTGCGGAGACGCGGCCGAGACGGCGCGGAGACCTGCGGGGACGTACGGAGACCTGGACCGGCGGGTCCGGGACGCCTCACGCGGCCTCGCGGACCCGCCGGCACGACGCGTACGACGCGTACGACGCGTACGGCTGCCGGTGGCGGAGTGCCGGTTCAGCCGCTGCCGCCCCCGAGGCCGGAGACCCAGTCGGTCACCGAGCCGATCGCGTCGCCGATCGCCTCCCAGTACCCCTTGCCCTGGTCGACCCAGTCCTGAAGCGGCGTCAACTCCCAGATGAGCCAGCCCGCGACGACGAGCAGGACCACGGTGAACAGGCAGCCCTTGAGGCAGCCGAGCCCGGGGATCTTCATCGGGTTGGCGCTGCGCTGCCGGGGCCGGCGCGGTTCGCGCGGGGCCGGTTCCTGCGGCTGCTGCGGCGGTGCGTACTGCCGGCGCTGGGGCTGCTGCTGCGGGGCCTGCTGCTGGGGCGCGTACCCCTGCTGCGGCTGCTGCTGCGGGTAGTCCTGTCGCTGGGGCTGCTGCTGGTAGCGCTGCGGCTGTTGCTGCTGCGGCGGGTACTGCTGGTGCTGGGGGCGCTGCTGGGGCTGCCGGTGCTGCGGGGGCTGCTGCGGCGGCTGCTGGCGCTGGGGACGGCGGCGCAGCGGGTCCTCGGCCGGGTCGAGGTACTGGACCTGGGTCTGCTCGTTGCGGTCGCGCGCGGCCTGGAGCTGGGACTGCCAGGGGTGCGCGGGGTCCGGCTGCGGCGGCCCGTCCGGGCGCTGCGGTACGGGCGGCAGCACGGCGGTGGGGTCGGCCGCGCCGCCCGGGCCGCCGGGGAACTGACCGTGCTGGAGGACGCTGGTGGCGGCGTTCGGGTCGTTCCCGCCCGCGCCGAAGGGGCCGCCGGAGGTGTTCGGCAGCACTTGGGTCGGGTCGGCCGCTCCGGGCGTCTCCGGTACGGCCGCGGGTGCCGGGTCGGGGGCGAGCAGCGCGCCGACACCGTCGGCGGCGGCGATCTGGGTGGAGTTGGCGTGCACGCCGATGCCCGCGGCGACGGTCCGGAGCGCGCGGGCCAGGTTCTCGGCGCTGGGCCGCCGGTCGGGGTCCTTGCTGAGGCAGCGTTCGATGACCGTCCACAGGGGTTCGGGGACGGTGGAGGGGCGGCGGGGCTCCTCGCTGAGGTGGCGGTGGAGCACTTCGAGCGCGGTGCCCCCGGCGAACGGCGGGCGGCCGGTGACCAGCTCGTACAGCAGGATTCCGGCGCCGTAGATGTCGACGGCGGAGGTCTGCGGGCGGCCCTCGGCGGACTCGGGGGCCACGTACGCGGGCGTGCCGACGAACTCGTGGGTGCGGGTCAGCCCCGGGGAGTCGGCGAGCCGGGCGATGCCGAAGTCGGTGAGCATCGGACGCATGGTGCCGTCGCGCTCGTCGAGCAGGACGTTGGCGGGCTTCAGGTCGCGGTGGACGACTCCGTCGGCGTGGCTGGCCGCGAGCGCGTCGGCGATCTGCGCGGTGAGCAGGGAGGCGGCGACCGGGGTCAGCGGGCCGTTCTCGCGGAGGTAGCGGTGCAGGTCGGGGCCGTCGACCAGGTCCATGACCAGGGCGAGGAGATCCCCTTCGACCACCAGGTCGCGGGTGCGCACGATGTTCTCGTGGGTGAGCCGGAGCAGCACGGAGCGCTCCCGCAGGAACCGCATCACCACATCGGCGTCGTTGGCGAGCTCCTCCTTGAGGACCTTGATCGCCACGGTCTCCCCGGGCTGCCCCGCGACGGCCGCCTCGGCCCCCGCGGTCTCCCGCTGGCGGGCTCGCCAGACGGTGCCCGTGGCGCCGCGTCCGAGGGGCTCTTCGAGCAGGTACTTGCTGCCTACGGGCCGCACGTCATGCGCTCCCTGCTGGTCGTGGTGATGGTGGAGGGTGAGGGCCCGCGCTACCGGGACCGCCGGGTCGCCCCGGATGTTGCGGCCCACTGTAATGGTGCCGAACCGGCCGCCGACGGGTCGCGAACGGGCTGTGTTCGCGCCGTGACCTGTCGCTTTCCGGCCATTTCCCGGGGGCTCCGGAGCTGCCGGAACCGTCACACCTCCTGTACCGGGGAGGACGCCGACGGGGGAGGGCCGGTTGCCCTCCGCGTGCGCGTACCCCTGCCCGCTCCCCCGCTCCGGTAAGCCCCACTCCCTCCCTCCGGTAGGCGGAGTGTCAGAACCCGGGCCAAGCAGGCGCTTTTACGCCCACACCCGACCAATCAAGATCACTTATGCATGACCCGTGGGCGTGTTGCCGGTGGCAGGTGCGAGGATGCCTTCAGCACGGAACTGCGGGAGCGGGAGCCCTGCGGTACGTGACGACCCGTACCGGACGACGCGTCCGCGCCGGGTGGGGGGCATCACAGGGAGGTCCCCTGCCGGGCAACCCGCAGAAGGGACCGCTGACGGCGATGCAGATCCGGCTGACCGTCCTCGCGCCGCGCGCCGGCCACGCACCGGCGCGCGCGTGCGACGTCCTGCTCACGGCCCCGGCGGGCACGGCGCTCGCCGCCGTCGCCCCGGCCCTCGCCTCGGCGGTCCAGGGCCCCGAGGGGTCCCTGGGCGGCGGCGCGGTGATTCTCTTCGCCGGGCGGGAGCGGCTGGACTCCCAGCGCCTCTCCCTCGGCGAGCCGCCGCTGGTCGACGGCGCGGTGCTCTCCCTCCACTCCCCCGGCGAGGACGAACCGTCCACCGACGACTCCGTCCCGGCCCGGCTGCACGTGGTCGCCGGCCCCGACGCGGGCGGTGTCCACCTGCTGCACGGCGGGCAGATCCGCATCGGCCGCTCCGCCGACGCGGACGTGCCGCTCGACGACCCCGACGTCTCCCGGCTGCACTGCTCGGTCACCGTCTCCGGCGACGGCCGGGTGACCGTGGCCGACCTCGGCTCCACCAACGGCACCTCGCTGGACGGCGCCGAGATCGGCACCCGGCCGGTCCCGCTGTCGGCGGGCTCCCTGCTGCGGCTCGGCGAGTCCACCCTCCGCCTCGCCACCGGCCCCCGCCCCCCGGCGCTGGCCACCGCCCCCGACGGCGAGGGCCATCTGCGGGTGGCCCGGCCGGAGCCCGGCGCGGCCGGGAACGACGGCCCGGACCCGGCCCACGGGCACGGTGCGTACGCCGAGGAGACCCGGCCCTCCGGCCACGACTCGCCGTACCGCCGGGAGAGCTCCGGCCCGCCCTCCCGCCCCGGCACGGAGCAGCCCCGCCGCGGCGGCATAGGAGCCTGGGCCCGCAGGCTGGCCGGCGGGCGCGCCGACCACGAGGCCGCGGACGCGGCGGCCGTTCCCGCCCCCCGGTCCGCCACCGGGCCCGGTGGGTTCCTCGCCCCCTCCGCCCCGGCCGGCACCTGGCCGGACCCGGCGGCGGTGCTGCTGACCGCGCTCGACCCGGGCCCCCGGCTCTGGGAGCGCGGCCCCGGCCACCCGGAGGCGCTGGCCGTCCGGCTCGGCACGACCGACCGGGCCGAGCTGCCCTCGGTGCCGGTGACGGTCGGGCTGCGCGAGGCCGGTTCGCTCGGGCTCGCCGGGCCGTGGGAGCGCCTCACCGGGCTGGCCCGCTCGGTGGTCGCCCAGCTCGCCGCCCTGCACTCCCCGACCGACCTGGAGATCGTGCTCATCAGCACGGACCGCAACCGCACGGCGGACGAGCGGCGCAGCGCCTGGTCCTGGCTGGGCTGGCTGCCGCATCTGCGGCCGATGCGCGGCCAGGACTGCCGGCTGCTCCTCGCGTACGACCGCGAGCAGGCGGCGGCCCGTACGGACGAGCTGGTCCGCAGGCTGGACGAGGGCCCGCTGGGTCCCGGCTGGCCGCACGCCGGGCGCGACGCGGTGGCCGAGGCCGCCGGGGTCTGGACCGGCCCGTACACCGTGGTGATCGTCGACGGCGACCCCGGGACGGCCGCGCTGCGGGAGAACACCGCGCGGCTGGCGGGCGCCGGTTCGGCGGCCGGAATCCACCTGATCTGCCTGGCGGAGACCCCGCCCGCCTCGCCGACCTCCCCGGTCGCAGCGACGTACGAGGCCGCCTGCCACGCCTCCCTCGCCTTCCGCGAGTGCGGGGCGGTCGCCCTGCTGAGCGGGGACGTCGCGACGGCGCTCCGGCTGCTGCGCACGGCGGGCGGCCAGGTCGCGGGGCACGGCACGGTGGCGACCGTGGACGCGGTGTCGCCGGCCTGGGCGGAACGCTTCGGCCGGGCGCTGGCCCCGCTGCGGGACGAGGGCCCGGGGGCGGCGGCGGACCTCGCGAAGACCGCCGCGCTGCCGCCCACCTCCCGGCTCCTCGACGAGCTGGGCCTGGCCCGGGCCACCCCGGCGTCGCTGATGGCCCGCTGGGCGTCGACGGCCGAACGCCAGCCCGGCGCTTCGGCCCGGCCGACCCCCACCCCGTCGTCGGGGCGGCTCCGCGACCCTGAGGACACCTCTGGCACCGGCCGCACCCCGAGCACCGGCCCGCTGCGCACCGCCCCCCTGGTCGGCGGTCAGCGCACCGGATCACCCGACTCCGGCCGCACCCCGTACCCGGGCGCCGGGGACTCCCGTACCGACTCCGGGCGCACGCCGTACCCCGGTGCCACCGCGCGCGGTACGGGCGGCACGCCGTACCCCGCTTCCGGGGCGCGTACCGGTTCCGAGCGCACCCCGTATCCGACGCCGGCGTCCGCCGCACCGGGCGGGGGCGGCGAGGGGGCCGGCGGGATGGCCGGGCGGCCGGTGGTGGTGCTGGGGGCCGGGCCCCGGGGGCCGGTCAGCGTGGATCTCGCCGACGAGGGGCCGCACCTGCTGGTCGAGGGCCCGGCGGGCAGCGGGCGTACCGAGCTGCTGCGGGCGGTCGCCGCCTCGCTCGCCTCGGCAGCCCGTCCCGACCGGCTCGGCATCCTGCTGGTGGACGGGGCCGGGGCGGGCGGGGAGAACGGCGAGCCCGGCGAGGGGCTGCGGCCCTGCACCGAGCTGCCGCACGTCTTCTCGTACCTGTCGGCCTCCGACCCGGTCCGGATGCGGGAGTTCGCGCGGGCGCTCGGCGGCGAACTGAAGCGCCGTGCGGAGTTGCTCGGCGGGCTGGACTTCGCCGAGTGGCACACCCGGCACGAGGTCGCGCAGCGGCTCGTCGGCCAGCGCCCGCCGAGCCCCTCGGAGCAGCGGGGAGACCTCGACGCCGCTTCCTCGTCCACCACCGGCACGCTGCGGCTGCGGGCGGCCTCGCGGGCGGTGGACCCGGGTCCGTCGCCGCTGCCCCGGCTCGTGGTGCTCGCCGACGACTTCGACGCGCTGGTCGCCCCGGCGCTCGGCAGTCCGGGGCGGCCGGCCGCCGGGTCGGTGGTGCGGGCGCTGGAGGCGGTGGCCCGGGACGGCGGGCGGCTCGGGGTGCACCTGGTGGCGTCCTCCGGGCGCCCGGACCGCACCGAGGACACCGAGCTGGCGCGGGGTGCCCGGCTGCGGATCGTGCTGGACCCGCCGGTGCTGCCGCCCTCGCCGGACGAGCCGGCACCGGGGCGGGGCCGGCTGGGGCATCCGGACGGGCGGGTCACTCCGTTCCAGGGCGGCCGGGTGACGGGGCGCATCCCGCGCACGGCGACCCTGCGTCCGACGGTGGTGCCGCTGGAGTGGGAGCGGATGGGTGATCCGCCGACCCGTAGGCCGGTCCGCGAGCTGGGCAACGGGCCGACCGATCTGGCGCTCCTCGCCAGTGCGCTGGAGCGCGCGGCACGCTCGGTGAACGCCGAACGGCTGCCTCCGCTGCCGCCGGTCTCCTCGTGATGCCCGGCGGTGTCCCGGCGGACGGACCTGTCCTCCTGACCTCTGTCCGCCGGGTGCTCGATTTCTCCTGAATCGACGTCACGAGCGGGTCACGATCACCCGCCCGGCCCCCACGGCGGTATTGCGGGTCCTTCGCGCCCCGGCGTAGGACTGTGCCCACGAACGACGCGGTACTCGCACAGCGGCGTGCGGACGCACGTCGACGGGAAACGGGGCAGACATGCACAGAACCCGACAACTGAGCCGGGCGGCAATGGCGTTCGCCGCGATAGGCGCGCTCGCGCTGACCGGCTGCTCGGGCGGTTCGGACGACGGCAAGGACGGCAAGGACACCGGGGGCGCCACGGCGGGCGCGAGCGAATCGCCGGCTTCGACCGTCTCGTTACCGCGTCTGGACGGTGAGCAGATCTCCGTGGCCGCCGTGTGGACGGGCGCGGAGCAGCAGAACTTCATCAAGGTCCTGGACGAGTTCGAGAAGCGGACGGGAGCGAAGGTCAGCTTCGTCCCCGCGCAGGACCCGATCGTCAACTTCCTCGGTACGAAGATCGCGGGCGGCCAGCCGCCGGACGTGGCGATGATCCCGCAGGTCGGCGCGATCCAGCAGGCCGTGGCGAAGAAGTGGGCCAAGCCCGTCGGCAACGAGGCGCGGGCCCAGCTCGGCCAGAACTACGCGCAGGTCTGGCAGGACCTCGGCGCGGTGGACGGCACCCAGTACGGCGTCTACTACAAGGCCGCCAACAAGTCGCTGGTCTGGTACAACGCCAAGGCGTTCGAGAACGCGGGCGCGGCCGAGCCGAAGACCTGGAAGGACTTCCTCACCACCGCCGAGACGGTGTCGGCCTCCGGGATCACCCCGGTGTCGGTCGGCGGGGCGGACGGCTGGACCCTCACCGACTGGTTCGAGAACGTCTACCTCTCCCAGGCGGGCCCGGAGAAGTACGACCAGCTGGCGAAGCACGGGATCAAGTGGACGGACCCGTCCGTGAAGGACGCGCTCACCACCCTCGCCCAGCTCTTCGGCAAGCCGGAGCTGATCGCCGGCGGCGCGTCCGGGGCGCTCCAGACGGAGTTCCCGGCGTCGGTGACGCAGACCTTCACCGGCGGCGACCAGCCCAAGGCCGCGATGGTCTTCGAGGGCGACTTCGTCTCCGTCAACATCGCGGAGACCGACGCGAAGATCGGTACGGACGCCAAGGTGTTCCCGTTCCCGGCGGTCGGCGCGGACTCCCCGGTGGTGACCGGCGGGGACGCGGCGGTGGCGCTGAAGGACTCCAAGGGAGCCCAGGCGCTGCTGACCTTCCTGGCGTCCACGGACGCGGCGAAGATCTCGGCCGGGGCGGGCGGGTTCCTCTCGCCGAACAAGTCCCTGGACCCGGCGGTGTACCCGAACGACGTGCAGCGCACCATGGCGCAGGCGCTGATCGCGGCCGGTGACGACGTCCGGTTCGACATGTCGGACCAGGCGCCGCAGTCCTTCGGCGGCACGCCCGGCAAGGGTGAGTGGAAGATCCTCCAGGACTTCCTGAAGAGCCCGAAGGACGTCGCGGGGACCCAGCGGGCGCTGGAGTCCGCCGCCGCCGAGGCGTACAAGAGCTGACGCGGTGACGACAGCGACGACGGGGGGCGCCGGCGCGGTGCCCCCCGTCCACCCGGTCCCCCCCGTCCGTACCCGTACCGGCCGCCCCTCCCGGCGGTCCGGCCGAGGTGTCACCGGCACCCGCAGAGCCGTCGCGGTGGCGTTCCTGCTGCCCGCGCTGGTGCTGCTCGGCGCGCTGGTGGTCTATCCGATCGCCTACTCGGTCTACCGCTCGTTCCTCGACCAGGCGGGCACCGGCTTCGCCGGGCTCGACAACTACCGGAAGCTGTTCACGGACGACTCGATCCGTACGGCGGTCAAGAACAACCTGATCTGGGTGGTCCTCGCGCCCACCGTCTCCACCGCGCTCGGCCTGATCTTCGCGGTGCTGACCGAACGCATCCGCTGGGGCACGGCGTTCAAGCTGGTCGTCTTCATGCCGATGGCGATCTCCATGCTGGCCGCCGGGATCATCTTCCGGCTGGTCTACGACGAAGCCCCGGAGCGCGGGGTCGCCAACGCGGTCTGGGTGGGCGTCCACGACACCTTCGCGGAGTCCGCCGGGTTCCCGAAGGCGCATCCGCTGCCGGTGCACCCGCTGAAGGCGGGCGGCGGCGGCTCGTTCGTCACGAAGACGACGGTACGGGCGGGCGTCCCGGTGCTGCTGCCGCTGGTCGGGGTCGTACCGGAGAAGATGCCGCACGACGCGGTGCCGGCGCGTACCCCCGCTCCGGACGGCGACCGGATCACCGGCACCGCCTGGCTGGACTTCACCAGGGGCGGCGGCGGGAAGCCCAACACGGTCGACGCGAAGGAGCTGGGCCTCAAGGGCATCGAGGTGGAGGCGGTGAAGAACGGCAAGGTCGTCGCCACCGCCACGGCCGGAGCGGACGGGTCCTTCTCGCTGCCCGCCGCCGCCGGGGGCGCGGTGCTCCGGCTGCCCGCCGACAACTTCCGCGAGCCGTACAACGGGGTCTCCTGGCTCGGCCCGAGCCTGGTCACCCCCGGCATCATCGGCAGTTACGTCTGGATGTGGGCGGGCTTCGCGATGGTGCTGATCGCGGCGGGCCTCGCCGGACTCCCCCGCGAGCTCCTGGAGGCGGCGCGGGTCGACGGGGCGAACGAGTGGCAGGTGTTCCGCCGGATCACCGTGCCGATGCTGGCACCGGTCCTCGCGGTGGTGCTGGTCACGCTCATGATCAACGTACTGAAGGTCTTCGACCTGATCTTCATCATCGCGCCGGGCTCCTCCCAGGACGACGCCAACGTCCTCGCCCTCCAGCTGTACCGCTCCTCCTTCGGTACGGACGCGGACCTGGGGGTCGGCAGCGCCATCGCCGTCCTCCTGCTGCTGCTGGTGATCCCGGTGATGGCCTTCAACATCCGTCGGATACGGAAGGAGGGGCGCCGATGACGGCCGCGTCCACCACCACGGCCGGGGCGGGCCGTCCCCCGCTCGCGGCACGGATCCTGGCACGGGCCGGCGGCGGGGTGATGCGGGTCTTCCTCGTCCTGGTCGCCCTGTTCTGGCTGATGCCGACGATCGGGCTGCTGCTCTCCTCGCTGCGGGACGGCAAGGACATCGCGGCGAGCGGGTGGTGGCAGGTCTTCACCGCCCCCTCCCAGCTGACCCTCGACAACTACCAGCACCTGCTCTCCGACTCGGCGATCACCGGCTCGCTGCTCTCCACCGTGATGATCACCGTGCCGTCCACGGTCCTGGTGGTGGTGATCGGCTCGTTCGCCGGCTACGCCTTCGCCTGGATGGACTTCCCCGGCCGCGACTGGTGGTTCCTGCTGGTCGTGGGGCTGCTGGTGGTGCCGGTACAGGTCGCCCTGATCCCGGTCTCCAAGCTCTTCGGCACCCTCGGGATCTTCGAGACCACCCTCGGCGTGGTCCTCTTCCACACGGCCTTCGGCCTGCCGTTCGCGATCTTCCTGCTGCGGAACTTCTTCGCGGAGATCCCCCGCGAGCTCCTGGAGGCCGCCCGGCTCGACGGGGCGGGCGAGATCCGGCTCTTCACCCGGGTCGTGATGCCGCTCGGCGGCCCCGCCATCGCCTCGCTCGGGATCTTCCAGTTCCTCTGGGTCTGGAACGACATGCTGGTCGCCCTGATCTTCGCGGACTCGGACTCCCCGCCGATCACCGTGGCGCTCCAGCAGCAGGTACGCCAGTTCGGCAACAACATCGACGTGCTGGCACCGGGGGCGTTCGTCTCGATGGTGATCCCGCTGGCGGTGTTCTTCGCCTTCCAGCGGCAGTTCGTGTCGGGGGTGATGGCGGGGGCGGTGAAGTAGCCGGCTCTCCGGCGCGGCGCCCCGTCCCGCTCGGTGCGGCCGGGCGGGACGCCGGGCCCGGAGGGTGAAACGCCTCGCCGATTAGATACCAAGCCGGTATCATCGGTGGATGGCCATGACACTCCGACTCCCCGACGACCTCGACGCCAAGCTCACCGACCGAGCCCGCCGCGAGGGTCGCAGCAAGCAGGAACTCGCCATTGAGGCCATCCGCGAAGCCCAGAACCGGGCGGAGCTGAAGGTGGACGACGTCCTGGCGGAGCTGATGGAGAGCGACGCGGAGATCCTGGACTACCTGAAGTGACCGAAGTGCGTCACGTCCAGTTGGACGAGATCCTCGCCATCGCCCGCGCGGTCAACGGCACCGAGCACAGCGTCCGCGATCTGGGACTTCTGGTCTCGGCGATCGAGCGGCCCCGGACCGACGTGTTCGGGGCCGAGCTGTATCCCACGTTGCACGAAAAGGCGGCGGCACTGCTGCACTCCGTGGCCCGCAACCACGCGCTGATCGACGGCAACAAGCGCACCGCGTGGCTGGCCATGCGTGTCTTCCTCCGGCTCAACGGCCTCGGCGCGGATACGGCCCCGCCACACGTCTCCATCGCCGGCCCGTTCGTCGAGGAGGTCGCGCAGGACCACCTCGACGTACCGGTCGTCGCCAAACGTCTGTCGGAGTGGTTCCCCCTCTGACATGACAGGACGAGGACCTACGCCTCCGCGCGCCCAGGCCCTCGCACCTACGCCTCCGGGTACTTGAGCGCGGCGACCGTGGAGGCGGCGAGGTCGTCCAGGTACCCCTTGGGCAGGCCGCCGCGGACCACCACGAGGCGCCAGTACAGCGGGCCCACGATCAGGTCCAGCGCGCGGTCGGGGTCGCTGCCCTCCGGCAGCTCGCCCCGGGCCACCGCCGCCCGGACGACGACGGCCGCGACGCCCTGCTGCGGGTCGAGGAGGGCCGCCTTGATCGTCTCGGCGATCTCCGGGTTCCGGGCCGCCTCGACGAGCAGGTCCGGGATCACCTGGGAGGCGACGGGGTGGCGGAGCGCGTACGAGGCGAGCTGGAGGACCGCGCGCACGTCCCCGTACAGCGAGCCGGTGTCGGGGGTCGGCATGCCCTGCTGGGCGACGGCGGCCACCAGGTCGAGCACCAGGTGCAGTTTGGACTTCCAGCGCCGGTAGACGGCGGTCTTGCCGACGCCCGCGCGGCGCGCGATGCCTTCCATCGACATCCGGGCGAATCCCACCGCGGCCAGCTCCTCGAAGACGGCCCCGCGGATCGCGTCGGTCACGTCCTCGCGCAGCACGGCGGCGCCTGCCGGAGTGCGGCGCCGGGGTCCGGGTTCGGTGCTCATGCTGTGAATGATATCCGTAACGACGAAACGGTTGCGTCCCGACGTCGATACGATTTACGCTCAGCGTGACGACGGAACGGTCCCGTCCCGTCGTTCGCTCGCGGTTCCCCCGCAGTTCAACGCCTGTTCCCCCGCTTCGCAGCCGGTTCCGCTCCAGCCCCGGACCGGCTGTCCCCAGCCTCCGTCGAAAGCGATCGTGGTGAGCCAGACAGCAGCTCCGCCGACCCCAGGGCCGGCCGAAACCGATCCCGCCGCACTCGCCCCGGTCTACGCCCCCGGCGAGCTCGCGGCGCTCGCCGCCCGCCACGGCCTCACCGTCAGCGGCGCCCGCCCCTCCCTCGCGTCGTACGTCGCCCAGCTCTGGGGACGCAGGCACTTCATCGTGGCCTTCGCCACCGCCAAGCTGACCGCGCAGTACAGCCAGGCGAAGCTCGGCCAGATCTGGCAGATCATGACGCCGCTGCTCAACGCGGCGGTGTACTACTTCATCTTCGGCATCCTGATGGGCACCAAGCGCGGGGTCCCCGACTTCGTGCCGTTCCTCGTCACGGGTGTCTTCATCTGGACGTTCACCTCCAGCTCGATCACCGCGGGCACCCGCGCGATCAGCGGCAACATCGGGCTGGTGCGCGCCCTGCACTTCCCGCGGGCCTCGCTGCCGGTCGCGCTCGCCCTCCAGCAGCTCCAGCAGCTGCTGTTCTCGCTCGGCGCGCTGGTCGTGATCCTGTTCGTCTTCGGGGAGTTCCCCAGCCCCAGCTGGGTGCTCGCGGTCCCCGCGCTCTTCCTCCAGGCACTCTTCAACACCGGCGTCTCGATGTTCGTGGCGCGGCTCACCGCGAAGACCCCGGACATCGCCCAGCTGATGCCGTTCCTGCTGCGCACCTGGATGTACGCGTCCGGCGTGATGTGGAGCCTGGACTCGCTCCTCACCGCGGACCGGGTCCCGCACTGGGTCATCGTCGCGCTCGACTGCAACCCGGCGGCCGTCTACATCGACCTGATGAGGTTCGCTCTGATCGAGAGCTTCACCGCCGACCAACTGCCCCCGCACGTATGGGCGGTGGCCGCGGCGTGGGCACTGGTCTGTGGCGTCGGCGGCTTCGTGTTCTTCTGGAAGGCCGAAGAGAGGTACGGACGTGGCTGACACGACCGAGGAGCGGGAGCCCACCGTCGTCGTCGACGACGTGCACATCACCTACAAGGTCAACGGCACCAAGGGCGGCCGGGGCAGCGCGACCTCCGCGCTCAGCCGGATCGTCACCCGGCGCCAGAGCCCGGGCGTGCGCGAGGTGCACGCCGTGAAGGGCGTCAGCTTCGCCGCGTACAAGGGGGAGGCGATCGGCCTCATCGGCTCGAACGGATCCGGCAAGTCCACTCTGCTCAAGGCGATCGCCGGGCTGCTCCCGGCGACGAAGGGCAAGGTCCACACGCAGGGCCAGCCCTCGCTGCTCGGTGTGAACGCGGCGCTGATGAGCGACCTCACCGGCGAGCGGAACGTCGTGCTGGGCGGCCTCGCGATGGGCATGTCCCGTCAGGAGATCCGCGAGCGGTACGACGACATCGTCTCCTTCTCGGGCATCAACGAGAAGGGCGACTTCATCACGCTGCCGATGCGGACGTACTCCTCCGGCATGGGCGCCCGGCTGCGGTTCTCCATCGCGGCGGCCAAGAGCCACGACGTGCTCCTGATCGACGAGGCGCTCTCCACCGGCGACGCCAAGTTCCAGAACCGGAGCAAGGACCGGATCAAGGAGCTCCGCAAGGAGGCCGGCACGGTCTTCCTGGTCAGCCACAGCAACCGGTCGATCCTGGAGACCTGCGACCGGGCGATCTGGCTGGAGGCGGGCGTCCTGCGGATGGACGGCCCGGCGGAGGACGTCGTCGCCGCGTACGAGCAGTTCACGAAGAAGTAGTACGCCCCGCGCGCGGGACGCGAGAGGGGGCTCCGGGCTTCACGGCCCGGAGCCCCCTCTCGCGTGTCACCGCGTCAACGCGGTCAGGCGTGCGTGCGCAGCAGCGTCCGCATGGTCCGCATCGCGACCGACAGGTTCGCCAGGTCGAAGGCGTCGGAGCTCTGGATCTCCTCCAGGGTGGAGCGGGACCGGGAGAGGATCGCCGCGTTCTTCTCCTCCCACGCCTTGAACCGGTCCTCCGGCGACGCGCCCTCGGCCCCCACGGCCAGGACGTCGGCGGTGAGCGCCGCGTGGGCCGCGTACAGGTCCTCGCGGATGGAGGCGCGGGCCATGGACTGCCAGCGGTCGGCGCGCGGCAGCTCGATGATCCGGTCCATCAGCGCGGTGATCCGCAGCCGGTCCGCGAGGTCGTAGTAGACCTCGGCCACGGCCAGCGGGTCCTTGCCCGTACGGTCCGCGATGGCCACGATGTCGAGCGCCGGGAACGCCGAGGAGAATCCGGCGACGCGCTGCGCCAGCTCCTCGGGCACGTCCGCCGAGGTCAGCTCGTCCAGGATCTGCTGGTACCACTCCTGGTCGGTGCCCCGCAGCAGCTTGGGCATCGCGGCCCAGACCTCGGCGACCCGCTCCTCGAAGAAGGCGACGGTGGCCTCGATGTCCACCGGCTGCGGGCGGTTGCCGAGCAGCCAGCGGGTGCCGCGCTCCACCAGGCGGCGGGAGTGCAGCCGGATGCGGGTCTGCACCCCGGCGCCGACCTGGTTGTCGAGCGCCTCCACGGCGTCCCAGACCGCGTTCAGGCCGAAGATCTCGCGGGCCGCTGCCTGCGCCCGCACGATCTCCTCCACCGAGGCGCCGGTCTCCTCGCGGAACCGGTGCAGGAAGGTCGAGCCCCCGGTGTTCACGGTGTCGTTGACCAGCACCGTGGTGATGATCTCGCGACGCAGCGCGTGGCCGTCGATGGCCTCGGGGAAGCGTTCGCGCAGCTGCTTCGGGAAGTAGGCGTGCGCGAGGCGCTGGAGGTGCGGGTCGTCGGGGAGGCTGGTGCGGATCAGCTCGTCGGCGGCGGTGATCTTGGTGTAGGCGAGCAGCACGGCGAGTTCCGGCTGGCTCAGGCCCTTGCCCGCGGTGAGGAGTTCGCGGATCTGCCGGTCGGCGGGGAGGAACTCCAGCGCGCGGTCCAGCTCGCCCGCCGCCTCCAGTCGGCGCATCGAGCGCTGGTGGGCGTGGAGCAGGTCGGTGGCCTGGGCGGAGGCGTTGGTGAGCGCGACGTTCTGCGCGTAGTTGTTGCGCAGCACGAGCGCGCCGACCTCGTCGGTCATCTCGGCGAGCAGCTTGTTGCGCTGCTTGACGGTCATGTCCCCGTCCCGGACCAGCCCGTTGAGCAGGATCTTGATGTTCACCTCGTGGTCGGAGGTGTCCACGCCGGCGCTGTTGTCGATCGCGTCGGTGTTGATCGAGCCGCCGGCCCGGGCGAACTCGATGCGGCCGAGCTGGGTGGCGCCGAGGTTGCCGCCCTCGCCGACGACCTTGGCCCGCAGGTCCTGGCCGTTGACCCGGATCGCGTCGTTGGCCTTGTCGCCGACGTCGGCGTCGGTCTCGGCGGAGGACTTGACGTAGGTGCCGATGCCGCCGTTCCACAGCAGGTCGACCGGGGCCCGCAGGATGGCCTTCATCAGGTCGGCGGGGGTCATCTTGGTGACGCCCGCCTCGATGCCGAGGGCCTCGCGGACGTGCGCGTTGACCGGGATCGACTTCGCGGTGCGGGGGTGGACGCCGCCGCCGGGCGAGAGCAGCTTGGTGTCGTAGTCGGCCCAGGAGCTGCGGGGCAGCTCGAAGATCCGGCGCCGCTCGGCGTAGGAGACGGCGGCGTCGGGGGCCGGGTCGAGGAAGATGTGCCGGTGGTCGAAGGCGGCGACCAGCCGGATGTGCTCGGAGAGCAGCATGCCGTTGCCGAACACGTCGCCGGACATGTCGCCGACGCCGACGACGGTGAAGTCCTCGGTCTGCGTGTCGTGGCCCCGGGCGCGGAAGTGCCGCTTGACGGACTCCCAGGCGCCGCGCGCGGTGATGCCCATGCCCTTGTGGTCGTACCCGGCGGAGCCGCCGGAGGCGAACGCGTCGCCGAGCCAGAAGTTGTACGCGACGGCGACCTCGTTGGCGATGTCCGAGAAGCTCGCGGTGCCCTTGTCGGCGGCGACGACGAGGTAGGTGTCGTCCTCGTCGTGGCGGACCACGCCGACGGGCGGCACGGTCTCACCGGCCACCAGGTTGTCGGTGATGTCGAGCAGCGCCGAGACGAAGACGCGGTAGGCGGCGATGCCCTCGGCGAGCCAGGCGTCACGGTCGAGTGCCGGGTCGGGGAGCTGCTTGGCGACGAAGCCGCCCTTGGCGCCCACCGGCACGATCACGGTGTTCTTCACCATCTGCGCCTTGACCAGGCCGAGGACCTCGGTACGGAAGTCCTCGCGCCGGTCCGACCAGCGCAGCCCGCCGCGGGCGACCTTCCCGAAGCGCAGGTGGACGCCTTCGACGCGGGGCGAGTACACCCAGATCTCGAAGGCGGGGCGCGGCGCGGGCAGGTCGGGGATGGCCTGCGGGTCGAACTTCATCGAGACGTAGCCGTGCGGCTCGCCGTCGTCGGCGCGCTGGAAGAAGTTGGTCCGCAGGGTCGCCTTGATGACGGTGAGGAAGGAGCGCAGGATGCGGTCCTCGTCGAGCGAGGCCACCTGGTCGAGCGCGCCGTCGAGCTCTTCGAGCAGTCCGTCGGTCAGTTCCCGCCCGGCCTTCTGGCGGGCGGGCGACATCCGGGCCTCGAAGAGGGAGACCAGCAGCCGGGTGGTGTGGACGTTGTCGCGGAGGGTGTCCTCCATGTAGTCCTGGCTGAAGGTGGAGCCCGCCTGGCGCAGGTACTTCGCGTAGGCGCGGAGCACCATCGCCTGCCGCCAGTCGAGTCCGGCGCGCAGCACGAGGGAGTTGAAGCCGTCGTTCTCGGCGGCACCGGTCCAGACCGCGGCGAAGGCGTTCTGGAAGCGGTCGCGGGCGTCGTCGGCGAGGTGGTCGCCGCCGCCCGCGGGCAGCCGCAGCCCGAAGTCGTAGATCCAGCCGGTGGTCCGGTCCGCGCAGCGCAGCTCGTACGGGCGCTCGTCGACGACCTCCACGCCCAGGCGCTGGAGCACCGGCAGCACGGCCGAGAGCGAGACGGGCTCGCCGGTCCGGTAGATCTTGAAGCGGCGCTCGCCGGGCAGTGCGCCGACCGGCTCGTAGAGGCTGAGTGCGAAGTCCTTCTCGCCCGCCTTGAGCCGTTCGAGGTGGACCAGGTCGGCCACGGCGGCGCGCGGCGAGTGGTCCGCCTTGTAGCCCTCGGGGAAGGAGCGGGCGTAGCGGCGCAGCAGTTCGGCGGCGCGCTCCTCGCCGCATTCGGCGTTCAGGGCCTCCTGGAAGCCGTCCGCCCAGGAGCGGGCGGCCTCGACGAGCCGGGCCTCGATGTGCTCGGTGTCGGCGTCCGTGAGGTGCGGCAGTTCGGTGCCGGGGGCGACCCGGACGACGAAGTGCAGCCGGGACAGGATCGACTCGGTGTTCCAGGCGGTGAAGTCGACGCTGGTCCCGCCGAGTTCCTCCTTGAGGATGTCGATCAGCCGCAGCCGCACGCCGGTGGTGTAGCGGTCGCGCGGCAGGTAGACGAGGGCGGAGTAGTAGCGGCCGTACTCGTCCTGGCGCAGGTAGAGGCGGAGCCGGCGGCGTTCCTGGAGGTAGAGCACCGAGGTGACGATCGAGCGGAGCTGATCGGTCGGCGTCTGGAACATGTCGTCGCGCGGGTAGGTCTCCAGGATCTGGAGCAGGTCGCGGCCGTCGTGGCTGTTGTCCGAGAAGCCGGCGCCCTCCAGCACCTCGGCGACCTTGCGGCGGACGACCGGGACCCGGCGCACCGACTCGGTGTAGGCGGCGGACGAGAACAGGCCGAGGAAGCGGCGCTCGCCGACGACGTTGCCGTCGGCGTCGAACTTCTTCACACCGACGTAGTCGAGGTAGCTCGGGCGGTGGACGGTGGAGCGGCTGTTCGCCTTGGTCAGGATGAGCAGCTTGTGCTCGCGGGCCTTGGCACGGGCGTCGGCGGGGAGCCGGTCGAAGGACGGGCTGACGGGGTGCGCCTCGTCCGCGTGGTGCTTCGGGTCGGAGCGCAGGATGCCGAGGCCGGTGCCGGGCACGGCGGCGAGCGAGTCGCCGTTCTTCAGCTCGTACTCGCGGTAGCCGAGGAAGGTGAAGTGGTCGGCGGCGAGCCAGCGCAGCAGCTCGCCGGCCTCCTCGATCTCCTCGGTGGGGAGGTCGTCGGTCGGCTCGCTCGTGAGGCCGTCCGCGATGCGCAGCGCGGCGGCGCGCATCTTGTCCCAGTCCTCGACGGTCTCCCGCACGTCGGACAGGACGCGGAGCAGGTCGGCGGTGATCTCCTTGAGGTCCTCGCGGTCCGTCTCGCGGTCGATCTCGACGTGGATCCAGGACTCCACGAGCACGTCGTGCGGGAGCGCGGCCCCGGCGGTGCCGGCGTCCTTGCGGCCCTTGCTCTGGGGGACCCGGGGGACGCCGGGGCCGTCGGTGAGGACCTCCAGCAGCTTGCCGGTGACGTCGCGGCGCACCAGGACCTGGGGGTGGATGACCAGGTGGATGCTGCGGTTCTGGCGGGACAGCTCGTTGGTGACGGAGTCGACGAGGAACGGCATGTCGTCGGTGACGACCTCGACGACGGAGTGGCTGGAGGTCCAGCCGTTCTCCTCCACGGTCGGGGTGTGCACCCGGACGCTGGCCGTGCCCTGGGGGCGGTTCTCGGCCAGCCGGTAGTGCGAGGAGGCAGCACCGAAGACGTCCACCGGGTCCCGGCCGTTCAGGTCCTCCGGGGCGGTGTGCAAGTAGTAGCGCTGGAGGTAGGAGAGGAGCATGTCCCGGCCGGACCGCTCGTCCCCGTCCGTGCCGGCCGCGGCGACGCGCACCCGGGAGGTACCCCCCGGGCCGCCGGCACCACCGCCCGGGCTGTTGTCAGCTACCTCGGCGGCCCGTGCGAGCAGCTCGGCCTTGGCTTCGTCCAGCTTGGTCTGCATGTCCTCTGGCTCCTGTCGCGCGCCATTGCGTGACGTAGGTGAGAAAAGCGACACAACGCCACGACGCGGGGTATCCGGTCGTGGTCGACGCTATGCCGCGATGAGAGATACCCGGGACCAAATCGGCGATATTCAGCCGTGGGTCGGGGTGATGGCGATCACGGATCGCCCGGGTGCGGGTGCACTCCGGGACCGGGGCGGGGGCGTCCATGCCCCCGCGGCGTATCGCGCTGATCACGGACCCTAGGCTATCTCGCCCGGACGGGTGGCCGTCATGAACCGTATGTGTACAAACGAAGGCCTCCGTTTTGGACACTTCGTCCTGCTCGCTGCCCCTCGCTCCGGCGAGGGCGCCCCCACCCGGTGAAGGCGCGCCCTCTTGGCGAACCCGTCCGCCCGGGGCAGGCTGGTCCCCGCCGTACGAGGCCGGACCGCATGCCCGCACCCGGCCGACCCACCCACCCTGGGGGCCCGCCATGGCACCGAAGATCCTGCTCGTCACCGGCGACGCGGCCGAGTCGCTGGAAGTCCTCTACCCGTACCAGCGGCTGCGCGAGGAGGGGTACGAGGTCGACATCGCCGCTCCCGAGCGCAAGACCCTGCGCTTCGTGGTCCACGATTTCGAGCCCGGTTTCGACACGTACACCGAGAAGCCCGGCTACACCTGGCCCGCCGACCTGGCGTTCGCCGACGTCGTGCCCGGCGACTACGCCGCTCTGGTGATCCCCGGCGGCCGGGCGCCGGAGTACCTCCGGAACAACGCCGACCTGCAAAGGATCGTCGTCGCCTTCTTCGAGGACGCCCGGCCGGTCGCGCAGATCTGCCACGGCCCGCTGATCACCGCCACGACGGGGAGTCTCGACGGGCGCGAGGTGACCGCCTATCCGGCGCTGGAGCCGGACATGCGGACGGCCGGGGCCGCCTTCCAGGACGCGGAGGCCGTGGTCGACGGCACCCTGGTCTCCTCGCGCGCCTGGCCCGACCACTCGGCGTGGATGCGCGAGTTCCTCAAGGTGCTGCGCGCGAAGGCCCCGGTGGCCTGAGGCGGGGAGGGAGCCCCGGCCCGGGAAGCCGTCCCGGCCGGGGCGGGTCCGGCTCAGACCTCCATGGACTCCGCGAGCGCCACCGCTTCGGCGAGGCTGTCCACCACCGGCACCCCTGCCTCCTCCAGGCTGGCCCGGTCGTGCGAGCCCCCGGTGTACAACACCGCCCGCGCGCCGACGTGCGCGGCGGCCACGGCGTCGTCCACCGCGTCCCCGATGATCACCGCGTGCTCCGGGGCGACCGTGCCGAGCGCGGCGAAGTGACGCTCCATGTGGAGCGTCTTGCTCCCGCCGGAGGGCCCGGTGCGTCCGTCGACCCGCACGAAGTGCTGCTCGATGCCGTACCCGCGCACGGTGGGTATCAGCTGCTCGTGGCCGTGCATGCTCAGCAGGGACTGGCTGCGGCCGTCCCGCCGCCAGCCCGCGAGCAGCTCGGCGGCGCCGTCGGTGAGGCGGCAGGCGGCACGGAGCTCGGCGTAGGAGTCGTGGAAGAGGACGTCCATCCGCTCCCACTCGGCGTCGTCCGGTATCCGGCCCAGCAGCCGCTCGTAGAAGAGCGGTACGGGCACGCAGTACGTCGCGCGGTACCGCTCCAGCGTGATCGGCGCGAGTCCCACCTCGGCGAAGGCCGTGTTGGTCGCCCCGAGCACCGCGTGGATGTCGTCCAGCAGGGTGCCGTTCCAGTCCCAGACCAGGTGGGTGCGCTTCTCGTCGTGCTTCGCCATGGGAAAGACCGTACTCGGCGGGTCCGACAACCGGCGAGGGTCACCCGGCGACCGGAAGAGCCGCCGGGCGCCCCTCAGCCGAGCAGCTGCGGGATCTCCTGCACGCCGAACCAGAGCAGCTCGTGGTCCTCCGCGCCGTCCACGGTGAACTGGGCGTCGTCGTCGCCGTGATCGGCGGCGCCCAGGGCCGCGGCGGCGGCCGTCACGTCCTTCTCGGCGTCGTCGGCATCCACGTGCACGGCCGCCGCCTTGGCGAGCGGTACCGACGAGCCGATCCGGACCTCGCCGACCGAGGCGGCGTCCGGCCCCTGGCCGGGGTCGCCGAGGGCGTCACCGTCCGGTACGTCGAAGGCGACGACGACCCGGCGGCGCGGCTCCTCGGGCAGGGCGGCGATCAGCCGGAGCGAGGCGGCCGCGGCCCGGTTGAGCGCCGCGTACTCCAGCTCCTCGATGTCGTCGGAAACGTACCATTCGCGCAGCCCGGGGGTGACGGCGTAGGCGGTCAGCGGTCCGGGGCCCAGCTCGCCCGCCCCGTGCGCCGCGGCGAGCCCGGAGAGGGTCAGGGGGACGTACACGCGCATGGCTTGGCCGCTTTCGTAGTCGACAGACGCCCTCAGGATACGTCGCCGGCCACCCTGCGGGGCGGGGCGGGCACCCGCTGACGTACGGCCCCGGGGGGCGCGGCCGTCGGCCCGGTACTCGGGCGGGGGCCCGCCGCCTCACCCGGATAGGTGATCCGCGCCGTCCGCCCCGCAGGGCGCGGCCGCCCTTGCGACCCCCTCGCGACTCCCCGTAGAAGGGTCGCTACGCAACGCCGCCGCCCGGTACGTCCGGGCGGCCTCACACGGGGGCGACACCATGAGCACGGACCGGAGCAGGACGTCGGGCGCGGATCGGCGCACCCGTACGGAACAGCGCGGGAGTACCCGCCCGGGAGTCGGCAGGCCCGCGGGCCGCCGCGATCCGCGCCGCCCGGGGACCGTCCCGGCGCAGCGGAGCCCGCTCGCCGCGCGAGGCCCGGTACGCCCGCACCAGTGGTTCGCCGAACGGCTGCTCGCCGTGCTCAGCGGGCGTCGGCCGGTGCACTGGATGCTCGGCCACACCGTGGGTGAGGCGTACGACCAGCTCGCCGAACTCGCCCCGGGCGCCCCGCTGCGCCCCGCCTGGGGCAGCAGCCCCGTACTGCGCGGGTGCTACGGCGCGCAGCCGGCTACCGGCGTCGTCGAGGCGTTCGCGTCCATCTCGGGCGGCGGCCGGGTGCACGCCATGGCGTTCCGGCTGGAGCAGGGCGCCGACCTGCGCTGGCGCTGCGCCGCGGTGGAGCTGGGCGGCGAACGCCTGCCGGTCTGAACCCGGCGCCCGGTCGCGCCCGGTCGCGCTCCGGTACGGAAACCGGCGGGGCCGGGACCTCCGTGGAGGTCCCGGCCCCGCCGGTTTGTACCGCCGCCCGGTCCTCGACCGCCGCGGACCGCTTCTCGCGGGTCCTACTTCTTGCGGCGACGCCCGCCGCCGCCCGCGCTCTTCTGCGCCTTGCGGCGCTCGGCGCGGGTCAGGCCGTCGCCCTCGGGGGCGCTGTCCGCGAACTCGCCCTCCACGACGCCGCCTTCGCCGTCCACCGTCGGGGCGGAGAAGTGCAGGCGGTCGGGGCGCTGCGGGGCTTCGAGGCCCTTGGCGCGGATCTCCGGCCGGGAGGCCGCCGCGACACCGGCGCCCTCCTTGGCGAGCGAGGGCTGCTGGGCGTCGTCCTTGACCGGGACTTCCTCGACCTGCTGCTCGACCTGGACCTCAAGGTTGAAGAGGTAGCCGACCGACTCCTCCTTGATGCCTTCCATCATGGCGTTGAACATGTCGAACCCTTCGCGCTGGTACTCGACCAGCGGGTCCTTCTGCGCCATGGCACGGAGGCCGATGCCCTCCTGGAGGTAGTCCATCTCGTAGAGGTGCTCGCGCCACTTGCGGTCGAGGACCGAGAGGACCACGCGGCGCTCCAGCTCACGCATGATCTCGGAGCCGAGCGACTTCTCGCGCTCCTCGTACTGCGCGTGGATGTCGTCCTTGACGGACTCGGCGATGAAGTCCGCCGTGACACCGGCGAGGTCGCCCGCGGCTTCCTCCAGCTCCTCCACGGTGACCTTCACCGGGTAGAGCTGCTTGAAGGCGCCCCACAGCCGGTCGAGGTCCCACTCCTCCGCGAAGCCCTCGGCGGTCTCCTGGCGGATGTAGTCGTCGATCGTGTCGTCCATGAAGTGACGGATCTGGTCCTGGAGGTCCTCGCCCTCCAGGACGCGACGACGCTCCCCGTAGATGACCTCACGCTGGCGGTTGAGCACCTCGTCGTACTTCAGGACGTTCTTACGCGTCTCGAAGTTCTGCTGCTCGACCTGGGACTGGGCGGAGGCGATGGCGCGGGTGACCATCTTGTTCTCGATCGGAACGTCGTCGGGGACGTTCGCCATCGACATCACGCGCTCGACCATCTGCGCCTTGAACAGGCGCATCAGGTCGTCGCCCAGCGAGAGGTAGAAACGGGACTCGCCCGGGTCGCCCTGGCGGCCGGAACGACCGCGCAGCTGGTTGTCGATACGGCGCGACTCGTGGCGCTCGGTGCCCAGGACGTACAGCCCGCCGAGGTCCTTGACCTCCTCGAACTCCGCCTTCACGGCCAGCTCGGCCTTCTCCAGCGCGGCGGGCAGGGCGGCCGCCCACTCCTCGACGTGCTCGACCGGGTCCAGGCCGCGCTGGCGCAGCTCCGCCTCGGCGAGGTCGTCGGGGTTGCCGCCGAGCTTGATGTCGGTGCCTCGGCCGGCCATGTTCGTCGCGACGGTGACGGCGCCCTTGCGGCCGGCCTGGGCGACGATGGTCGCCTCACGGTCGTGCTGCTTGGCGTTGAGCACCTCGTGCTGGACACCGCGCTTGGAGAGCTGCTGCGAGAGGTACTCGGACTTCTCGACCGAGGTGGTGCCGACCAGGATCGGCTGCCCCTTCTCGTGCTTCTCCGCGATGTCGTCGACGACGGCGGCGAACTTGGCGACCTCGGTGCGGTAGATGAGGTCGGACTGGTCGAGGCGCACCATCGGCCGGTTCGTCGGGATCGGCACGACGCCCAGCTTGTAGATCTGGTGGAACTCGGCGGCCTCGGTCATCGCCGTACCGGTCATGCCGGAGAGCTTGCCGTAGAGGCGGAAGAAATTCTGCAGGGTGATCGTGGCGAGCGTCTGGTTCTCGTCCTTGATGTCCACCCCTTCCTTCGCCTCGATCGCCTGGTGCATGCCCTCGTTGTAGCGGCGGCCGGCGAGGATACGGCCGGTGTGCTCGTCGACGATCATGACTTCGCCGTCGATGACGACGTAGTCCTTGTCCTTCTTGAAGAGTTCCTTCGCCTTGATGGCGTTGTTGAGATACCCGACGAGAGGGGTGTTGACCGACTCGTAGAGGTTGTCGATCCCGAGCCAGTCCTCGACCTTGGCGACGCCGGACTCGTGGATGGCCACGGTCCGCTTCTTCTCGTCGACCTCGTAGTCGCCGGTCTCCTCGATGCCCTTGAGCTGGTTGCCCGCCTCGCCCTTGGTCAGCCGGGTGACCAGCTTGGCGAAGTCGCCGTACCACTTGGTGGCCTGGTCGGCCGGGCCGGAGATGATCAGCGGGGTGCGCGCCTCGTCGACGAGGATCGAGTCGACCTCGTCGACCACCGCGAAGTTGTGGCCCCGCTGCACGAGTTCCTCCTGCGACCACGCCATGTTGTCGCGGAGGTAGTCGAAGCCGAACTCGTTGTTCGTGCCGTACGTGATGTCGCAGGCGTACTGCTCACGACGCTGCGCCGGGGTCATGTTCGCGACGATGCAGCCGACGGTGAGACCGAGGAACTTGTGGACGCGGCCCATCAGCTCGGAGTCGCGCTCGGCCAGGTAGTCGTTGACCGTGATCAGGTGGACGCCCTTGCCGGAGATCGCGTTGAGGTACGCGGGCAGGGTGCCGACGAGGGTCTTGCCCTCACCGGTCTTCATCTCGGCGACGTATCCGAGGTGCAGGGCGGCGCCGCCCATCATCTGCACGTCGTAGTGGCGCTGCCCGAGGACGCGCTTGGCGGCCTCACGGACGGTGGCGAACGCCTCGGGGAGCAGGTCGTCCAGGCTCTCGCCGTCCGCGTACCGTGTCCTGTACTCGTCGGTGAGCGCCCGCAGCTCGGCGTCGGAGAGGTTGACGAAGTCCTCTTCGATGGAGCTGACCTGGTCCGCGATGCGGTGCAGTTTGCGCAGGATCTTGCCTTCGCCTGCACGCATGAGCTTGTTGAAGACGGACACTGAGGCTGGTCTCCTTGCCGGTCGGGCCTGGCACTGGGTCGTTTGACGGACTCTGGCACGGGCACGGCAGGTGGGCCCCACCGCAACGGCCATCGTAAGCGAGGACACCGCCGCGCCGGGAGGGCTGCCCCTGGGTGGACCTCACCGCGCCTTCCAGGACAACGGCCGAAGAGCCTGGAAGGTGCCGGGAAGCCCGGAAAGTGCTCCCGGCGCGACTCCGGGGTCACCAGAATGCGCCCATGGAGCCGATCACCCTCACCTCCCGACGTCTGCTGCTCCGTCCCTTCACCGCCGGGGACACGGACGCGGTGCATCTCGCCTGCCAGGACCCGGAGATCCTCCGCTGGACGGAGATCCCGTCGCCGTACCTGCGCTCCGACGCGGAACTCTTCACGAGCACCCTCGCCCCGGCGGGCTGGCGGGACGACTCCGGTTACCACTTCGCGCTGGTCGAGCGGTACGGCACGCTGGCGGGCGCCCTGGGCCTCGTCCGGCGGCCCGGTCCCGGCACGTACGAGGTCGGCTACTGGCTCGCCCGGCAGCACCGCGGACAGGGGTACGGGACGGAGGCGGTGGTCCGCTCGGCGCTCTGGGCGTTCTCCGTGCTGGGGGCGGTCCGGCTGGAGTGGTGGGCCGAGGCGGGCAACGTGGCCTCCCGGGGGGTCGCTCTGCGCGCCGGTTTCCGGCTGGACGACGGGCAGCGGCCCGAGGCGGCCGGCGGTGGGACCGGGGAGGCGGCCGACGGGACCGCCGTTGCCGGGGGCGAGCGCCGGAGCTTCTGGAGCGCCTCGCTCTTCCCGGCCGACCTGGGGCTCCCGGCGTCCGGCCCGGGGCGGATTCCCGCCCGCCTCGGCCTCCGGCTCACCGGCTCCGGGCTGCCGGAGGCAGGCGCGCGTCCGCCGGGCTCCGCCGCGTATCTGCCCCCGCCGGGCTGAGGCGGGGCCCGACCCGCCTGCCCGGCACTCCCCGGTCGGAGGGCTCTCGTCCGTACCCCCGACGTCTGTCGGTGGCGCCCTCTAAGGTTCCTCCATGACGTCCGAGCCGCCCGTGCAGCCCCCCGTGGTCGAACTCTCCGCCGATCAGGCCCGCCGGATCGCGCTGCGCGCCCAGGGGTTCCTGGGGGCGCCGGACCGCCGCGCCGGGGTGCCCGGGGTGCTGCGCCACCTCGGGGCCGTCCAGCTCGACACCATCTCGGTGCTGGCCCGGTCCCACGAACTGGTTCCGTACGCCCGGCTCGGCGGCATCGGCCGCAAGGCGGTGGAGGAGGCGTACTGGTCGGGGGGCCGCGCCTTCGAGTACTGGTCGCACGCCGCGTGCGTGCTGCCCGTCGAGGAGTGGCCGCACTTCGCGTTCCGCCGCCGCGCCTACCGCGGGCGCCCGCAGTGGCACCACGAGTTGCCCGTCGGCACGTACGACACCGTGATCGCCCAGCTGCGCGCCGAGGGGCCGCTCACCGCGACCCAGCTCGGCGGTGCGAAGAACGGCGGCGAGTGGTGGGACTGGTCCGCCACGAAGGTCGCGGTCGAGCGCGCCCTGATGTACGGCGAGGTCGTCTGCACCGAGCGCCGGGGCTGGAAGCGGGTCTACGACCTCGCCGAGCGGGCGATCCCCGACCGCTTCCTCCACGACGACCTGAGCGACGAGGAGTGCCGGCGCCGGCTCGTCGCGCTCGCCGGCCGCTCGCTGGGTGTCGGCACCCGCTCCGACCTCGCGGACTACCACCGGCTGAAGGCCGAGGACTTCGACGCCGTGGTGGCCGGCTCCGGGCTCGTACCGGTGTCGGTGGAGGGCTGGGGGAAGCCCGCCTGGGCCGATCCGGAGGCGCTGGCCACCGAACCGCGCGGGCGCCACCGCACGACGCTGCTGTCGCCGTTCGACTCCCTGATCTGGGAACGCGCGCGCACCGAACGGATCTTCGGGTTCACCCACCGTCTGGAGGCGTACACCCCGAAGCCCAAGCGGGTGCACGGCTATTTCGCCATGCCCCTGCTGGCCGGCGGGCGGCTCCAGGGCCGCGTCGACCCGGCGCGCGAGGGCACCGTGCTGGTCGCCCGCCAGGTGTCCCTGGCGAGCCCCAAGGCGGTGGCGCCGATGGCCGAGGCGCTCGTGGAGGCGGCCTCCTGGGTCGGCTGCACCGACGTACGGCTGGAGCGGGTGGACACCCCGGGGCTGCGGGAGCCGCTGGCCGCGGCGCTCGGGGCGGCGTTCTCGGCCGCGCTCCGGTGACCGGTCCGTGGCACGAAGGGGCCCCGCGGGGATGACGGAACAGCCCTGAGGGGGCTCACCTGATCTCCAGGATCTTCTCCCGCATGGCATAGACCACGGCTTCCATCCGGGAGTGGAGCTGGAGTTTCTCCAGGATATTGCGGACGTGGTTCTTCACGGTGTTCTCGGAAATGAACAACTGCTTGGCGATGTCACGGTTGTTCTTGCCGGTGGCCACGAGTTTCAGGACTTCGAGTTCGCGGTCGGTGAGCCGGGGCGCGGGGAGGAGCCGCCGGTCGTCGGTGCGCTGGATCATCGATTTGAACTCGGTGAGGAGTTTCGACGCCATCGACGGACTGATCTGGGACTGTCCGTCGGCGACGGCCCGGATGGCCGTGGACACCTCGTCGGTGGAGATCTCCTTGAGCAGATATCCGGTGGCACCGGCTTTGATCGCGTCGTAGAGGTCCGCCTCCTCGTCGCTGATCGTCAGCATGATGATCTTCGCACTGGGGGCCACCTCCTTGATGGCGGTGCACGCCTCGATGCCACCGCGTTTGGGCATCCGTACGTCCATCAGCACGATGTCGGGCAGCAGGTCCGCCGCCTTGTCGACGGCCTCCGCGCCGTCCCCCGCCTCGCCGACGACCTGGATGTCCTCCTCCTGCTGGAGAACGATCTCCAGCCCTCTGCGGAAGAGCGCGTGGTCGTCCACCACCAGGACCCGGATGGGCTCTTTGCGGGGCGAGGCGTCCTCGTCCGCGCCGGCTCGGGTACGGGCAGCTTCTCCGGAAACATTCGTGTCGCGCACGGGCCCGAAGGTGTCCGCCATCGTTCCTCCCCCTGAAGGCCACGGCCTGAAATCACACACGGTCGCCAACGGCACTGCAGCGCATACCGGTTGGCTCGGGAGACCATGCTTTCATGCCCGGCCACCGGAACGGAGATCCCGTGGTCGCACGCCGGTGCCCCCGGGGGCGCGCACGCTCTCCGGGGGCACCGCGAAAACGGTTCGTCAGCCGCCGAGCGCGCCGCCCGCGCCACCGGCTTCGTCGGCGGCGAGGGGGTCGGTCCTCAGGTGGATGACACCGTAGTCGTAGGCGTGCCGCCGGTAGACGACGCTGGGTTCCTTGGTCTCCGCGTCGACGAACAAGTAGAAGTCGTGGCCGACCAGTTCCATCTCGTAGAGCGCCTGGTCGAGCAGCATCGGAGCCGCCACGTGCGTCTTCTCGCGCATCACCAGCGGGCCTTCGCCCTGTACCTCCAGCGAACCGAACTTCGTGGTGGGTACCTCCTGGACCGCCTGGTCGTTGACCAGTTCGCCGTCCTCGTCGAACGCTGCCGTGCCCGGCACCACGTCTCCGACCTCGGCGGCCGACAGACGGCCGTTGCCGCGGCGGCTGTAGCGCTTGTCGTGCTGCTTGCGCAGCCTCGCTTCCAGCTTGCCCGTGGCCAGGTCCAGCGCCGCGTACGCGTCGCCCGCAGCCGCTTCCGCCCGGATCACCGGGCCGCGCGAGCGGAGCGTGATCTCCACCCGGTCGGAACGGTCGGCCTGACGGGGGTTCGGCTCCTTGGACACCTCGACGTCGAGGCTGATCACCTTGCCGTCGAACTTCTGGATCTTGTCCAGCTTCAGCTTCTCGGCCACGTGCTTGCGGAACCGCTCGGGCACCTCGGTCTTGCGGCCCTTGACGACGATGTCCACGCAGAACTCCGTTCCCGGATCGCTCCGCAACGGTGGCGGAGCGCCTCCCTTTTGCACCAGGCTCCGCTGGTATTCCGGAGCCTCGGACTCGGTGACCTTCCACCTCCTCCTGCCCACCGGCGGGTTCACCATCCCACCGATCTTCCGACAGCTGAACTCCGGTTGTCGGCCTGCCCGAAACCTGGTGGTGCATTCATCGAGGCCTGGGGTTCACCATTCCTCACCACCGAACATAGCGTGCCGACCGCCTTGTCGGCACCCGCTACTCACGCGTACCTCCGTTCAGGTCCCTTTGCCCTTCCATGACCTGCGGAGATGAAACATTTCTGTCAGTTCCGGTTTATTCCGAAGGCAGACGGAGAAGCTGCGACCACAGCTGCTCCGGGCGGTGCGCCCGCGCCCGCCCGACGCAGTGCCGGGCCGACCGCGCGGGCCGCTTCGGCCAGCGTCGCCCCGGTCGTCAGCAGGTCGTCCACCAGCACCACCCGGCCGGCCGCGAGAAGCCGTTCCGAGCCGGGCACGGCCTCCAGCGCGCCCGCGAGGTTGGCCCGCCGCTCGGCCGCCCGGAGCCCCGCCTGGTCGGCGACCCGGCGCCGCTGCCGCAGTACGGGGAGGACCCGCGCCGGGGTGCCCGAGTGCCGCAGCGCGGCGGTCGCCGCGCGGGCGAGGCGGCGTACCGGATCGTGTCCGCGCGCGGCGGTGGCACGGCGGGCGGACGGTACCGGGACGAGCAGCACGGGCCCGTCCTGCCCGGCCCGTACGGCGGCCGCGAGGGCGTCGCCGAGCGGCCTCGCGAGCGCCAGGGCGCCGCGCTCCTTGTGGGCCAGCAGAAGGGCGCGCACGGCGTTCTCGTACGGAGCGACGGCGTGCACGACCGGAAGCCCGGGCGGCTCGGGCGAGGGCCGCACCCGGCACGGCTCCCGGCCGCTCAGCGCATCGCCGCAGACGGCGCACAGCTCCGTACGCGGCCTGCCGCAGCCCCCGCAGGCCACCGGCAGGACCAGTCCGGCGAACTCCCGCCACCATTCCCGCACGGCACCACCCTGCCCGCCGCTCCAAGGCCCCGCCACCCCTGTGGACAACGCGGCTGTGGACGGCGCGACGGTGGACGACGCGGCTGTGGACGACGCCGCCGGAACCGGCCGGGGCCACGGCCCGGGCGGACCCGGCCTCAGCCCGGGTAGACCAGCGAGGTGCCCTTCTTCAGCACGGTCTGCCAGTTGTCGCCGGGCGACAGCTTCACGATGCCGTCGCTCATGGTGTCCGCCATCAGCGGCAGGAGTTCGTCGTCGGCCGCGGCGATCGACTCGACCTGGTTGACGCCGGGCAGCACCTCGGAGGACGAGGTGGATCCGTCCGCCTGCACGTAACGCACCTGCTGGACCCCGCCCTCCTCCTTGCCGACCACGACCAGCCGGCCCCGTCCGGACCAGGAGACGGCGGTGACGTCGGTGAGCTGCGGCGCGGCCTGCCGCAGGTCCTGCACGGACACCTGCTGCGTGGCACCGGAGCCGACCCTCTCGACCCGGCCGATCTTCAGCGTCCGGTGGCCCTTCTCCCCCACGAGCAGGGCGATCCGCACCCCGTCGGCGGACATCCGGAGCGCTTCGATCCGCTCCCCGCCGAGGCCCGGTACGGCGACGTCCTGCGGGGTGCCCTCACCGTCGGCCAGTCTGAGCAGCCGGGGTTCGTCCGGGTCGCGGTCGGCGACCCAGAGATCGCCCCGGCCGTCCCAGCTCGGTGCCGACAGACGGTTGTCGGCGGACGCCGCGTGGCTGACGACCGGGGCCTCGGCGGGCAGTTCGCCCTCCTCGACGATGGACGCCACGTACAGCTGCGAGCGGTCCGTCGTCACCGCGGCGGCCTTCTGCTCGTCGCGGGAGACGCCGACCGCGCTCATCGGCCGGGTGCCCTCGCCGAGCGGGCCGGTCACGGGGAGGGGGTCGCCGCTGCCCTTGGTCGAACCGGGAATCCGCTGCACCTTCCCCTCGTCGACGAAGTACTGGCCGACGGGGGTTCCGGAGCCCCGGTCCGGGGTGAATCCGGTCGTCTCCTCGGCGCCCAGCGAGCAGAGCACCTTCCGCCCGTTCTCCAGCTCGACCTGCTCGACCCGGGCGGACGTCAGGTCCCGCAGGGTGAAGAGCACCTGGGCCGCCATCCTCCGGCAGGCGCTCCGGGTGGCGTGGGCGGCCTCCTTGTTGAGCGGCACCTTGAGGACGTTCTGGTCGTCGGGTGCCAGCGAGGTGACGCCCTTCTGCAGCGTCGTACCGGTGGGGAAGCTGGAATCGACGACGGGCCGCAACCAGTCGGTCGGCCCGTCGAGGAGGGTCCGGACGGTCTGCGTGGTGGCGTCCATCCGTGTCACCGGATCGGTCCGGTTGCGTACGTAGACGGGGTCGGCGACCAGCGCGGCGGGACCGTCCGCCGGGCCGGCCGCGAAGTAGTAGGTGTTGACGGAGCGGTAGAGCCGCTTGAAGTCGGACTGGCCGAGTACGAGCCCGTCCGGCACCGAGCTGATCCGCCACTCCTGCTTGCCGTCGGCGCTCTTCTCCCGCACCAGGTGCAGGCTCTGCACGTAGTCGGCCGGCGCGATCGGCTGGTACGAGCTCTGCGCGTCCACCTCCGCCACCTTCTGGCCGCTGAGGGTGTACGTGGTGTCCGTCGCGTCGTGCTCCGCGCCCTGCGGGGCGGGGGCGTTGCGGTTCGGGGCCTTGGCGAGCACGGTGGTGCCGGCGGCGGGGCGCCAGGTGCGCGCCGCGTCCTGCGTCAGATAGGTGCGGGTCGTCCGGAACGAGGGATCGTCACTCGTCATCGACTCCAGGAACCCGTCGACCACCTCGCCCGGCTCCGCCCCGTCGCGCGGCGGTACGGCGTAGACCTGCACCTGGGCGTCACCGGCCTGGGAGGCGTCGACGGGCTTGACGTCCCCGACGACGGGCATCGACCCGCAGCCGACCAGCAGCAGGATGCCGAGGCCGAGCACCGCGGTCGCCCGGCCGGCTCTGCGGCGGCGGCCGTCCCTACGACGGTCAGAACCCACGTCGGGTGTCCTCCTGGTCCGGGAGCCTGTCCGGGGTCTGCTCCCGGGCCTGCTCGGGGATCTGTGGTGCGGGGGCGGCGGGAGCGGAACCCGGGCGGGGGACCACTCGCGCGCCGCTGCCGGGCAGTGCCGCGGGGTGGACCGAGGCGGGCGCCTGCCGCGAGGCACCCGGCCGGCCCGACACGGGCAGCGCGCCGCGGTCGGAGGAGCTGGGCTGGTGGGGCACGGCCATCACGCGGTGCCGGCCCTCGGTGTCGGCGGCGGTACGGGTGTCTCCCGCGCCGGAGCGTTCGCGGTCCGCGACGTTGCGCCGCGAGTCCTCGGGTTCCAGGGGTATCGGGGATCCGCGCAGCGGCTCGTCCGCCGTACGGGGGAGGGTGAGCCGGAACTGCGAGCCGCCCCCGGGCTCGCCCCATGCCTGGAGCCAGCCGCCGTGCAGCCGGGCGTCCTCCACGGCGATGGAGAGCCCGAGCCCGGTGCCCCCTGTCGTACGGGCGCGGGCCGGGTCGGCCCGCCAGAACCGGTTGAAGACGCGCGTCGCCTCGCCGGGCTTCAGTCCGACACCGTAGTCGCGCACCGCGACGGCGACGGCGCCCTGGGCCGCGCCCATCCGCACCACGACGTCCCGGCCCTCACCGTGCTCGACGGCGTTGACGACGAGGTTGCGCAGGACGCGCTCGACCCGTCGGGGGTCCGCCTCCGCGACGACCGGCAGTTCGTCGCCGACCACCCGGATGCGGGTGCCCTTCCGCTCGGCCAGGGGTTCGGCGCCGCCGATCACCCGGCGGACGACGGACCGCAGGTCGATCGGCTCGGCGTCCAGCGCTGCCGCCCCCGCGTCGAACCGGCTGATCTCCAGCAGGTCGGAGAGGAGGGACTCGAACCGGTCGAGCTGGTCACCGAGGAGTTCGGCGGCGCGGCCGGTTATCGGGTCGAAGTCCACCCGCGCCTCGTGGATGACGTCGGCCGCCATCCGCACGGTGGTGAGGGGGGTGCGCAGCTCGTGCGAGACGTCGGAGACGAAGCGGCGCTGCATCCGGGACAACTCCTCCAGCTGCTGGATCTTCAGCTGGAGATTCTGGGCCATCTTGTTGAAGGCCTCGCCGAGCCGCGCGATGTCGTCCTCGCCGGTGACCTTCATCCGCTCCTGGAGCCGCCCCGCCGAGAGCCGCTCGGCGATCCCGGCCGCCATCCGTACCGGGGTGACGACCTGGCGCACCACGAACCAGGCGATGGCGCAGAGGAGGACCACGACGAACAGCCCGGCGGTGGCGAGCGTCGTCTTGACCAGCGCCAGGGACTTCTCCTCCTGCGTGAGCGGGAAGAGGTAGTACAGCTCGTAGGGGTTGTGGTCGATGTCGTAGAGCCGCTTGCCCACGACGAGCCCGGGCTGCGACGTGCCGTACGAGTACCGGATCAGTGAATACGTCTGGAACGCGCCCGGTCCCTTGTCGACCGACTCGCGCAGGCGGTCCGGGACGCTCGACGCCTCCACGCTCCCCGAACCGCGCGGAGCCCGGCTGGCGGTGCCCCGGCTCACGGAGTCCGGGCTGAGCGCCACCACGTTGAAGGCGTTGGCGCCGCCGCTGGCCAGCTGGTCGACGAGGTCGGTCCGCCAGGAGGTGTTGGCCGACATGCCGTCGGAGCCTTCCTCGCGGCCCGGTGTGAGGGGCTCGTTCGCCTTCGCCTGGGCTGCGGCGAACCCGCCGGCAGCCTGGGTCTGGGCGGCTTTGCCCTTGGCGTCGAGCAGACCGTTGCGTACCTGTCCGATGACGACGAAGCCGAGCAGCAGCACGACTCCGAGCGACATCAGCAGGGTGCCCGCGACGACCCGCAGCTGGAGATTGCGGCGCCACACCCGCACGGCGGGCAGCAGCGGACGCCGCACCCAGCGCAGCAGGAGGCGCGGGAAAGGGCCTCCGGGCGTCCGGTCGGTGAACAACCGGCCGCTCCGGAGAAGACCGGAACGCCCCGGTCCGGCAGCCCGCTCCTCGGGGGCTCCGGGCTCCCCGGGGCCAGGAGCAGCGCTGCCTCGGGTCATGTCAGCTGGGTCCGGCCTTGTAGCCGACGCCACGCACGGTGACGACGATCTCGGGCCGCTCCGGGTCCTTCTCGACCTTGGAACGGAGCCGCTGGACGTGCACGTTCACCAGACGGGTGTCCGCCGCGTGCCGGTAACCCCACACCTGCTCCAGCAGGACCTCGCGGGTGAAGACCTGCCACGGCTTGCGGGCGAGCGCGACCAGCAGATCGAACTCCAGGGGGGTCAGCGCGATGGACTGGCCCTCCCGCTTCACCGAGTGCCCGGCCACGTCGATGACCAGGTCACCGATGGTCAACTGCTCGGGCGCCGGCTCCTCCGACCTCCGCAGGCGTGCCCTGATCCTGGCCACCAACTCCTTGGGCTTGAACGGCTTCACGATGTAGTCGTCGGCCCCGGACTCCAGGCCCACCACCACGTCGACGGTGTCACTCTTCGCGGTGAGCATCACGATCGGCACGCCGGACTCGGCCCTGATGAGCCTGCAGACCTCGATGCCGTCCCGTCCGGGCAGCATGAGGTCGAGCAGCACCAGGTCCGGCTTCGCCTCCCGGAAGGCAGCAAGTGCCTTGTCGCCGTCCGCTACGAACGACGGTTCAAAACCTTCTCCACGCAACACGATGCCGAGCATCTCGGCCAGTGCGGTGTCGTCGTCGACGACAAGGACGCGTCCCTTCATAATCGACATCATCCCATTAGCTAATCGTTATCTGCGATGACCTGGCACACAGCTCGGCCAGTCCGGCCCTCGTGACCGGCGAAATGACGCCCTCCTCCGTGACGATCGCCGTGATCAGTTCAGGCGGTGTGACGTCGAACGCCGGGTTGTACACCGGGGTTCCCAGCGGTGCCACGACCAGTCCGCCACCCTCTCCCTCTCGCGACGCGGACCGTGGCAATGTGAGCTCCGTCACCTCGCGGCCGGAGCGCCGTTCGACGACGATCGAAGCGCCGTCCGGGGTGGACCGATCCACCGTCGTGGTCGGTGCCACCACGACGAACGGCACGTGGTGGTACTTCGCGAGCACCGCGAGCGGGTAGCTCCCCACCTTGTTCGCCACGGAGCCGTCCTCGGCGATGCGGTCCGCGCCGATCAGTACCGCGTCCACCTGCCCCGCGGCGAACAGCGACCCTGCCGCGTTGTCCGTGAGCAGCTGGTACGCCATTCCGTGCCGGGCGGCCTCGTAGGCGGTGAGCCGGGAGCCCTGGAGCAGTGGACGCGTCTCGTCCACCCACAGCCGGCGCAGCCTGCCCTGCCGGTGCGCCGCGAGCGCGACGGCGAATGCCGTCCCCTCGCCGCCGGAGACCAGCGCTCCGGTGTTGCAGTGGGTCAGCAGGCGGTGACCGCCGGCCGGCAGCAGCTCGTCCAGGAGGGACAGGCCGTACCGGGCCATGCGGCCGGAAGCCTCGGCGTCCTGGCGGTGCAGGGCCCGCGCCTCGGCGAGCGCCGCGGCGGCGGCCCGTTCGGGCGCCGCCCCGTCCGCGAGGGCCGCCGCGTGGGCGCGGACCGCGCGCCGGACCCCGTACGCGAGGTTCACCGCGGTGGGCCGCGCCGTGGCCAGCAGCTCCGCGGCCTCGTCCACGTCGTATCCGCGGACCGCCGCGAGGGCGACGCCGTACGCCCCGGCGATGCCCAGCAGCGGTGCCCCGCGCACCGCCAGCGTCTGGATCGCCCGCACCAGCGCGGGTGCGTCGGTGCAGACCAGCTCGACCTCCTCGCCGGGAAGCCGGGTCTGGTCGAGCAACACCAGGACCGGGCCTTCGGGCGGGTCGTCCCAGCGGAGTACGGGAAGCGCGGAGGGCTCGATGCCCACCGGCGATTGCGGGTCCAGATCAGCCATCCGCCCAGTCTGCCCGCTGGGAGGCCCACATATGAAGGTGCCAACCAGAAGCACCTCGAACGCACTTCTGCCCCGCGTGGCACGATGGCTGCCAACCTGCCGCCCCGATGTGCGGTCAGGACGGTGAAGGAGCCAGAATGAACGACTCTCCGGGCTGGGCCCCGCCCGGATCCGCGCCCTCCGACGAGCAGGGCGCCGGCGTACCCCGCCCCTCCGGACCCGTCGACTCCGAACCACCCACCGGCTCCCGGTCCACGAGCGGGAATTCCACGGGCGGGAACTTTACGGACGGGAACTCCACGGACGGGAACTCCACGGACGGGCACGGCACGGACGGCAGCCCGGCCGACGGGAACGGCGCGGCAGGCCAGTGGTCCGCTGCCCAGCCGCCGCCCGGCCAGTGGTCCGCCCCGGCCTCGCCCGCACCCGGGCCGGGGGCTCCCCCGCCGGCACCGGGCTGGGGCGGCGACCAGAACCCCGGCGGCTCCCGGGGCTGGGGGCACCCGACTCCCCAGCCGCGTCCGGGCTGGGGCGGAGCTCAGGGCTGGGGCCTGGCTCCGATGGCACCCAAGCCGGGTGTCGTCCCGCTCCGTCCGCTGAGCGTCGGTGAGATGCTCGACGGGTCGGTCTCGGCCATGCGCGCCCACTGGCGTACGGCTCTGGGAGTCAGCCTGGTGGTCGCCGTCTTCGTGCAGATCGTCTCCGTCCTGGTCGAACGCTTCCTCCTCCCCGAGCCGGTCACGATCGACCCGGACGCTTCCGATACCGAAGCCCTCCGTCAGTCCTTCGACGCGATGCGGTCCCTGCTCGTCACGAGCGCACCGAGCGCGGTCCTCAGCATGGCCGCCTTCCTCTTCACCGCCTCGGTGCTCGGTGTCGTGGTCAGCCGCTCGGTGCTGGGCCGCACCGCCACCTCGGCAGAGGTCCGGGCGGAGGTCCGCCCCCGGCTCCTGGGCGTGGTGGGGCTGGCGCTGCTGCTCGCGGTGTCCATCGTGGCGATCATGGCGGTGGGCGCGGCCCCGGGACTGCTCGTCGGTTCCACGGAGGGCGCCGCTCTCCTCGGGCTCGGGTGCCTCGCCGCCTTCGGAGTGTCCCTCTGGCTGATGATCGTCTCCTGCCTCGCGGCCCCGGCCCTGGTGCTGGAGCGGCAGTCGGTGTCTCAGGCCCTCCGTCGGTCCGCGAAGCTGGTCCGGGGAGCCTGGTGGCGGATCTTCGGCATCCTGGCCCTCACTTCCCTCTGTGTCGCCGTCGTGTCCACGGTCATCGCCATTCCCTTCCTGCTGATCGGGATCACCGTCGACGGAGGCGCGTCCAGTTCCCTCTTCAGTAACGAACCGACCCCGACCGGCTGGCCCTTCCTCCTCGTGTCGAGCATCGGCAACGTGCTCGTCTCGATGCTGGCGTACCCCTTCGTCTCCGGCGTGATCTCGCTGGTCTACGTCGACCAGCGCATCCGCCGCGAGGCTCTCGACCTGGAACTCGGCCGTGCCGCCGGGATCCCCGGCTACACGACCACCGGAGGCTGATGGCATGACGGGTGCGGGGGGCACCACCACGTCGGAGCCACATGTGTGGGCCGGCCCGAGGTTCGGAGGGATACCCGTGGACACGCCTCGGGTTCCCGCACGGGAGGCGGCGGAGAACGAGCTGTCCAAGGGCATGTACCACGAGAGCGACCCCGGACTGCTGAGACGAGCCCTCGACTCCTTCTGGGACTGGGTCGGCGGGCTCTTCGACTCGGCCGCCGGCATCGCGCCCGGGGGTCCACTGGGCGTCCTCGTCCTGGTCGTCCTGGCCATCGGCCTGGCCACCGCCCTCTGGTGGCGGCTGGGCACACCGAAACGGGCGGCCGGCCCGGCCAAGTCCCTCTTCCGGGAGAGCGGACCGCGCGGCGCCGCCGAGCATCGCGCCGCTGCCGAGAGGCACGCGGCCGCTCTCCGCTGGACCGAGGCGGTCCAGGAACGCACCCGCGCGATCGTCCGCTCCCTGGAGGAACGCGCACTGCTCGATCCCCGCCCCGGCCGCACGGCCGACGAAGCGGCGGAAGAGGCCGGACGCCGGCTGCCGGACCACGCGTCCAGGCTGCGCGCCGCGGCCCGCACCTTCGACGCGCTCACGTACGGCGGCCGTACCGCGGACGAGACCGCGTATCTGACCGTCCGCACCCTCGACAGCGACCTCGATGCGACGCGACCCGCCACCGCCGTCATGACGGGAGCCGCCGGATGACCGGGTCCACGCAGACCCCCGGCCCCGACCCCGCCGGTACCGGTGCCGCCCCGGGCTCCACGGGCACGGGCGCCGCTCCTGCGGGTACGCGGCCGGCCCCGGGGCCCACCTCCCTGGCCGCGCCCCCCGCACAGTTGTGGAAGCGTGCCCGCGGCTTCCTGTCGGCCCTGCTCGTCCTGGTCATCGGCGGCATCACCATCGCGGCTCTGCAGCCCGGCGGCCACCACGGGACGCTCGACCCCCGCTCGGCCGACCCTGAGGGCAGCAGAGCCCTGGCGGAACTCCTTGAGCACCGCGGTGTCACCGTCGACGTGGTCACCACACTCGCCGGTGCCGTCTCCGCGGCCGGACCCGGCAGCACGCTCCTGGTCGCCACCCCGGACCTGCTCACCGAGTTCCAACAAGAACGGCTGTCCGACGCCACCGCCGGCCGTACCGTCCTGATCGCCCCGGGAGAGCCGTCCGTCCCCGTACTCGCCCCCGGCGTGGACGTCGGACCCACCGTCGGGGTGACCACCCGCGCCGCCGCCTGTTCGTACCCTGCCGCCCGCCGCGCGGGCACGGCCGACCTCGGCGGAGTCACCTACACGACGGACCGCCCCGAAGCCCTCGGCTGCTACCCGGCCCATGGCCTCACCCCGCTCCTCGTCGTCCCGAGGCAGAACGGTGAGACCGTCCTGCTCGGTGCCCCCGACCTCCTGGCCAACCGGCGCCTCGCCCACGGGGGCAACGCCTCGCTGGCCCTGCAACTCCTCGGCTCCCGTGCCCATCTCGTCTGGTACCTCCCCTCTCTCTCTGACCCTTCCGCCACCGAGGGCGGCCAGGGCACGAACAATGACCGTCATGCCGACCGGGACCACCGGGCCGGTCACGGCTCCGGGCAGGACCACCGCACCGGCAGTGGCTCCGGCCAAGACCACGAGACCGAGGCTGACTCCGCCGGGGACGACCAGCCCGACTTCTTCGACCTGATCCCCTCCGGCTGGTTGTGGGGCACACTCCAACTCGCCGTCGCTGCCGCGCTCGCGGCTCTCTGGCGCGGACGCAGGTTCGGCCCGCTGGTGACCGAGAACCTGCCGGTGGCCGTCCACGCCTCCGAAGCGACGGAGGGTCACGCCCGCCTCTACCGGAAGGCCGGCGCACGCGACCGTGCCGCCGCCCTGCTCCGCGAAGCCGCTCGTACCCGCCTCGCCCCACTCGTGGGCGTCTCTCCCCGCGACGCGCGATCCCCGGACGTGCTCGTCCCCGCACTCTCCGCCCGGCTCCCCGCCGACGGCGACCTCGATGCCCTGCTCTTCGGCCCGGCTCCGGCCGACGACACCGCACTGATACGCCTGGCCGACCAACTCGACGCCCTCGAAAGAGAGGTACGCACGTCATGAGCGCCCCGACCCCGGCGATTCCAGGGACCTCCGCGGGTCCCAGGAACTCCGACGAAGCCCGCGCATCACTCGAAGCCCTGCGCTCCGAGATCGCCAAGGCAGTCGTCGGTCAGGACCCGGCCGTCACCGGACTCGTCGTCGCCCTGCTCTGCCGGGGGCACGTCCTGCTGGAGGGCGTCCCCGGCGTGGCCAAGACCTTGCTCGTCCGCGCCCTGGCCGCCTCCCTCGAACTCGACACCAAGCGTGTCCAGTTCACCCCCGACCTGATGCCCAGTGACGTCACCGGGTCCCTCGTCTACGACGCACGCACCGCCGAGTTCTCCTTCCAGGCAGGCCCGGTCTTCACCAACCTGCTGATCGCCGACGAGATCAACCGCACGCCCCCCAAGACCCAGTCCTCGCTCCTTGAGGCCATGGAGGAGCGACAGGTCAGCGTCGACGGAACCCCTCGTCCCCTCCCCGACCCCTTTCTCGTCGTCGCCACCCAGAACCCGGTGGAGTACGAGGGCACATACCCCCTCCCCGAGGCCCAACTGGACCGCTTCCTTCTGAAGCTGACGGTGCCTCTCCCCTCCCGGGAGGAAGAGATCAACGTCCTCACCCGTCACGTCGAGGGCTTCAATCCGCGTGACCTGAAGGCGGCGGGCATATCTCCCGTCGCAGGTCCGGCCGACCTGGAGGCCGCACGAGCCGCTGTCGCCACGACCTCGGTCTCCCCCGAGGTCGCCGGTTATGTCGTCGATCTCTGCCGTGCCACACGCGAATCCCCCTCGCTCGCCCTCGGCGTCTCCCCCCGCGGCGCCACCGCGCTGCTCTCCGCCGCCCGTGCGTGGGCCTGGCTCACCGGCAGGGACTACGTCATCCCCGACGATGTGAAGGCCCTCGCTCTGCCCGCACTCCGTCATCGCATCCATCTGCGGCCCGAGGCCGAGATGGAGGGCGTCACCCCGGACGCCGTCATCACGGCGGTCCTCGCCCTCGTGCCCGTCCCCCGATGAGGCGGTGACCATGGCCCTCACCGGAAGAGCCGCTCTTCTTGCCGCTGCGGGGTCACTCCCTGTAGGCATCCTGGCCCCCAGCTGGGCCGGGATGCTTGCGGTGAATGCCCCCCTCTCGCTAGCCATTCTGTGCGACTACGCCCTGGCAGCACCAGTGCGAAGCCTGCGTTTCACCCGATCCGGTGATACATCTGTTCGACTTGGTGACGACGCCTCGGTGCAACTCACCGTGACCAACAGCTCCCGTCGGCGCCTGCGTGCCGAGCTTCGCGACGCCTGGTCTCCGAGCAGTGGAGCCACGGCCGCGGAGGCCGGTGCGTCACGCCATACGTTCTCCCTCGCCGCCGGCGAGGCGCGACGACTCACCACGCTGCTCCGGCCGACCCGGCGGGGGGATCGTGTCCCCGATCGGGTGACAGTCCGCTCCGTGGGCCCGCTGGGTCTGGCGGCGCGTCAGGGCTACCACCGGGTCCCGTGGAACGTCCGGGTGCTCCCGCCGTTCACCAGCCGCAAGCACCTGCCCTCCCGTCTCGCGCGCCTCCGCGAGCTCGACGGGCGCACGAGCGCGCTGAGCCGTGGCGAGGGAACCGAGTTCGACAGCCTGCGCCCGTACGTGCCGGGTGACGACACCCGGTCCATCGACTGGCGGGCCACGGCGCGGCAGTCGGCGGTGGCCGTCCGCACCTGGCGCCCCGAACGGGACCGGCACATCCTGATCGTCCTCGACACCGGCCGTACATCGGCCGGCCGGGTCGGGGACATGCCGCGGCTCGATGCCGCGATGGACGCCGCCCTCCTCCTCACCGCTCTGGCCGGACGGGCAGGAGACCAGGTGAACCTGCTTGCCCACGACCGGCGGGTCAGGGCCCAGGTCCGTGGCCGCACGGCCACCGGAAGCCTGTTGGCGAGAGTGGTGGACGCCCTGGCGACGCTGGAGCCCGAGCTGGTCGAGACGGACACCCGCGGCATGAGCACCGCCGCTCTGGCCGCAGCTCCGCAGCGCTCGTTGATCGTGTTGCTGACCACTCTGGACGGCGCCCCCGCCGAGGAGGGCCTGCTGACGGTCCTCCCGCAGCTCACCAGGCGCCACACCGTGATCGTGGCGGCCGTGGCCGATCCCCGCGTGGAGGAGATGTCCCGCAGAAGGGGCTCGGCGGAGGCGATCTACGAGGCCGCCGCCGCTACCCGCGCCCAGGCCCAGCGCCTGCACGTCGCGGAACGAATCCGTCACCACGGAGGCGTCGTGGTCGACGCGCTCCCGGAAAGCCTGGCACCGGCGCTGGCCGACGCCTACCTGTCGCTCAAGGCGGCCGGCCGGCTCTGAACGCGCGCCGCCCTGTTCTCGGTCGTCCGACCCCGGTAGGCGCCCGGGGACGGAAAGTAGAGAACAGGGCGAAAACCCATGAGCGGGAGCCGTAATTCGCGACATGGCCCCGGAACGCAGAAAACCCCCGTGCCACAAGGCACGGGGGTCTCCCGGAAAAATTGTTCGGCGGCGTCCTACTCTCCCACAGGGTCCCCCCTGCA
>NZ_JBIBHR010000009.1:0-332795 GCF_042957125.1 Streptomyces sp. NPDC008125
ATCAGACTCTTATCTGTCCGATTCCCGGTCGAAGCGGGTCAAGCAATTTTCGCTTTCCAGTTCTTCGCTTTCGCGTTTCCCTTTCCGGCGAGTCCGACTCTACCAGACTCTTTTTCGTTCCGTTTCCGGTCCGATAAGTAATTCCGGCGGCCCGTCGGGGGCCTTTGCCTTTCGGCTAATCCGATTTTATCAGAGATTCTGAGTCGGATTTTTCCGCTCCGATCCGGGTGGCCTCCGCGCACAAGTACGCGCGCTGCTTCCCGTTCGGCGGAGAGCCAAACGTACTGGAGCGGGGTGCCTCGATGCAAATCGAGGCACCCCGCTCCGGTCGGACGGTCGGTGAGGATCAGACCTCGACGACCACCGGGAGGATCATCGGGCGCCGGCGGTAGGTGTCGGAGACCCACTTGCCCACCGAGCGGCGGATCAGCTGCTGGAGCTGGTGCGGCTCCATGACGCCGTCCTGGGCCGACTTGTTGAGAGCTTCCTCGATCTTCGGCACGACGGCGATGAACGCCGCGTCGTCGATACCGGAGCCCCGGGCCTGGATGTGGGGGCCGCCCACGATCTTGCCGGAATTGGTGTCGACCACGATGAAGACCGAGATGATGCCCTCGTCGCCGAGGATGCGGCGGTCCTTGAGGGAGGTCTCGGTGACGTCGCCGACGGAGAGGCCGTCCACGTAGACGTATCCGGCCTGGACCTTGCCGACGATCTTCGCCTTGCCGTCGATGAGGTCGACGACCACACCGTCCTCCGCGATGACGATGTGGTCCTTGGGGACACCCGTCAGCGCGCCCAGTTCGGCGTTGGCCCGCAGGTGGCGCCATTCGCCGTGCACGGGCATCAGGTTCTTCGGCTTGCAGATGTTGTAGAAGTACAGCAGCTCACCGGCCGAGGCGTGACCCGAGACGTGCACCTTGGCGTTGCCCTTGTGGACGACGTTGGCGCCCCAGCGGGTGAGGCCGTTGATCACGCGGTAGACCGCGTTCTCGTTGCCCGGGATGAGCGACGAGGCGAGGATGACCGTGTCGCCCTGGACGATACGGATCTGGTGGTCGCGGTTGGCCATGCGCGACAGCGCGGCCATGGGCTCGCCCTGCGAACCCGTGCAGACCAGCACCACCTCGTCGTCCGGGAGGTCGTCGAGCGTCTTGACGTCGACGACGAGCCCGGCCGGCACCTTGAGGTAGCCCAGGTCGCGGGCGATGCCCATGTTGCGCACCATCGAGCGGCCGACGAAGGCGACGCGGCGGCCGTACTCGTGGGCCGCGTCCAGGATCTGCTGGATGCGGTGGACGTGGCTGGCGAAGCTCGCCACGATGATCCGCTTGTCGGCGTTGGCGAAGACCGTGCGCAGAACGTTGGAGATGTCCTTCTCCGGCGGGACGAACCCGGGGACCTCGGCGTTGGTCGAGTCGGCGAGGAGAAGGTCGATGCCCTCCTCGCTGAGCCGCGCGAACGCGTGCAGGTCGGTGAGCCGGCCGTCCAGCGGGAGCTGGTCCATCTTGAAGTCGCCGGTGGCCACCGCCATGCCCGCGGGGGTGCGGATCGCGACCGCGAGGGCGTCCGGGATCGAGTGGTTGACCGCGATGAACTCGCAGTCGAAGACACCGATGCGCTCGCTCTGACCCTCGACGACCTCCAGGGTGTACGGGCGGATGCGGTGCTCCTGGAGCTTCGCCTCGATCAGCGCGAGCGTGAGCTTGGAGCCGATCAGCGGGATGTCCGGCTTCAGGCGCAGCAGGTAGGGCACGCCGCCGATGTGGTCCTCGTGGCCGTGTGTGAGGACGATGCCCTCCACGTCGTCCAGGCGGTCCCGGATCGTCGTGAAGTCCGGCAGGATCAGGTCGATGCCCGGCTGCTCCTCCTCGGGGAAGAGGACGCCGCAGTCGACGATGAGCAGGCGGCCGCCGTACTCGAAGACCGTCATGTTGCGGCCGATCTCTCCGAGGCCGCCGAGGGGGGTGACCCTCAGGGCGCCCTTCGGGAGCTTCGGCGGCGTACCGAGTTCGGGATGCGGATGACTCAAAAGACTCTCCTTACCACGCACGCCACGTACCGCTTGGGCACGTGGCGCGTGTGTCATTCGTGCACTTGCTGTTGTCAGGGGATGAACGCGTGCGAGCTGTCCTCGCGCAGCGAGGTGTCTCGCGTATTCAGTTGTGAAGTCTGTGGTTACAGCTCTACCCCACCGGCGGCCAGGTCGACCTTGAGCTGCGCCGTCTCCTGCGCGGTGAGTTCCACCAGCGGGAGGCGCAGCGGGCCGGCCGGGAGGCCCTGGAGGGTGAGGGCGGCCTTCGTGGTGATGACGCCCTGGGTGCGGAACACCCCGGTGAAGACCGGGAGCAGCTTCTGGTGGATCTCCTTGGCCTTCTGGACGTCGCCGCCGGAGTAGGCGTCGACCAGCGCGCGCAGGTCCGGGGTGACGAAGTGGCCGACGACGGAGACGACACCCACCGCGCCCACCGAGAGCAGCGGGAGGTTGAGCATGTCGTCGCCGCTGTACCAGGCGAGGCCGGAGCGTGCGATGGCCCAGCCGGCGCGGCCGAGGTCGCCCTTGGCGTCCTTGTTGGCCACGATCCTCGGGTGCTCCGCGAGCCGGACGAGGGTCTCGGTCTCGATCGGCACGCCGCTGCGCCCGGGGATGTCGTACAGCATCACGGGCAGGCCGGTGGAGTCGGCGATCGCGGTGAAGTGCCGGCGCAGGCCCTCCTGCGGCGGCTTGTTGTAGTACGGGGTCACCGCGAGGAGTCCGTGGGCTCCGGCGTGCTCGGCCGTGCGGGCGAGTTCGACGCTGTGACGGGTGTCATTGGTGCCGATGCCGGCGACGACGAGGGCCCGGTCGCCGACCGCTTCGATGACGGCTCGTACGAGCTGGTCTTTCTCCGCGTCACTGGTGGTGGGCGACTCGCCGGTGGTGCCGTTGACGACGAGGCCGTCGTTCCCGGCGTCCACCAGATGGGTCGCGAGCCGCTGGGCGCCGTCGAGGTCGAGTGCGCCGTCCGCCGTGAAGGGCGTGACCATAGCGGTGAGGACCCGCCCGAAGGGGGTCTGCGGAGTGGAGATCGGAGCCATGGGTAACACGCTACTCGTTGCTCGGCCCGGGATGTCCCCTCGGGGGACGTCGATCTTGGAACCCGGCACTGCCTGCTCGGGGGTTCAAGCAGTGCCGGGTCCGTTTGATCAGCCTAGATGAACTTCACGAAAGGCCGCAATACGGACACCGCCTACGGGGCTACCCGTCCGTTTTTGTTGAAGGCGGCATGAGTGAGCGGCATGAGGCGCGCCCAGTGCTCCTCCATCTGCTCGCCGACCATCTCGATCTCGCGCTGCGGGAACGACGGGACGGTCGCCAGCTCGTGCTGGGTGCGCAGGCCGAGGAAGTGCATCAGCGAGCGCGCGTTGCAGGTGGCGTACATCGACGAGAAGAGGCCGACGGGCAGGACGGCCCGGGCCACCTCGCGGGCGACGCCGGCGGCGAGCATCTCCTGGTAGGCGTCGTACGCCTGGCGGTACGAGTCCTCCATGGCGCGCCCCGTGAGCTCCGCCTGCTCGGCGGTGCCGTCGACGAACTCGTACTTGCCGGGGCGGCCCTGCTGGACGAGCTTGCGGGATTCTCCGGGGACGTAGAAGACGGGCTGGAGCTCCCGGTAGCGGCCCGATTCCTCGTTGTACGACCACCCGACCCGGTGCCGCATGAACTCACGGAACACGAAGATCGGGGCACTGATGAAGAACGTCATCGAGTTGTGCTCGAAAGGGCTGCCGTGACGGTCGCGCATCAGATAATTGATGAGACCCTTGGAACGCTCCGGATCCTTGGTGACCTCCTCCAACGACTGCTCCCCCGCGGTCGAGACGCGGGCGGCGAACAGGACGTCGGCATCGCCTGCGGCGTGTTTCACCAGTTCAACGGTGACATCGCTGCGGAAACTGGGCTTCGCGGGCTCGGGGGTGTCGGTCACCGGCGGGGTCCTTCCAATTGCTTCGCTCGGGCGGCGTCCACTCTACGGGGCCGCGTAGAGGGCTCGGCCCGGGGAAAACTCCGAAGGGCCCGCACCGGGGGGCACCGATCCGGCGTTCCGCGCGTCTGACACTTCAGAAGCACCTTCACCACAGTCCGAAGGAGATTTTCCTCATGTTCCGCCGGCGTGAATCCGTCCCGTTCTCGTTCGTAGCCGAGGCCGAGCGGTTCCGCAGCAATGTCACTCCGCCGCCCCGGGAGCGCGCCAGCGTCTCCGAGGTGGCCGGCCGCTCGCTCGTGGGGCTGGTCGTGGTCGCGGGCCTCGTGGGCTCGCTCCTCTTCGGGCTGCCCGCCCTCGACCCCGGTCAGGCACCCGCGCACCACCAGAGGTCCGAAGCGTCCCAGGAGCGCTGACTCGTACGGCCCCCTGGGGTGGTAGCAGCGGGAACCCGTCGGTAGCCTCACCGGGCACAGCAACAACGAGCGTGCTTGTGAGTGAGGATCAGTCGTGCCCCTGCCCTTCCTGACGGCCGACCGCGCGTTCGACGCGGGTGCGGAGGACGTCGCGCTGCCGTTCGACGACCACGACAACTGGCGACGGCCCTACCGTCCCGGACCCTGGCGGGTCTCGGCGGCGGCGGGGCTGCTGCTGCTGTCGTCGTTCGTCCTGTTCGCAGCGGTGATCATCGGTGTGGCCGGTGAGCCTTCGGGCGCACTGCTCTGCATGACGCTCGCCGCGGCGGTGATCGCCTGCGCACTGCGGCTGCTGCGTGTCGGCGCCTGGGTGAGCCGGCACGGTGTACGCCGTGTCGGCTTCTTCCGCACCACCACGGTGGCGTGGAGCCGGACCGGCACGGTCCGTACGGTCCAGCAGCCGGTGAAGTGGCTCGGAATGCCCCGCACCGTGCAGGGTCAGGCCCTGGTCGTGGCCCGTCGGGGCGCCGGCTCGCTGCCGCCGCTGATGACGGACCACGACGCGGACTTCCTGTCCAGGTCCGAGGCGTTCGACCGGGCCACCGACGCCATCGAGGCGTGGGCGGACGAGTACCGGCGCTGACGCGCCGCTGCCCGTTCTCCCCGTTCGGGGCGGTCCAGCACCACCCCCGGTGATCCGGGGTCAGCAAGCCGGTACGCGTCGCCCGACGGGAATGGTCAGGCGGCGCGTACCGGCTTGTGTGCGTGCAGGGCGATGGCCCGCTGCATCGCCTTGCGCGCCCTGGGCGTGTCGCGGGCGTCCTGGTAGGCGACGGCCAGCCGGAACCAGCAGCGCCAGTCGTCCGGCGCGTCCTCGGTCTCCTCCTTGCGGCGGGCGAAGACGGCGTCGGCGGAATCCCGGTCGATCCGGCCGGACGGGGTGCGGACGAGTTCGTCGACCGGAAGTCCGCCCTCGGCCTCCAGCTCCGCGGCGAGGGCGTTGGCCCGCCGGACGAACTGGGTGTTCTTCCAGAGGAACCAGATGCCGATCACCGGCAGGACGAGCACGGCCACCCCGAAGGTGACCGTGATCGGCGTGCCGTGCCGGATGAGGAGCAGACCCCGGCTGCCGGCCAGGACGAAGTAGAAGACCAGGACGGCGGCGGTGACGATGTACGAGATCTTTGCGCGCATGGCGGGGACCGTCAGTTCAGATCGAGGAAGTGTTCCAGCCCGAACGTGAGTCCGGGGGTGGTGACCACGCGGCGGGTTCCCAGCAGGATGCCGGGCATGAAGCTGCTGTGGTGCAGGGAGTCGTGGCGCAGGGTGAAGGTCTCGCCCTCGCCGCCGAGCAGCACCTCCTGGTGCGCGAGAAGCCCGCGCAGCCGTACGGAGTGCACGGGGACACCGTCCACGTCGGCGCCCCGGGCCCCCTTTGGACCGGTCGCGGTGGCGTCCGGCTGCGGCCCGAGTCCGGCCTCGGCGCGGGCGGCGGCGATGAGCTGGGCCGTCCGGGTCGCGGTGCCGGAGGGCGCGTCGATCTTGTTCGGGTGGTGGAGCTCGATGACCTCGACCGACTCGAACCAGGGGGCCGCGGCCTGGGCGAACTTCATGGTGAGGACGGCGCCGATGGAGAAGTTCGGCGCGATGAGCACGCCGGTCTCCGGGGAACCGTCCAGCCAGCCGGTGAGCCGCGCGAGGCGGTCGTCGGTCCAGCCGGTGGTGCCGACGACGGCGTGGATGCCGTTCCGTACGCAGAACTCCAGGTTGTCCATCACCGCGTCGGGGTTGGTGAGTTCCACCACGACCTCGGCGGCGGCCTCCGTGAGGGCCTCCAGCGCGTCGCCCCGGCCGAGGGCGGCCACCAGCTCCAGGTCCTCGGCTGCCTCGACGGCCCGTACCGCTTCCGATCCGATGCGGCCCTTGGCGCCGACGACGGCCACACGCAGCTTGCTCATGTGCTCTGCTTCCTTGATCGAACGGAGTGGGTACGGGCCGTCGGAGCGGCCCGGGACGGTCTTCAGGACACGGCGTGGTGGAGGCGGTCCGCCTGCTTGTCCTTGAGCGGGCCGATGACGGAGAGCGAGGGACGCCGGCCGAGGAGGTCGGCGGCGACGGCGCGGACGTCGTCGGGCGTGACCGCCGCGATCTCCGCCAGCATCGCGTCGACCGACATCTGCTCGCCCCAGCAGAGCTCGCTCTTGCCGATGCGGTTCATCAGCGCGCCGGTGTCCTCCAGGCCGAGGACCGTGGACCCGGAGAGCTGCCCGATGGCCCGGGCGATCTCGTCGTCGGGCAGACCCTCGGTCGCCGCCCGGTCGAGCTCGTCGCGGCAGATCTTGAGGACGTCGTGGACCTGGCTCGGGCGGCAGCCCGCGTACACGCCGAAGAGGCCGCAGTCGGCGAAGCCCGAGGTGTACGAGTACACGCTGTAGGCCAGGCCGCGCTTCTCGCGCACCTCCTGGAAGAGGCGCGAGCTCATGCCGCCGCCCAGGGCGGTGTTGAGCACGCCGAGCGCCCAGCGGCGTTCGTCGGTACGGGCCAGGCCCGGCATACCGAGGACGACGTGTGCCTGTTCGGTCTTGCGGTTCACGACCTCGACCTTGCCGGCGGTGCGCAGGATACGGGAGCCGTCGCGGGGAGCCATCGGCTCGGCGTCGGTGCGCGAGAGCGCGCCGGCCCGGTCGAAGGCCTTGCGGACCTGGCGTACGACCGTGGCGTGGTCGACGTTGCCCGCGGCGGCGACGACCAGGTGCCTGGGGTCGTAGTGCTTCCTGTAGAAGCGGGCGATCTGCCCGCGGTCCAGCGCGTTGATCGTGTCGACGGTGCCGAGGACCGGGCGGCCGAGGGGGGTGTCGCCGAACATGGTGTGCGCGAACAGGTCGTGCACGCAGTCGCCCGGGTCGTCCTCCGTCATCGCGATCTCTTCGAGGATGACTCCGCGCTCGGCATCGACGTCCTCGGCGTTGATCAGCGAGCCGGTCAGCATGTCGCAGACGACGTCGATGGCGAGCGGCAGGTCGGTGTCGAGGACCCGCGCGTAGTAGCAGGTGTACTCCTTCGCCGTGAAGGCGTTCATCTCGCCGCCGACCGCGTCGATCGCGGAGGAGATGTCCAGGGCGCTGCGCCGGCCGGTGCCCTTGAAGAGGAGGTGTTCGAGGTAGTGGGTCGCGCCGTTCAGGGTGGGTGTCTCGTCGCGCGAGCCGACGTTGGCCCAGATCCCGAAGGTGGCGGAGCGTACGGAGGGCAGGGTCTCGGTGACGACACGGAGACCGCCGGGGAGCACCGTACGGCGGACCGTGCCGATGCCGTTGGTGCCCTTGAGAAGCGTTTGGGTACGGGCGACGGCCCGCGCCTTCGAGGAGGCGCGGGCCGTCGTCACGGAACTACGGGACGTCACTTGGAGGCGTCGTCCTTCTCGTCTTCTTCACCCTCGACGACCGGGATCAGGGAGAGCTTGCCGCGGGAGTCGATCTCGGCGATCTCGACCTGCACCTTGGCGCCGACGCCGAGCACGTCCTCGACGTTCTCCACGCGCTTGCCACCGGCCAGCTTGCGGATCTGCGAGATGTGCAGCAGACCGTCCTTGCCGGGCATGAGGGAGACGAAGGCACCGAAGGTGGTGGTCTTGACGACCGTACCCAGGTACCGCTCGCCGACCTCCGGCATGGTCGGGTTGGCGATGGCGTTGATCGTGGCGCGGGCGGCCTCGGCCTGCGAGCCCTGCTGGGCACCGATGTAGATGGTGCCGTCGTCCTCGATCGTGATGTCGGCGCCGGTGTCCTCCTGGATCTGGTTGATCATCTTGCCCTTGGGGCCGATGACCTCACCGATCTTGTCCACCGGGATCTTGACGGTGATGATCCGCGGGGCGTTCGGGGACATCTCGTCCGGGACGTCGATGGCCTCGTTCATGACGTCCAGGATGTGCAGACGCGCGTCACGGGCCTGCTTCAGCGCGGCGGCCAGGACCGAGGCGGGGATGCCGTCGAGCTTGGTGTCGAGCTGGAGCGCGGTCACGAACTGCTTCGTACCGGCGACCTTGAAGTCCATGTCGCCGAAGGCGTCCTCCGCACCGAGGATGTCGGTGAGGGCGACGTAGTGGGTCTTGCCGTCGATCTCCTGGGAGATGAGGCCCATGGCGATACCGGCGACGGCGGCCTTGAGGGGCACACCGGCGTTCAGCAGCGACATGGTCGAGGCGCAGACCGAGCCCATGGAGGTGGAGCCGTTGGAGCCCAGCGCCTCGGAGACCTGGCGGATCGCGTAGGGGAACTCCTCGCGCGACGGCAGGACCGGGACGATGGCGCGCTCGGCGAGCGCGCCGTGGCCGATCTCGCGGCGCTTGGGCGAGCCCACGCGGCCGGTCTCGCCGACGGAGTACGGCGGGAAGTTGTAGTTGTGCATGTAGCGCTTGCGGGTCACCGGGGAGAGGGTGTCCAGCTGCTGCTCCATGCGGAGCATGTTGAGGGTGGTGACGCCCAGGATCTGGGTCTCGCCACGCTCGAACAGCGCCGAGCCGTGCACGCGCGGGATGGCCTCGACCTCGGCGGCGAGCGTACGGATGTCCGTGACGCCGCGGCCGTCGATGCGGACCTTGTCCTTGATGACGCGCTCGCGGACCAGCTTCTTGGTCAGCGCGCGGTAGGCACCGGAGATCTCCTTCTCGCGGCCCTCGAAGGCCGGGAGGAGCTTCTCGGCCGCGATGTCCTTGATGCGGTCGAGCTCCGCCTCGCGGTCCTGCTTGCCGGCGATGGTGAGCGCCTTGGCCAGCTCGGTGGAGACGGCCTTGGTGAGGGCCTCCAGGACGTCGTCCTGGTAGTCGAGGAAGACCGGGAAGTCGCCGACCGGCTTGGCGGCCTTGGCGGCCAGCTCGGACTGCGCCTTGCAGAGGGCCTTGATGAAGGGCTTCGCGGCCTCCAGACCGGCTGCCACGACCTCCTCGGTGGGGGCCTCGGCGCCGTCCTTGACGAGCTGGACGGTCTTCTCGGTGGCCTCGGCCTCGACCATCATGATCGCGACGTCGCCGTCCTCCAGGACGCGGCCCGCGACGACCATGTCGAAGACGGCGTCCTCGAGCTCGGTGTGCGTCGGGAAGGCGACCCACTGGCCCTTGATCAGCGCGACACGGGTGCCGCCGATCGGGCCGGAGAAGGGCAGGCCGGCCAGCTGCGTGGAGCAGGAGGCGGCGTTGATCGCGACCACGTCGTACAGGTGGTCGGGGTTGAGCGCCATGATCGTCTCGACGATCTGGATCTCGTTGCGCAGGCCCTTCTTGAAGGAGGGGCGCAGCGGCCGGTCGATCAGGCGGCAGGTGAGGATCGCGTCCTCGGAGGGGCGGCCCTCCCGGCGGAAGAAGGAGCCGGGGATCTTGCCGGCGGCGTACTGCCGCTCCTCGACGTCCACCGTGAGGGGGAAGAAGTCGAGCTGGTCCTTGGGCCGCTTGGAGGCGGTGGTGGCCGACAGCACCATGGTGTCGTCGTCCAGGTACGCGACGGCGGAGCCGGCGGCCTGCTTGGCCAGGCGGCCCGTCTCGAAGCGGATGGTGCGGGTGCCGAAGGTGCCGTTGTCGATCACGGCTTCGGCGTAGTGGGTCTCGTTCTCCACTAGTGATTTCTCCATACTCGTCGTCTTTCGTCCTGCCGCCCGTGTGGCGGAGGACGGTGCGTGGAGAAGCGCGCCTGGTGTGCGGGCCGGTCTTCGATCGAAGCCCCCGGGCGTTCTTTCCCGGGTGCCACTACCGAGGACCGGCGGCTGCGGGAGCGCGCTTCTCCTCGTACGTTCGGTTCGTGCGGTGGTGCGGGTGGTGCGATGGTGCGTACGTCCAGATTACTGAGGTTGCCCCCGGTAGCGCACGTACAGCAAAGGGAGCGGCCCCCGGGAAGTGGGCACCGCTCCCTCTCACAGCGTGCTTACTTGGCGCCGCCGGCCGCACCGCGGCGGATGCCGAGGCGGTCGACGAGCGCACGGAAGCGCTGGATGTCCTTCTTGGCCAGGTACTGCAGGAGGCGGCGACGCTGGCCGACCAGGATCAGCAGACCACGACGGGAGTGGTGGTCGTGCTTGTGCGTCTTGAGGTGCTCCGTCAGGTCCGAGATCCGGCGGGAGAGCATGGCGACCTGAACCTCGGGGGAACCGGTGTCACCCTCCTTCTGGGCGAACTCGGACATGATCTGCTTCTTCGTAGCGGCGTCGAGCGGCACGCGTACTCCTCTTGATGTTCGATGCGCCCACGAGTGCCCCTGGTCTTGATCTCAGGGGAGCTTCCGTGACTCGGAGGCGAAGGTCCGATGGGCGCTGCCCCCAGAGTGAAACCGGGGACGCGTACACAAACGGCCACCGCACAGACTACCAGCCGTGCGGCAGCGCCCTCGCCGGCCCCTCTCGCGCGTGGGCGGGAGAGGCCCTCAGGGCGCCGGATTCAGCTGGTCAGGGACCGGATCGAGGTGTAGACGTCGAAGACGGCGAGGCAGAGCGGCAGGAGCGTCAGCAGGACGAACGCCTCGGCGATCTCCAGGAAGCGGCCCCAGAACGGGGTGACCCCCTTGCGGGGCACGATCAGCCCTATGGCGGTGATCACCGCGGCGGTCGCGGCGACGGCCGCGGTGAGCCAGATCGTACGGATGTCGAGCGCCGCGGTGTCGCCGCGCAGGGCGTCGATCATGATGCCGACCGGGGGGTTCAGGGCGAGTCCGAGGCCGAGCAGGACCAGCGCGCCGAGGCCGGCGGCCAGCGCGCAGGCGACCTGGGCGGTGTAGCGGAAGAGGTGGGCGCGCATCAGCATGGCGCAGCCGGTGGCCAGTGCCAGCAGCTGCCCGAAGACGTCCGCCGAGAAGCCGAGGACGGCCGCCCCGGCGACCGCCACCATGGCGCAGCCGCCGGCCAGGCCGAGCAGCAGTTCGTGGCCGCGCCGGGCCTGGGCGGTGATCCTGACGGCGTCGACCGGCCCCTGGGGGGCCTGCTCGCCGGTGCCGTAGTCGCCGCTGGTGGTGCGGGGCGGCTCGAAGCCGATGGGGAGGCGGGCGAAGCGGGTGGAGAGGCCGGGCAGGAAGCCGAGCGCCCCGACGGAGAGCGGGGCGCAGACGGCGGCGGTCTCGGTGGGCTCCAGGTCGGTGAGGATGGCGGCGAAGGTCACCAGCACGCCGACGGCCGAGGCGAAGACGAACGCGACGAAGGGGCCGTCGCCGGTGGGGGCGACGATCACCAGGATCACCGAGACGACGAGGACGGCGACGCAGGCCAGCAGGAACTGGAGGCGGCCGATCCCCTCCCCGGCGCCGAGCGGCAGCAGCCCGGACCCGGCGACGGCCCCGTTGACCAGGGCTCCTGTGCCGAGGGCGACGGCCGAGCCCCGGTCCTCGTACACCCGGGCGCGTACCCCGGCGACGGCGAGGAGCAGGACGGCGGCGACCGCGGCGATGACGCCGGGCAGGCCGTGCATGTCGTGCAGCGGGTCGGCGGTCCACAGGACGAAGCCGAGGAGGGCGAGGAGGACCGCGCCACCGAAGAGGCCGGAGCCGCGCATCAGGGCGTCGCCCCAGAGGGTGCGGTCGCGGGCCACGGCGGACGCGACGGCGTCGGAGACGTCGTCGAACACGGCGGGCGGCAGCGATTCGGAGAACGGGCGCAGGGAGAGCAGCTCGCCGTCGAGGATGCGCTGGGCGGACAGGGTGCGTCCGCTGTCGAGCACGGCGCCGTCGCGGCGTACGAGGTGGTAGCCGACGGGCGCGCCCTCGGCGGGGCTCTGTCCGGAGAGCCTGAGGACCTCCGGGTAGAGGTCGGCGAGGGGGACGTCCTCGGGCAGTGCGACGTCGACGCGGCTGTCGGGGGCGACGACGGTCACCCTGCAGAATCCGGTTCCGTTGCTGGACGGGACACCGGGGCCGGTTCGGCCGGGTCCGGTGGTCGCCGCTCGGGCCGTCGTGGTCACCTGTTGCTCCCCCTCTGTTGCGCTGTCGCTGCGATGTCGCTGCCGTGTCTCTCCGCTGGGACGCGCGTTTCGCGCCCCGTCCCGAATGACCGGTTTTTTGGCGGTAGTTCGCGGGTGCGTACACGCGTCGCGCTACCCTACCGCTCTCCGTCGGGCCTCTCCGTCAGTAGGATCTCTGCCCGGGCGGAGCCCGTCGCCACGGGGGCGCCGAGAGGAACAGATCTGTCCGGCAAGGGAATTGGTGAGTTGTGAGCCACATTGTCGTCAAGCGCCCTCCGCGCGCGCTGCCCTCCGAAGTGCCGGACATGGAGGTGCAGTTGCAATCTCCTCCGGAGCTGCCGCGCGGGCAGCAGGAGGGCGCGATGATGCAGCTGCTGCCGATGCTCGGCATGGGCGGCTCGGTGGTCTTCTTCTTCATGACGCCGAACCCGATCATGCGGATCATGGGCATGGTGATGATCGCCTCGACGGTCGCGATGGCGGTCTCGATGCTGGTCCGTCACCGGCGGGGCACCCAGGGGGAGCTCGCCGACATGCGGCGCGACTACCTGAAGTACCTCACGCAGACCCGGCGCGAGGTCCTGCGGACGGCACGCCTCCAGCGTGACGCCCAGTTCTATCTGCACCCGTCGCCCGAGCAGCTCTGGGCGCTGGTCGCCGAGGGCAGCAGGGTCTGGGAGCGCCGGGTCGCCGACGGCGACTTCGGGCAGGTCCGCATCGGCCTGGGCAACCAGGAGCTGGCCACCCCGCTCGTTCCCCCGCAGACCGCGCCGGTGGACGAGCTGGAGCCGCTGACCGCCGGGGCGATGCAGCAGTTCCTCAACACCCACGCGACGCTGGACGGGCTGCCGATGGCCGTCTCGCTCCGCGCCTTCTACCACGTGACGGTGAGCGGGGATCCGGACTCCGTGCGCTCCTCGGCCCGCGCCCTGATCGGTTCGCTGGCTTCGCTGCACTCCCCCGAGGACCTGGTCGTGGCGATCGCGGCGGACCGGCAGGCCTCCCCGCACTGGGAGTGGGCGAAGTGGCTCCCGCACGTCCAGCTGCGCAACTCCACCGACGGTGCGGGCAGCCGCCGGCTGATCTCGACGAGCTCCTCGGAGCTGGAGGAGCTGCTCGGGAACCGGATCGAGGGCCGTCCCCGGTTCCAGGCCGGCGGGCAGCCGCTGATGGACCAGCCGCACATCGTGGTGGTGCTCGACGGCGAGTCGGTTCCGCCGATGTCGGTGCTGGCCTCCCCCGAGGGCGTGCAGGGCGTCACGGTCATCGAGGTCGTCCCGGGCGAGGTGACCGGTGCCCGCGGCGGGCTGTCCGTGGTGGTCCACCCGCACGCGCTCCAGCTGGAGTCGGGCCACGGGCTCGTCTACGAGGGCCTGCCGGACCTGCTGAACTACGAGGCCGCGGAGGCGCTGGCCCGCCAGCTGGCCCCGCTGAACGTGGCGGCGGGCGGGGACGACGACGAACCGCTCCTCGCCAACCTGGAGTTCACCGATCTGCTGAACCTGGGGGACGCCTCCTCGGTGGACGTGAGCAGGACCTGGCGTCCCCGCTCGCAGGCGGAGCGGCTGCGCGTCCCGATCGGTGTCGGCGAGGACGGCAGCCCGGTCATGCTCGACCTCAAGGAGGCCGCGCAGGAGGGCATGGGCCCGCACGGCTTGTGCGTGGGTGCGACGGGGTCCGGCAAGTCGGAGCTGCTGCGCACCCTGGTGCTGGGGCTCGCCGTCACCCACTCGTCGGAGACGCTGAACTTCGTGCTCGCCGACTTCAAGGGCGGTGCCACCTTCGCGGGGATGGCGCAGATGCCGCACGTCGCCGCGGTGATCACCAACCTGGCGGACGACCTGACGCTGGTGGACCGCATGGGCGACTCCATCCGCGGTGAGCTCAACCGGCGGCAGGAGATGCTCCGCGACGCCGGCAACTACGCCAACATCCACGACTACGAGAAGGCGCGCGCGGCCGGCGCCCCGCTGCTGCCGATCCCCTCGCTGGTGCTGGTGATCGACGAGTTCAGCGAACTGCTCACCGCCAAGCCCGACTTCATCGAGATGTTCGTGCAGATCGGCCGGATCGGCCGCTCGCTCGGCGTGCACCTGCTGCTGGCCTCGCAGCGCCTGGAGGAGGGCCGGCTGCGCGGGCTGGAGACGTATCTGTCGTACCGGATCGGTCTGCGGACCTTCTCGGCAGGCGAGTCCCGCGCGGCACTCGGCGTGCCGGACGCCTACCACCTGCCGAACGTGCCGGGTTCCGGCTACCTGAAGTACGGCACCGACGAGATGGTCCGCTTCAAGGCCGCGTACGTCTCCGGGGTCTACCGGACGGGCGCGGAGCGGGCGTCGCTGCCCGGCGGGAAGCTGCCGGTGGACCGCCGGCCGGTCCCGTTCACGGCGGCGCCGGTTCCGGTGCGGTACGTGGAGCCGGAGCCGCAGCCGGAGGTGCCGGAGGCCCGCAAGCCCGAGGACGACGCGCTCGCGGACACCGTGCTGGACGTGATCGTGCGCCGTCTGGAGGGGCGGGGCGCCTCGGCGCACCAGGTGTGGCTGCCGCCGCTGGACAACCCGCCGTCGCTGGACGAGCTGCTGCCCGGCCTCGCGCCGGTGCGGGGACGCGGTCTGACGCAGCCGGGGTTCGAGGGCGCGGGGCGCCTGGTCGTCCCGCTCGGTGTGGTCGACAAGCCGTTCGAGCAGCGGCGCGACACGCTGTACCGGGACTTCTCCGGTGCCGCCGGGCACATGCAGATCACCGGCGGTCCGCAGTCGGGCAAGTCGACGCTGCTGCGGACGCTCATCGCGGGCTTCGCGCTCACCCACACCCCGCACGAGGTGCAGATCTACGGACTGGACTTCGGCGGCGGCGGTATGGCGTCGGTCAGCGGCCTCCCGCACGTCGGCGGGATCGCCTCCCGCCTGGACCCCGAGCGGGTGCGCCGTACGGTCGCCGAGGTGTACGGCATCCTGACGCGGCGCGAGGAGTACTTCCGCAGCGCGGGGATCGACTCGATCGCCACCTTCCGCCGCATGCGGGAGCGGGGCCAGGTGACGGTGGAGGACCAGCCGTGGGGCGACGTCTTCCTGATCATCGACGGCTGGGGCAACTTCCGCAGCGACTACGAGGGGCTGGAACCGGCCGTCCTCGACATCGCGGGACGCGGTCTCGGGTACGGCATCCACCTCGTCGTCACCGCGTCGCGGTCCATGGAGGTGCGGGCCAACCTCAAGGACCACCTGATGAACCGGCTGGAGCTGCGGCTCGGTGACGTCATGGACTCCGAGCTGGACCGCAAGTCGGCCGTCAACGTGCCCGCCGGCGTGCCGGGCCGGGGCCTGACGCCCGAGAAACTGCACTTCATGGCGGCGGTGCCGCGCATCGACAGCATCAACTCCGACAGCGACCTCTCCGAGGCGACCGCCGCCATGAACCAGGAGGTCGCCCGCCACTGGACGGCGTCCCCCGCGCCGGCCGTACGCCTCCTGCCGCGCGAGCTGCCCGCCTCGGCGCTGCCGCCGGGTCACGCGCACCCGGACCGCGGCATCGCGTTCGGCATCGACGAGAACAACCTGGAGCCGGTCTTCGTCGACTTCGAGCACGACCCGTTCCTGATGGTGTTCGGGGAGAGCGAGTCCGGGAAGTCCAACCTGCTGCGCCTGATCATCAAGCAGCTGACGGAGCGGTACGACGGCAACAGCTGCAAGCTCTTCGTCATCGACAACCGGCGCTCCCTGCTGGACGTCACCCCGCCGTCGCACCTGGCGGAGTACGTGCCCATGTCCAACAACATGGAGCACCACATGGAGGCGCTGTACGACCTCATGCAGCGGCGCACCCCGTCGGCGACGGTCACCGCGCAGGAGCTGCGGGACCGCAGCTGGTGGCGGGGCCCGACGGTGTACGTGGTCGTCGACGACTACGACCTGGTCTCCACGTCCAGCGGCAACCCGCTGGGCCGGCTCACCGAACTCCTGCCGTTCGCACGGGACGTGGGGGTGCGCTTCGTCATCGCCCGTAACTCGGCGGGCGCGGGCCGGGCCGCGTACGAACCGTTCATCCAGCGGATGACGGAGCTGGGCGCCCAGGGGCTGCTGCTCTCCGGCGACCCGAACGAGGGCGACATCATGGGCAGCGTCCGGCCACGGCCGATGCCCGCCGGCCGGGGCGTGTTCGTCTCCCGGCGCCGGGGCAACCCGCTGGTGCAGACGGGGCTGTTGGACGGGGCGCCGTAAGCCCCTCCCGCTTCTCCGGCCCCGACGGCGAACGGCGCCCCCTCCTGCACGGGAGGGGGCGCCGTTCGCCGTTCGCCGTTCGCCGTTTCGGCGCCCGCGTGCGGGCCGACACAGGGGAAAGGACGGGTGTGGGCACCTCCCGCGCGTGCCCACACCCGTCCTTCAGGTCCTCGGTACCGCCGTCACGCCCCGGGGCGCCGCGTCCGCTACTGGAAGTTCTGCGCGGCCTTCCGGTCGCCGCCCTGGTACGCGGTCGACGCCTCGCGCACGGAGCGGGAGATCTGCTGCAGGGAGTCGTGGATCGACCGGGCGTCCTTGTCCCAGCCGGCCTGAGCGGTGTCGTACGCGCTCTTGGCCTCGCCCTCCCAGAGCTCGGCGACGGAGGCGACGCGGCGCTTGATCGCGGCGAGGTCCTCGTCGAGCTGCTTGCTCTGCCGCTCGATGGAAGCAGCGGCTGCCTCCAGGCTGGAATATGTGACAACGGTCGTACCGTCGGTGTTCGACATGTGGTCCTCCGATTCGGGGTGGTTGCGGGACGACTGCCGCTCGGTGCGGGCAGCCGCGGCGGTCAGAAGCCGCTGAGGCTCGACGTGGGGGCGTCGCCGCCTGTGTAACCCGGCACCACGTCGATGCCGCGGAGCGCGGCCGAGACCTCGTCCTCGGTGTTGCCGGAGAGGGTGCGGGCGGCCTTGATGGCCTCCTGGAAGTTCTGCAGCCGGATGCCGATCGACGCCATGCTCTCGTTGATCTCGCGCTGCTTGTTGCCGAAGGCGTTGGCGCCGGCGCCCTTCCAGGAGCCTTCCACGCTGTCGATCGTCGCCTGGAGCGTCTTCAGCTGCCCCTTGACGGAGTCGAATCGCGTCGAGAGCTCGTTCTCCAGCTGGAGGAGACTGTGGTCTGTGACCTTCTGGTCTGCCATGGACCTGACTTCCTTTCGGGTTCTCTCTACGGACCGGCAGGTTCTCGCCGGAAGTTCATGGGTGAGCCGGCCGATCACGGTCGTCGGCCGTGGCCGTCGCCGGTTCGGCCCTTCTCACGCGGTCAGACGGTGCCGCGACGCCTGCGGAGGAAGGAGAGGACGGCCCCGCCGAGTACGACCACGACCACCACCGCGCAGGCGATCAGGCCGATGCTGCTGCCGCTGTCCTCCGGCTCGCTGGAGCCTGCCACAACCGGGTCGTCCCCGGATTTGTCCTCCTGAGGCTGTGACGAACCTGAAGCAGAGGCGGAGGGTGCGGCCGAGGAGGAGCTGGAGCCGGAGGGGGCGGGCGAGGCGGTGGAGCCGGCCGCGCCCGTCTTCCCCAGGGTGAGCGGGCTGACGTCCGGGGCGCCGGGGTCGCCCTTGTGCTTGAGGAGGTTCATCGACGGGCGGATCAGCCCGTGGCCGAGGTAGGTGCTGACCTTGTCGTCGGCCCAGTCCCGGCCGGCCGTGTCGAAGAGGACCCGGAGGACCTGGTTCGCGGTCCAGTCGGGGTGCGCGGACCAGACGAGTGCGGCGGAGGCGGAGGCGATGGCCGTGGCCGCGCTGGTCCCTCCACTGTCGCAGTACGACTGGAAGGTGCTGTCGCACCAGTCGGGGACGTTGGTTCCCGGCGAGGCCAGGTCCACGTAGTCGCCGTGCTGGGACGTCTTGGCCACCTTTCCCGTCCGATCCGCCGAGGAGACGCCGACGACCTCCAGGTAGGCCGCGGGATACTGCACCGCGTTGGCCGCGGCACCGCCGTTCCCCACGGCGGCGAAGAACAACTTCCCCTTCGACAGGGCGTACTTCGCCGCCTCGCGCTCCTCGTCAAGGGCGAAATCGCTACTGACGGACATGCTGATGATCTGCGCGTCGCTGTCGGCGGCGGCGCGGATGGCGTCTTCGCTGTCGTGGGCGTTGACGTGGTGGTCGTTCTGGAACTCCGTGTCCGAGATCCGGTACGGAATGATCTCCGCGTCCGGTGCGAGCCCCTTCAGGCCGCCTCCGTCGCCCGTCCCGGCGATGAGCTCGGCCATGGTGGTGCCGTGACCCGTGTAGTCGTCGTTCTCGTCGCCGTCCGCCTCGGTGGCGTCCCATCCCTTGAGGACCTGGCCCCGCAGCGACGGCGTATCGGGATTCACCCCGGAGTCGATCACCGCGACCGTGATGCCCTTGCCCGTGGAGACCTGCCACATCTCCTCGGCCTGCATGGCGTCGAGGTACCACTGCTTCGCCTGTACGTCCTGGGCCATGGCGGACGGAGCCGGCCCGGCCATACAGGCACTCCACGCCGCGGTCGCGGCGAGCGCGGCGGTCAACCGACGGCGTGCTCGCCCAGTGCCTCGGGGCATGCGGGCAGGGCTCATTTCTGCGGTCATCCTGACTTCCGAACCTTCCACGTGCCTACTCGATCACCGGTGGTGCGGCCTCGGGCCGTCCGGCCGTCCAGGTCTCTTCGTCTTCCGTCAGGTAGTCGGGCCGCGTCGAGGTGTTGTTCTCGTCCTCGTCCTCGTGCTCCTGGCGCCCACCGGGTCGTACCAGGCCTGCCCCTCCCGAGGTGAAGCCTTTGCCGCCCGAACGGCCGCGCGGGGTGCCCACGACGCCGTTCTGCCCCGTGGTTCCCCGACCGGTCGGCCGAGCCGCCGAGCCGCCGTTGCCGATGACTCCACGCTGACCGGTGCTCCTCGCGGACGCACCGCCCGAGCCGGTCTTCTGGCCGCCGATCACCGTGCCGCGACCGCCCGTGCGCGCACCCGGGGTGCCGGTACCGGAGGCCTTCTGCTGGGGCGTCCCGCCTGTGATGCCGCCGCGTCCGGCCCGAGGGGTGGAGCTTGCGCCCGAACCGCTCTGTCCTGCCACCGGACGGCCTCCGGTCACACCGGACCGGCCGTTGGCCGGCGAGGTACTCCCCGTGCCGGTGGTGCGCCCGAAGGCCTGGGACCCACCGGTCCGCCCCTGGTTCCCGGTGGCCGTGCGCCGGGTCGCCGAGGTGGTTCCACCCGAGGGCCCGCCGGTCCGCGCGGATCCCTTCGGACCGCTGGTGCTCCCGGTGACCGCTTTCGAGCCACCGGTCACGCCGTTGGTGCCGAGGGGACCCGTCGGAGGGAACGGTGTGGTGCCGGGGCCCTGGGTTCCACCGGTGGCGGGGGACACGGGCGAGGGGCCGGGCAGCGTGGTGGGAGGCGCGGGCGGCGCGGCGACGCTGTCGATCTCGGTGCGCGTGCTGGTGTCCACGACGGGCTTGGTGGATGTGCCCAGTTCCGTGGTGTGGTGAGCCGGCGGGCTGTTCACCTCGCCGGTCACCGACCTCACCGCGCCGGTGCCTGTGGAGTGCCCGGCAGGGGTGCCGCCCGTGTGACCGGAGGAACCGGACGAGGCAGCCGGATCCTTCTGGAAGCCTGTCGGACGCGGCATGTCCACCGACAGCTGCATGTCGAACCGGGGTGGCTCCTGCGTCGCGAGCACCTCCGCGCTGACGGAGTAGTAGGAGGCCAGCCGGTTGGCCTGGTTGATGGCCTCCTGCCGGTGCTCCTCGACCCGCTTGGCCGCCGCGTACTCCGGGTTGCTGTCGAGGCGCTCCGGGGCCGGGATGTCCTTGACGTCCTTGCGGACCGCCCGGGTGTCGCGGGGCGGCAGGGAGCTCTTGACGGAGGAGAGGCCGGTACCGGCGACGGTGATCTGGGTGGCCGCCGAGTCGGCGAAGTCGCTGAGCCGGGTCGCGTGGGCCACCAGGCCCGCTCCCCAGTCGCGGAAGGCGGTGTTCGCCTCGCCCTTCCAGTCCACGGCGGCGATGTGGTCGCCGAGTTCCCTGGCCGCTTCCCTGATCGCGTCCCGCGCCTTGTAGAGCTCCTGTCCGGCGGCCTCCAGGTCCGCCGGGTTGGAGTGCTCGACCAGGTCGATCATCGCGTTGAGGTCGCGGTGCTCGAAGGAGGTCCGGCCCGCGGGGAGGCCCGAGCCGCCGAAGAAGGACCCGGCCACTTCGCGGACCCGCTCGGTGATGTCCGTACCGAAGATCTGGGCCTTGACCCGGCCCTGGTCGTACTCCTGCTGTTCGGCCGGGGTCCGCTCCGGCTGGTTCTCGTCGGTCATTCGGCTGCCCACCCGGAGTCGGACTTGTCGTCGTGGACGTCTTCGTACTTGGTCCGCTCGTGTTCCTTGTCCAGACGGCCCTTGACCACGAAGAACCTGCGCCGCACCTCGTCCTCGGTGTTGTCCATGCCGACGGCGGCGGCGTGCACACCGAGGCTGAGGTACTCGATCTGGTCGCCCAGCGTCCTGGAGAGCGAGGTGAGCGACTCGTGGACGCGGTTGTACTGCGAGTACAGCGCGTCCGCCTCGGCGAAGCCGGTGTTCCCGCCGCTGAACGAGGTGCGGGAAACCTGTTGGGCGCCGATCTTGGTGCGACCGGCCGCCGAGCTCTCCAGGTCGCCGAGGAGTACGTCCACCCTCTGCTTGAAACGCTCCAACGCGCCGACGCCATGCTCGAGGTCGGCCTTCCCGCCGGTCGAGCTTCCTCCGTCATCACTTGGACGCACGGTGACTGCCTTTCCCCCGTTGTTCTCGTTTGCACAAACGGTCCTGCGTTGCGATCGCATCGGAACGCCCCACGGCGATCGCATCCCCATACTCTATCCACAGCCCCCGGAGGCTCCAACTGTGTTGTCAGTCATGTGACTTACCGATGGACACTCCCGAGAAACAGACCGAACCGGCATGATCTTTCCAACCGCCCGCCGTGCGAACGGAGATGGCGGGAGCCCCGTCACCTCATGCCCCGGAAACCCGGCGCCGACGCGCGTCGCGCAGCGCCACGGCGACTCCGGCTATCGCGGCGACCAGCACCAGAGCACCCACCACGACATAGGTGGCGAGACGGGCGTCGCGCTCCTCGGCCGTCTCCCCCAGGGTCAGTTCGGCCGGGGTCGGGGCCTCGGCGCGGGTCATTCCCTCGCGTGCGGCCGGCTCCTTGACCGGCTTGTCGTCCTCGGTGAGCGCGCGGACCGGGTCGACGACTCCCCAGCCCACCAGGCGGTCCCGTCCGGCGACGGACCGCTCGGCGGTCTGCTCGATCTGGGCGACGACCTCCTCCTGCTCCCACTCCGGGTGCCTGGCCTTGATCAGAGCGGCGACTCCCGCGACGTAAGGGGCCGAGAAGCTGGTGCCGTTGTCGGCGCAGTGCCCTCCGGCAGGCACGGTGGAGACCATGTCCACGCCGGGGGCGGCGACGCCCACCCAGTCGCCGGTCTGGGAGAAGCCGGCGCGCTCGTTGTTGCGGTCCGAGGAGGCCACCGCGAGCACGCCCGGGTACGAGGCCGGGTAGGTCTTCTTGTCGGTCGCGTCGAGGCCGTCGTTGCCGGCCGAGGCGACGACGACGACCTCCGCGGCGAGCGCGTGGTCGACGGCCCGGCGCAGTGCGGCTTCGGGCTCGACGGCGTTGGCCGTGTCCTGGGAGATGTTGATGACGTCGGCGTGGGCGGTGTCGACGGCGTAGTCGATGGCGGCGGCGAGGGTCTTCGCGGTGCCGTGGCCCTCGGCGTCGTTCTGCTGGATCGGGATGATCGTGGCGTCGGGGGCGAGGCCCACGAAGCCGGTGCCCTCCGCCTCCCGGGCGGCGATGATGCCGGCGACCCTGGTGCCGTGGCCGACGGTGTCCGTCGTGCCGTTCTCCTTGCCGCGCGGGATGGGCTCGCCGTTCTCGTCCTTGATGCCCTTGTCCATCAGGTTGATCCCCGCCGAGGTGTCGACGGCCTTCTTCAACTGCGGGTTCCTGACGTCGACTCCGGTGTCGATCACCGCAACCCGGACGCCCTTCCCGGTGGAACGGCTCCAGAGTTCGTCGAGCAGGACACGCTGGAGCGACCAGGGGCGGCCCGCGTACGGCTTCGAGGGGAAGGTGCACTGCGTCGCGTCGTCCGCGACGGCGGGCAGGACCGGTACGGAGACCAGAGTGACCGCGGTCGCGGCGGCGACGGTCAGCAGACGCCGTTTCGGAAGCCGCGAGACGTACGGAACGTTCGAGGGCCGCGCGGGCCGCGCGGGGTTCTCCAGGGGGGTCATGACGGTCCGCCGCCCTTCTCAGGAGCCCTGCGGCTGGCGGGCAGCCGCGGTCGACAGTCGGGGGCCGGTCGGCAGGAACTCGGACCAGGCCGCAGGTACCGGCGCCGGGGTGACCTTCCCGTACCCGAGCCGGTTCTGGGACTGCTGCGCCTCGGCGAGCCGCTGGGCCTTCTCCTCGGCCGATCCGGATTCGCCGATGCCGGAGTCGCCCTGCGCGCTGTCGCCGTTGGACTGCATCGCGTACCGGAGCCCCGTGTCGGTGACCAGGAAGAGGTACCCGGCGGAGGTGTCGGAGCCCTTGAACTGGCGGAAGAGCTGGCCCGACCCCGGGGTGACGTACGCGCTGCTGGAACCGGTGGGCAGGGTGGCGGGGAAGCCGGTGCCCGCCCAGGTGGAGAGGGTGGTGGCTCCGGTGTCGCCGTCCACCGCGCGCAGCACGCTGCACACGGTGTTGCGGCTGCCGCTCGTGGTGCTCGCGGAGTTGACGGCGCGAGGTGCGTCCTTCGGCCATTTCCTGTCCTCGCCGAAGGCCTGGCCCGGTGCGATGGCGGCGGCGCTGACCGCCTTCGCGGTACCCGCCTGGCCGAGGCCGATGAGGTCGCGGCTGCTGAGGAGCAGCTTGGCGGTGAACTCGGAGACCGGCGCGACCCTGCCCTGCAGGACCACGTACTTCTGGGTGGTGGTGCCCGAGGTCGCTTCGAGGACCATGCCGACCTTGTCGAGCGCGGGGTCGAGCTCGCCGCCCACTCCCGCGCTCGCCCCGGGGGTGCCGGGAACGGACGGGAAGGTGACGGGATCGCCGGTGTGCAGGGTCGCCAGCCAGGCGGAGGAGACCCGCTGCGGGGTGCGGCGTTCGCCGACAAGGGTGCGCAGCAGCAGTTCGTCCGCCTTGTCGACGGTGTACGCGCGGCCCTGGGCGTCCACGACGTGGCGGACGCCGTCCGGGCCCTCGACGTACATCAGCTCTCCGGCGGTGAGCCGCTGGGTGCCTTCGGTCTTCTTCTCCTCACGCTCGGCGAAGACGAAGGCGGCCTTCTGGATCGCCCGGCCGCCTTCGCCGGGGCGCTCGCAGACGGCCCAGCGCTTGGCGGCGCCGGCGTCGCCGCTGTCGGGCAGGCGGTCGGGGGCGTAGGGGATGCCGAGGGTCGCTCCGTGCGGGATCTCGCCGCTGTCCAGTTCGGACTCGGCGACGTTGATGACCTTGCCCTTTTCCGGGTCGAGCAGCAGTTTCGCGGAGGACATGTTGAGGACCGGGTGGAGCTGGGTCTTACCGTTGGTCTTGAGGACCACGTAACGGGTCGTCGACTTGCTGGCGATGATGACGTTCTCGTTGGGGGTGTCCCAGCCGGTGGGCGCGACCGGCTTGAACATGCCCCAGGCGCCGAAGACCGCGAGGATCACGACGCCGGTGACGGCTCCCGGGACCACCGCCCGCAGGGGGCGTGGCGCGCCCTCCTCGGAACCGCTCGGGTGGGGTTGCACGAACTGCGCGATCAACCTCCGCTTCGCAAAGGTGTAGGCGTTGAGTTCGTCCCGCCTTGATGCCATGATCCGCTGCCCCTTCTCCCCGACGGGCGACCAGATAACCACATCCGTTTGCGGATTCAGTTGTCGCACCGGCGCCCCTACTATGCCTGTTGACGGTGCGCGGACACGCCTCAGGTAGGGTGATCGCCCGGTCAACACCCGCGGGACAAAGCTAAATAGGGACACGAGGGGGCAACACGGCGATGGGCACTGCGACGCGCGAGCGTACGGGCCGGGGGACCGCGGATGCGTCCGGCACTTCCCGACGGCAACGCCGCGGACGGCGGCCCGGGAACGAACCCGCCGCCACCACCTCCGCCGCATCCGCCGCATCCGCCGCGCCTGCCTCCGCGGTGCTGCGGCCGGCCTCGCGGACCAGCCGGGTCAGCCCGCTGCTGCGGCAGCTGGTTCTGGTCGAAGTGGCGTTGGCGGCGGCCGTGGTGGGAGCGGCACTCGGCGGGATGTGGATGGTCCCCGGGATGGTGGTCGCCGGCGTCCTCGTCGTGGTCGCGGTCATCCGGCGGCGCGGTACCGCTCTGCAGGACTGGCTGTCGACGGCGCTCGCGCTGCGCTCCCGGCAGCGGATGCCGGTACGCCACGCGCCGGACGCGGAGGCGTCCTTGGGGCCGATCGTGGAGAGCGTGCCGGGTTTCGCCCCCTTCGTCTACATCGACCGGGAGCGCCGCACGGTCGGGATGCTCGGCGACGGCACCTTCCTCACCGCCGTGGTGCGGGTCGAGGCGAGCGGCGAGGCGCTCCGCCCGGCGTTCGGCGCCCGGGCGCTTCCGCTGACGCTGCTCGGCGAGGCCCTGGAGGTGGACGACATCGTGCTGGAGTCGGCGCAGCTGGTGCAGCAGGTCCGCTGCGCCCCGGCGCCGCACCTTCCGGCCCGGTCGGTGGCCCGTCTCTCGTACGCCCCCCTGCAGGAGCAGACCGGCGCTCCGGCGCTGCGGATGACGTGGGTGGCGGTGAAGCTCGACCCGGAACTCTGCCGCGAGGCGGTGGAGGCGCGCGGGGGCGGGGTCGCCGGTGCCCAGCGTTGCCTGGTGCGGATGGCGGACCACGTGGCGAGCCGGATCAGCGGGGCCGGGTTCAAGGCGACGGTCCTCGACCAGGAGGAGCTGAACACGGCCGTCGCGACGTCGGCCTGCGCCAACCCGATCCAGTCGGCGCGCGCCGTGCGCCAGGAGGCGGCGACGCAGCGCCGGACGAAGGAGACCGCGCGGGTGTGGCGGTGCGACGACCGGTGGCACACGACGTACGCCGTCGATCGCTGGCCCGAACTGGGCCGCGGCGCGACGCCGCTGCCCAAGCTGGTGGCGCTGCTGACCTCGGTACCGGCGTACGCCACGACGTTCAGCCTCACCGTGCGGCGCGGCGCGCACCAGGGGGCGGTGTCGGTGGCCGGGCACGTCCGGATCACCGGGGGCTCCGACACGGAACTGGTGAGCGTGCGCAGGACGTTGGTACAGGCGGCCCGGGTCGCCAAGGTCGGTCTCGTACGCCTGGACCGCGAGCAGCTACCCGGTGTACTCGCCACTCTTCCGCTGGGAGGCGCGCAGTGAGCCGGATCATGTCGCGGCACGGGCTGCGGGGTCCGCGTCACGCGGGCCACTCCATCGCGGCGGACCATCTGGGCGCGCTGGCGCTGCCCGTCGGCGACGACGGCGTGGTGATCGGCAACGACGCGGAGAACCGCCCGCAGATCATCGGGTTCCACCGCCCGGCCCCGTACGACGTCCTGCTCATCGGCGGTCTGTGGACGGCTCAGGTACTGGCGCTGCGCGCAGCGGGCACGGGCGCGCGGGTGGCGGTGGAGACGGGGCGTACCCAGGCGTGGACCGCACTGGCGCAGGCCGCCGGTGCGGGACTCGAGTGCGTCTCCCTGCACGAGGTGGGCCGGGTGCCCCCGACCGGTGCGACCGTGGGCAGTCCGGTGGTCGTCGTACGGGACTGCGGCATGCGGCCGCCCCGCGGTCGGGTCGTCTCGTCGCCGTGGCAGTCCGTGCTGACGCTGCTCCCCTATCTGAGCCCGGTGGCCCCGCGGTTGATGCGGTCCTCGTCGCTGGTGGGCGTCCAGCGGGTCTCCCCCGCCGAGGCCGATCAGATCGGCCGCATCCTCAGCCTCTCGCCGGTCGAGACCGAGGCCCTTCCCACCCTGGCGGACGGCGTGACTCTCTGGGTGTCGGGCCGTGAGCACCACTGGGTGATGACGAGCGCGACGGACGCGGAGACCGGACTGCTGGGCACGGCCCGCCGGATGGACTAAAGGGTTGTCCCGCAACACGCTTTAGCACCCCGCCCGGGAAAGCGGGCCCGGTTCGGCGAAAGGCCCTGGATCCGGCCGGTTCCCGCCTCCGGGCGAAGGTATTCCGTGGACCATGGACCCCTACGTCACCGTTCGATCGAAAGGGGCGCCGCAATGGGCACCCAGCAGGAGAAGGACGAGCTCTACGCGCTCGACATCACGGACGCCGTGTGGCTGAGCGCCCCCGGCACCGAGAACGACGAGGAGCGGGTCGAGATCGCGCACCTGCCGGAGGGCGCGGTCGCGATGCGTTCCTCACTGGACCCGGAGACGGTGCTGCGCTACACGGAGGCGGAGTGGCGGGCGTTCGTACTCGGCGCCCGTGACGGGGAGTTCGACCTGAAGTAGTGACCGTGCCGTGTAGGGGGCGGCGGCCCGGCCGGGCCGCCGCCCCCTTCGCGCGTCCACCCGTCGGGGGGCCGTCGTGGCCGCCTTCGTGGTGCGCGCGCGGGCCGACTCGGCCCGGTGCGGGCGGATGTGACGGATCGGACCGTGCACTGCCCCGGGTACGGCCTGACATAGGGGCCCTGATGGCGATTAGGGTGGGGTGTGGGCGTGTCGCGGTACCTTCGGGCGTGCGGTGCGCGTCCCCGGAGGGAGAGCCGGGCGTTCCGGACAACGGGAGACGGTCGCCCCTGCCCACCGCGGCACAAGGGTGCTCGACCACACCAGGAGGCATAGTGAACAGCGATCGGGACGAGATGCGCGAGGGATGGAACACGCCCGGCGACGAGTCGTCCGACGCCGATCCCGCCGAGCTGACGGGCGAGTTCACCATCGACTACACCCCGCCCGCCTGGTACACGCAGAACGCGGCGGGCGACACCTCGGGCGGCTCCGGCACCGCCGGCTCCGGCACCCCTCCCACTCCGCCGCCCCCGCACGGGTCTCCGCTCTCCGTGCCGGGTCTGCCGTCCCAGGGGGGGGTCGAGCACGCCTGGACGACCGCCCCTCCCGCGCCGCCGGTACAGCCGGCGCCCCCCGTGCAGCCCACGCCGCCGGTCCCGGTCGAGTCCGCGCCGAGCACCGGCGCCACCCCGCCGCCGTTCGGGGGCGGTGACGTGGAGAGCGGCACCACCATGCGTTTCTCGGCGGCGGCGCTGAAGCGGGAGTTCGCCGCACGTGACGCCGAGGCCGCCGCCGCGGCAGCCGCCGCAGCCGGTACGGGTGCGGGCTCCGGCACCGACGGGCCCGACGCCGACGCCGGAGCCGTCGGTTCCACGAGCGGTACGGACGAGGCGTCCGCCTTCACCGCCTCCACGCCTCCCGCACTCCCACCCGCCCCTCAGGCGTCCGAGGCCCCCGACGACGCGCCTGCGCCGGACGACGCGTCCGGCCCGGACCGGACTCCGGCGGACACCACCGGGACGGACACGGCCGGCTCCTCCGACGCGGACAGCTTCTCCGACGCGGACGGCTCCTCCGACGCGGACGGAACCCCCACCGGAGACCCCACCGGAAGCCCCTTCGGCAGCCCCACCACCGAGAGCCCGGCGGACGCGGCCCACTCGGTCGTGGCCCTCACCGACTCCGCACCCGCCGACTCCGCGCCCACGGACGCCCGCGTTCCGGACGCCTCGGCCTCGGCGGACGAGTCGGCCACGCCCTGGTCCCCCGCGCTTCCGGCCGCCCAGCCGCCGAACGCGCTGCCCCCGCTGCCGCCCGCCTTCCACCCGGCCGGGCCTCAGCCCAACGCCCCGGAGCAGGCGCCCCGGTGGCCGCCCTCCGCCGGCCGCCCCGACGCCGGTCACGGCTTCCCGCAGGCTCCGCAGCCGCCGCAGATCCCTCAGCCGCCGCAGATCCCTCAGCCCCCGCAGGCGCCCCAGCTGCCGGCGCCTCCACCGCCGCACAACTCTCCGTACGGACAGGGCGGTTACGGCTTCCCGCAGGCGCCGGGGCCGTACCAGCCGTACGCACCGCAGAGCGGCCAGCTCCCCCCGCAGGTACCGCAGCAGGGCGGCTACGGGTTCCCCCAGCAGCCGCACGTCCCTCAGCCCCCGCAGGCCCCCCGGCCGCCGGCGCCTCTCCCCCCGCAGGCGCCCGACGCGCAGGCCGGGTACGGCTACCCGCCGGGTCCCCCGCAGCCCCAGCACCCGTACGCCCCCCAGGGCTTCGTACCCCAGCAGGCCCAGGCGCCCCAGCAGGGGCAAGTGCCCCAGCAGGCCCAGGTGCCCCAGCAGGGCCAGACCCCGCAGCAGGGTCCCGTGCAGCAGCCCGTCGATCCCCGGGCCGGTGGCGCCTGGCCCACCCCGGTCACGCACGATCAGCGTGAGCGCTCGGTGCCCGGCGCACCCCTCGGGTACACCGCCGCCGTGGAGCTCTCCTCGGACCGGCTGGTGCGGGGCAAGCAGAAGGCGAAGAGCAGCCGGAACCCCTCCCCCGCCAGCCGGTTCAAGCTGGGCGGCAAGAAGGAGGAGGCCGACCGGCTGCGGAAGCTCGAACTGATCCGGACGCCGGTGCTCTCCTGTTACCGCATCGCCGTGATCAGCCTCAAGGGCGGCGTGGGCAAGACCACGACGACCACGGCGCTGGGCTCGACGCTGGCCACCGAGCGGCAGGACAAGATCCTCGCCATCGACGCCAACCCGGACGCCGGGACGCTCGGCCGCAGGGTGCGCCGGGAGACCGGGGCGACCATCCGCGACCTGGTCCAGGCGATTCCGTACCTCAACTCGTACATGGACATCCGCCGCTTCACCTCGCAGGCGCCCTCCGGGCTGGAGATCATCGCCAACGACGTGGACCCGGCGGTCTCCACGACCTTCAACGACGAGGACTACCGCCGGGCGATCGAGGTGCTGGGCAAGCAGTACCCGATCATCCTCACCGACTCGGGCACGGGTCTGCTCTACAGCGCGATGCGCGGGGTGCTCGACCTGGCGGACCAGCTGATCATCATCTCGACGCCCTCGGTGGACGGTGCGTCCAGCGCGTCGACCACGCTGGACTGGCTCTCCGCGCACGGTTACGCCGACCTGGTGCAGCGCTCCCTGACCGTCATCTCGGGGGTCCGCGAGACCGGAAAGATGATCAAGGTGGACGACATCGTCCAGCACTTCCGGACGCGCTGCCGGGGTGTCGTGGTCGTCCCGTTCGACGAGCACCTGGCGGCGGGCGCGGAGGTCGATCTGGACATGATGCGGCCGAAGACGCGCGAGGCGTACTTCCATCTCTCCGCCCTGGTCGCGGAGGACTTCGCCCGGGCCCAGCAGCAGCAGGGCCTGTGGACCGCCGACGGCCAGAACCCGCCGCCGCAGTACGCGCCGCCGATGCCCGGGTACCAGCAGTACCCGCCGCAGCAGCACCCCCAACAGCCGTATCAGCAGCAGCCGTACGGGGGACAGCAGCCGCCGCAGTCGCCGTACGGAGGGCAGCAGCCGTACGGGGGACAGCAGCCGCCGCAGTCGCCGTACCCGCCGCAGTCCTACTCGCAGCAGCCGGACAACGGCTGGCGGCAGGGACCGCCCCAGCCTCCGCAGCCGTACGGCGGACCGCCCCCGCAGGAGGGGCAGGCTGGCCAGGCAGGACAGCCCGAGCGGCCGGGTCCGCCCGGTCCGGACGGCCCGTGGCCCGCCCCGGGGTGGCAGCAGCCGCCGCCCGCGCCGCCCCGCCAGTAGGCCGAAGTGGTTTAGACCAATGAGGGCCCGCACCGTTGTGACGGTGCGGGCCTTTTGCGTATTCCCGCAGCCCACACGCCGTTTCGCCGACCGTTGACTCCAGTTGGCCGCCGCTGATAAACCTTCGCTTCACCAGTTGGCGAACCACTGCTCTACCCGCCGCCCCACAAGCGAGTCATGACGCGAGGTCGACGTCCCATGGTCACAAGAAGTCCCGTCCGTTCCGCCCGGCCAGGCCATCGTCTGCGCCTCCTCACGGCCTCGGGTGCCGCCGCGCTGGCGCTCGCCGCCGGATCGCTCGTACCGGGCGCCCCCGCTCCGCTCGCCGCCTCACCCGCCCACGCCGACTCCGGGAAGACGACCCTCACCGTCGCGGTCGCCCAGAGCGTGGACTCGCTGAGCCCGTTCCTGGCGCAGCGGCTGCTGAGCACCAGCGTGCTGCGGCTCATGTACGACTACCTGACGAACTATGACCCCAAGGACAGTCACGCCGTCCCGGGTCTCGCCACCTCGTGGGAACCGTCCGCCGACAAGCTGACGTGGACGTACACCATACGGTCCGACGCGAAGTGGTCGGACGGGGAGAAGGTCACCGCCGAGGACGCGGCGTGGACCTTCAACACGATGATGAAGGACGAGGGGGCGGCCACCGCCAACGGCTCCTTCGTCACCAACTTCGACAAGGTGACCGCGCCCAGCCCGGACAAGCTCGTCGTCACCCTGAAGAAACCGCAGGCGACGATGGCCGCGCTCGACGTGCCGATCGTCCCCGAGCACGTCTGGAAGGACGTCGCCGACTTCTCGAAGTTCAACAACGACACGAAGTTCCCCATCGTCGGTGACGGACCGTTCATCCTGACCGACTACAAGGTCGACAGCTACGTCAAGCTCAAGGCCAACAAGACCTTCTGGCGCGGCTCGCCCAAGTTCGACGAGATCGTGTTCCGGTACTACAAGGACCAGGACGCGGCCGTCGCCGCCCTGCGCAAGGGCGAGGTCTCCTTCGTCGCGGGCAGCCCGAGCCTGACGCCCGCTCAGGCGGCCTCGCTCAAGAGCGCGCCGGACATCAAGGTCAACGAGGGCCCCGGCCGCCGCTTCTACGCGCTGGCCACCAACCCGGGCGCGCGCACCAAGGACGGCCAGAAGTTCGGCGACGGCAACCCGGCGCTGCTCGACCAGAAGGTCCGCCAGGCGCTCTTCCTCGCCGTCGACCGGAAGACCATCATCGACAAGGTCTTCCAGGGCCACGCCGTGGAGGGAGCCGGGTACATCCCGCCCCGCTTCTCCGCCTACCAGTGGCAGCCCGCGGCGGCCCAGCAGCTGAGCTACGACCCGGCCCGCGCCGCCTCCCTGCTCGACCAGGCCGGGTACAAGAAGAACGCCGACGGCAAGCGGGTGGGCAAGGACGGCAAGCCGCTGGACCTGCGCATCCTCTGCCACGCCACCGACCCGAACGACAAGGCCGTCGGCAAGTACCTCCAGGAGTGGTGGGGCGATCTCGGCGTCGGCCTGAAGGTCGACTGCCTCGACAACGTCTCGGACCCCTGGTACGCCGGTGAGTACGACCTCGCCTTCGACGGCTGGTCGGTCAACCCGGACCCGGACTTCGTCCTCTCCATCCACACCTGCGGCGCCCTGCCCGCCAAGGCCAAGGAATCGGCCGCCACGGACAACTTCATCTGCGACCCGCAGTTCGACGACCTCTACGCGAAGCAGCTGGCCGAGTACGACCCCGCGGCCCGCGCGACGCTCGTCAAGGACATGCAGTCGCGGCTGTACGACACCGGGTACATGAACGTCATGGCGTACCCGAACGCCGTGGAGGCCTACCGCACCGACCAGATCGCCTCCATCACCACGATGCCTTCGGACGCCGGCAACATCTACGGCCAGGACGGCTACTGGAGCTGGTGGTCGGCGGTCCCGGCCGCCTCGGCGAGCGGTTCCTCGGATTCGGGCAGCTCCACCGGAGTGCTCGTCGGCGTCGGCATCGCCGTCGTCGTTCTGGCCGGTGGCGGACTGCTGTTCGCCCTGCGCCGCCGTTCCACCGCGGAGGACCGTGAATAACCGATGAGCACTGACAGCACTCCCTTGCCGGGCTTCGGCCCGGCGGGCGTGGAGGGTGCGGGAACCGCCGGTCCGGCCCAGGCCGGGCCGGCGGTCCGCGGTCCGCGCGCCCGCTCCACCACCGCCTACCTCCGCTACGCGGCGGGCAAGCTGGCCGGCGCGGCCGTCTCGCTCTTCGCCGTCCTCGTCACCAGCTTCTTCCTCTTCCGGCTGATCCCCGGCGACCCGGTCAAGCAGATGACCGGCGGGCGCCAGGTGACCACCGAGCAGATCGCCGCGATGCGGCGGGAGTTCGGCCTCGACCTGCCGCTCTGGCGACAGTTCACGCAGTACTGCGGCAACGCCCTGACCGGCGACTTCGGCACCTCGTACCAGTTCCGCACCCCGGTCGTCGACAAGATCGCCGAGGCGCTGCCCGCGACGCTGCTGCTCACCGGGACCGCGTTCGTGATCTACACCGCGATCGGCATCTGGCTGGGCTCCCGCTCCGCCTGGCGCAACGGCTCCTTCGGGGACCGCTTCCACACGGCGTTCGCGCTGACCCTGTACTCCGTACCGTCGTTCTGGCTCGGACTGCTGCTGATCATCACGCTCTCGGTCGGCATCGGCCCGATCCCCGGGCTCTTCCCGACCGGTGGCATGGAGTCCGGCGACTCGTCCGGCTTCGGGTACGTCCTGGATGTCGCCCACCACCTGGTCCTGCCCGTCCTCACGCTGGTGGCGGTGGAGTACGCCCGCACCCTGCTGGTGATGCGCTCCTCGCTGCTCGACGAGATGGGCAGCGACTATCTGACGACGGCCCGTGCGAAGGGGCTGCGGGACGACCAGGTCCGCCGCAGGCACGCGGTGCCGAACGCGATGCTGCCGACGGTCACGCTGCTCTTCGTCAACCTCGGCAACACGGTCGCCGGTGCCATCCTGGTGGAGACCGTGTTCTCCTGGCCCGGCCTCGGCGGTCTCTTCTACCAGGCACTGAGCGTGCCCGACCTGCCGTTGGTGCAGGCGCTGTTCTTCGTCTTCGCCGCCGCGGTGATCCTGATGAACACGCTCGCCGACGTGCTCTATCCGCTCTTCGATCCCCGGGTGGCCCGATGACGACCTCGACGGACGCGCTGGGCCCGGGCAGCAGCCCGCGCTCCCTGGCGTGGACCCGCAGGCGGCGGGCCGCTGCCCGCTTCTGGGCGCAGTACCGGACGCACCGGGCCGGGGTGGTGGGGCTCGCCGTGCTGGTGGTCATCGCCGTTCTGGCGCTGGCGGCCCCGCTGCTGGTGGGGGCCGACTCGAAGAGCGTCACCGAAGCCCCCGGCGGCCCCATGGAGTCGCCGAGTGCCGCGTTCCCCCTCGGTACGGACCAGTTCGGCCGGAGCCTGCTGGCGCTGCTGCTCTGGGGTGCACGGGTCTCGCTCACCGTGGGGCTGCTCGCCGCCTTCCTCTCGGTGGCCATCGGCACCCTGGTGGGCGTCACCGCCGGTCACTTCAAGGGCTGGTACGGAACGGTGGCCATGCGGGTCACCGACTGGTTCCTGGTGATGCCGACCCTGGTGCTCGCCATCGCCCTGGCCACCGTGCTGTCGCGGTCGCTGTGGACCACCGTCCTCGCGATCGGCGTGACGACCTGGCCGACCACCGCGCGGCTGGTGCGGGCCCAGACGCTCTCCGTGGAGTCCCGCCCGTACATCGAGCGCTCCCGGGCGCTCGGCGGCGGGCACGGCCACATCATGAGCCGCCACGTGCTGCCCAACGTCATGCCGATGGTCCTCGCCCAGACCACACTGGCGATCTCGACCGCGATCCTCACCGAGGCGACCCTCGCCTTCCTCGGGCTCGGCGACCCCACGGTCGTCTCCTGGGGCGGGCTGCTCCAGGACGCCCGGGAGGCCGGGGCCGTCAGCTCGGGCAACTGGTGGTACCTCGCCCCGCCCGGACTCGCCATCGCGGTCGTCGCGCTCGCCTTCACCCTCTGCGGCCGGACCATCGAGTCCGTGCTCAACCCCAAGCTGGGGGTGGCCCGTTGAGCGCTCCCGAGGAACGGACCAGCATGACAGCGACCTCGCCACGGCCCCTGCTGGAGGTGCGCGACCTCCGTGTCACCTACGGTTCCGGGCCGTCGGCCGTCCCCGCCGTACGCGGCGTGGACCTGCGCGTCGACGCCGGGCAGAAGCTCGGCATCGCCGGGGAGTCCGGCTGCGGCAAGTCGACGCTGGCGCTCGCGCTGCTGCGGCTGCTGCCCGCGTCGGCCAGGCTGAGCGGCGAGATCCTGCTGGACGGCGAGGACGTCCTGACGATGAAGTGGGGCCGGTTGCGGGCGGTCCGCTGGGCGGGCGCGTCCATCGTCTTCCAGGGGGCCATGCACTCCCTCAACGCGGTGCACCGGGTCGGCGACCAGATCGCCGAACCGATCCTGCTGCACCACCGGGCCACCCCGGCCGCCGCCCGCACCCGCGCCGGTGAACTTCTGGAACAGGTGGGGCTGCCCGCGGCGCGGGCCGCCGCCTACCCGCACGAGCTCTCCGGCGGCCAGCGCCAGCGGGTCATGATCGCCATGGCGCTCGCCTGCGATCCCCGGCTGATCGTCGCGGACGAACCGACCACCGCCCTCGACGTGATGATCCAGGCCCAGATCCTCCGGCTGATCGAACAGCTCGTCGCCGACCAGGACCTCGGCCTCGTCATGATCAGCCACGACCTGGCGGTCCTCTCGGACACCTGCGACCGGCTCGCCGTGATGTACGCGGGCCGGGTCGTGGAGGAGGGCCCGGCCGAGGAGGTGTACCGGCACGCCCGGCACCCGTACGGAGCGGCGCTCTCCGCCGCCTTCCCGCGCATCGGCGACCCCGCCTCGCGGCACGCCCCGCGCGGACTGCCCGGCGACCCGCCGGACCCGGCGGCGCTGCCGTCCGGCTGCGCCTTCCACCCCCGGTGCTCGGCGGCGCTGGACTCCTGCGCCGAGGAGGACCAGTGGCTGCGGGACGCCGGGCCCGGACGGCGCGCGGCCTGCGTCCTGGTGGGCCCGGCGGCGACGCCCGCCACGGAGCCCACCCCCGTCGAAGAGCCGGTCGTACCCGCGGCTGCCGAAGAGCCCGAGGACACCGGTACGGCCACGGGCACGAGCGAGCCCGGGGCAGAGGAAGCGAGGAGCACCCCATGACGACCACCCCCCTGCCGACCACCCCCCTGCCGGCCACTCCCCTGCTGAGCGCCGAGGCGCTGGAGGTCACCTTCCCCGGCCGTCGGGGTGCCGCGCCCGCGCGGGCCGTGGACGGGGTGGCGCTCGACATCCGGCCCGGCGAGATCGTGGCCCTGGTCGGCGAGTCGGGGTGCGGCAAGACCACGCTCGCCCGTTCCCTGCTGGGCCTGGTGGCCCCGACCTCGGGCCGGATCACCTTCGAGGGCCGGCCGCTGGACCCCTCGGCGCGGGCGATGAAGGCGTACCGCAAGCGCGCCCAGCTGGTGCTCCAGGACCCCAGTGGCTCCCTCAACCCCCGCCACACGGTGTACGACGCCGTGGCGGAGGGGCTGCGCATCCACGGGCACCGGGGCGACGAGACCGCGGCGGTGGCCGGCGCGCTCTCCCGGGCCGGGCTGCGGCCCCCCGAGCGGTTCTTCCTGCGCTACCCGCACGAACTGTCGGGCGGTCAGCGTCAGCGCGTCGTCATCGCCGGGGCCCTGGTGCTGGAGCCCGAACTCCTCGTCGCCGACGAGCCGGTGGCCTCGCTGGACGCCTCGGTGCGCGGCGAGATCCTGGCGCTCCTGCTGCGACTGAGGGACGAACTCGGGCTCTCCGCGCTGATCGTGACCCACGACCTCGGGCTCGCCTGGAACATCGCGGACCGGGTGGCGGTGATGTACCTGGGGCGGATCGTGGAGACCGGGGCCGTCGAGCAGATCCTGACGGCTCCCCGGCATCCGTACACCAAGGCCCTGCTGTCGGTGCTGCCGGAGGCGCCGGGCGAGCCCGTGGTGCTGTCCGGCGAGGCTCCGGACCCCTCGAACGTGCCGGGCGGGTGCCGGTTCCACGTCCGCTGCCAGGTGTTCGCCTCGGGCGAGGCCGAGCGGGCGGGGGTGGCGGACGCCTGCCGTACGCAGGACCTGCCGGTGCTCGACGGCGGCGGCGCGGGGCAGGTCGCCTGCCACTGGGCGCGCGCGACCGGCGGGGAGCAGCCGGCTCCGGCGTAGGTCAGGCCGTGTGTCGAAAGTGGCGCCGTCCGCCCGAAGGGCGGGTCCGGCGGCGTCCGGTGCGTGCGATCGCAAGGCGGAGGGTCGCCCCGATACTGGATGTATCGGGGTGATCCCGACAACGCGGCAAGCGTGCGTGCCGGGCGTCGCCGGACAGGCGGGACTTTCGACACACGGCCCAGGGGGCCGGGCGTGGTCAGGCGCCGCGCTCGGCCTCGTACGCGTCGATCAGCCCGGTGCACCGCTCGACGTCGGCGGCCATCGCCACCAGCAGGTCGTCGATGGAGTCGAACTTCAGCATCCCGCGCACGTAGGCGAGGAAGTCGACCGCCGCGTGCATGCCGTACAGGTCCAGGCCGACGCGGCCGATGGCGTACGCCTCCACCGTCCGCTCGACGCCGTCGAACTGCGGGTTGGTGCCGACCGAGATCGCGGCGGGCATGCACTCGCCGGCCACGTCGAGCCAGCCCGCGTAGACGCCGTCGGCGGGGATCGCGCTGTGCGGGACCGTCTCGACGTTGGCGGTGGGGAAGCCGAGGTCCCGGCCGCGCTGCGCGCCCCGCACCACGATGCCTTCGACCCGGTGCGGACGTCCCAGGATCTCGGCGGCGCCGGAGACGTCGCCCTCGGCGATCAGCCGACGGGCGAGCGTGGACGAGAACGGCAGTCCCTCGCCCGCCTCTCCGCTGACGAACAGGTCGACGACCTCGACGGTGTAGTCGTAGGTGGAGCCCAGTTCGGCGAGGAGCCCGACGTCGCCCGCCGCCTTGTGGCCGAACCGGAAGTTCGGTCCCTCGATGACGGTGCGCGCGTGCAGCCTGTCGACCAGCACCTTCACGATGAAGTCGGCGGGCGCCAGCTTCGAGAACTCCGGGGTGAACGGCAGGATGAGCAGCGCGTCGACGCCCAGCTCCGCCATCAGCTCCGCCCGGCGCAGGTGCGGGGCGAGCAGCGGCGGGTGGCTGCCGGGGCGGACGACCTCGCTGGGGTGCGGGTCGAAGGTCACCACGACGGACGGGACACCCAGCTCACGGGCGCGTTCCACGGCCCGGCCGATGATCAGCTGGTGCCCTCGGTGCACCCCGTCGTAGGACCCGATGGTGACGACGCTGCGTCCCCAGTCCTCTGGGATGTCCTCCAAGCCGCGCCAGCACTGCACCGTGACCGCTCCTCGCCCGAGTCTGCATCTACATGCGGTATGTAGATTACGCAGGCCTAAGACTGCCATGCTCGTGTCCGGTCGCCTGCATCGGCACCGTCATCGTGCGCCGGGAGGCTGCCAGGCGCTCCAGGGAGGCCCGGGCGTCGGGCCCCACCACGGCCGCCCACTCCTCGGGGGCGGCGGCCAGCCATCGGCAGACCATCGAAGCGAATCCCGGCACCGCGGACGCGAGGGCGACCAGTTCGCGGTCGAACCGCTCGGCGCCCTCGGCCGACCGGACGAGGAGCGTCCCGGTACGGTGCACCAGCGCGCGGGTACGGGGCTCGGGACGACGCGCCGAACCGGCCGCGGCCGCCCGGAGCAGGGCGTGCAGCACGTCCGGGTCGCGCCCGGTGGTCTGCTCGTACTCCATCAGCGTCTCCAGCAGTTCGGCGCGCGCGGGCCGGGACGCGGGGCTGCCCCCGGAGGCGAGGGTCCGGGCCAGCGCCGCGCGGACCGGAGCGGGCGCGGGCGGGTCCCGGAGCAGCGAGGCGACCAGGGGCAGCAGCAGCGCGCGGGCCGCCGCGCCCTGTTCGAGCCTCTGGTCCACCAGGGCGGCGACCCGCGCGCCGGCGGAGCCCTCGCCGTCCCCGGAGTGCTGGAGGTAGGTGCGGACGAGTCCGGCGGTGTGCAGCGAGAGCGCCGGGAGGTCCAGGGCGGCCAGCTCGGCGAGCGCCTTGCCCGCCTCCTCCCCCGGGCGGGAGAGCCGGCCGTGGAGGGCGGCGAGCACGGGCTGCGGGGACGACGGCAGCGCCTCGGCGACCAAAGCGGTCGGCAGGCCCGGCGCACCTTCCGCATAGGCCCCCAGAGCCTGGGGCAGCCACCGGTCCCGGGTCTCGGGGTCGCGGACGAGGAGCGCGAGCGCCGGGCCGTGCAGCGGGCCGTCCTCCGTGCGCCCCAGCAGGGCGAGCGCGGCGGCGCGCAGCAGCGCCCGGTCCTCGGCCGCATCCGCCCGGCCGTAGACGGCCCCGGCGTAGCGCGCGGCGGCGGCGCGGCGCTCGGGCCGCTCGTCGTCCCGCGCCCAGCGCGCGGTCGCGCGGCTCAGGATGGCGGGCTCGTCCTCGGCGAGGGCGAGGAGGAGTTCGGCGGCGCACGGGTGCGGGGTGTCCACGAGGGCGTCGGCGAGGTCGTCCGGGGCGAGGTCGCGGCGTGCGTACAGCAGGGTCTGCGCGGCGGTGGCCACGGTGGGCCGCAGGGGCGGGCGGCCACCTGCCGGGTCGTCGGGACCGCCGGAGCCGCCGGCGTGGAGCGGGCGCTCGTCGGTGAACCAGCCGCAGAGCATCCGCCGCACCGCCGCCGGGGCCGCCGGGCCCGCGGTCAGCAGGCGGTCCACCGCGTCGAGGAAGCGCTCCTCGCCGGAGCGCCCCGGTCCCCTGTCGGCGGGCATCAGCATCCGCAGCAGGTCGACCCGGTCCTCCAGGGGCAGCCGCAGCCGCCGCCAGAACCACGGGTCGAACGCGGTGTACGCCCCGGCCGGCGCCGTGTCCTCGGCCCCGGCTCCCTCCGACGCGGCCCGGGTGATCCGCCCGGCGAGCACCCGCAGCACTCCGGCGTACGGGCGGGCGTCGGCGACCTTGAGCAGCGTCTCGCGCAGCAGCCGGGCGGCCCACCACGCGGCGTCCTCGTGGCCGGGACGCGAGGGACGGCCGTCCCGGACACGGGCGCCCAGCCGGTCGAGCGCCTCGATCAGGTCGGCCATGCGGTGCGCGAGGGCGGCGTCGCCGTGGCGCCGGCCGGCCAGCAGCATCGCCTGGACGACCGGCCCGATGCGGTGGCGGGGTACGGCCGGGTGGTTCGAGGAGGCCGGGCCGCCCTCCGGTCCGGGGCCAGGCCCGGTGGCGGGCCGCTCGTCGGCGTGCCACCGGTGCACCAGGAAGGTCAGGGCGGCGTCCAGGTCGAGGTGGGCGCCCTGCACCCAGTCGCCGACCTCCTCGTGGGCGAAGCGGTAGCCCTCGCCGGCCGGGACCAGGAGGCCCTCGGCCAGGACGGCGGAGGCCCAGCCGGTGCGCCGGGGGAAGAGCTCCTCGAAGGCGGTTTGGTCCAGCTCCCCCTGGCCGGGCCCCAGGCACCTGCGGGCCGCTTCGTGCACCTGGCCCGCCACCCGCGCGGCGAGCCTGCGTACGGCGTGGCCGCTCACGGGGGGATCGGCGGGTGCCGCGATCCGGACGGCCACCCGGGCGCAGGTCAGGTCGAGGTGGGCGGAGAAGACGTCCTGGGTGTCCGGGGTGCCGGGTACGTCGGGCGGCAGCACCGCGCGGAGCTCGGCGAGGAGTCCCAGGGTCAGCGGATGGCGGTCGTGCCCGGCGGCGACGGCTCCGTCCGCGAGGCCGTACCGCTCCCTGGCCAGGGCCGCCTGCTCCTCGTCGAGGTCACCGAGGAGCAGTCCGGGCGGCAGCCCGACGGCGGGGCGCGCGGGGTGGTGCAGGACGCCCGGCGGGTGGAGGGCGCCCGCCGTCTCCCAGTGCTCGGGGCGGCAGGCGACCACCATGCGGGCCTCGTGCGCGCGGAGCCAGCCGGCGGTGGCGGAGGTCCAGGCGGCGAGCCGGTGGGCGAGGACGGTCGGCATCTCCTCGGGCCCGTCGAGCAGCACGAGCAGCGGGCGCCCCGCGCCGGCGGCGAGGGCGGCGATCCGCTCGGGGGTGGCTCCGGCCGTACTGTCCTCCGGGGCTCCCGGGCCGTCCGCCGCGTTCACGATGCGGGCGGAGCGGTCCAGGGTCCGGGCGACGGCGTCGGCCACGGAGTGGTCGCCGGCGCGCAGGTCGGCGCCGCGCAGCCGGAGGGTGGGCGCGCAGCCGCCCGCCTCGGCGCGTCGGGCGGCGAGGGCGGCGAGTTCGGTGGTGCGGCCGGTGCCGGGTGCGCCGACGAGCCCGAGGACGGTCGCCGGACCGCACTCGAAGGCGGCGAGCTCGGCGGCGACGTGCTCGCGCGGGACGGGCTCGACGGGGTGGGGGCCCTGCTGGATGGGGCGGGCCGTGCCGACGGAGGGGGCGGTGAGCCGGAGGGCGCCCGCGAGGTTGAGGTCCCGGCCGTAGCCGGGGACGGTGAGGGCGTTGCGCCCGAGGAGCTCGTCGAGCGGGCCGCCGTCGCCGGGGTGCAGCAGCAGGGCGAGCCCGGCCGCCTCGTGCCCGGCGCGCAGGGCGGGGCAGAGCACGCCGAGGACGGCTCCGGTCCGGGGGTCGGTGACGGGTCCGCCGACGGCGGCGCCGCCGGATCGCAGCGCGTCCCGGCCGTCGGTGCCGACGGCGAGCTCCAGCACGGCGGCCACCGGATGCGCGTGTCCGTCGCGGGTGGTGTAGGTGGCCGGGGCGGTGCCGAGCACGCGGGCCTGGCGGATGCCATGGGCGGCGATGTGGACGTACGCCCCCGGCTCGGCGCGTTCGGGTGCGGCGATGGGCAGGGGTTCCAGGCCGAGGGCCGTGGTGTCCGCGGTGCGCAGCAGTGCGAGGCCGAGGGCGGGCAGCGGGACGATGCTTCCGGGGTCCACCGGGTGGGGGACCCCGTCCGCGCCGTGCAAGAGCAGCGGGCCGCCGGGCGCGGGGCCGTCGAGGACCTGGTGGCTGGTCACGACGGTGCCCCGGTCGTCGGCCAGGAATCCGGTGCCCCGGGGCCGGCCTGCCTGGTCGCAGATCCTCACCAGCGTCGTCCGGTCCCCGCTTCCCATGGGTCCGAAGGTAGGCGGGCGGGGGCGGCCCGAGAGGCCAGAACGGATGAATGCGCCCCCTCGCGCCCCTGATTCACCCCGAGCGCCCGTCCATTGGGGTGAGTTCGGGGGCCCGAATGGACAGAGTGCTCGGCGGAGGGGGGTTCGTGGAGACGGGGGGCAGCTCCACGGGAACGGCCTGCTTTCCGTCCGGTGCGCACCGGACGGAAAGCAGGCCGCGTGAAGAAGCCGTGCGGGAGAACGGAAACGCCGGGAGACGGTTCGGGGACCGCTCAGGCGAAGACGGCGAGGCTCTTGGCCTTGCCCTTCTCCTCCTCCACCAGCACGAGGAAGGCGCCGTCCGGCCCGAAGACCGCGACCGGCCCCGGCGGGTACGCCGGCATGTCCAGCCGGACCCCGTTGAGCAGCAGCTTGGCCCGCTTCTCGTCCACGTCCCAGCGCGGGAACGCCGTCGCGGCGGCCTCGGCCACCGGCATCACGGTCAGCTCCTGCTGGTGCTGGTCGAGCGTACGGGCCGTGTCGATGCCGTACGGGCCGACCCGGGTGCGCCGCAGCGCCGTCAGGTGCCCGCCGACGCCGAGCCCGGCACCGAGGTCCCGGGCGAGGGCCCGGATGTACGTCCCCGAGGAGCAGACGACGGAGACGACCAGGTCCAGCACCGGGGTGCCGTCCTCCGCGACCGCCTCGCGGACGTCGTAGACGCGGAACGAGGAGACCGTCACCGGACGGGCCGGGATCTCGAACTCCTCGCCGCCGCGCACCCGCGCGTACGACCGCTTGCCGTCGATCTTGATGGCGCTGACCTTGGACGGGACCTGCATGATCGGTCCCGACAGGGCGGCGATACCGGCGTCGATGGCCTCACGGGTGACCTTCGAGGCGTCGGTGGACGAGGTGATCCCGCCCTCGGCGTCGTCGGTGACGGTGTCCTGGCCGAGCCGGATCGTACCGAGGTACTCCTTCTCGGTGAGCGCGAGGTGGCCGAGCAGCTTGGTGGCCCGTTCCACGCCGAGCACCAGCACCCCGGTCGCCATCGGGTCCAGCGTGCCGGCGTGGCCGACGCGGCGGGTGCGGGCGATGCCGCGCATCTTGGCGACGACGTCGTGCGAAGTGAAGCCGGACGGCTTGTCGACGATGACAAGGCCGTCCGGCGTCTTGATCTGCTCCGTCATGCTGAGGTGTCGTCCTCGTCCTCCGGCTTGCGGTACGGGTCGGCGCCACCGGCGTACGTGGCGCCCGAGGACGCCTCGCGTACCTTGGCGTCCGAGGCCCGCACCTGGTCGAGGAGGTCCTCGATCGCCTTGGCGTTGCCCGGCAGGGCGTCCGCCACGAAGGTGAGGGTGGGGGTGAACTTGGTCCCCGCCGCCGCCCCGACCGCCGACCGCAGCACGCCCTTGGCGCTCTCCAGGCCGGCCGCCGCGCTGGCACGGTCCTCGTCGTCGCCGTAGACCGTGTAGAAGACCGTGGCCTCCCGCAGGTCACCGGTGACGCGGGTGTCCGTGATCGTCACGTGGGTACCCAGCCGGGGGTCCTTGACCCCGCGCTGCAGTTTCTCGGCGACCACCTGCTGGATGAGGTCCGCCAGCTTCTTCGCCCGCGCGTTGTCGGCCACTGGTCCGTCTCCTTCTGCCTTGCTCAATCGTCTTCGTCGCTGTGCAGCCGCCGCCGTACGGACAGCAGCTCCACTTCCGGCCGGCCGGCGACGAGTCGCTCGCACCGGTCCAGCACGTCTGTGAGGTGCCGGGTTTCCCCGGAGACCACGGCGAGGCCGATTTCGGCCCTGCGATGGAGATCCTGATCGCCCGTCTCCGCCACGCTCACCGCGAATCTGCGCTGGAGCTCGGCGACGATCGGCCGGACGATGGAACGCTTCTCCTTCAACGACCGTACGTCGCCGAGGAGCAGATCGAAGGACAGAGTCCCCACATACATGGATGCCCGGATGTCCCGCCGGTTCGGGGTCGTGTCCTGCGCACGCTTGGCAGGAACACCAGAACCGTACACGGAACGGCCGGGGCCGATCGACGGGATTTTCCTCCCGCCGATCGGCCCCGACTGTTGAGGTACGGGTCAGCCTCGCGGCTTCTCGCGCATCTCGTACGTCGCGATGACGTCGTCGATCTTGATGTCGTTGAAGTTTCCGAGGTTGATACCGCCCTCGAAGCCTTCGCGGATCTCGGTGACGTCGTCCTTGAAGCGGCGCAGACCGGAGATGTTGAGGCTCTCCGCAATGACCTTGCCGTCGCGGAGCAGGCGCGCCTTGGTGTTGCGCTTGACCTCGCCCGACCGGACCAGAACACCGGCGATGTTGCCCAGCTTGGACGAGCGGAAGACCTCGCGGATCTCCGCCGTACCGAGCTCGACCTCTTCGTACTCCGGCTTGAGCATGCCCTTGAGGGCCGCTTCGATCTCTTCGATCGCCTGGTAGATGACCGAGTAGTACCGGACGTCCACGCCCTCGCGCTCGGCCATCTGCTGCGCGCGCCCTGCGGCACGCACGTTGAAGCCGATCACGATGGCGTCGGAGCCGGTCGCCAGGTTGATGTCCGACTCGGTGACCGCACCCACACCGCGGTGCAGGATGCGGATGTCGACCTCGTCGCCGACGTCGAGCTGGAGCAGCGAGGACTCGAGAGCCTCCACCGAACCGGACGCGTCGCCCTTGATGATGAGGTTGAGTTCCTGGACCAGACCGGCCTTGAGCGCCTCGTCGAGGTTCTCCAGGGAGAACCGGACACCCTTGCGGGCGAAGTTGGCGTTGCGCTCGCGGGCCGCACGCTTCTCGGCGATCTGCCGGGCCGTGCGGTCCTCGTCGACGACCAGGAAGTTGTCGCCGGCACCCGGGACGTTGGTGAGACCGAGGACGAGGACGGGGGTCGACGGACCCGCTTCCTCGACGTTCTCGCCCTTGTCGTCGAGCATGGCGCGGACTCGGCCGTAGGCGTCGCCGACGACCATCGTGTCGCCGACCCGCAGCGTGCCTCGCTGCACCAGGACGGTGGCGACGGCACCGCGACCGCGGTCGAGGTGGGACTCGATCGCAATACCCTGCGCGTCCTGCTCCGGGTTGGCCCGCAGGTCGAGCGAGGCGTCGGCGGTGAGGACGACGGCCTCCAGCAGGGAGTCGATGTTGAGACCCTGCTTGGCGGAGATGTCGACGAACATGGTGTCGCCGCCGTACTCCTCGGCCACCAGACCGAACTCGGTGAGCTGACCGCGCACCTTGACCGGGTCGGCACCCTCGACGTCGATCTTGTTGACCGCGACCACGATCGGCACGTCGGCCGCCTTGGCGTGGTTCAGCGCCTCGATCGTCTGGGGCATCACACCGTCGTTGGCCGCCACCACGAGGATCGCGATGTCGGTCGACTTCGCACCACGGGCACGCATGGCGGTGAACGCCTCGTGACCCGGGGTGTCGATGAAGGTGATCTTCCGGTCCTCGCCGTTGACCTCGGCGGAGACCTGGTAGGCACCGATGTGCTGGGTGATGCCGCCGGCCTCGCCCGCGACGACGTTCGTCTTGCGGATCGCGTCGAGGAGTCGGGTCTTACCGTGGTCGACGTGACCCATGACGGTCACGACCGGCGGACGCGGGATGAGCGATTCCTCGCCGCCCTCGTCCTCGCCGAACTCGATGTCGAAGGACTCGAGCAGCTCGCGGTCCTCCTCCTCCGGGCTGACGATCTCGAGGACGAAGTTCATCTCGTCCGCGAGGAGCTTCAGCGTCTCGTCGGAGACGGACTGCGTGGCGGTGACCATCTCGCCGAGGTTCATCATCACGCCGACGAGCGACGCCGGGTTGGCGCCGATCTTCTCGGCGAAGTCGGTGAGCGAGGCACCGCGCGACAGGCGGACGGACTGTCCGTTGCCGCGAGGCAGCATCACGCCGCCGACCGACGGGGCCTGCATGGCCTCGTACTCCTGGCGCCTCTGCCGCTTCGACTTGCGACCACGACGCGCCGGACCGCCGGGACGGCCGAACGCACCCTGTGTGCCACCACGGCCACCGGGGCCGCCGGGACGTCCACCGAAGCCGGGACGACCGCCGAAGCCGCCGCCACCGCCGCCGGGGCGACCGGCACCGCCGCCACCACCGGGACCGGCCGGACGGCCGGCGAAGCCGCCACCGCCGCCGCCACCGGGACGACCCGCGAAGCCGCCGCCACCGGGACGACCGGCACCGCCGGCGCCGCCCGGACGACCCGCACCGCCGCCGGGACCACGGCCACCGCCGGGGCCACCGCCGGGACGCGGACCCGCAGCGGGACGCTGCGGCATCATGCCGGGGTTGGGACGGTTACCGGCGGGAGCGCCGGGACGCGGAGCCTGCGGGCGGGGCATGCCGCCCGGGCTCGGACGAGCACCGCCCTGGGGGCCCTGCGGACGCGGGGCGCCGCCGGGACCGCCGGTGTTGCCCTGGGGGCGCGGGGCGCCGGGGCGCTCCTGACCGCCGCCGGGGCGCGGGGCACCGCCGGGACGGGGCGCCTGGGGGCGCGCCATGCCGGTGGAACCGCCGGAGGTGAACGGGTTGTTGCCCGGACGGGGACCGGCCGGACGTGCGCCGCCGGGACGCGGGGCGCCCTGGCCGGCGGGACGCGCGGGGCGGTCGCCGCCGCGGTTGTCGCGCTGACCGCCGTCACGGCTGTCGCGCTGGCCGCCGTCACGCTGGCCGCCGGCCGGAGCCGGACGGGCCGGCGCGGGACGCGGACCCGGGGTGGCACCCGCGGGGCGCGGGGCCTGGGGCTGCTGCGGCGCGGCCGGCTGGGCCGGCTCCGGCGCCGAGAACTCGGCGACGGGGACCGGGGTCACCGGGGCGGGCCGGGGGGCCGGACGCGGGCCCGGACGGGGACCGGCCGACGGTGCGGCCGGAGCCGCGGGGGCGCCGGCCTCAGGCGCGGCGGCAGGCTTGGGAGCCGGTGCGCCGGGCTTGGGGGCAGCGGGACGTGCCGCAGCGGCCGGGGAGGGCGCCGCGGGCTTGGCGGGGGCAGCCTTGCGAGGCGCTCCCGGCTTGGCAGCGGACTTGCCGGCGTTGCCGCCGGGCCCCTGCAGTGCATCGGTCAACTTGCGTACAACCGGCGCCTCGATCGTCGAGGACGCCGAACGGACGAACTCACCGAGTTCTTGGAGCTTGGCCATGACGACCTTGCTCTCTACGCCGAACTCCTTGGCGAGTTCGTATACCCGGACCTTAGCCACTTCGCTCCTTTTAGGTCCGGGTTACCGCCGGACCGTCGCTACTTCATGGGCGTACTCATCGCGTACTCATCGAGTGCTCATCGCAATCTCGACCTACTTCCAACTCGCGAGGTACCTGACCGCACGGGGACCCGTGCCGTTCACTTTTCTTGCGGTGCCACCCGCTCGACGAACCGCTGCAACGCGGTGGTGTCGAACGGCCCCTTGGCCTTGAAGGCCCGGAGGAACGCCCGGCGGCGGACCGCCAGGTCGAGACAGACAGATGCCGGGTGCACATACGCGCCCCGGCCGGGCAGCGTACCGCGTGGATCAGGCGCACAAGCGCCCTCGTCCACCACGATGCGCAGCAACTCGGTCTTGGCCGCTCGCTCCCGGCATCCCACACAGGTGCGTTCGGGACAAGCGCGGGCTTGCGTCCGGCCAGACACGCTAAGTCTACCTCCCCGCGCCGACCTCACCCCTTTGGGGCAAAAATCGAACGGATGTTGTTGTGATCTCCAGCGGGTTCCCGCGTCGATCTATTCCTGACGCCCCGGTTTCCCCAGGCGCCTGCCCGCCCCGCGGTACGCCGTACGCACCGCTCCGGCAGCACGTCGCACGGACGGCGCGACCCCCGGTCCATCCCGCCGGAGCGGGGTCCCGGAGGCCGGCGACCGCACGTCGGGTCAGCCGCGCTCCGAGCGCTCCCGGGCCCGCTCGGCCCGCTCGCGGTCGGCGACGTCGCGCTCCTCGTCGGTCTCGGTGTCCGGGCGGATGTCGATGCGCCAGCCGGTGAGGCGTGCGGCCAGACGGGCGTTCTGCCCCTCCTTGCCGATCGCCAGCGAGAGCTGGTAGTCGGGCACGGTCACCCGGGCGGATCGGGCACCGAGGTCAACGATCTCGACCTTGCTCACCCGTGCGGGGGACAACGCGTTGGCGACCATCTCGGCCGGGTCGTCGGACCAGTCCACGATGTCGATCTTCTCGCCGTGCAGTTCCGCCATGACGTTGCGGACACGGCCGCCCATCGGGCCGATGCAGGCACCCTTGGGGTTGAGCCCGGAACGGGTGGAGCGGACCGCGATCTTGGTGCGGTGGCCGGCCTCGCGGGCGATGGCGCAGATCTCGACGGAACCGTCGGCGATCTCCGGGACCTCCAGCGCGAAGAGCTTCTTCACCAGGTTGGGGTGGGTGCGCGACAGCGTCACGGACGGGCCGCGGACCCCCTTGGCCACCCGGACGACGTAGGTGCGCAGCCGCAGGCCGTGGGTGTACTCCTCGCCCGGCACCTGCTCCTGCACCGGCAGGATGGCTTCGAGCTTGCCGATGTCGACGAGGACGTTGCGCGGGTCCTTGCCCTGCTGGACCACACCGGTGACGACGTCACCCTCGTGCCCGGCGTACTCGCCGAAGGTCCGGTCGTCCTCGGCGTCGCGCAGCCGCTGCAGGATGACCTGCTTGGCGGTGGTCGCCGCGATGCGGCCGAAGCCGGACGGGGTGTCGTCGAACTCCTTGGCCTCCTGGCCTTCTTCCAGGTCGGCCGGGTCCTCCGTCGCCCAGACGGTGACGTGGCCGTTGCGGTCCAGCTCCACGCGCGCCCGGCGGAAGCTGCCGTCCGTGCGGTGGTACGCGATGAGGAGGGCCGACTCGATCGCCCCGACGAGCACGTCGAACGGGATTCCCTTGTCCTGCGCCAAGCCCCTCAGAAGCTTCACATCGATGTCCACGGCTACGCCTCCTCTTCCTTCTTGTCCTTGCGGTTGAATTCGATCTCCACGCGCGCCTTGTCGATCTCGGCGAAGGCGATCCGGCGCGAGGTGGGCTTACGGCCCTTGACGCCCGGGACCTCCAGATCGAGGCCCTCGTCGTCGACCTCCAGCACGCGGGCGACCAGTTCGTCGGCGCCCGCCTCGGCGGTCAGCTTGAACTTGACCAGCCGACCGGTGGCGCGAACGTAGTGGCGGTGCTCGGTCAACGGGCGGTCGGCGCCCGGCGAGCTCACTTCCAGGACGTACTCGTCCTCGCCCATCGCGTCGGTCTCGTCGAGCTTCTCGGAGAGGGAGCGGCTGAGCTCCGCGCAGGTGTCGAGTTCGACGCCGTCGTCCGAATCGACGACGATCCGCAGCACGCGGCGGCGGCCGGCCCGGGAAACCTCGATCTCCTCGAGGTCGAGCTGTACGGCGGCGACGAGCGGTTCGAGCAGCCCGCGCAGCCTCTCGCTCTGGTTGGTGCTCATCCGGGTGACTCCTCGGCCGCGTCTGCTGTTGTGGGGATCGTCGTGCGTCAGGACAAAGGGTATCCGGTCGCGGGGGGTGTTGCCGTCCTCGGGCCGCCCGCACGCGGGTACGCTCGCCAGCGGTGATCACTTCAGGACAGATCCTGTCAGGACTTGTTCAAGCCCGAAGGAGAAAAGTGCGGCCCACGGGGACGACGCGCAGGGGGGCTTTCACCGCCGCCGGAGCGCTCGTGGCGGGAACGGTACTGGCGGGCTGCGACGGCGGGGAACGTCCCGCGGCGGAGCGGACCGGGACGGGCCGAGCCGCCCGGACGAGCCCCGAGCAGAGACTGCGGACGACCGCCGCGCGGACCAGCGCCGCGCTGCTCGACCGGTACGACCGGGTCGCCGCCGATCATCCGGCGACGGAAGCAGGGCTGGCTCCGCTGCGGGCCGAAGTACGGCAGCACGCCGAGGCCCTCGCCGAAGGCACCGCGACGGCCTCGCCCCGCCCGTCGGCCACGGCCCCGAGGAGCCCGGCCCCGACGGGCTCCGCGAGCCCCACCCCCACGACCGAGGCGGTCGAGAGCACCACCGGCCCCTCCGCGTCGGCGCCCCCGGCCGGTGACGCGCGCACCGCCCTGAAGGAGCTCGCGGCCGAGGCCCGGCGGGCGGGCGACACCCACAGCGCGTCACTGCTGGAGGCGGAACCGGAGCTGTCCCGGCTGCTGGCGTCGGTCGCCGCCGCGTGCGGCGTGCACGCGTACCTGCTCACCGAACTGGCCAAGGAGGCCCCGGCGTCATGACGGCCCAGGCACTGACGGCGGCTCAGGCCGCCCTGGCGGCCGAGCACGCGGCCGTCTACGGCTACGGCGTGGTCGGGGCGCGGACCTCCGGCGGTCGCCGCTCCGAGGCGACGAGCGCCTACCACGCGCACCGGGCCCGCCGGGACGCGCTGGCCCGGGCGGTGCGGGACCTGGGCGGTGTCCCGGTGGTGGCGGACGCCGCGTACGCTCTGCCGTTCGCGGTCCACGACGGTGCGGCGGCGCTGCGGCTGGCAGCCGCCCTGGAGGACGGCGTCGCGGGTGCCTGCGCCGACCTCGTACGGGCCACGGAGGGCGCGGACCGGCGGGACGCGGCGCTCGCGCTGCGGGAGGCCGCCGTGCGCGCGGCCCGCTGGCGGGGCTCCGGCGTAGCCTTTCCGGGGCTCGCGGAGCGGGCCGGCCGGGCGGGGACCGCGTCCCCCTCTCCCCTGGAGGCCGCCGGCGCCGCCGGGACGCACTGAATCGGGTCACTGAACCGGCCTCGGAAAGGTACAAGGCAGGTATGGGTTTCGAACCGCCGCAGCGTCTGGCGCGAGCGCTGGACGAGCAGTACGGGAAGGCCGCGGCCGACGCCTGGCTGGGCTCGCTCGGCCCGCTCGTGGAGGCGGAGCTCTCCGCCGGCGGCCGGGCCCTGACCGTCGACCGGGTGGCCGCCCCCGGCGGGCGTACCAGCGTGGTCCTGCTGGTACGCCGGGCGGACGGCACCCCGGCCGCGCTGAAGATCGCCCCGCCCGGGGCGGCGCCGGACGCCGAGCGGGCCGCGCTGGCCCACTGGAACGGCTGGGGCTCGGTACGTCTCCTGGAGCCGGCCGCCGCCGTGACGCCCGGCGGCGGGATGCTGCTGGAGCGCCTGCACCCGGAGGTGTCGCTGCGTTCGCTGCCGGAGGCCAAGGCGCTGCTGGAGGCGGCGGGCACGGTGCGCAGGCTCTGGGTGGAGCCGCCCCGGGACCACGCGTTCGAGACGGTCGCGGAGCGGACCGGGCGGCGGACCGGCGCGATGCGCGCGTTCGCCGCCGGGGACCCGGAGCTGGCGCCCCTGGTGGAGGCGGCGCTGGCGGTCCGCGAGGAGCTGGTCGCGGACCCCACCGAGGCGCTGCTGCTGCACGGCAACTTCCGCCAGAGCAAGGTGCTGTCCGGCGAGCGGGCGCCCTGGCTCACCGTCGGGCCCGAACCGCTGGTGGGCGAGCGCGCCTACGACCTGGCGCGGCTGGTGCGCGACCGCGTGGAGGACCTGATCGCCTCGCCGGGCGGGCCTGCGACGGCCCGGCGCCGGGTGCGCAAGCTGGCGGACTCGCTGGAGGTCGGCCAGGAGCGGCTGCACGGCTGGACCCTGTTCCGGGCGGTGGAGTCGGGCACCCGGGCGCTGGCCGAGGGACGGCGGCAGACGGGCGAGCTGTCGCTGGAGTTCGCCGGGTGGCTCTGAGGCCACTCGCCGCACCGCCCGTACGACTCGACCCCCGCGCACCTCGTCGGTGCGCGGGGGTCGAGTCGTACGGGCGGTGCGGGAGGATCAGCCCAGGTCGGCGGCGATACGGGCGATCGCCTCGTCGACGGTGAGCTCCTCGCGCTCGCCGGTGCGGCGGTCCTTGAGCTCGACCACGCCTTCGGCGGAGCGGCGGCCGGCGACGAGGATGGTCGGCACGCCGATCAGCTCGGCGTCGGTGAACTTCACGCCCGGGGAGACACCGGCGCGGTCGTCGACCAGCACCCGGGCACCCGCGGCCTTCAGCTTCTCGGAGACGTCGAGCGCCAGCTCGGTCTGGAGCGCCTTGCCCGCGGCGACGACGTGCACGTCGGCCGGGGCGATCTCGCGGGGCCAGCACAGGCCCTTGTCGTCGGCGGTCTGCTCGGCGAGGGCGGCCACCGCGCGGGAGACGCCGATGCCGTAGGAGCCCATCGTGACGCGGACCGGCTTGCCCTGCTGGCCGAGGACGTCGAGGGAGAAGATGTCGGCGTACTTGCGGCCGAGCTGGAAGATGTGGCCGATCTCGATGGCGCGGTCCACCTGGAGGCCGGTGCCGCACTTCGGGCAGGGGTCGCCCGCCTCGACGACGACCACGTCGAGGTGGTCGTCCACCTCGAAGTCGCGGCCCGCGACGACGTTCTTCGCGTGCTTGCCCTCCTTGTTGGCGCCGGTGATCCAGGAGGTGCCCGCGGCGACGCGGGGGTCGGCGATGTAGCGGACCTTCTCCAGGCCCTGCGGGCCGACGTAGCCACGCACCAGGTCGGGGCGGCCGACGAAGTCCTCGGCGGTGACGAGCTCGACCACGGCAGGGGCGAGGTGCTCGCCGAGCTTGCCGAGGTCGACCTCGCGGTCCCCGGGAACGCCGACGGCGACGATCTCTCCGTCCACCTTGACCAGGAGGTTCTTCAGGGTGGCGGAGGCCGGGACGCCGAGGTGGGCGGCGAGGGTCTCGATGGTCGGGGTGTCGGGGGTGTCCAGCTCCTCGACCGGGCCGTGCGCCGAACCGTCGACGGCGGTGGCCTTGAAGGTCACGGCCTCGGTGTTGGCGGCGTAGTCGCAGTTCGGGCAGTCGACGAAGGTGTCCTCGCCTGCGGGCGCCGGGGCGAGGAACTCCTCGGAGGCGGACCCGCCCATGGCGCCGGAGACGGCGGAGACGATGCGGTGGTCGAGGCCGAGGCGCTCGAAGATCCGGATGTACGCGGCGCGGTGCAGCTGGTACGCCTCGGCCAGGCCCTCGTCCGTGGTGTCGAAGGAGTACGAGTCCTTCATCTGGAACTCGCGGCCTCGCAGCACGCCGGCGCGGGGACGGGCCTCGTCGCGGTACTTGGTCTGGATCTGGTAGAGGATCACGGGCAGGTCCTTGTAGGACGAGCACATGTCCTTGACGACCTGGGTGAAGATCTCCTCGTGGGTGGGGCCGAGGAGGTAGTCGGCGCCCTTGCGGTCCTTGAGGCGGAAGAGCAGGTCGCCGTATTCGTCGTACCGGCCGCTCGCCTCGTACGCCTCCTTGGGCAGCAGCGCGGGAAGCAGCACCTCCTGGCCGCCGATGGCGTCCATCTCCTCGCGGACGACGCGGGTGATGTTCTCCAGGACCTTCTTGCCCAGCGGCAGCCAGGACCAGATACCGGCGGCGGTGCGGCGGACGTAACCGGCCCGGACGAGCAGCTTGTGGTTGAGCGTCTCGGCGTCCGCCGGGTCGTCGCGCAGTGTCTTGATCATCAATCGGGACATGCGCTGGACCTGGGCCATGATGAACTCCTGCTCGACTGTGTCTTCCGGGGGGACGCCCCCGGACCCCCGAAGGTGATGGGGCCGAGATTAGCCGGGTCGCCCGCGCGGGCGGAAATCCGTTCAGATTCCGCGGTTCAGACAGCGCGGCGCAGGGGAAGCGGGGCTCCCATCACCGCGTACGGCTGCGGAGCGCTGGGGAAGTCGACCCGGCGGGCGAGATCGCGGTAGCCGAGGGCGCGGTAGAGGCCGCGGGCCGGGCTGTCGGTGTCGATGGCCGAGAGGATGGAGCGCGGCTCGGTGGCGGAGTCGGTCAGCCCGGTGATGAGCGCCCGGCCGATGCCGTGCTGCTGGAAGTCGGGGTGGACGTGGAGTTCGGTGATGACGAAGGAGTCGTCGAGCCACTCCTCGGTACCGGCGGCGCGCAGGTAGGGCTCGACCACCCCCGACCACCAGTGGGCGCGGTCGTTGGGCAGCCCGTAGACGAAGCCGAGCAGCCGTCCCGAGGGGGCGGTGGCGCCCAGCGCGCGGGCGCCGGGGAGGGTGAGGTGGCGCAGCACGATCTGGCGGCGCACGGCGACCTCGCCGGGGCCGAGTCCGAAGGCGAGGGCCTGCACCTGGAGCGCCTCGTCCACGCGGGACGCGAGGTCGAGCGGCCCGATCAGGGGTGGTTCGCTGAGGTCTCCGGGAAAGTGCGGCATGGCACGGGAGACTACTCCGGCCGGGGTATCAGTGCGCCGGGGTGCCGGGCTCCTTGGTGACGGGGAGCTTCTCGCCGGCCGTGACGGGCAGGTGGAGGCGGTTCTGCCGGGGCGGCATGGGGCAGTTGTACTGGTCGGAGAAGCCGCAGGGCGGTACGAAGGCACGGTTGAAGTCGAGGGTGACCCGGTCGCTTCCGGTCTCGTGCGGGACGAAGAGGAAGCGTCCGGCTCCGTAGGTGGAGTCGCCGTTGGTGGGGTCGCCGAAGACCAGCAGCAGGGTGCCGTCGTCGTCGAAGGCGCTCAGGGTGTACGGGGCGCCGTCCACGGTGAGGGTGATGTCCCCGGGGACGACCAGGTCGCGGGTGCCGCCGTTGTCGCGGATGTGCTCGAACGCGACCTTGCGGGCGCCTTCGACGGGGGTGTAGGCGGCGTCGAGCACCCAGGCCGGGTCGTACGGGAAGGTGTCGATCCGCTCGAAGGAATGGATCGCGGGGGCCTCGGCGTCCCAGAAGCGGAGGAAGTGTTCGGGGGCCCCGCTGACCGGTTCGGTCCGCTCGACGACCGTCACCGTGACGCTCTCGGGCAGACCCGCCCCGGCCGCGACGGGGTCGGGCACCTCCCCACGGGCCAGTGGGCGGGTCTCCACCAGGGCGAGGTTGCCGGTGGGGGCGGTGACGGAGGCACGACGCTCCTCGCGCCAGGCCTCCCAGGCCGTACGGGCGTCCGCTCCCGCCGGGGCGACGGCGGTGACGAGTGGGGCGGCGTGGTCGTCGGCGGGGGGCGCGGTCTCGGTCATCGGCGGGCTCATTCGCGTCGGAGGGTGGCGGCGTCCCGGACGTGCCGGTCCCGCGGCCCTCAGCGGTCCCCCTGCCGACTATAAGTCGACTTGGCGACACCCACCCGGGCCGGGCCCCCGGGGCCGGGAGCCGCTCGGGCGCGGGGCCGCCCGGCCCGGCCGGCGCACGCCGAGGCCGTACCGCGTGGCCCGTGGGGACGAGGGCCCCGGGGCGGCCCGTCGGAACCGGACGACGAGAGGCCCCGGGCGCCCGTCAGAACAGGACGCTCATGAAGGCGCCGGTCTCCCGGAAGCCGACCCGGCGGTACGCCTTGCGGGCCGCGGTGTTGAAGTCGTTGACGTACAGGCTGACCAGCGGGGCCACGTCGGCCAGCGCGTGGTTGAGCACGGCGGACATCCCCGTCTCGGAGAGGCGGCGGCCGCGGAACTCCGGGGCGACCCAGACCCCCTGGATCTGGCAGGCCCGGTCGGTCGCGGCACCGATCTCGGCCTTGAAGACCACCTTGCCGTCGTCGATGCGGGCGAAGGAGCGGCCCGCGCCGATGAGTTCGGCGACCCGCGCCTGGTAGAGCAGTCCGCCGTCGCCGGCGAGCGGGGAGACCCCGACCTCCTCGGTGAACATCGCCACGCAGGCGGGCAGGATCACGTCCATCTCGTCCTTGCGGATACGGCGGACGTACGGGTCGGGGTCCACGGTGGTGGAGGGGCGGTCGGTGACCATCAGCGGCTGGTTGGCGCGGACCTCGCGGGCGGGCCCCCAGCCGGGTTCGAGCAGGCGCCACAGCAGGGCGGTGGATTCGACGGGCCCGACGATGGAGGAGCAGCGGCGCCCTGCCCTGCGGGCCCGGTCCGCGAAGGCGCGTACGGCCTCGGGTCCCGCGCAGATGGGGACGAGGTTGGCACCGGAGTAGCAGAGCGAGCGGAGCATCCCGTCCGCGTACCAGCCCCACATCTCCCCGCCGAGCCGCCACGGGTCGAGCCCGGCGATCTGGACACGGGAGGTCACGAAGGCGTTGGCCACGGGGTCGCTCTCCAGAATGGCCAGAGCGGCGCCGAGGTCACTGGGTTCGAGGACCCGGGTGGTGGTGTGCGTCAACACGAGGGGGCCTCACCATACGGTCTGCTGATTTCCGCACTGTACCCAACAAGGCTGTGGGGCGCCCCCCGCATCCACAGGACGGGCAGTGCACCCGCACGGAGTCGGCCACGGGAACGCCGCCGCGCCCCGCCCGGACGGTGTCGTCCTGGCGGGGCGCGGAAGCGGGTGTACCGGGTCGGCCCCGGCGCGGTCCGGTCGTCAGCTGACGGCGACCTGCGGCTCGCCCGAGGCGATGCCGTCCTTCTCCATCTGCTCGGCGATCTTCAGCGCCTCCTCGATGAGGGTCTCGACGATCTTCGACTCGGGGACGGTCTTGATGATCTCGCCCTTCACGAAGATCTGGCCCTTGCCGTTGCCGGAGGCGACACCGAGGTCGGCCTCGCGGGCCTCGCCCGGGCCGTTCACGACGCAGCCCATGACGGCGACGCGCAGCGGCACCTCCATGCCTTCGAGGCCGGCGCTGACCTGGTCCGCGAGCTTGTACACATCGACCTGGGCGCGGCCGCAGGACGGGCAGGAGACGATCTCCAGGCGGCGCTGCTTGAGGTTGAGGGACTCCAGGATCTGGAGGCCCACCTTGACCTCCTCGGCCGGCGGGGCCGAGAGGGAGACGCGGATGGTGTCGCCGATGCCCTCGGAGAGCAGCGCGCCGAAGGCGACGGCGGACTTGATGGTGCCCTGGAACGCCGGACCGGCCTCGGTGACGCCGAGGTGCAGCGGGTAGTCGCACGCGGCGGCCAGCTGACGGTAGGCGTTGACCATGACGACCGGGTCGTTGTGCTTGACCGAGATCTTGATGTCCCTGAAGCCGTGCTCCTCGAAGAGGGACGCCTCCCAGAGGGCGGACTCCACGAGGGCCTCGGGGGTGGCCTTGCCGTACTTCTTCAGCAGCCGGGCATCGAGGGAACCGGCGTTCACGCCGATCCGGATCGGGGTGCCGGCCGCGCCCGCCGCCTTCGCGATCTCCTTGACCTTGTCGTCGAACTGCTTGATGTTGCCCGGGTTCACCCGGACCGCGGCGCAGCCGGCGTCGATGGCGGCGAAGACGTACTTGGGCTGGAAGTGGATGTCGGCGATGACCGGGATCTGCGACTTCCTGGCGATGGTGGCCAGGGCGTCGGCGTCGTCCTGCGTCGGGCACGCGACCCGCACGATCTGGCAGCCGGACGCGGTCAGCTCGGCGATCTGCTGCAGCGTCGCGCCGATGTCCGAGGTACGCGTCGTCGTCATCGACTGCACGGAGACGGGCGCGTCCCCGCCGACGGCCACCGATCCGACCTGGATCTGGCGGCTGACGCGTCGGTCGGCGAGCTTGGTCGGAACGGACGGCATTCCGAGAGAAATCGCAGTCATGCGCTGAGCATCCCCAAGGTGTGGATCGAGGCCCGGAAATCGGCGGGCTACAGCTTTCGAGGTTACGGCACGGGATGTCGGACGAGCGCATCCCCCGGGTCAAAACACCGACCGGCGCCCGTCGGCGGTACGGCCGGGCGCCACGCGTGCGCCCGGCCGGTACTCCTGGTGCGGCTGGGGCCGGGGTCAGGTGATCTTGACCGGGTTCACGATGTCGGCGACCAGCACCAGGAGCGTGAAGCAGATGAAGATTCCGGCCACCACGTAGGCGACGGGCATGAGCTTCGCCACGTCGAACGGGCCCGGGTCCGGCCGCTTGAAGACCTTGGCCAGATTGCGGCGCAGCGCCTCCCAGAGGGCGCCCGCGATGTGGCCGCCGTCCAGGGGCAGCAGCGGCAGCATGTTGAAGAGGAAGAGCGAGAGGTTGAAGCCGGCCAGCAGGAACAGCATCATCGCGATCTGGTTCTGCGCGGGGACGTCGAGGGTCATGACCTCGCCGCCGATCCGGGCGGCTCCGACCACACCCACCGGGGAGTCGTCGGCGCGCTCGCCGCCGTCGAAGGCGGCGTTCCACAGGCCGGGGATCTTGGAGGGCAGGGCGATGATCGAGTCGACGCCGTTCTCGATCATGTCGCCCATCCGCACGACGGAGTCGCCGAAGGAGAGCGGCACGATCTCGCTGCGGGCGGCGAAGCCGAGGTAGCCCGCCTCCTCCCACTTGCCCGCGACCGCCTCGCCCTTGTCGTCCTTCTTCACCACGGTGTTCTTCGCCAGGACGGCGTGGAGGGTGACCTCCTGGCCGCCCCGCTGGACGGTGATGTCGGCGGGGCCGATGGTCTGCCGGATGAGGTCGGAGAGCTTGTCCCAGTCGTCGACCTTCGCGCCGTCGAAGGCGACGATCTTGTCGCCCTCGTGCAGCCCGGCGGCGAGCGCCGGGGAGACCGGGTCGCCGGGGGCGCACTTCTCGCGCTTCTCGCTCTGCTCGATGACGCACTTCTGGACCCCCGCCACCTCGGTGGTGTTGGTCTGGAAGCCGAAGGTCATGGCGACGCCGAGGAAGATCGCGACGGCCAGGACCAGGTTCATGAACGGTCCGGCGAACATCACGATCACGCGCTTCCACGGCTTGCGCGTGTAGAAGAGGCGGCTCTCGTCGCCGGGTTCGAGCTCCTCGAAGGCGGCGGATCTGGCGTCCTCGATCATGCTGCGCCAGGGCGAGGTGGAGCGCGCCTCGATCCTGCCGTCCGGCCCGGGCGGGAACATGCCGATCATCCGGATGTAGCCGCCGGCCGGGATGGCCTTGAAGCCGTACTCGGTGTCGCCCTTCTTGCGCGACCAGATGGTGGGGCCGAAGCCGACCATGTACTGCGGGACCCGGATGCCGAAGAGCTTGGCCGTGGAGAGGTGGCCGAGCTCGTGCCAGGCGATCGAGAACAGCAGCCCCACGACGAAGACGGCGATCCCCAGGACCGTCAGCAGGATCGTGCTCAGACTCATGCGTGCGCCTCCGCCGTCGACTTCGCCGAGAGTTCACGGGCCCGGGCGCGCGCCCAGGTCTCCGCTTCCAGGACGTCCGCGACCGTCAGTGAAGTTCCCGGAGCGGGGGTGCCGTGCTCGGCCACCACCGCGGTGACGGTGTCCATGATGCCGTTGAAGGGGAGCGCGCCGGACAGGAACGCGTCGACGCACTCCTCGTTCGCCGCGTTGAAGACCGCCGGCGCGGTCCCACCCAGGGCGCCCACGTGCCGGGCGAGCCCGACGGAGGGGAACGCCTCGGTGTCCAGCGGGAAGAACTCCCAGGTGGAGGCCTTGGTCCAGTCGAAGGCCGGGGCGGCGTCCGGGACGCGCTGCGGCCAGCCGAGCCCGACGGCGATGGGCCCCCGCATGTCGGGCGGGGTGGCCTGGGCGAGCGTGGAGCCGTCGGTGAACTCGACCATGGAGTGCACGTACGACTGCGGGTGGACGACCACCTCGATGCGCTCGAACGGGATGTCGTAGAGGAGGTGCGCCTCGATGACCTCCAGCCCCTTGTTGACGAGGGTCGCGGAGTTGACCGTGATGACCGGGCCCATGGCCCAGGTGGGGTGGTCGAGCGCCTGCTCCCGGGTGACGTGGGCCAGTTCGCTGCGCGTACGTCCGCGGAACGGTCCGCCGGAGGCGGTGACGACGAGCTTCGCCACGTCGGCGCGGGTGCCGGCGGCGATCGCCTGGAAGAGCGCGGCGTGCTCGGAGTCGACCGGGATGATCTGGCCGGGCGAGGCCAGCGCCTTGACCAGGGGGCCGCCGACGATGAGCGACTCCTTGTTGGCCAGGGCCAGGGTGCGGCCCGCCTTCAGTGCGGCCAGCGTCGGCGCGAGGCCGATGGAGCCGGTGATGCCGTTGAGCACGGTGTGGCACGGGCTCGCGGCGAGGGTGGCCGCGGCGTCGGGGCCGGCCAGGATCTCGGGGAGCGGCTCCCCCGCGCCGTACTCCGCGCGCAGCGCCTCGCGCAGGGCGGGTACGGCGTCCTCGGCGGCGACGGCGACCGTGTCCACCCCGAGCCGGCGTGCCTGGGCGGCGAGCAGGGCGACCCGCCCGCCCGCCGCCGAGAGCGCGGTGACCCGGAAACGGTCGGGGTTGCGCAGCACCAGGTCGATGGCCTGGGTCCCGATGGACCCGGTGGAGCCGAGGATCACGAGGTCCCGGCGGCCTTCCGTCGCGTCGTGGACGAGATGCGGATCGGCGAGGGGGGCAGGGCTGTCGGTCATGCCCCCATTGTTGCCGCTCCCGCTGTGCGCGAGGACAGGGCGTCCCGGTGGCTCCTTCCCCCGGATGCCGGACGGTGCCCGCCGTACGGCCTCCCGCCCTACTTCTCCAGGGCCGGCAGGCCCTTGGAGAACTCCGCGAAGACCTGGTGGAAGTCCGGGAAGGTCTTGCGTACGCAACCCGGGTCGTCGTACGTCGTACCGGGGTTGCGCAGCGCGGCGACGGCGAAGGACATGACGATGCGGTGGTCGCCGTGGGTGGTGATGTCGACGGGGCGCGGGGTCCCGGGGTGGATCTCGATCCAGTCGGGTCCGGTGTGCACGGTGATGCCCATGGCGCGGAGGTTCTCGGCACACGCCTCCAGCCGGTCGCACTCCTTGACCCGGGTGTTGGCCACGTCCTCGATCCGGACCGGCCCGTCGGCGTACGGGGCGAGGGCGGCGAGCGTCGGCATGGTGTCGGAGATGTCGCGCATGTTGACGGTGATGCCGCGCAGGGTTCCGTCCGAGCGGACCGTGGTGGCGTCCTCGGTGATCGTCACCTCGGCACCCATCCGCCGCAGTACGTCGACGAAGCGGAGATCGCCCTGGAGGGCGCCGGTGCCGAGGCCGGGGACGGTGACCTCGCCGCCGGTGAGGGCGGCGGCGGCGAAGAAGTAGCCGGCGGTGGAGGCGTCCGGCTCGACGGCGTACGTGGTGGCGCGGTAGCCGCCGGCCGGCACGGTGAAGGTGTTCCCCTCGCGGGCGACGTCGGCCCCGAAGTCCCGCATCATCGCCAGCGTGATCTCGATGTACGGCGCCGAGACCAGTTCGGTCACGTCGATCGTCAAGCCGTCGGCCGTCAGCGGGCCGAGCATCAGCAGGGCGGTGAGGTACTGCGAGGACTCCCCCGCGTCCAGGGTGATCCGGCCGCCCTCGATGCCGGCGGCGTGCACCCGCAGCGGGTGGTGGCCGTCCGCCTCGTCGTGGCGCAGGTCGACGCCGAGGGCGCGCAGCGCCCGGCTGAGCGGGGCGAGCGGGCGGCGCCGCATCTGCGCGGAGGCGTCGAAGCGGTACGTGCCGGAGGGCGCGGCGGAGACGAGGGTGGGCAGGAAGCGGGCCGTGGTCGCGCCGTCGCGGCAGAAGACGTCGGCGTCGGTGACACCGGGACCGGACGGGCGGCCCTCGATGTGCCAGCGGTCCGGCTCCTTCGTCACCGCGTAGCCGAGGCGGGTGAGGCCCTCGGTGAACCCCTCGGTGTCGTCCGACCGGAGCGGGTGGAGGAGGGTGGTGGTGCCGTCCGCGGCCGCGGCGAGGAACAGGGCGCGGGCGGTGACGGACTTGGAGCCGGGAATCTGGATGACGGTCACGGCGGGTCATTTTGCCGTGTCCGCCGGGAGTTGGGCGGGGCGCGTCCAGCGGGTGGACGCGCCGCCCCGCGAAACCGCAGGCCTCAGCGGTAGGGGCGACGGGCCCCGGGATCAGCGGTAGGGGCGGCGGGCGTTCTCGCCCCGGGCCGGGCCGGGGGTGGCGTCCGCGATCCAGGGGCCGTCCCCACTGGGGTCGATGACCCCCTCTTCCAGCCAGGTGTACGCGCCCGCGAGGACCCGGTCGACCACGCGCCGGTCCAGGTCGTCGGTGTTGGCCCAGAGGCGTCCGAAGAGTTCCTCCGTCCTGAGTGTGGCCTGTCGGCAGAAGGCGTCCGCGAGCTGGTACGCCTCGCGGCCGTGCTCGCCCTGGCCGCGCAGGAGTTCGGCGCGGACGCAGGCGGCGCTCATCGCGAAGAGTTCGGCGCCGATGTCGACGGTCCGGCCCAGGAACCCCTGTTTGGTCTCCATCCGCCCCTGCCAGCGCGACATCGCGTAGAAGGTGGAGCGGGCCAGCCTGCGGGCGGCGCGTTCCGCGTACCGCAGGTGGCGGGAGAGGTCGGGGTGTCCGGCGGGCCGGAACTCAGCGTACGAGCTGGGCAGCTGGCCGGGTCCGGCGACCAGTTTCGGCAGCCAGCGGGCGTAGAAGCCGGCCGCCGCCGCGCCCGCCCTGGCCTTGTCGGCGAGCGGCTTCTCCGGGTCGATGAGGTCGCCGGCCACCTTGAGGTGGGCGTCGACCGCCTCACGGGCGATCAGCAGATGCATGATCTCGGTCGATCCCTCGAAGATCCGGTTGATCCGCATGTCGCGGAGCATCTGTTCGGCCGGAACGGCCCGTTCGCCGCGGGCGGCGAGCGAGTCGGCGGTCTCGAACCCGCGTCCGCCGCGGATCTGCACCAGTTCGTCGGCGATCCGCCAGCCCATCTCGGAGCCGTACAGCTTGGCGAGCGCGGCCTCGATCCGGATGTCGTTGCGGTCCTCGTCGGCCATCTGGGAGGCGAGGTCGACCACCGCCTCCAGCGCGAAGGTGGTGGCGGCGATGAACGAGATCTTCGCGCCGACCGCTTCGTGCCGGGCGACGGGCCTGCCCCACTGCTCGCGGACGGCCGACCATTCCCGGGCGATCTTCAGGGACCATTTGCCGACACCGACGCACATGGCCGGCAGCGAGAGCCGGCCGGTGTTGAGCGTGGTGAGCGCGATCTTGAGCCCGGCGCCCTCGGGGCCGATGCGGTGGGCGGCGGGCACCCGCACCCCGTGGAAGCGGGTGACGCCGTTCTCGATCCCGCGCAGCCCCATGAAGGCGTTGCGGTGTTCCACGGTGATGCCCGGCGAGTCGGCCTCCACCACGAACGCCGTGATGCCGCCCGCGTGGTCCGGCCCCTCGGGCACCCGGGCCATGACGACCAGCAGGTCGGCGACGACCCCGTTGGTGGTCCAGAGCTTCACACCGTCGAGGACGTAGTCGTCGCCGTCCGGTACGGCGGTGGTGGCGAGCCGGGCGGGATCGGAGCCGACGTCGGGTTCGGTGAGCAGGAAGGCGGAGATGGCGGTACGGGCGAGCCGGGGCAGGAAGGTGTCCTTCTGCTCCTGGGTGCCGAACATCTTCAGCGGCTGCGGTACGCCGATCGACTGATGGGCCGAGAGCAGCGCGCCGATCGCGGGGCTGGCCGAGCCGGCCAGGGCGAGGGCCCGGTTGTAGTAGACCTGGGTGAGGCCGAGGCCGCCGTACTTCGGGTCGATCTTCATGCCGAGCGCGCCGAGCTCCTTCAGTCCGGCGATCACCTCGTCGGGGATGCGCGCCTCGCGTTCGATGAGGGCGCCGTCGACGTGGGCGAGGCAGAACGCGCGCAGCCGGGCGAGGAACTCCTCGCCCCGCCGGACGTCCTCGCCCGCGAGCAGCGGGTGCGGGTGGATCAGGTCGAGGCGGAGCCGTCCGAGGAAGAGCTCCTTGGCGAAGCTGGGCCGGTGCCAGTCCTGCTCGCGCGCGTCCTCGGCGACCCGGCGCGCCTCGCGTTCGGTCACCCGCTCCTGCGGCGCACGTGGGAGGGATGCGGCGGAGGCTCTGGCCGTGCCGGCCGCGTCGGGGCGTTCGGGAAGGTCCTGCGGGACCTGCGGTGCGGACATGGGGGCTCACCTCTCCGCGGGGCGGATCGGGGGACGGCCTGACGGCGGGTGACCGGCTCCGCGCCCGCGGGGTTGCGGCCGGTGGCACACGTCCGTATCTACCCTATTCGCCCTACCTTGACCACCGCAGGGGCGGGCGCCGCGCGCCGTGTACGCCGACGTGCCGGAGGCCGGGCCGACCGGGTCACGGCCAGGACCGCGCCCCGGGGTGACCGGGTCCCCGGGCACAGGCACCCCCGGGACCAGAACGCCGGCGGCCGGGGCCCCGCACAGGGGTCCCGGCCGTGGTGAAGCGTCAGGCCACCGTCTACAGGGCGAGGCCCGTCAGCACCAGGACGCGCTCGTAGGTGTAGTCGTCCATCGCGAAGCGGACGCCCTCGCGGCCGACGCCGGACTGCTTGGCGCCGCCGTACGGCATCTGGTCGGCGCGGTACGAGGGGACGTCGCCGATGATCACGCCACCGACCTCCAGGGCGCGGTGGGCGCGGAAGGCGGTCTGCAGGTCGTGGGTGAAGACGCCCGCCTGGAGGCCGTACTTGGAGGAGTTGACGGCCGCGAACGCCTCCGCCTCGCCGTCCACCCTCTGGATCGACAGGACCGGTCCGAAGACCTCCTCGTGGGCGAGGGTGACCGAGTCGGGGACCGCGGCGAGGACGGTCGGCGCGTAGGTGGCGCCGTCGCGCTTGCCGCCGGTGAGGAGCCGGGCGCCCGCGGCGACGGCCTCGTCGACCCAGGACTCGACGCGCTCGGCCGCGTCCTCGCTGACGAGCGGACCCACGTCGGTGGCGTCGTCGGCGGGGTCGCCGGTGACCAGGGCCTCCGTGGCCGCGACGATCTTCGGGACGAGGCGGTCGTGGAGCGAGGCGTCCACGATGACCCGCTGCACCGAGATGCAGGACTGACCGCCCTGGTAGTTGGAGAAGGTCGCGATGCGGCTCGCGGCCCAGTCCAGGTCCTCCTCGGAGGCGTAGTCGCCGAGGACCACGGCCGCGCCGTTGCCGCCGAGCTCCAGCGTGCAGTGCTTGCGCGGCACCGACTCCATGATCGAGTAGCCGACCGGTCCGGAGCCGGTGAAGGAGATCACCGGCAGCCGCTCGTCCTGGACCAGGGCGGGCATCCGGTCGTTCGGGACCGTCAGCACGGACCAGCTACCGGCCGGCAGGTCGGTCTCGGCCAGCAGCTCGCCGAGGACCAGCGAGGAGATCGGGGTGGCCGGGGCGGGCTTGAGGATGATCGGGGCGCCGACGGCGATGGCCGGGGCCACCTTGTGGGCGCTCAGGTTGAGCGGGAAGTTGAACGGTGCGATGCCGAGGACCGTTCCGCGCGGGAAGCGGCGGGTGAGGCCGAGGCGTCCGGTGCCGCCGGCGTCGGTGTCCAGGCGCTGGGAGTCGCCGCCGTTGTACCGGCGGGCCTCCTCGGCGGCGAACCGGAAGACGGAGACGGCACGGCCGACCTCGCCGCGGGCCCACTTGACCGGCTTGCCGTTCTCGGCGGAGATCAGCCGGGCGATCTCCTCGGTGCGCTCCACGAGGCGGCGTACGACGTGGTCGAGCGCGGCGACCCGGACGTGCGCGGGGGTCGCGGCGAACTCCTCGCGGACGGCGTGCGCGGCGGCCACGGCCTCCTCGATCTGCGCGTCGGTCGGCACACTGACGGTACCGACGAGCCGGCCGTCCCACGGGTTGGTGACGGCGAAACTGTCCTCGCCGGTGGCCTGGCGGCCGGCCAGCCAGAAGGCGTGGGTGGAAGTCATGGAGGTCCGGCCCTTCGGAGGTCGTTCGGTGCGTGTGATGCCCGTCGCGTGACGTGCGGGATGGTGGGGGCGGCTGCCCGTCGTCGCGGTGCCGCCGGACACCACCCGCCCACCGTAGGGCGGAGCCCGGCCCGTGAGGCTTGTCCGTGGTGGAGCAGGCGGCATCGGCGGGGCGCCGAAATGTCGAAGGCGGGGCGGGCGGACGTGCCGTTGTCCCCAGCTGGTCCGCCCGCCGCCTCGCTCAGTCCTCCGCCGCCGGCGAGGACGTCGCCTTCAGGGCCAGCCAGAGCTCCATCCGGGCGTCCGGATCGTCGAGCGAGCGCCCGAGGATCTCCTCGACCCGCCGCATCCGGTACCGCAGGGTGTGCCGGTGCACCCCGAGGTCGGCGGCGGCCGCGTCCCACTGGCCGTGCCGGGAGAGCCAGGCGCGCAGCGACGCCACCAGGTCGCCCCGGCCCTTGGCGTCGTGCTCGCGCAGGGCGCGGAGCATGCCGTCCGCGAAGGCGCGTACCGCGTCGTCCGCGAGGAGCGGGAGCACCGACCCGGCTGCCAGCTCCTCGTGCTCCACGAGGGCCCTGCCCCGGCGGCGGGCGACCGAGAGCGCCTGTTCGGCCTGCTTGTACGCGGCGGAGACCGCTATCGGCCCGGCGGGGGCGGAGAGCCCCACCACGATCTGCGCCCCCTCCGCGCCCGTGTCCCGGGCCGGCCGGCCCTCCTGCGCCTCGGCGTACGCGGTGCAGGCGGCCACCGCCGCGCCCCCGTCCACGGCCAGCACCACGAGGCGCTCGCCCTCCGGGACCGCGAGGAGCGGTTCGCCGGACCGGGTGGCCGCCGTGTCCAGGGCCTCGGCGAGGGTCTCCGCCACGGCGGTACCGGTCGTACCCGACAAAGCCGCCGGTTCCGCGATCAGCAGCCGGAACGGGGCGTCGAACAGCCCGCCCCAGAGGTCCCCCGCCACGGCCCGCGCGTGGTCCGGCTCCCCGGAGAGCAGCATCCGCAGCACCGCGGCGCCCAGGCGCTGCTCGGCGCCGTACAGCGCGCGCGAGCGGGCCGTGGTCAGGGTGAGGAGGGCGACGGCCGAGTTGACGGCGTACCGCTCGGCGGTGCCCAGGGCGGCGCCCGTACCGACGGCGAGGACGCCCCGGGCCCGGCGGCCGGTACCCAGGGTCTGGAGCTCGACCCGGTCCTCGGCGGAGCCCACGACGGCACTCGACGGCGCGGACCGCTCCCGCAGCCGCGCCGCGTCGGGGGTGAGTCGCGCGGCCCGGCGGGCGGCCCACTCGGGCGCCACCGCGACGACCGCGCCGGAGGTGTCGTACAGGGCGGCCCAGCCGTCGACGTGCGCGGCGAGCCGGGTCAGCAGCGGGACGGGGCCTTCGGAGGCGAGCGCGGCCCTGGTCAGCTCCCGCTGCGCCTCGAACCCGGCGGTGACCGAGCGGTACTGCTCGGCCGCGATGGCGGCGGAGACCGCCTTGCTGATGGCGATGAACGGGGTCGGCCGGGGCACTTCCAGGAGCGGCATCCCCGCCTCCTCGGCCGCGTCCACGAGGGCCGCGGGGACCGCTTCGTGCACGACGCCCACGGCGAAGCCCAGTCCGGCGACCCCGGCGGCGGTCAGCCGCCGCACGTAGCGGCGCATCTCCTCCGGGTTCCCGGCGTCGAGGTTGGCGGCGGTCACGAGCAGCAGTTCACCGCCGTCCATGTACGGAACGGGATCGGCGAGCTCACTGGCGTGGGCCCAGCGCACCGGGGTATCGAGCCGGTCCGCCGCCGCGCGGACGCGGAGCTTGAGGGCCGGGTGCTGGACGAGGGAAGCGAGCGTGGGGGGCATGGAACGAAACCCTCGGGGTCGAGTGGTCGAGTCGGGCCGGACCGTCAAGAACCGGCTCGGGTCGGCCGGCTTCGCACTGCGCCGTCCTGTACGAACGGCCACCTCCGATTCTGCCAGGGCGGCACAATCGCCACGCCGCCCGGCCGACCCGCTCGCGGTGCCCGGCTCACCCACGCGTGCCCGGCTCACCCACCGGTGCTCGGCTCATCCACCCGGGCGGTTCACCCGCCGAGCTCCACCAGGAGCGGCGGGGTGTGCTCGCCCGCGACGTTCGTCAGCGAGACCACCGCGTGGCCGGCCGGCACCGCGTAGGCCAGCTCGGAGGCGGACCACCGTTCCCGCTCGACCCGGCGCACGGTCACCGCGTCGCGGGTCACCGCCTTGCCGGTCACCAGTTTGCGCAGCGCGTGCAGGGCGCGGGTGACGCTCTGGTCGGCGAAGACGGCGTGCTGGGCGACCTCGCGGGTCTCCATCCATTCCTTGCCCCACGCCTCCGAGAAGCGCTTCCCGTCCCAGGTGGTGACCCCGGCGAACGCCATGCTGCACCCGACCGCCCCCAGCAGCGCGGTGTGCAGCCGCTCGGGGACGTCGTCGACGGTCCGCAGGGTGAGCAGCACGCCCGCGTTCACCGAACGGAGGCGGCGGATTCCGCGCACCGTCTCGTCGGTCACGGCGCGGGTCGCGTCGTCCAGGACGAGTCCGAGGAAGAGGGTGCGGTCCGGGCGGGCGGCGGCGACGGCGGTGAACTGGGCGAGGACCAGCCGGGCGAGAAGCCGGGACGCCTCGGCGTGCGCGCGTTCGGGCAGGTCGATCCGGACCCGCAGCGGAAGCTGCTCCATCGCCCGCAGGGAGAACGGCGCGGCCTCCGGGCCGGTGCCGAAGGAGGCTGCGAGCGCGGGCCGGTCGAGCAGGGCGAGCCGGTCGGCCAGAACCGGGCCGGGGTCGCCGGGTCCGCCGGACTGCCGGGTGCGCGCGTCGAGCTCCCGGAGCATCGCGCGGTGGCCGCCGGCTTCCGCGGCCTCCCGCAGCCCGGCCAGCGCGGCGGGGTGGCCGTCGAGGAGTTCCCGCAGCTCCGGCACGGACGGGAAGGCCCCGTGCACCGCCCGGTACGGGCCGAGCAGCTGGGCCAGCACGGTCACGGCCCGGCGGACGTCGACCGTCTCCACGTCTCCGACGAGCCCCTCGGCGAGCACCGCCGCCGCCTCGTCGGGGTCGGTGGTGCCGCCGTACAGGTCGAGGCCGTGGGTGGCCCCCTGGCCGCCGATCCGCACGACGACGTCGTAGAGGTCGTCGGGCCCGAGGTCGGTGCCGCCGCCGCCCACGGCGAGTACGGCGGCCCGCCCGGCGAGCGCCTGGAGGGCGAGGCATTCGACGACCGGGCGCACCAGCCGGGCCGACTTGCCGCTCCCGGGCGGCCCGACCGCCAGCAGCGAGGTGCCGAGCAGGGCCGGTTCCAGCGCGACGCCGGAGCCGCGCCGGACGTAGGGGTTGTGCGGGTCGGCGGAGCAGCGGCCGATGCGTACCTGGCCGGTGAGCAGGTCGTGGGTGACGGTCCGGGCGGGGAGGTCACGGCGGCCGGAGGGGTGCAGGAAGGCGGCGCCGCCCCGGCGCAGCACGGACTCGGTGAACGGGGGAAGGGCGTCGGGCCGTTGCCGCGCCACGGTCCAGGCCTGCCGGAGCCGGGCGCAGTCCACGTCGTTCATCCGCCCGGCCCGGACCTCCGCGGTGAGCGTCTCGGCGGCTTCGGTCTGCCCGGCCGCCCGGAGCTCGGGCCAGCGGGCCGGGGAGCGCTCGGGGTCGGGCGCACCGGGTCCGGCCGCCGCACCGTCCGCCGGGGAGGCGGGCTCCCGGCGGCCGGTGAGCAGGGAGCGCCACCCGCCGAGGACGGCGAAGGGGGCGAGCACGGCGAGGGTGATCGCCGCGTACATCCAGTTGGACGCGGCCTGGCTCTGGAGGAACTGCCCGCCCGCGACGGACACCACGAGCGCGAACACCGGGTCCGCGACCGGAATCGTCTCCTTCCACACCAGGAGCTCCGCGAAGCCGGCGAGCCCCAGCGCGGTCACCGCCCGGAACGGCTGTCCGCGCTCGGCGACGTAGCGGCGGAAGACCTCGGACCAGTTGCCCAGCCGGCCGCAGCCGTAGAGGAGGACGCCGAAGAGGATGCCCTCGTACACGCTGATGGCGTCGCGGCCCTGAAGGGTGGCGGGGCTGTTGGTGCCCGCGTACCACCAGTCGCTGGGGGTGAAGGCCCGCAGGGGCACCAGGCGGTACGGGAGGTAGCCGTTGCGCCAGAGCGACCAGACCAGGATGCCCGCGAGTACGGAGATCAGGGCGCCGGTCAGCAGCTGCCGGCCCTCGGCCTCCTCGGACTTCTCGGGCGGTGGGGGCCGGTGGCCGTACCGCCAGACGCCCGGTTCCTCGGCCGGGCGCGGGGTGCTCAGCCAGGCGTCGAGCGGGGGCACCGCCGCGGGAGCGGTGCGGGGGCGGGGCGGGACGGAGGGCGGCGGCGCGGCAGGAGGCGGTCCCACGGGATGCGGTACCCGCCCCGACCGCGTGTCCCGGGCGCCGTACGTGCCGTCGTTCTCCATGAACCGTTCCCCCCTGACCAGCCAGGTCCGTCCGCTGCCCCGGCCAATCTAGTGGGCGGGGACGGGGAGTTCAGCAAAGGCGCCCGGATGGTGGGCACGGCGGTACGGGTTTCCCGGAGCGGGACCGGCCCGCACGCCGGGCCGACCGGCCGGACGCGTGGCGCGGGACCCGCCCGCACGCCCGGCCGGACGGCACCTCGCTGTCCTTCCCGTCCCTCCGCGTCCTGGTTATGTCCGCCACGGACAAGGACACACCTCCACCACTACCGATCGGAGCACGCCCGGCCCCCTTGCGCGCCCCTAGCCTGCAGACAGGAGACGCGTCCGCGCGCACCACCCCCCGTCCGCACCACCATCCCCCCAGGAGCCGTCCATGTCCGCAATCCCGCAGGAGCGCCGCGTCGTCACCGCGATCCCCGGCCCGAAGTCGGTGGAGCTGCAGGCCCGCCGTGTCGCCGCGGTCGCCGCAGGCGTGGGCTCCACGCTGCCCGTCTTCACCGCGCGCGCCGGTGGCGGGATCATCGAGGACGTGGACGGCAACCGCCTGATCGACTTCGGCTCCGGCATCGCCGTGACGTCCGTGGGCGCCTCCGCCGAGGCCGTGGTGCGGCGCGCCTCCGCGCAGCTCGCCGACTTCACCCACACCTGCTTCATGGTGACGCCGTACGAGGGGTACGTGGAGGTCTGCGAGCAGCTCGCCGAGCTCACCCCGGGCGACCACGCCAAGAAGTCCGCGCTCTTCAACTCGGGCGCCGAGGCCGTCGAGAACGCGGTGAAGATCGCCCGCGCCTACACGAAGCGCACCGCGGTCGTCGTCTTCGACCACGGCTACCACGGCCGGACAAACCTCACGATGGCGCTGACGGCGAAGAACATGCCGTACAAGCAGGGCTTCGGTCCGTTCGCCCCCGAGGTCTACCGCGTCCCGGTGGCATACGGCTACCGCTGGCCGACGGGCGCCGAGAACGCCGGTGCCGAGGCGTCCGCCCAGGCCATCGACGAGATCACCAAGCAGATCGGCGCGGAGAACGTCGCGGCGATCATCATCGAGCCGGTGCTCGGCGAGGGCGGCTTCATCGAGCCGGCCAAGGGCTTCCTGCCCGCCATCGCGCAGTTCGCCGAGGACAACGGGATCGTCTTCGTCGCCGACGAGATCCAGTCCGGCTTCTGCCGCACCGGCCAGTGGTTCGCCTGTGAGGACGAGGGCATCGTCCCGGACCTGATCACCACCGCCAAGGGCATCGCGGGCGGCCTGCCGCTTTCCGCCGTGACGGGCCGCGCCGAGATCATGGACGCCGCGCACGCGGGCGGCCTCGGCGGCACCTACGGCGGCAACCCGGTCGCCTGCGCCGGTGCGCTCGGCGCGATCGAGACCATGCGCGAGCTGGACCTGAACGGGAAGGCCAAGCGCATCGAGGAGGTCATGAAGGACCGCCTCTCCGCGATGCGGGACAAGCTGCCGAACGGCGCCATCATCGGCGACATCCGCGGTCGCGGCGCCATGATCGCGATCGAGCTGGTGAAGGCGGGATCCAAGGAGCCGGACGCGGAGGCCGCGGGCAAGCTGGCGAAGGCCTGCCACGCCGAGGGCCTGCTGGTGCTGACCTGCGGCACCTACGGGAACGTGCTGCGCTTCCTGCCGCCGCTGGTCATCGGCGAGGGGCTGCTGAACGAGGGCCTCGACATCATCGAACAGTCCTTCGCGACCCTCTGATCCGTGCGAACGCGAACCCCCTGCGGAGAGCCTCTTCCAGGGGATTCGCGGCAGGGGAGTGAGGGCCTGTGAAGAAGGTGTGCGGGGGCGATGGCGGGATCACGTGGCGTCTGTCCTCGGGGCGCCCTCTGCCGTACGGTTTCGGCAGATGAGAGAAACACCCCGTCCGCAGGAAACCGCGGACAGCACCGGGCCGGAGCTTCCCCGGCATCGGTCCGGTGGCGCCTCGGCGCGCACCACTGGAGCCTCCGGCTCCGGAACTCCTCACCGATCGGACGGCCGCCCGCCCCACACCCCCCGGGGCGCGCGGCGAACCGATCCGGCCGGCCGTCCCGGAACAACCCCCCCTGTTCCCCGGCGGCCGGCCCTCCTTTTCTCCTGGGTCGGCCTGATGGCGGTCCTCTTCGCGCTGACCACCTGGCAGGTGGTGGCCGCCGGCCCGTTGCTGCGGCTCGACGAGCGCGTCGGCAAGGAGCTCATCGGCCACGGCCCCGCCGGTGTCGCCCAGGTCTTCTCCGATCTCGGCGGGATGCCGGTCGCCCTGCCGGTCCTCGCACTCACGCTGCTGTACGCGCTGTGGCGCGGCGCCCGGGGCACCGTGCTGGTCGCGGCGCTCACCATGGTGGCGGTGCCGCTCGTGGTCGTACCGATGAAGCTCTGGACCGACCGGCAGGGCCCGCTGGTGCCGTACACCGGCTACTACCCGTCCGGCCATACCGCGACGGCCGCGGTGGCGTACGGGGCGTCGGCCCTGCTCCTGATGGCGTACACCCCTCGCCGCTGGATGGCGCCCGTCGCCGCCGCCCTGCTGACGGCGGCGACGGGCGCCGGTCTGATGCTGCGGGGCTACCACTGGCCGCTCGACGTGCTCGGCAGCCTGTGGCTGAGCGGTCTGCTGCTCGTCCCGCTGTGGTGCGCCCGGCGGTGGCCCGGCCGGGCCGGTACCGGCGAAGTCACCGCCGGGGGCGGTCCCGGGCGGTCCACCGGTACCGGTGAGGTCCCGGTTGCCGGTGAAGCCCCGGCCGGGGACGGATCCGCGGCCGGGGATCGCGTACGGGGTCGGGATCAGCCGAAGTAGGCGTCGAAGTTCCGGGAGAACTCACGGTTGTTGAAGCGGTCCCAGTTGATCGACCAGGTCATCAGGCCGCGCAGCCCCGGCCAGGTTCCGTGGGTCTGATAGGTCCCGCAGTCGGTCTTCTTCGTCAGGCAGTTCAGCGTCTTGGTGACCTCGGCGGGGGTGGTGTACCCGTTGCCCGCCTGGGTGGAGGCGGGGAGGCCGACGGCGATCTGGTCGGGCCGGAGCGCCGGGAAGATCTTCGTCTGGTCGCCGGCGACCGGGAAGCCGGTGAGCATCATGTCGGTCATGGCGATGTGGAAGTCGGCGCCGCCCATCGAGTGGTACTGGTTGTCCAGGCCCATGATGGAGCCCGAGTTGTAGTCCTGGACGTGCAGCAGGGTGAGGTCGTCGCGCAGGGCGTGGATCACCGGCAGGTAGGCCCCGGCGCGCGGGTCCTGACCACCCCAGGGACCCGATCCGTAGTACTGGTGGCCGAGCTGGACGAAGAAGGTCTCCGGCGCCATGGTGAGCACGAAGCCGGAACCGTACGTGGCCTTGAGGGTCTTCACCGCCGCGATCAGGTTGACGATGGCGGGCGTGGTGGGCGAGCGGAAGTCGGTGTCACCGGTGTTCAGCGAGAGGGAGTGCCCCTCGAAGTCGATGTCCAGGCCGTCCAGACCGTAGGTGTCGATGATCTTGGACACCGAGGTGACGAAGGCGTCCCGGGCGGCCGTGGTGGTGAGCTGGACCTGGCCGTTCTGGCCTCCGATCGAGATCAGCACCTTCTTGCCGGCCGCCTGCTTGGCGGCGATGGCCGCTTTGAACTCGGCCTCCGACTCGACGTTCGGGCACTCGGCGACCGGGCAGAGCGAGAAGCGGATGTCGCCCGAGGTGACGGAGGTCGGTTCGCCGAACGCGAGGTCGATGACGTCCCAGGAGTCGGGTACGTCGGCCATCCGGGTGTAGCCGGCGCCGTTGGCGAAGCTGGAGTGGAGGTAGCCGACGAGCGCGTGCGCGGGCAGCCCGGCGCCGTTCCCACCGCCGGTGGAGCCGGTGGCGGCGGTCGTCGCGGCGACGGCGGCGGACTTCGCCGACTCACCGGCCGCATTGGTGGCGGTGACCTGGAAGCTGTACGCCGTGGAGGCGGTGAGGCCGGTCACGGTGGTGGAGGTTCCGGTGACCGAGGCGACCTTCGTACCGCCCCGGTAGACCTGGTAGCCGGTGGCGCCGGAGGAGGCCGTCCAGGACAGCGGTACGGAGGTGGCGGTCGGGGTCCCGGCCGTCAGTCCGGTGGGGGCGGCGGGCAGAGTGACCGGGGCGCCGCCGGGGCCGACCAGGCTGAGGTCGTCCACGTAGTAGGCGGAGGTGCCGTACCAGCCGTGGGTCCAGATGTTGACGGACGTGGTGGCGGAGCCGGTGGTGAAGGTGGTGGTGAGCCGCTTCCACGCGCCGGAGGACTGCGTCCAGGTGGAGACGTCGGTGGTGCCGGTGCCGGTCGCGCCGAGGTAGACGTAGTCGCCCTGGACCCAGGCGCTCAGCGTGTACGTGGAGCCGGGCTTCACCGTGACGGTCTGGGCGCAGTTGGCGTAGTCGCTGCCGGCCGGGGTCGCCTTCAGCGCTGACGTGCCGCCGTGGACGGGCGTACTGACGACGGCTCCGCTCCCGGCCGAGCACGCCCAGTCGGTCAGGCCCGACTCGAACCCGCCGTTGCGCGCCAGGTCGGTGTCGGCGGCCGAGGCCGCCGGGGCGACGGCGGCGAGGGTACCGGCCGCCAGCAGGGTCACGGAGAAGGCGGCCAGAACTCTGGTGAATCGGGCAGGACGTCGCGTGCGTTCCACAACTGCCTCCGTACGAGGGGGAATGGGGCGGCGCGCACAACATGGTCCAGACCAATCGAGTTGTCAAGACCACTGGCAGCGGCACCCTCCTTCACCCCGGCGCGCGGCCGCCCCTTCCGGAGCCCCTCACCGCCTCATCGGCCCAGGTCACCGCCGCCCGCGTCGCGTTCGTCCGCCGCCACGACGGCCGCCGCCTCGTGCATCGCGAACTCCAGCAGTACGGGGTCGGTGAGCGTCCCCGATCCGTCGGGCGGCACCAGCCAGCGCACCCCGCCGGCCACCCTCCCCGGGCGCGGGACCACGATCCAGGTGCCGGCCCCGAGACCCCTCACCCCCGTGCCGAGCCACCGCGACGCGGTGCCCGGCGGCACGAAGAAGCCCATCCGGGAGTCGCCGAAGTCGGCGAGGACGGGTCCCGGCCGGTCGATCAGACGGGTGAGCACGTCGAGCGTCGGATACCCGAGCCGCGCGGTCAGGATCAGTACGTCCCAGCGCCTGCCGGTGGGCAGGAGCGCGATCCCCTGCGGATCGCGCTCCCACTCCCGTCGGCAGGCGCCCGGATCGGGTGCCGCCGATGCCAGCCATCGGACTGCCGCTCCTGCCTTCGTGCCAGTCACGACTGGCCTCCCTCTTCCGCGTGTGGACGGTGCGTTCACACGGAGAGAGAGCGGATGGGCGGAATCGTTACGCGGGTCGGGACCACCAGTTTCCTGTGAGGTGAGCCACAGGGGGACGGTGTCTCGGCGGAAGGAGCTACGGGCCCGCGGCCGGGCGGGGCGCACGGGTGGCCCCGTCAGGGGTTTCTGCGGGGTCGGGGCCAGAGCGCGATCCCCAGGACGAGCGCCAGGGTCACGACGCCGGCCACGCCCACGAGCGCCCATGTCGCGGCCCCGTCGCTCTGGAAGAACCCCGCTTGCAGCACCTGGATGATTCCCGAGACACCCGCGGCGGCGATCACCGCGAGGAACACCTCCAGCTTGGCGCGCTGCTTGCTCTCGCGCCGCTCCTCCTCCCGGGCTTCCTGCTCCTCGCGCTGCCGGGCCAGTTTCTCGATGGTCACGCCGAGTTGCTCCTGCGTCACCTCTTCGATCATGGCGTTGAGCTCGGTGACGCGCTCTTCGAAACCACGGCGCTCCAAAAGCAGCCGGAGACTGTCCGCCACGACCGGTGACGCCAGCAGCGAGGGTGAGCGGATGAGCGCGACCGTCGATCTGACCCTGGTGGCGAACGTGTCGAGCCGGATCTTCTCGGCGTCCAGTCCCCGCTCGAGCGAGCCCAGAGCCCGCGCGCCGGCACTGTGGTCGTTCTCCGCCTCGGCCACCCGCTCCTGGATGTCTTCGACTTTCCTGTAGTGGTCGGCCAGTTCGAGGGACCAGCCGGCGAAGAGCCCGTCCAGCGAGGCGGCGAACTCCGCCACGCTCGCACGGGTGCCCTGGGTGAACGCGGCGACTCCCGGCGCCAGGATGACGGTCGTGTTGGAGGTGCGCACGGTCCGCTCCCCGACCAGACCGGTCGTCGTCGAGGAGAGCTCGTTCTCCGTCTCGTAGCGGATCCACTCGGCAGGTGCCCCGATCAGGTACGTGACCGGGTTGGTGAGCAGCTGGGCACCCACCGCTTCGAGCAGGTCACCCGCGGACCGCACCTCACGGCGCGCGAGGGAACGCGCGGGGCCGGGGGCGGTGGAGGCCGCGGCGACGGTGACGACGAGCTGGAACATGCCCTGGCGTGCGACGACGTCGGCCTCGGAGGTGGCCGCGTTCTCGGCGAGGCGCCGGCCCGCGTCTTCCGCGAGCTGCACCGCGAGATCCGCCAGCCGCGGCCACTCCCTGTTCGGGGCGCCCTGGAACGCGACGCGCACGTTGCCGTGTTCGGGGGCGGCACGCAGCATCATCGCGTAGAGATCGGCGGGCATGACGTTCTCGATGTCCGTCGTGAACCGCACGTGGTGGTTGCCCAGTTTCGAGAACCGGATCTCGGCGTGGAACCGCGCCGTTCCGTCGGGATCTGCGTCTGCGTCCACGCCTGTTTCCGCGCGTGCGTCCGCGCGTGCGTCCGCGTCGCCACCGAACATGACCACATCGGGGAGTTCCAGGAGCGAGCCCTCGTAGTGCCGCCCGAACGCGTCCGAACCGTCCCAGACATCGTCGAGTTTGAGCGAACCGTTCACCGATACGGGCGTCACGCCCCCCAGGAACCACTCCTCGGCCCCCTCCCCGACGCCGTCCAGCACCGCCTGGAGCGGCACACCGCGGGTGGCGAACGGGTACAGGTAGACGATCTTCCCCTGGTCGATCCTCAGCCAGGGATCGTGGCGTACGCGGTTCAGCGCCATCAAGGAGAAGCGGTGGGCCCGCAGTTCGCTCACGTGTACTTCGCCGTTGATCGCACCGCCCTCTTCGGCCGCTTCCAGGTCCGCGACGGCCTGGTCGAGCGGCGCCCCGGTCGCGAGGAATTCGCCCACCGCGCGCACCGCCGCGCCGACAGCGGTGTTGTAGGCATCGCACTCCTCGGCGCGGCCGACGAGGTAGGCGCTGAGGTCCGGGTGCGCGCCCGCCGCCCGCCGGGCGAGCGCGCCCGCTTCCCGCGCCTTCGCCGCCGCGGCACCGAGGGCCGTCTCGTGGGCGTCCAATTGCCCGGTGGTCATGGCGTTCTCGGCCTTGATCTGCTCCGTGAGGCTCCCCATCAACGCGAGGACGGCCCGCGTCAGGATCGCGTCCTCCCCGCTCACCACCGCCCCGTGGTCGCGCAGACAGTCCTGCGCACCCTGCAGGGTGTCCCACATGGGCTTGTAATGGTAGGAGATCTCCCACTCCGCCTCGACGGACAGGAAGACGAACAGCACCAACAGCGGTACCCCGCCCGACTGGGCTGCGGCCTTCGGCAGCTGGGCGAGGATCTCCGCCTTCACGGACTCCGTACGGTCGGCCAGCCGACGGCTCGACGGCAGCAGTTCGGGAAAACGCGAGGAATCCCACTGCGGCAGCTCGTGCAGCGTGCCCGTATCGACGTGGATTCCGGTCAGCCAGTCGCGCAGCGGCTGCGACTCCCCCCTGCCCAGGGCCCCCACCAGGTCACGATGCATTGGGCGATGCTATACGCCCGCACTCCGGACAGAGGCGCTTCTCAACTTACTTTCTGTCAGCGACAGTTGGGAGGAAATTGACCACCCGCCGCACTCCTCCGGACCGATGCGGCGGTCCCGTGCCACGGCTGTCGTCGCAGTCGTCACCGGTGGGTGCCACACTCGTCCGTCATGGAACAGATGGACGAACTCCTCAGCCGGACCCGGAGCGGCAGGCGGGTCAAGTACCTGCTGTTCTGGGGCCACCGCTCCCTTCCGGACGGCTCGCTGGGTGCCTCCTGTCTCAGCCAGTGGTGGCCGTCGCCGTTCACCGTCGACGGAGTGAGGTACCCCTCCGCCGAGCACTGGATGATGGCCGGGAAAGCGAGGCTCTTCGGCGATGCCGAGGCGGAGCGGACAGCGCTGGAGGCCCGCAGTCCGGCCGCCGCGAAGAAGGCGGGGCGCCTGGTCCGGGGCTTCGACGAGGAGGTGTGGGTGCGGGAGCGCTTCGGCCTCGTGGTGGCGGGCAGCGTCCACAAGTTCGGGCAGGACCCGGCGCTGCGCGCGTACCTGCTCTCCACCGGGAACCGCGTCCTGGCGGAGGCGAGCCCCGTGGACCGCGTCTGGGGCATCGGGCTGGCGAAGGACGACGAGCGGGCCGAGGCCCCCGGGCAGTGGCGCGGGCTGAACCTGCTGGGCTTCGCCCTGATGGAGGCGCGGGAGCGGCTCCGGGCTTAGGCCTTTCGTCCGGATCATGCCCGGTCCGGACCGGGGGCCCGGGGCACCGGAGCCCGCTCTTGCCCCGAAACCACGCGCCGTCCGCGCGGCCGGGGCATGGGCCCGGTCGGACGGACGGCGTGGGACGGACGGTGCGGTGCTCCCCGGGGCGTCAGGACCCTTCGACGACGAGGGACGTGGCGAACGGATCGTCCGTCGACCCGCTGTCCTCGAAATCCTCCGCGTGCGTGGCGAACAGCCAGATCAAGAACCCGATGATCACCGCGCCGATCAGGATCCCGATGGACCCGGTGATGATCCCGGCGAGCGCCTGGCCTCCGTTGGTGGCCTCGCCCCGCTGGGCGCGCTTGCGGCCCAGGATGCCGAAGATCAGGGCCAGCACGCCCAGGACGATGCTCAGGACCCCGTACATGCAGAACAGGCAGATGGAGAGGATGCCCAGCACCATCGCCGCGATGCCCATCCCGTTCGTCGGGGTGGGCGCCCAGGCCGCCTGGCCGCCGTAGGCGTCGTACCCGGCGTAGTTCGGGTACGGCTGTGGCGGGGCGGCCGGGTAGCCGTACTGGCCGACCGGCTGCTGCCCCGGGCCGTTCGGGGAGACCGGCGGCGGGGGCATCGTGGAAGGTCCGGTTCCGGGACCGCCCTGTGCGGGCGGGGGCCCGAACCCTCCGGCGACCGGCGCCGCCCAGGCTTCCTGCCGCGGCTCCTCAACGCCCGGTACGGACGTGACGGTCGGCTGGTCGTGCACCGCGGGCGGACGGACGTCCCCGCCCTGCTTGCCCAGATCGACCCTGTTCTCCGGCGCGGCCCAGGGATCGCGGGGTGCCTCCCCGCCGCTGGGCGGCTCGGTGTTCTCTGACATGTGACTCCCCCCTCGTGGTGCCGTCATGCTACGGCCCGGGTCGCTCCCTTCCCCCGCCGCCTACGATGAACGGTGCCACCGGCGGCCCCTGCCGGAGAACCGGGCGCCGCGAGCGGTCGGTACCGGCGTACCGAGAACCACCGGAGAGATTCCTGATGACCGACCTCCACCCCTTCATCGCGGGGCTGCCCAAGGCCGAACTCCATGTGCACCACGTCGGTTCGGCGTCCCCGCGCATCGTGGCCGAGCTGGCCGCCCATCACCCGGACTCCAAGGTGCCCGCAGACCCCGAGGCGCTGGCCGACTACTTCACCTTCACGGACTTCGGCCACTTCATCGAGGTGTACCTCTCGGTGGTGGACCTGGTCCGCACCCCGGAGGACGTCCGGCTGCTCACGTACGAGGTCGCCCGCGACATGGCCCGGCAGAACATCCGGTACGCCGAGCTGACCGTGACCCCGTACAGCTCGACCCGGCGCGGCATCCCCGAGCAGGGGTTCATGGAGGCGATAGAGGACGCCCGCAAGGCGGCCGAGGCGGAGTTCGGCACCGTACTGCGCTGGTGCTTCGACATCCCCGGGGAGGCGGGGCTCGTGTCGGCCGAGGAGACCGCCCGGCTGGCCGTGGACCTGCGGCCCGAGGGGCTGGTCTCGTTCGGCCTCGGCGGACCCGAGGTGGGCGTGGACCGCCCGCAGTTCAAGCCGTTCTTCGACCGTGCCATCGCCGCCGGCCTCCACTCGGTGCCGCACGCCGGCGAGACCACGGGCCCGGAGACGGTGTGGGACGCCCTGACGTCGCTGCGCGCCGAGCGCATCGGGCACGGGACGAGTTCCGTGCGGGACCCGGCTCTGCTCCGGCACCTCGCCGAGCGGCGGATCCCGCTGGAGGTCTGCCCGACGTCCAACATCGCCACCCGCGCGGTGGCGGACCTGGACTCGCACCCGATCAAGGAGATGGTGGCGGCCGGCGTGCTGGTCACCATCAACAGCGACGACCCGCCGATGTTCGGCACCGACCTGAACAACGAGTACGCCGTGGCCGCCCGCCTGCTGGAGCTGGACGAGCGCGGGATCGCGGAGCTGGCGAAGAACGGCGTGGAGGCGTCCTTCATGGAGCCGGCCGACAAGCGGAAGCTGGCCGCCGAGATCGACACGTACACGACACAGTGGCTGGCGGCCCCCGGCCGCTGAACCGGCCGGGACAATGGCCCCATGGCACACACCGTCACCGCCGTGGGGCATCGCGGAGATCCCTACCGCGCCCGTGAGAACACGCTGTCCTCGATCAGGTCCGCCCTCGAACGGGGGGCGGACGCGGTCGAGATCGACGTCCGGGTGACCCGCGACGGGGTCCCCGTCCTCCTTCACGACGCCACGCTGGAACGGCTCTGGGGTCACGACGTCCGCCTGGACGCGCTCGACCACGCCGAGCTGGCCGAGCGCACCGGTGGCGGGGTGCCGACCCTGCGCGAGGCGCTGGCGGCGGCCGGCCGGCACCGGGTGATGGTGGACCTGCCCGGCTCCACGGACGCCTCGGTGCGGACGATCGTGGGTACGGTGCGCGAGTGCGGGGCGGGGGACCGCGCCTACTACTGCGCGGGCCCCGACGCGATGCTCCGGGTGCGCGCCAACGACCCCTCGGCCGAGATCGCCCTGACCTGGACGACTCTCGCGCCGCCCCGCCCCGAACTCCTCGCGGCGATCGGCCCGCGCTGGCTCAACTACCGGTTCGGGCTGGTGACACGGGACCTGACGGACCGCGTGCACCGGGACGGCCTGCTCGTCTCCGCCTGGACCGCCGACACCGGGCGCACCATGCGCCGGCTGGTCTCCCGGGGCGTCGACTCGATCACCACCAACCGGATCGACGTACTGCGCGGGCTGCTGCCGAACAACTGGAGTTGACGCGCCACGTGGAGGCAGAGCGGGCGGCTGCCCGGAAACGGGCCCGGATCGCCCGGGAGACGCACGACGTCCTGGCGCACGCGGTGAGCCTGATGGGCGTGCGGGCCGAGGCGGGACCGGTGGCGGTGCGCACGGCCCCGGGGGCGCGCGGAGGCCGCCTTCGAGGCGGTCCCGGAAGCGGGGCGGGACGCGATGACGCAGCTGCGCGCGTGCCGGGCGTGCTGGGCGTGCTGGGCGTGCTGGGCGTGCTGCGCCAGGAGGGCGCGGAGCCCCGGCCCTTCACCCCGCCGGGGCGGGCACCCTCCGGGGCGGCGGTTCGGCACCGCTCGGTCCGGCCGCCTCGAGCCGCTTGATCAGCCGTCGCACCACGAGCAGCGGGACGACTCCGAACACACCGAACGACATGTCGATGACCGTCCACCAGAACGGAATGCCCCTCAGCGGACCGCAGATCAGGGCGAGCGGCAGGATGCCGGCGCAGGCGATCACGCCGAACTCCACCACCCAGATGTTGCGCACCGGATCGCGGTAGGGCCCGTAGAACGCCACGGCGATGACGAGATGGGCGAAGGCCAGCCAGTCGGTCCCGTACAGCACGAAGGGGTGGTGCGCGTCGGTCTCGTCGAGCCCGGTGCGCACCCGGGTGATCCACTCCATGAGGGCGGGCAGATGCTCGGGAACCGGCGACGCCGAGGACGCCAACAACTGCTCGGTCCAGCGGAGTTCGTGCACCAGCGGGAAGGCGGTCAGGCCGCTCAGCGCCAGGCAGACGACGAAGAAGACCAACCACACGCGTATGTGCCGCAACAGGGCCCGCTCGCTCATGCCCCGCACTGTACGCCATTTATGAACACGTTCAAAAGTGTCTCGGCGGAACGGACGAGCCCCCTGAACGCAGCGCGGCCCCCGGAAAAAACCGGGGGCCGCGCGGGAGCCGCACGGTGCGGCCCGAAGGGTGGTGCGGTCAGGAGTGGGTGGCGGTGCGGTCAGCCCTCGAGGGAGGTCATGACGTGCTTGATCCGCGTGTAGTCCTCGAAGCCGTACGCCGAGAGGTCCTTGCCGTAACCCGACTTCTTGTACCCGCCGTGCGGCATCTCGGCGACCAGCGGAATGTGGGTGTTGATCCAGACGCAGCCGAAGTCGAGGTTCTTCGACATCCGCATCGCGCGGGCGTGGTCCTTGGTCCACACCGAGGAGGCGAGCGCGTACTCGACGCCGTTGGCGAACTCCAGCGCCTGGGCCTCGTCGGTGAAGGACTGCACGGTGATGACGGGGCCGAAGACCTCGTTCTGGATGATCTCGTCGTCCTGGCGCAGCCCGGAGACGACGGTCGGCGCCCAGAAGTAGCCCTGGTCGCCGACGCGGTGGCCGCCCGCCTCGACGGTGGCGTGCGCCGGGAGGCGGTCGATGAACCCGCTGACCCGGGCGAGCTGATCGGCGTTGTTGAGCGGGCCGTAGAGCACGTCCTCGTCGTCCGGCAGGCCCGTCTTCGTCTCCTTGGCCGCCACGGCCAGGGCCGCGACGAAGGCGTCGTGCACCGACTCGTGCACCAGCACCCGGGTCGCAGCCGTACAGTCCTGGCCCGCGTTGAAGTAGCCCGCCTCGGAGATGCCGGCCACCGCCTTGTCGATGTCCACGTCCTCGAAGACCACGACGGGCGCCTTGCCGCCGAGCTCCAGGTGGACGCGCTTGACGTCCTTGGCCGCCGAGGCGGCCACCTGCGCACCGGCCCGTACGGAACCGGTGATCGAGGCCATCGCGGGGGTCGGGTGCTCCACCATCGCGCGGCCGGTCTCGCGGTCGCCGCAGATGACGTTGAAGACACCGGCGGGGAGGATCTCGCCGATGATCCCGGCGATCAGGACGGTCGACGCGGGGGTGGTGTCGGACGGCTTGAGGACGACGGTGTTCCCCGCCGCGAGTGCCGGGGCGAACTTCCAGACCGCCATCATCATCGGGTAGTTCCAGGGCGCGACCTGGGCGCAGACACCGACCGGCTCGCGCCGGACGATCGAGGTCAGGCCCTCCATGTACTCCCCGGCCGAGCGGCCCTCCAGCATCCGGGCCGCGCCCGCGAAGAAGCGGATCTGATCCACCATCGGGGGGATCTCCTCGCTGCGGGTGAGCGCCAGCGGCTTGCCGGTGTTCTCCGACTCCGCCGCGATCAGCTCCTCCGCGTGCTCCTCGAACGCGTCGGCGATCCTGAGCAGTGCTTTCTGCCGCTCGGCGGGCGTGGTGTCGCGCCACCCGGGGAACGCCGCGGCGGCTGCCGCCATGGCGGCGTCGACGTCGGCCGGCCCGGAGAGCGGCGAGGTCGCGTAGACCTCCTCCGTGGCCGGGTTGACCACGTCGATGGTCCGCCCGTCGGCGGCGTCCCGGAACTCCCCGTCGATGTAGTTGCGCAGACGTCGCACCTCGGTGGTCACAGCCACCACTCCTTCTCGTCGGTCTCTCGTCGGTCGCCGGTCGGCCCGGTCCTTCATGGCCAGCGTACGTACGGAAGCCGGTAGGCCGGGGCGTCCTGCGGATCACCGCTCCCATGACCTGCTCACACCACCTCGCCCATCGTGGCCACCTCGGTTCGAATGCACCCGATCGAGTGAGAACGAACTCGTCCGGGCCGCGTGCTGTTCGCACACCCCGTTCCCACTCCCTACCGTGCCCAGTGACCGATCGGCCGCGTCTTCGTTCCCCCGTACGGGGGAACGGGAAACTGACCTGAACCGAGGTGTACGCCATGGTGGCCCCGCCGGACAACGACGTGATCTGGGCACGCTCCCTGCATCACTCCCACAATGGATCTCCGGGCCTCAGCGGTGTCTCGCTCGGTGTCCGTGACGGCGAGATCCTCGCCGTCACGGGGCCGCGCGGCAGCGGAAAGTCCACGCTGCTGCACTGCCTCTCGGGCCAACTGGTGCCGCAGCAGGGCGAGGTGTGGTTCAACAGCGTGCCGGTCCACACCATGGGACCCCGCCTGCGTGAACAGCTGCGCCGCGACCGGTTCGGCTGGATCGCCTCCGATCCGCAACTCGTCCCCGAGCTCAGCGCCTGGGAGAACGCCGCGCTGCCGCTGCTGCTGCGTGGCGTCTCCCACCGCACCGCCAAGAAGGCCGCCATGGAGTGGCTGGAGCGCATGGACATCGGGCCGCTCGCCAAGAAGCGGCCCCATGCGCTGCTCCAGATCCAGCGTCAGCGGATCTCCGTGGCACGCGCCCTCAGCGCCGCCCCTTCCGTGATCTTCGCGGACGAGCCGACCGCGACCCTGCACGGGGCCGACCGCAACCAGCTGCTGCGTACCCTGACGGCGGCGGCGCGTTCGCACGGCATCACGGTGGTGATGGCCACCCACGACGCGGAGATCGCCGCGCTCGCCGACCGCACGGTCCCGATGCTGGACGGCCGCCGGGTCGCCACCGTCAAGCTGCCCGCCGTGGCCGACACGGAAGGCCGCTCGGCGTGCTCGCTCTCCGTCTAGCCCGCGGCTCCCATCCCCTCGTCCTGGTCAGGCGACTGCTGGTCGCCTCCGCCTCCGCCGGGGTGGGCTTCCTCCTGCTGAGCACGCTGGGGCACGCCTCCGGGCACCCGTCCCAGGCGGCGGGCTCGGTGCTGCGGCTGCTGTGGTGCTCGGTACCGCTGGCGGCCACCGTGCAGTTCGCCGTCGCGGTGGCCCGTACGGACCCGAGCACCCGGCCGCGTGCCGGGCTCTCCGCTCTCGGTCTCGGGCCGGTCCGGCTGTCGGTGCTCGCCGCCGTCTCCACCGCGGTCGCCACCACCCTCGGCTCGATGGTGGCCCTGCTCTTCTTCCTGCACCTGCGTGGCGATCTGACCGGAATGCCCTTCGACGGCGGCGCGGCGGAGTTCCTGGGCGCCGGTGCCCCGCTGCCGCTCGCCGCCGCGCTGGTGCTGCTGGCACTCGTGCCCGTCTCGGCGTCCGTGGCGAGCGCGCTGGCCCTGCGGTCCCGGCCCACGGCCCCGGCGCCGGACGAGCCGTTCGCGGCGGAGGAGCCCGCCTCCCCCGCCGCCGCTCCGGCGGGACTGCCCTGGGGTGTGGCGCTGGCCGCCGCCGGTCTTGCCGTGGAGGCGTACGCGAGCAGGGGCTCGGGGGGCAGCCCCTTCCCGCTGCCGGGCCGGCTCGACTCCACCCCCGCCGGTGTGCTGGCCGGCTGGGTCCTCACCGCGACCGGCCTGGCGCTCGCCGGGCCCGGCCTCACCCACCTCTGCGGCCGGCTGCTCCAGTCGGCCCGGCCGGGGGCCGTGCGGCTGCTGGCGGGCCGGGTCCTGATGGACGAGGCCCGCCGCATCGGCCGGCCGCTCGGCATCGTCTGCGCGGTGGTCTCGGGCGCCTTCGCGGCGATGGCGCTGTACGAACCGGGGTCGCGCTCCTACGGGCCGCTCACCGCGCTCGGGGCCGTCCTGGTCCTGGGCTGCACGACGGCATCCCTGCTGACCTCCGCGATCGAGGCGCGGCAGGACCGGGAGCGGACCGCGCGGACCCTGCACCGGATGGGTGCCCACTCGTCCGTGCTGCGGTCCGCGACCGCGCTGCGGGCGGTCGCGCTGCTGCTGGTGTTCGCCCCGCTGACCTGGGTGCTCGCCCAGCTGGCGGCCCTGCCGCTGTCGGGCTGAGACGGTCGAGTGGGCTGAGAGCGCCGGGATCCCGCTGCCCGCCGGGCCCCGGCGCTCTCGTGCGGAACCCGGGCGCTCTCGTGCGGGCCCCCTCAGGGGTGCGTGGCGAGGCGGCCGGCGAGGGCGTCGAAGAAGGCCTCCCAGCCGTCCTCGGCGGCGGCGTACTGCTCGGCCGTGAGATGGCCTCCGCGCTGCTGGAAGACCAGTTCGGTGGTGCCGCCCGGGCGCTCGTGGAAGGTGGCGGTCACCGTCTCGCCGGCGCTCTCGGGCGCCGTCGCGTCCTGGAGCGTGAAGACGATCCGCTCCGGGTCCGCCACTTCGAGGTACGTCCCGTGGAACGGCATCTCGGTGCCGGGCACGACCAGGACCAGGCTCCAGGTGCCTCCGGGGCGTACGTCCATGAACATCCGGTCGAGCGGCACCTCCGCGTCGCCGCCGTACCAGGCCGCGAAGTCCTCCGGATCGGTCCACGCCCGGAAGACGCGCTGCCTGGAGGCGTCGAGTACGCGGGTGATGTCGATGCCCTCGCGTGCTGACTGGCTCATGATCCGCGTCACTGTCCTTCCCGGTCGGGCCCGTCTCCGGTGCCGGCGGGGCCCGTCTCCAGCTTGCGCCGACCGCCCGGAGCTGTCGCGGCGGCGGTCAGGACCCGGGGCGTCCAGGGCCCCCGTGGGTACCCGGAGTGCGCCCGGCGAGGTGCCGCAGGAAGAAGGGGGCGGCGTCCGCCCCGGTCCGCGTCCGGGCCTCCCCGTCGCCCGGCAGGTGCTCGAAGAAGTCCTCGTGCCGGACGTCGGGTCCCACGCAGTGCCCGGTGATCCCGGGGATGTGGTCCAGGTACGGTGCGGTGTCCTCGGCGTACGGGGTGATGGTGTCGGCCCCGCCCCAGCGGAGCTCCACCGGAATCCGGATCGCGGCCAGGCTGCCGGGCGTCAGCAGCGATCCCAGGCCGGGCGCCACCTGGAAGACTGCCCGCACCCGCGGGTCGGACACGTCCGCCCCGGAGTCCTGGACGGCCGCCGCCAGTTCCTTGGGCGTCCGCTTCTCCCGTACCGCCGCGATCAGGCCCGGGAACTCCGGAACCACCGGCTCCGGCAGCTCTCCGCCGAGCAGGGCCGCCACCACGTCCCGGTCGACGCGCGCCCCGGCGAGCGCCGCGGCGGTGTACCCACCGAACGAGAACCCGGCGGCACCGACCGGCCCGAGGGGTTCCCGGGCCGCCAGCGCGTCGAGCGCGAAGGTGACGTCCCGGGGGCGCTCCCAGCCGAGGACAAAAGCCTCGGGTTCGTATCCGTCGACGGAGTTGTTGCCGTGATGGTCGAGCGCGACCACGCGCAAGCCCGCCTCCACCAGCGGACGCACCAGCCAGGTCATCGCACTGCCGGAGCCGCCCGTTCCGTGCGACACCACGACCAGCGGACCGGCGTCGGTGACCCGGCGGACCGGCTCCCACACGTAGAGCCGTACCGGTCGGGGCGCAGACGGGTCACGCAGGTCACGGCGGGAGTCGTCGTACAGGACGGATATGTGCGGCTCGGCCGGCTCCTGGAGCGTCATGGACGACAGCGTAGGACCCCGCCCGGCCCTGCCGGACGGTCGTCTGTACGGGCGGCGGCCGGGCCCCGGTCCGGCGCCGCGCGTCAGGCCACCGACGCCGCCGCCAGGACCACCGTCCCCGCCGCGTCGAAGGTGACCCCGACGACCGCGCCCTCGGCCGGGGTGTCGGCGAGCGCGCACTCGGCCTCCACGACCGGGCCGTGCTCGGGGGTGAGCCGCACGGCGACCCGGTCGCCCCGGAACGTACGCGCTCCGGCCGTGCAGCGCAGGCCGTCCTCCGGGGCGCCGATCCGTACGCCCGCGGGCCGTACCAGCAGGTCGCAGTTGCCCTGCGGTGATCCCTTCGGTACGGGCACCTCTCCCCACGGGGTCCGTGCGGTGGTGCCGGTGACCGTCGCCCCGACCACGTTGTCGAAGCCGAGGAAGCGGGCGACGAAGGCGGAGGCGGGGCGCTGCCAGACCTCCAGCGGGGTGCCCGCCTGGGCGATCCGGCCGTCCCGCATCACGACGACCCGGTCGGCGAGCGCGAAGGCCTCGCCCTGGTCGTGGGTGACGGCGAGCACGGTCGTGCCCAGGTCCGTGAAGAGCGAGCGGAGTTCGACGACGAGGCGTTCGCGCAGTCCCCGGTCGAGCTGGCCGAGCGGTTCGTCCAGCATCAGCAGTCTCGGGCTGGGCGCGAGGGCGCGGGCGAGCGCCACCCGCTGCTGCTCACCGCCGGACAGCCCGGCGACGGCCCGGGGCCCCGCGCCGGAGAGTCCCACCAGATCGAGGAGTTCGGCGACACGCTCGCGCCGGCCGCTCCGGTCCACCCCGCGCATCCGCAGCCCGAAGGCGACGTTGGCGGCCACGTCCCGGTGCGGGAAGAGCTGGTGGTCCTGGAACATCAGCCCGAGGCCGCGCCGGTGCACCGGGACGCCCTCCTGGTCCGTGCCGTCGAGGAACACCCGGCCGCCGTCGAGCGGCTGGAGCCCGGCGACGACGCGCAGCAGGGTGGACTTCCCGCTGCCGCTCGGGCCGAGCACGCAGACGATCTCGTGGTCGGCGACCGCGAGGTCCACCGCGTCCAGCACCGCCCGTCCACCGAAACGGACCGTGGCCGCGTCCAGCTCCAGCATGGTCAGAACTCCCCGGATCGGTCGGTACGGATGCGTTCGAGGAGCAGCAGGGAGACGGCGCACACCAGCATCAGGATCGTGCTGAGGGCCATCGCCTGGCCGTAGTTGAGCTCCCCCGAACGGCCCAGCAGGCGCGCGACGGCGACCGGCAGGGTCGGGCGGTCGGGACGGGCGATGAAGACGGTGGCTCCGAACTCGCCGAGCGAGACGGCGAAGGCGAAGCCGGCGGCGACGAGCAGCGCCCGGCGCACCAGCGGGAGGTCCACCTCGCGCCAGGCCCGCAGCGGCGAGGCGCCGAGGACGGCCGCCGCCTCCCGCAACCGGGCGTCCACGGCGCGCAGGACCGGCAGCATGGTCCGTACGACGAAGGGGACACCCACCAGCGCTTGGGCGAGCGGCACCAGAATCCAGGAGGTGCGCAGGTCGAGCGGCGGTTCGTCCAGCGTGATCAGGAAGCCGAAGCCGACGGTGACCGCGGAGACGCCGAGCGGCAGCATGAGGAGCGCGTCGAAGCCCCGGACCAGCCGCCCCGCCCGGCGGGTGAGCGCGGCGGCGGCGAGCCCTCCGACGACGAGGGAGATGCCGGTCGCGGCGAGGGCGTACTGGAGGGAGTTCCAGATCGCCTCCAGCGGGGCGACGAGGAAGGTGGAACCGCTGGCTTCGGCCGATCCCAGGGCCCGGTAGTAGGCCAGTCCGTGCCCGCCCGGCTGGTCGAAGGACCGCTCCACCAGCACCCCGAGGGGCAGCAGGATGAGGATCAGCACGGTCAGCAGGAGCCCCCCGAGGAGCGCCCACTGGCCGGCGCCACGCGGGCGGCGGGCGGTCTGCGCCGGGTCGACGAGGCGCAGGGCCCTCTCCCGGCTGCGTACCGTACGCGCGTGTACGGCCAGGATGGCGCCGACGGCGACGAACTGGACGAGGGTCAGTACCGCGGCGGTGGGCAGGTCGAGCAACTGCGCGGTCTGCCGGTAGATCTCCACTTCGAGCGTGGAGTAGGCGGGACCGCCGAGGATCTGTACGACACCGAACGAGGTGAACGTGAACAGGAAGACCATGAGAGCGGCGGCGCCCACGGCGGGGGCGAGCGCGGGCAGCGTCACCCGGCGCCAGGCGGCGAACCGCCCCGCGCCGAGCACCCGGGCGGCCTCCTCCTGGCGCGGGTCGAGCTGCGACCAGAGCCCGCCGACGGTCCGTACGACCACGGCGTAGTTGAAGAAGACGTGGGCCAGCAGGATCGCCCAGACGGTGGTGTCGAGGCGTATCCCCCACAGCTCGTCGAGCAGCCCACCGCGTCCGAGCAGGGCGAGGAAGGCGGTGCCGACGACGACGGTCGGCAGCACGAACGGCACGGTGACGATCGCGCGCAGCAGCTGTTTGCCGGGGAATTCGAGCCGGGCGAAGACGTAGGCGCCGGGGAGCGCGATCAGCAGGGTCAGCGCGGTGGAGGCGAACGCCTGCCAGGTGGTGAACCAGAGGACGCCCCCGAGGTCCGCCCGGCCGAGGACCTCGCCGAAGCGCGCGAACTGCCAGCCGTCCTCGGTCTTCAGCCCCCGGGCCACGATCGCGGCGACCGGGTACGCGAAGAACAGCCCGAAGAACGCGACGGGCACGGCCATCAGGCCGAGCCGCGTCGCGAGGGAGCGCGCGCCGCCGGTGGTGGTGGTGCGGGGGCGCGCGGCGGGTCCGGCTGTCTTCGGCACGGGGGGCTTCGTCACTTCACGACGAGCGAGGTCCAGGTCCGGACCCACTGCTCACGGTTGGCGGCGATCTCCTCGGGGGCCACGGTGAACGGCTTGTCCACGGTGGCGCCGAACTTGGTGTAGACCTCCGGCGGCTTCGCGTCCTTGAGGACGGGGTCGACGAACATCTGGAGCGGCATGTCCTCCTGGAACGTCCTGCTGATCAGGAAGTCCAGCAGTGCCTTGCCGCCGGCCTCGTTCTTCGCCCCGTCCAGCAGACCGGCGAACTCGATCTGGCGGAAGCAGGTCGCGGTGGCGACGCCGGTGGGGGCCTCGGCCGGCTGCGGGTCGGCGTAGTAGACCTCGGCCGGCGGGCTGGAGGCGTAGGAGACGACGAGCGGGCGGTCCGCGTTCGCCTTCTTGCCGCCCGCGGAGCCCGAGAACTCCTCGTTGTACGCCTGCTCCCAGCCGTCGACGACCTTGACGCCGTTGGCCTTCAGCTTCTTCCAGTAGTCCTGGTAGCCCTTCTCGCCGGAGTCGGCGACGGTGCCGAGCAGGAAGCCGAGGCCGGGCGAGGAGGTGGCGGCGTTCTCGGTGACCAGGAGGTTCTTGTACGCGGGCTTCAGCAGGTCCGCGAAGGACTGCGGCGGGTCCAGCTTCTTGTCGGCGAAGTACTTCTTGTCGTAGTTGACGCAGATGTCGCCGGTGTCGACTGGCGTGACCCGGTGCTTGGCGTCGAGCTGGGTGTCGGCCGAGACGTCGTCCAGTCCCTTCGCCTTGTAGGGGGTGAAGAGGCCCTGGTCGAGGGCGCGGGAGAGCAGCGTGTTGTCGACGCCGAAGAAGACGTCGCCGCGCGGGGAGCCCTTGGTGAGGATCTCCTGGTTGAGGGCCGCTCCTGCGTCGCCGCTCTTGAGGACCTTGACCGTGTAGCCGGTCTCCTTCGTGAACTCCTTGAGCACGTCGTCCGAGGCGGTGAACGAGTCGTGACTGACCAGGGTGACGGTCGTGGAGCCCTTGGAGGCGCCCGAGCCGGACGTGTCGTCGTCGGAGCTTCCGCAGCCGGCGAGTGCGGTGACGCCGAGTGCGGCGGCGAGCGCGGTCGCCGCGTACTTCGTCGTGGTGTGCATGTGGTTCCTCCTGGAGGTGACCAGGAAGAGACGCGGCCCCGCGCGCTCCGGCGGATTCCGGAAGCGGGCAGGGCGCAACAGCTTGAGTAATGACCGAACTTCCTACCCGGAATGACCCGGGCGAGGTTCAGAGGGTCTGCGGCCATCCGTTCACCGGTGCCGCACTCTCAGCGCTGTGGCGCTCCCCTGTCGGAATATGAAGTTGAATGCGGGGGCCAGGCTACACGGACCCTGTGCGGGGGCTTTGCCCCGGTCGGACCGACAGCGGCCGACCGACCGGGGCATCCCGAAGGGGTTTGCTCAGCGCTCGGCGGCGGCCAGCTGTCCGCAGGCCCCGTCGATCTCCTGGCCACGGGTGTCGCGCACCGTGACGGGCACTCCGTGGGCGGCGATGGCCTCCACGAACGCCTTCTCGTCCTCGGGGCGGGAGGCGGTCCACTTCGAGCCGGGCGTCGGGTTGAGCGGGATGAGGTTGACGTGCACCCGCTTGCCCTTGAGCAGCCGGCCGAGCCGGTCGCCCCGCCACGCCTGGTCGTTGATGTCGCGGATCAGGGCGTACTCGATGGAGATCCGGCGGCCGGACTTCTCGGCGTACTCCCACGCGGCGTCGAGCACCTCGCGGACCTTCCAGCGGGTGTTCACGGGCACGAGGGTGTCCCGGAGCTCGTCGTCCGGGGCGTGCAGCGAGACGGCGAGACGGCACTTGAAGCCCTCGTCCGCGAAGCGCAGCATGGCGGGCACCAGGCCCACCGTGGAGACGGTGATGCCGCGCTGGGAGAGGCCCAGGCCGTCCGGCTCCGGGTCGGTCAGCCGGCGGATGGCGCCGACGACGCGGTTGTAGTTGGCCAGCGGCTCCCCCATCCCCATGAAGACGATGTTGGAGAGGCGCGCGGGCCCGCCCGGCACCTCGCCGTCGCGCAGCGCCCGCATACCGTCCACGATCTGGTGCACGATCTCGGCGGTGGAGAGGTTCCGGTCGAGACCGGCCTGTCCGGTCGCGCAGAACGGGCAGTTCATCCCGCAGCCGGCCTGTGACGAGATGCACATCGTCACGCGCTCGGGGTAGCGCATGAGGACGGACTCGACCAGCGTCCCGTCGTGCAGCTTCCAGAGCGTTTTGCGGGTGGTGTCGTCGTCGCAGCTGATGTGGCGGACCACCGACATGAGGTCCGGGAACAGCGCTTCCGCGAGCTTGTCCCGCGATCCTGCGGGGATGTTCGTCCACTCCGACGGATCGTGCGCGTACCGCGCGAAGTAGTGCTGCGAGAGCTGCTGCGCGCGGAACGGCTTCTCGCCGGTCGCGGCGACTGCTTCCTTGCGCTCGGCGGGCGTGAGGTCGGCGAGGTGGCGCGGGGGCTTCTTGGCTCCGCGGGGCGCGACGAAAGTGAGTTCTCCGGGCTTAGGCATGGTTCTTCCAGTGTCGCAGACGCGACGGGAAGGGCCCGCCGTCCTGTGGACAGCGGGCCCTCGACGCGTAAGGACGCAGGTGGAGCACGGTGGGCGGAAGCGTTCCGGCCGGTGGGGCACGGCCCGTGGACCGCAGCCGGAACGTATCGCCTGAAACCTCAGCCGCTGCCGACGAACAGCACCAGGAGCAGCCAGACCACCGGAGCGGTCGGCAGGAGCGAGTCCAGCCGGTCCATGATCCCGCCGTGACCGGGCAACAGCGTGCCCATGTCCTTGATGCCGAGATCGCGCTTGATCATGGACTCGCCGAGGTCGCCGAGGGTGGCGCTGGCGGCGACCGCCAGTCCGAGCAGCAGACCCTGCCACCAGGTGCCGTCGTCGATCAGGAACTGCACGCACAGCGCGCCGCCCACCATCGCGAAGGCGATGGCCCCGAACAGGCCTTCGCGGGTCTTTCCGGGGCTGATGCGCGGGGCGAGCTTGTGCTTGCCGAACCGCCAGCCGACCGCGTACGCGCCGGTGTCGCTGACCACGGTCAGTATCAGGAAGGTCAGCACCCGCCACGCTCCGTCGTCCGCGGCCAGCATCAGCGCGACGAACGTGGCCAGGAACGGTACGTAGAACGCGGCGAAGACACCCGCGGTGACGTCCCGCAGGTATCCCTCCGGCTTCTCGGTCATCCGCCCGACGAGTACGGCGAGCGAGGTGAGCGCCATCGCGATCCAGGCGCCGTCCGCCCCCCACTCGTAGCCGGCCACGACCATGGCGGCGCCGCCCACCGCGAGCGGGACGAGCGGAGCCTTGATCGACTTCCGCTCGGCCAGCCGGGAGGTGAGTTCCCAGAGGCCGACGACGACGGCGACGGCGATGACGCCGACGAAGACGGCCTTCACGACGAACAGCGAGGCGATGACGACGGCGCCGAGGCCCACGCCGACCCCTATGGCCGCCCGCAGGTCACGCCCCGCCCGCTTCTTCTGCGGAGCGGGGGGCGGGGCGGGCGCGGGTGCCTGCGGGGTGGGCGCGGGCGCCTGCGGCACCTCGTCGCGGAACAGGGGGCCACTGATGTGCGTGGCGTCCCCGTCCCGGCCGTCGTGGTCGTCTGCGTCGTCTCTACCTGCGTCGGGAGTGTCCGGCACGATGGGCATGGGCCGAGTCTGCTGGGCGCCGTGCGCATCGTGGGCAGGACCCGCCGGAGCGGCCCCGATCTCGGACGTGCCCCAGTAACCGGCTCCCTGCGGGGCGCCCCAGGAGGAGTCGTTCATCAGACTTCGAGCAGCTCGGCTTCCTTGTGCTTCAGCAGCTCGTCCACCTGCGTGACGTACTTCGCGGTGGTGTCGTCGAGCTCCTTCTCCGCGCGGCGCACCTCGTCCTCGCCGGACTCCTTGTCCTTGACGAGCTTGTCGAGCGTCTCCTTCGCCTTGCGGCGGATGGAGCGGATCGAGATCTTGGAGTCCTCGGCCTTCGTCTTGGCGACCTTGATGTACTCCTTGCGGCGGTCCTGGGTGAGCTCGGGGAAGACCACCCGGATGATATTGCCGTCGTTGCTGGGGTTGACGCCCAGGTCGGAGTCGCGGATCGCCTGCTCGATGTTGCGCAGCGCGGTCTTGTCGAACGGCGTCACCACGGCCATCCGCGGCTCGGGAACCGAGAAGGAGGCCAGCTGATTGATCGGGGTCAGCGCGCCGTAGTAGTCGGCGACGATCTTGTTGAACATCGCCGGGTGCGCGCGGCCGGTCCGGATCGCGGCGAAGTCCTCTTTCGCCACGACAACGGCCTTCTCCATCTTCTCCTCGGCTTCGAGGAGGATTTCTTCGATCACCACGTGCTCCTGCGTGTCTTGAGTGGGCCCGGCATCGTCATCGCCGGGCCCTGCGGGTCCTGCGTCGCGTCCTCACCTGCACGGTGTCCGACCGGCAGGCCGTTGTCCATCCGTGGGCCGTCAGGCCCGGGTGCTCTCGTCACTCACGAGCGTGCCGATCTTCTCACCGTTGACGGCGCGGGCGATATTGCCCGCGGCGGTCAGTTCGAAGACCAGGATCGGGAGCCGGTTGTCGCGGCAGAGCGTGATCGCGGTGGCGTCGGCGATCTTCAGATCGCGGGCGAGCACCTCGCTGTACTCCAGCGCGTCGAACTTCACCGCGCCGGGGTTGGTCTTCGGGTCGGAGTCGTAGACCCCGTCGACGCCGTTCTTGCCCATCAGGAGCGCCTCGGCGTCGATCTCCAGGGCCCGCTGGGCAGCGGTGGTGTCGGTGGAGAAGTACGGCATGCCCATGCCGGCGCCGAAGATCACGACGCGCCCCTTCTCCAGGTGGCGAACGGCACGGAGGGGAATGTACGGCTCGGCGACCTGGCCCATGGTGATGGCGGTCTGTACGCGCGAGTCGATGCCCTCCTTCTCCAGGAAGTCCTGGAGCGCCAGGCAGTTCATCACGGTGCCGAGCATGCCCATGTAGTCGGACCGGGCCCGGTCCATGCCGCGCTGCTGGAGCTCGGCGCCGCGGAAGAAGTTGCCGCCGCCGATCACGACGGCGATCTCCGCACCGTCGCGCACCACTGCGGCGATCTCGCGGGCGATGGCGTGCACGACGTCGGGATCGACTCCGAGTCCGCCGCCACCGGCGAAGGCCTCGCCGGACAGCTTCAGCATGAAGCGTCCGGACACCTTCTCGTCGCGCTTGTGGTCAACCTGTTTGGCGTCCGCGCCCTTGTCCATGGAAATTCTCCTCGTGCACATACGAAGAAGGCCATTGCCGGTGGGTCTGGTGTCCCTCTGCGGCAATGGCCTCCTCGTCAGATCTGCGGTCGCTCGGCAGGTGTGCGGCCGACGACTGCATCAGACCCTATCCGGGTCCACCGTCATTCGCGGACGGGACTCAGATGCCGACCTTGATGCGCGTGAAGCGCTTCAGGGAGACACCGGCCTCGTCGAGAACCTTCTGAACCGTCTTCTTGGCGTCCTTGGCGAAGGACTGCTCCACGACGACGACATCCTTGAAGAAGCCGTTGACGCGACCCTCGACGATCTTCGGGAGGGCGGCCTCGGGCTTGCCCTCCTCGCGCGAGGTGGCCTCGGCGACACGACGCTCGTTCTCGACCGTCTCGGCCGGGACCTCGTCGCGGCTGAGGTACTTCGGGGCGAAGGCGGCGATGTGCTGCGCGACGTCCTTGGCGACCTCGGCGTTCGGCTTGTCCAGCTCGACGAGCACGCCGACCTGCGGCGGGAGGTCGGGCATGGTGCGGTGCATGTACGCAGCCACGTAACCGCCGGTGAACTGCGCGAAGCGGTCCAGGACGATCTTCTCGCCGAGGTTGGCGTTGGCCTCGTCCACGTACGCCTGGACGGTCTTGCCGGCCTCGATCTCGGAGGCGAGCAGCGCGGCCAGGTCGGCCGGGGAGGTCGCGGCGACGTGCGCGGCGAGCGTGTTGGCGACGGCCTGGAACTTCTCGCCCTTGGCGACGAAGTCGGTCTCGCACTTCAGCTCGAGCAGAACGCCGGAGGTCTTGTCGTCGGAGATGAGCGAGACGACCGCACCGTTCTCGGCAGAGCGGCCCTCGCGCTTGGCGACGCCCTTCTGGCCCTTGATACGGAGCGCCTCGACGGCCTTGTCGACACTGCCGTCGGCCTCGTCGAGCGCCTTCTTGCAGTCCATCATGCCGGCGCCGGTGAGCTCGCGGAGCTTCTTGACGTCAGCGGCGGTGTAGTTCGCCATGAGTCTGTGTTTCTCTCTCGAAGTCTGAAAGATCTACGGGTCAACGGCGGGGGCGGTGCGCATGGCACCGGCCCCCGCCGTCAGTCAGCCGTGACGGAGGTGTCAGGCCTGCTCGGTCTCGGCGGCAGCCTCGACCTCGGCGGTCTCGGCGGAGGCCTCGGCAGTCTCGGCGGCGGCCTCGGCCGGCTCGGCGTCCGCGGCCTTCTCGGTCTCGGCGGAGGCCTGGACCTCGGCGTCGTCCTTCTTGTCGCCCTCGAGCAGGTCGCGCTCCCACTCGGCGAGGGGCTCGCCGGCGGCCTTCTCGCCCGGCTTCGAGTCACCGGTGGCGGCACCGGAACGGGCGATGAGGCCCTCGGCGACGGCGTCGGCGATCACGCGGGTGAGCAGGGTGACGGAGCGGATCGCGTCGTCGTTGCCCGGGATCTTGTAGTCGACCTCGTCGGGGTCGCAGTTGGTGTCGAGGATCGCGACGACCGGGATGTGGAGCTTGCGCGCCTCACCGACGGCGATGTGCTCCTTCTTGGTGTCGACGATCCAGACGGCGCTGGGGACCTTCTGCATCTCGCGGATGCCGCCGAGGGTCTTCTCCAGCTTGGCCTTCTCGCGGGAGAGGACCAGGAGCTCCTTCTTGGTGAGGCCGGAGGCGGCCACGTCCTCGAAGTCGATGAGCTCGAGCTCCTTCAGACGCTGAAGGCGCTTGTAGACGGTGGAGAAGTTGGTGAGCATGCCACCGAGCCAACGCTGGTTGACGTACGGCATGCCGACGCGCGTCGCCTGCTCGGCGATGGCCTCCTGGGCCTGCTTCTTCGTACCCACGAACATGATGGAGCCGCCGTGCGCGACGGTCTCCTTGACGAACTCGTAGGCGCGGTCGATGTACGACAGCGACTGGAGCAGGTCGATGATGTAGATGCCGTTGCGCTCGGTGAAGATGAAGCGCTTCATCTTCGGGTTCCAGCGACGGGTCTGGTGACCGAAGTGGACGCCGCTTTCCAGCAGCTCCCGCATCGTGACGACGGCCATGGCCATCTCCTTGAGGTACTCGGTTCCGCGACCGCAGGATTGCTGTCGCGCCTGACGCCCCACGCGCCGTGCCACGAAGGACCGAGAGGCGCGGCCACCGTCCGCTGAGAGGGAGGTGGCGGGGCGTGCGAAGTCGACCCGGTCACCCGGGTCGCCACAAGAAGTGTACGGGACCCTTCGCGTGTCGGGTGACGGCGTTGTCCACAACCGGCGAGTACTCCACAGCCGGGGTCCAAGATCCCCCGGCAGCGGCCCTCCGGGGGGAGGGTTCCGGCATGCAGCGGACACGGACGACCGCGTTCCCCCCTGGGGTACGGAAGCCGGTACGGACACGGGTGCGGAGGCGGGTGCGGACAAGGGCACGGGCACAGGTGCCGGGGCCGTGGCCGTGGCCGTGGCCGGCACGAGCATGGGATCGGACACGGGGACGCGTGCGGGTGCCGGGGGCGGCGCGGGGACGGGGACGCGTGCGGGTGCCGGGGCTGCCACGGGCACGGGGACGCGTGCGGGTGCCGGGGGCGGTCCGCCTCGTTCCCCTGCTCCTGGTACTCGGTCTTCTGGTGCTCGGTCTTCTGGCGCTCGGCTTTCTGGTGCCGGGCGCCCAGGCTCCGGCCGGAGCGTCGGCGCGCACGCCGGGCGATCCGCCGGCCGAGGTGCCCGCCCCGGCGGGCAACGCCTCCGACGCCCGGTCCTGGCCCCTGGCGGGGCGGCCGGTGGTCGTACGGGGCTGGGAGCCGCCCGCCGGCCCGTACGCGCCCGGTCACCGGGGCGTCGACCTCGCCGCGCCGCCCGGCACCCGGGTCCTGGCGGTCGCGGCCGGACGCGTCGCGTTCGCGGGCCGGGTGGCGGGGCGCGGGGTCCTCACCGTGGAGGTGGCGGGGAGCGGCGGTCCGCCGCTGCGCACCACGTACGAACCCGTGCGCTCGTCGGTGCGCGTCGGCGACGAGGTCCGGGCGGGCACACCGGTGGCGGTGACGGAAGCGGGCCCTTCGCACTGCACGCGGGGGTGTCTCCACTGGGGTGTGCGGCGCGGGGACACCTACCTCGACCCGCTCTCGCTGCTGCCGTCCGCCCTGCTGGGGCGGGGCCCGTCGCGGCTGCTGCCGGTGTCGGGCGTCCCTCTGCCCGAAGAGGCCTAGGGCGTGTGTCGAAAGTGGCGCCGTTCGCCCGGAGGGCGGGTCCGGCGACGTCCGGTGCGTGCGATCGCAAGGCGGAGGGTCGCCCCGATACTGGATGTATCGGGGTGATCCCGACAACGCGGCGAGCGTGCGTGCCGGACGTCGCCGGACAGGCGGGACTTTCGATACACGCCCTAGTGGCGGGTTCAGCCCCGTACACCGCGCAGGATCATGGCGACGGCGGTCTCGGCGATCACACCCGGCTCTTCGGCCACGACCAGCTCGATCCGGCGCACCGCCGCGTCGACGGAGCCCTGGAGCAGCATCGCCGCCAGCCTCGGCTGGGTGTGCCCGAGGTCGCCCAGGGCCTCGACGATCATGGTGATCAGTCCGCCGTGCGCGGCCCTGATCTTCTCGCGCGCGCCGGCGTCGAGCTCGCTGGCGGAGATGGCGACCACGGCGCGGTGGCGGCGGTCCCCGACCAGTTCGAGCTGCTTGCGGACGTACGCCTCGATCTTCTCCTCGGGCGTGGTGGCCCGGGCCATGGCGTTCTCCACCTCGGCCGCCCACACGGGGAAGTCGACCGCGCAGAGTTCCTCGACGACGGCGGCGCGGGAACGGAAGTACTCGTACACCGACGACCTGGCGAGACCCGTGCGTTCGGCGAGCGCGGGGAAGGTCAAGGCCTCCGTCCCGCCCTCGGAAAGCAGGGAGCGCGCGGCGTCCAGGAGGGCGCCGCGCTGCATGGTCCGGTGCTCGGCCACGGAGGCCGCTCGAATCCTGGGCACGGCTCCACTGTACGGCGGGGGGTGCGCCCGTGAAGTGCCCGACCTCGACGTCCGGCGGGGAGGAAAGGCGGCCGGGGATTCGGTCAGCGGCCGGCGTCGGCCAGTTTCGCGCGCAGCTGGAGGACCGACTTGGTGTGGATCTGGCTGACCCGGCTCTCGGTGACTCCGAGGACGTTGCCGATCTCGGCGAGGGTGAGGCCCTCGTAGTAGTAGAGCGTGACCACGGTCTTCTCGCGGTCCGGGAGCGTGTTGATGGCGCGGGCGAGCAGGCGTCTGAGCTCGCGGCCCTCGGCGACCTCCACCGGGTCGTCGGCAGCCGTGTCCTCCAGCGTGTCCATCAGGCTGAGCCGGTTGCCGCCTTCCCCGCCCACGTGGAGCAGCTCCTCCAGGGCCACCACGTTCGCCAGCGACAACTGGCTGAAAACAGCGTGCAGTTCCTCCAGCGCGATCCCCATCTCGGCGGCGACCTCGGACTCCGACGGAGTGCGCCGCAGTTGCGCTTCGAGCGTGGCGTACGCGCGCTCGACGTTCCGCGCCTTCTGCCGGACGGATCGCGGAATCCAGTCCAGCGCCCGGAGTTCGTCGATCATCGCGCCCCGGATGCGTGTGATCGCGTACGTCTCGAACTTGATGGCCCGCTCGATGTCGAACTTCTCGATGGCGTCGATCAGTCCGAAGACTCCCGAGGACACGAAGTCCGCCTGCTCGACGTTGGACGGGAGCCCCACGCTGACCCGGCCCGCGACGTACTTGACGAGCGGCGAGTAGTGCAGGATCAGTTGCTCCCGCAGCCGCTCGTCTCCCGTGGACTTGTACGTACGCCACAACTCTTCGAGGGAGGAAGGGGCGGAGGGCCGCACAGTGCCACGCGCAGCGGGTGGTACTGCCGCGCGGTCAGACCCGGAGGTGTGCTGGGGCATGTGGTGCCTTGAGCCGTTCTGCCGTGAAGTACTGGGGACTTGTGGGGAGTGAAGACCTGTGAGCGTAGCGTGACTGAGGCCTCGCGGTGCGCGTCGGAGAAGGGCGGGTGGAGCGCACGGGTGCCGCGCGCGCTCCCGCCGCCGGGCGTACCGGACGGCCGGGGCCGAAGCCGTACGCATCGGCCCCGGGAGTGGCGCCGCACGTACTCCGTAGGTCACCCCGCTTACCTTTTCACCCGAATGCTCCAGGTCAAGTACCGCCTCGCCGGGCATCGTCGTTGAGTCTCGGCCCGGACGTCGGGCGCCAGGTGTCGCCCTCCCGTTCGACGAACCCCAGAGAGTGCAGTTCGTACAGTCGCGCGAGCGTCTCGTCGGCCGACGTCCCTGCGGACCGGGCGACGTCGCGCACCCGCGTGGTCCCTTCACGGGGCAGCGCTTCCAGGACCGCGGAGGCGACCGGGCCCAGCAGGTCGCGTGGGAGCACGGGCCCGCGGCGGAGCGGGGCGAGGTCGCCGATGTCGCCGACCAGTTCCGCCACTTCGGCCGCGTCGGTGACCAGTACCCCCTCGCCGCGCAGCAGTTCGTGGACACCGGCCGACAGTCCGCTGGTCGCGGGCCCCGGTACGCCCATGGTGAAGCGGCCGAGCCGCTGGGCGCCCCGGGCGGTCACCAGGGAGCCGCTGCGGTATTCGGCCTCGACCACGACCGTGCCCCTGGTCAGCGCGGCGATCACCCTGTTGCGGAGGACGAACCTGCTGCGGGTCGGGTGGGTGCCCGGTGGCAGCTCCCCCACCAGCAGTCCCTCCCGTGCGATCCGGCCGATCAGCTCCGCGTGGCCCCGCGGGTAGGAAACGTCCACCCCGCACGCCAGGACCGCCACCGTCGCACCTTGGGCGGCCAGCGCTCCCCGGTGCGCCGCGCCGTCCACGCCGAAGGCGGCTCCGGAGACCACCACCCAGCCCCGCTCCGCCAGCCCCGCGCCCAGCGTCGCCGCCATGTGGGCGCCGTACGGAGTACAGGCCCGCGCGCCGACCACCGCGACCGAGCGCAGCGCCCAGAGCCGCAGATCCGGGCCGCCCCGGATCCACAGCCCCACCGGGCGGCTGTCGCCGAGGTCGTCCAGCTGCCCGGGCCACTCCGGATCGCCCGGCACGACGAACCGCCCTCCGGCCCGGATCATGGCCTCCAGGTCCCGCTCGGGGTCCGCCGCGGCGGCCCGCATGCGGTATCCGGCGAGCCGGGCCGCCGTCATCCCGGGCAGGGTCTGGGGCGACCCGTCGTACGAGGTCAGGCGGCGCAGTACCTCGACGGCCCCGTGCACGCGCAGCCACCGGCCGGCCCGCTCGTCCCCGGGTTCGACGATCCTGGTGAGCGCGGCCCGCGCCAGCCGTTCGGTGTCCGGCCCGCGACCCCCGGGAGGTTCCGGGCGCTCCGGGGGCGTGGGCGTCCTCGCGTCCGCGCCGTCCTCCCCCGGCTCCTCCGTCTTGCCCGGCTTCCCCGGCTCCTCCGTCTTCCCCAGCTCCTCCGTCCTCCCCGACTGCTCCGCTTTCCCCGGCTGCTCCGTCTTGCCCGGCTTCCCCGGCTCCTCCGCTTTCCCCGGCTTCTCCGTCTTCCCCGGCTCCTCCGTCCTCCCCGGCTCCTCCGTCCTCCCCGGCTCCTCCGTCCTCCCCGGCTCCTCCGTCCTCCCCGACTGCTCCGCTTTCCCCGGCTGCTCCGTCTCCTGCCGGTCCTGTTGCCGGGGCCCCCATGCCGGTCCCGTCTGCTCCGTCTCCTCCGGGTCCTGCGGCCGGGGCACCCACGGCGCCCCGGTCACGAGGCACGCGCCTTCATCGGCACACCGCGCTGGACACCGGTGCGCAACTCGAGGGCGACGGCCACGTCCGAAGCGTCCGGGCGGTCCACGCCGCGCAGGTCCGCGACGGTCCAGGCGACCCGCAGGACGCGGTCCAGCCCACGCGCCGTCAGGGCACCCCGCTCCATGTCGCGTTCAGCGGCCGTCAGCGCTCCGGGCGCGGCGAGCAGCCGGGTCCGCAGCTCGTGGCCCGGCACCTCGCTGTTGGTGGTCCAGGGCGTGCCGGCCAGCCGCTCGGCGGCGCGCGCACGGGCCTCCCGCACGCGGGCGGCCACGGCCGCGGTCGACTCGCCCCGGCCGCCTCCCTCCACCAGGTCCGCGCGGGTGACCGCCTCCACCTCGACCCGCAGGTCCACCCGGTCGAGCAGCGGTCCGGAGAGGCGGGCCTGGTAGCGGCGGACCACCGCGGGCGGGCATTCGCATCCGGCCCCGCCCAGGTTGTGACGGCCGCAGGGGCACGGGTTCGCCGCCAACGCCATCAGGAAGCGCGCCGGCAGTCTGACCACCCCCGCCGCCCGCGCCACCACGACGTGTCCGGACTCCAGGGGCTGGCGCAGGGCGTCCAGAGCCCTGGCCGAGAACTCGGGGGCCTCGTCCATGAACAGCACCCCGCGATGTGCCAGGGAGACCGCGCCGGGTCTCGGCAGCCCGTTGCCGCCGCCGATGAGCGACTGCATGGTGGCCGAATGGTGCGGGGCGCAGTACGGCGGGACACTCACCAACGGCTCGCCCGGCGGAAGGATTCCGGCCACCGAGTGCACCGCCGTCACCTCCAGGGCTTCCCGCCGGGTCAGCGGTGGCAGGATGCCCGGCAGCCGTTCGGCCAGCATCGTCTTGCCCGCGCCAGGGGGGCCTGAGAGCAGCAGGTGGTGTCCGCCCGCCGCGGCGATCTCCAGGGCCCTGCGCGCTCTGTTCTGCCCGGCGACGTCCCGCAGGTCCTTGCGGTACGGCCCGTCCGGCCCGCCGGGCGGGGCGAGCCCCGCGCCGAACCCGGAGCCGGGCACCATCAGCCCGGCGAGCAGGGCGTCGGGGCGGCTCACCTGGCCCGCCGGTTCGTCGGGGACGGGTTCGTCGCTCAGGATCGCGATCAGCTGGCGCAGGCTCCGTACGCCCAGAACCGAGACGCCCGGGACCAGTGCCGCCTCCCCGGCGGTCTGTTCCGGGACCACCACGTGGTCGTATCCCGCTTCGGCGGCGGCGAGGACGGCGGGCAGCACCCCGCGCACCGGCCGCACCCGTCCGTCCAGGCCCAGCTCGCCGATCATGACGACGTCGGCGATCGCCGACGGATCGATCCGCTCGGCGGCGCCGAGTACGGCGCACGCGACGGCGAGGTCGAACCCGGAGCCGGACTTCGGTACGGAGGCCGGGGAGAGACCGACCGTGAGCTTCTTCTGCGGCCACTCGGCACCGGAGTTGACGACGGCCGCCCTGACCCGGTCCCTGCTCTCGACCAGGCTCTTGTCCGGCAGCCCGACCAACGTGAAGGCCGCCACCCCTGGTTCCAGGTCCGCCTGGACCTCCACCACCACGCCTTCCACGCCGACCAGGGCGACGGAACAGGCTCGCGCGAAGCCCATCTCAGGCCACCCCCCGGGCGTGCTCGGCGACCGGGCCGCCCCGCCGGGGCACGATCACCCCGACGAGGTCGATGCGGACGCCGCCCCTCGGCGGCCCCCCGTGCGCGGCGAGCCAGAGCTCCGCGAGCTGCCGCAGCCGCTCCGCCTTGGCCGGGGTGATCGCGGCCATCGGGTGCTGGTACGCCGTCGATCTGCGGGTCTTCACCTCGCAGACGACGAGTGCGTCTCCGTCGCGCGCGACGATGTCGATCTCTCCGGCCCGGCAGCGCCAGTTGCGCTCCACCACGGCCATCCCCGCGTCGGTCAGCAGCCGCGCCGCCAACTCCTCGCCGTACCGCCCGAGTGCCCCTCGTGCGTTCTTCATCCGGCACCACCTCCGGCACCGACTCTGCGCGGAGCGGCCGATCCTTGTGGATCTTGGTGGACAACTTCCCGGATGTGGAAAACCCGGCCATCCTTGAGGATGACCGGGTCACCCCGGTTGACGGGCCGAGGAAACGATCCGCCTCGTGCCCGCGTCCGGCGTCGCACACTCCGAGTGCCGCCGCGCGCACCCCGCGTCGGACGTGCACACCCTGCGGCCCGCTCCGCACACCTGCGAAAAGGCCGGCCCCCTCGCGAGGAGGTCCGTCAGCCTCCCGGCAGTTCGAGGTCGCTCTTGTTGAGCTCCTCGATGTTCACGTCCTTGAAGGTCAGTACACGCACCTGCTTGACGAATCTCGCCGGCCGGTACATGTCCCAGACCCAGGCATCCGCCATGGACACCTCGAAGAACACTTCCCCCTGGACCGAGTGCACCTGCATCTCGTAGTCGTTGGTGAGGTAGAAGCGACGTTCGGTCTCGATCACGAATTTGAACAGACCGACGACGTCGCGGTACTCCCGGTAGAGCTTCAGCTCCATCTCGGTCTCGTACTTTTCGAGGTCCTCGGCGCTCATGGCATGCGTCCCCTTCAGCCGTGCGTTCCCCCATTGTGCTGCAGCCGGTGACGCCCCCGGACGTTCAGGCGATTTCGGGGGCGAGAATCAGCGGAACACTCGGAGAACCCTCGTCGAGCAGCCTGCGCAGCAGTTCGGCGAGCTTGGTCGGGTACACCGTCTCACGGGTCGCCCGCAGTTCGGCGGAAGTCCACCACCTGAGACCCGTGACACTGCGCCGCTCCAGGTCGGTCAGGCCCCCCAGGTCGGTGGCGGTCCGTTCCGTTCGCGCGAGAAAGTACGACTCGTCCTGTTCCCAGCGGCGCCCGTCGAACGGGAAGGAACATCTGCGCTTCCAGAGCACCGGACCGAGTTCGACCTCCGTGATGCCGGTCTCCTCCGCGAGCTCGCGGCGGGCGGCCTCCTCGTGGCTCTCGTCTCCCTCCAGCCCGCCGCCGGGCGTGAACCACCACCTGGTGCCGGGGTCCTCGGGCTCGAAACCGTGCATCAGCAGAATCCGGTCCTGCGGGTCGAGGAGCACCACTCGCGCGACCGTCCGGATCTCAGCGGACACCCGCCACCGCCTTCGCCTTCGCGGTCTTCCCGCGCCGCGTCCACGCGGCGACCGGCCCGTAGGCGCAGCCGGCCAGGATCAGCACCACACCCGCCACCACGGCACCGAGCTGGAGCGGCAGCGGCCCCTGGGACGAGATGCCGCCGGGGAGTCCGGCGAATCCCTCGGGCCGGTCGAGCATGTGCCCGGACGGCCAGGCCACCGCGTCGACCCGTGCCTCGACCGCGGCGCGGGGCACCGAGCCCTGTCCCTCGTCCGTCAGATGGACGCGGGAGTCCAGGGAGATCCCGCGGTCGTCGCCGAGCAGGAAGAGCTCGCCCTCGGGAACCTCCGCGCTGAACTCCGTGGAAGCGAGCTGTCCGGAGCCGTTGGAGTCGCCGGACGACGTGGAGCCGCTGGAGGCCGAGGGGGTGCCGGACGACGTGGAGTCACTGGAACCGCCGAGGCTGCCGACGGCACCCCCGGCACCCGCCGGCGTCCGCAGATACGGTTCCTCGACCGGCTCGTCGTTGACGGTGAGACGGCCCTTCGCGTCGCAGCAGACCACCGTGTCGCCGCCGATCCCCACGACCCGCTTGACCATCGGGGAGTTGCTCCAGGCCTTGTCGGTGAAGACCACGACGTCGCCACGCCGCACCTCGTCGCCGGTGATCCGCTGCGCGAGCACCTTGGCCCCGGTCTCCACGGTCGGGGACATCGACCCGGTCGGCACGGTGTACGGCCGGTACACCAGCGCCGCCCAGGCGAAACCGCCGAGGAAGAGCACACAGCCGACGGCCACGACCAGGCCCGACAGCACATTGCCGAGCCGGCCGCGGCCGTCTCCCGTACGTCCTGCACCACTCATCCCAGCGTCCCCCATCGGAGATCGACAATCGCTGATCCGAGTCGGCACACTACCCGTCGGTACGGTCCCGGGTCAGCCTCCTGCGACGCCAGAAGACCAGGGGCAGCGCCCCCGCCACACCGAGCGCGGCCGGCGCTGCCGCCGCCGCGGCGTTCAGGCCGGGCTGGTCGAAGGTGCTGGGAACGGGCAGCGTCGCCCAGCGGTTGACGGGCCAGGCGACCAGTACGGCACGGCCCACGACGTCGTCCACGGAGACGGTGCCCTGGCCCGGGAGGCTCTGGTGGTAGCGCGAGTCCAGGGAGTTCTGGCGGTGGTCTCCCATGACCCAGATCCGGCCCTTCGGAACCTTGATCGGGCCGAACGGCTTGTCGTCGCAGGGGGTGTTGCCCGGGTAGATGAACGACTTGTCTTCCAGCGCCTTCCCGTTGACCGTGACGGGGCCGTTCAGCTTGCACTCCACCGTGTCGCCACCCACCGCGATGACCCGCTTGATCAGGTCCTTCTCCTCGGCGGAGGGCATGAGCCCGATGAAGCTGAGGAACTTCTGCGCGATGTTCGGGTCGGGCGTGGTGGTGCCCTCCAGCCAGCCGCCGGGGTCGTGGAAGACGACGACCTCGCCGCGTTCCGGCTCGGAGCCGAACCACGGGGTCAGCTTGTCCACCAGCACCCGGTCGCCTCGCTGGAGCGTGTCCTGCATGGAGTCCGAGGGAATCGAGAACGCCTGGACCAGGAAGGTCTTGATCAGCAGAGCCAGAACGAGCGCGATCCCGATGAGGAGCGGCAGCTCCTTCCAGAAGGAACGCTGCTTGGGGGCCGAGGCGGCGCCGTCCGGGGCGTCGTCATCCCCCGTCCGGTCCGTCGCCGCCGAGGGGTCCCCGGTCCGTCCGGGCCGGTCCTCGGGTTCGTCGTGTCCGGATCGTGCGCCGACCGCCAAATCCCCCACATCCACTCCTCAATCCGTGCCACCGCCCGCGCCGGATGCGACGCAGGCCCGTCACTCCCATAACGAGCGGGAGTTCCGCAGGGGTCGGGAGCGGGATCATTCCGTAGGGATCCTGGTGGGACACACTATGCGAGAGACGGGGCGCGGCCGACGCTCCCGACGCCGCGTCCGGCACCCCCGCGAACGCGTCGCGCTGTCCCAGCGTGGCCCAGTTCCCCGCAGGCCAGGCGATGACCACGGCGCGCCCGACGACGTCCGAGAGCGGCACAGTGCCGTGGAAACCGTTGCCGAGGTGGTAGCGGGAGTCGGCGGAATTGGACCGGTGGTCGCCCATCACGAAGATCCGGCCCTCGGGAACCTTTACCTCGAATTGGATGGCCGATGGCACATCCCCAAGGTTCAGGTAGGGCTCGTCGACGGCCACCCCGTTGACGGTGAGCCGGCCGTCCTTCCCGCAGCACTTCACGGTGTCCCCGCCGACCGCGACCACCCGCTTGATCAGGTCCTGTTCGTCGGCGGAGGGCAGCAGTCCGATGAAGGTGAGGAACTCCTTCGCCTGCCGGATCCCGACCGGCGCCGTGCCGGTGCCCACCGTCCCGCCCTCCCCCAGCCAGCCGCCGGGGTCCTTGAAGACCACCACGTCGCCCCGCTGCGGCTCGGCGTCGAACCACGGCGTCATCTTGTCGACCAATACGCGGTCACCGATCTGGATGGTCCGTTCCATGGAGCCGGAGGGGATCACGAAGGCCTGGACCACGAAGGACTTGAGGAACAGTGCTATGAGCAGCGCGAACACGAGCAGGAGGGGAATCTCGACCACCTTGGACCTGCGACGCCGCCGCGCGACCCGCCGCGCCAGCCTCCGGCGCTCGGCCCGGGTCGGTGCCGACCGCGTGCCCCCGGCCCCGGCCGGGGAGGCGGACCGGCCCGCGTCCCCGGTGTCGTACGAGGACTCCTCCTCGGGACCGGAGCCGTACGAGGACCCCTCGGAAGCAGGTCCGAACGAGGACCCCTCCACGGGACCGGAGCGGCTCCCGCGGCCGCGGCTACCCATGCGGGCCGCCCGGCTCCGGTACGCCGTCGAACGCCCTGGAGCCGGCCAGTGACCCCGCCCGGCTCCAGGGCCAGCCGATCCAGTCCACCCGTCCGATCACCTCGCCGACGGGCACCATGCCTCCCCCGGGCTCTCCGAGGTGACTGCGGGAGTCGCTGGACCGGTCACGGTGGTCGCCCATCATCCACAGGGTTCCGTCGGGGACGACGATGTCGAACGGCACACGGGAAGGGGCGTCCCCCAGGTGCAGGTACTCCTCGTCCAGGGGGGCGCCGTTCACTTCCAGCCGGCCCTCCGTGTCGCAGCAGACCACGTGGTCGCCGCCCACCCCGACGACGCGTTTCACGAAGTCGGTGTCCGGAGGGTCGGCGAGCCCCAGGACCGCGGCGGCCCCGCGCAGCAGCCCGGCGACGGGGTTCCCGCCGGCGGTCTCCGGGAGGAAGGAGCCGGTGCCGTCGAAGACCACGACGTCCCCCCTCTCCGGCACGGAGCCGAAACGGTACGCCAGCTTGTTCACGAGCACCCGGTCCCCGACCCGCAGCGTCGACTCCATGGAGCCGCTCGGGATGAGGAAGGGCTGTACGACGAAGGCGCTGAGCAGGAGCACGGCGGCCGGCAGGGCGGCGCAGACCACGGCCACCCGCCGCAGCGTGGGGCCGCGCCCGGCCCGGTCGCCGCCGGCCTGTCCCGGCGCGCCGGACTCGCCGGGATCGGGGGACGTACCACCGGAAGGCCCCGGCGTCCCGGAACGCGAAAAGCGCGACCGCGTCCCCGGACCTTTCGCAGGCCCGGCGGAGCGATCGCGCTTCGTGTGCTGTTCTTCCGTGTCCATCGGGGCCGAAGCTTATCCGGCCGCGCTGTGGACGTCGGTGTCAGCTCAGCGGTCGCGCTTCTCCTTGATCTTCGCGGCCTTGCCGCGCAGCTCACGGAGGAAGTACAGCTTGGCGCGACGGACATCACCGCGGGTGACGAGCTCGATCTTCTCGAAGATCGGGCTGTGCACCGGGAAGGTGCGCTCGACGCCGACGCTGAAGGAGACCTTGCGGACCGTGAAGGTCTCGCTGACGCCCGCGCCCTGGCGGCGGATGACGATGCCCTTGAACTGCTGGATACGGGAGCGGTTGCCCTCGATCACGCGCACGTGGACGTTGACGGTGTCACCGGCGCGGAACGCCGGGAGGTCCGAACGCAGGGAGGCGGCGTTGACGCCATCGAGCAGGGAAGCCATTGTGTCTGCTTTCTTCGCCGATGCCACAGGTCATCGACGGGAGATCGTCTGGAAGATCGAAGTGCTGATCACGCCGGGCGGACGTCGTTCCCCCTGTGGCAGGGGCGCACGCCGGACGGACAGCAGCTGCTCATTCTTCCACGTCGGAAGGCCTGCGCCAAAATCGGCCACCGGGCTCCGGTGCCCAGCCGAGGATCGAGAGGATCTCCCGGTCCTTCTTGTCGAAGTCGCTCGCGGCGCAACGTTCGATCAGATCGGGCCTGTTCAGCGCGGTACGGGCGAACGCCTGGTCGCGGCGCCACCGCGCGATCCTCCCGTGGTGGCCGGTGAGCAGCACGTCGGGGATGGCCCGGCCGCGCCACTCGGGCGGCTTGGTGTAGACGGGGCCCTCCAGCAGGTTGGCCATGGCGCCGGGGGCGAAGGAGTCGTCGCGGTGCGACTCGGCGTTGCCGAGGACGCCGGGCAGCAGGCGGGCCACCGCCTCGGTGATCACGAGGACGGCCGCTTCCCCGCCGGCGAGGACGTAGTCGCCGATGGAGACCTCGACGACCTCCATGCGGGTGGCGTACTCCTCCATCACGCGGCGGTCGATGCCCTCGTACCGCGCCGGGGTGAAGACCAGCCACGGCCGCTCGGAGAGTTCGACCGCGAGTTCCTGGGTGAAGGGGCGCCCGCTGGGGGTGGGCACGACCATGACGGGGCTGTGCGCGCCGCCCTCGTAGCCGTCGGCGAGCACCTGGTCGAGGGCGTCGCCCCAGGGTTCGGTCTTCATGACCATGCCGGGTCCGCCGCCGTACGGGGTGTCGTCGACCGTGTTGTGGCGGTCGTAAGTCCACTCCCGCAGGTCGTGGACGTGCACTCCGAGGCTGCCCCGGGCGCGGGCCTTGCCCACGAGCGAGACGTTCAGCGGGTCGAGGTACTCGGGGAAGATCGTGACGACGTCGAGCCGCATTACGCCTTGCTCCCCGCGTCGGTCCCGGAGCCTTCGCCGGGGCCCTCGCCGTCGGTCTCCTCGTCGCGCGAGGAGGCGACGACCGCCTCGCTCTCGTTGAGCAGGCCGGGCGGCGGGGTGATGACGGCCCGCTGCTCCTCCAGGTCGATCTCGGTGACGATCTCCTCGACGAAGGGGATCATCACCTCGCTGCCGTCCGGGCGTTCCACGATGAACAGGTCCTGCGAGGGCAGGTGGGTGATCTCGGTGATCCGGCCGATCTCGGTGCCGTCCGCGAGCACCACGTCGAGGTCCATCAACTGGTGGTCGTAGAACTCCTCCGGGTCCTCCGGGAGCTCGTCCGGGTCGACCTCGGCGATCAGCAGGGTGTTGCGCAGTGCCTCGGCGCCGGTCCGGTCGTGCACGCCCGCGAAGCGGAGCAGCAGCCGGCCACTGTGCACCCGGCCGGTCTCGATCGTGAGCGGTCCCGTTTCCGCCGGGTCGGTGGCGAGCACGGCACCGGGGCCGAGTCGCAGCTCGGGCTCGTCCGTGCGGACCTCGACGGTGACTTCGCCCTTGATGCCGTGGGCGCGGCCGATCCGCGCAACTACCAACTGCACGCTGATTCTCCGATTGATGGGGCGGACGCGGGCGGCCGGCGGGAGCCGGGCGACAGCGCCGGGGGTACGGGAGGGCCGCCCCGGGCACCCCTCGGGGCCGGAGCGACGACAAGGGCCGGGGACGGCTGTGAAGCCCTCCCCGGCCCTTGCCGGTGTTCAACTCTTTCAGCGCACCTGGTCCACGTCGACGAGGTCGACACGGATGCCACGGCCGCCGATGGCGCCCACGACCGTGCGCAGAGCACGCGCGGTGCGGCCGTTGCGGCCGATCACCTTGCCGAGGTCGTCGGGGTGTACCCGGACCTCCAGCACGCGCCCGCGGCGCAGGTCACGCGAGGCGACCTGCACATCGTCGGGGTTGTCGACGATGCCCTTCACGAGGTGCTCGAGAGCCTCCTCGAGCATGCTCAGGCCTCGGTCGACTCGGCAGCGTCGGCCGCCTCGTCAGCCTTCTTCTCGGACTTCTTGGCCTTCGGGGTGATGGCTTCACCCTTGGCCTCGTCACCGTCGGAGGCCAGGGCCTCGAACAGGGCGCGCTTGTCAGCCTTGGGCTCCGGCTGCAGCAGCGGCGCGGGGGCCGGGAGGCCCTTGTGGGCCTGCCAGTCACCGGTGAGCTTGAGGATCGCGAGGACGGGCTCGGTCGGCTGGGCGCCGACGGACAGCCAGTACTGCGCGCGCTCCGCGTTGACCTCGATGCGGGACGGGTTCTGCACCGGGTGGTACAGACCGATCTCCTCGATGGCCCGGCCGTCACGGCGGGTACGGGAGTCGGCGACGACGATGCGGTAGTGAGGCGAACGGATCTTGCCCAGACGCTTCAGCTTGATCTTGACTGCCACGGGAGTGGTGTCTCCTGGTCTTGACGGGATTGGGCACAACAAAATGCCACGTGGGGTTGTGGCACTCGAAGTGTCCGATGGACGCGTCAGCCGGAGGAGAGAGGGGTCCTGTGCGACTGTCGAGTGCAGCTGTCCATTGTGCCACACACCATCGGCTCACCCCACCGCGACGGTGGCTTCCGGAATACGGAACGGCTTCCCGCAGCCCCCGCAGACGATCGGCGCCTGGGCGAGGACCGAGGGGACGACCCGGACGTTGCGTCCGCAGTCGCAGACGGCCTTGACGCGGACGCCGCCGCCGGACGAGCCGTGCCGGGCCGCCGGGCCCCGGAAGGACCGCTTGGTGTCGGCCGCCGTCGCCACGGTGTGCGCCTTCAGGGCGCGCTGGAGGCGCTCGGCCGTGGGCCGGTACCGCCTCTTCGCCTCCAGGTTGAGGGTGACCAACGAGAAGCCGCTGCTGGGGTGCGGCTCCTCGGTGTGGTCGAGGCCCAGCTCTTCGGCGATCGCGAGGAAACGTCGGTTGTGGTAACGGCCGGCGCGGGAGGTGTCGCGGACACCTCGGGCGGCGGCGATGCCGTGGACTGCCTCGTGGAGCAGTCGCTCGAAGGAGAGTTCGGCGCCACAGGCGGACGAGGACTCTCCGATCAGGGACTCGGGTGCGGCGAGATCGGGCAGCTCGGGGTGGTACCGCTGAATGTCGGCCCACGCCTGCGCCAGCTCTGCGGCAAGTACAGGTGGTGTCGTGCTCACGTCGTGATAACGAGCCTGAGGGCCTCGGTGTTCCTATTCCGGGGCATCCCAAATAATTTGCACGTACCAGCCGGTTGACGGCGATGCCCCGTGTACACGGGCGGGTACGCCGATCTGCGGAGAAGCCTCACAGCTCCCACCAAGGTTGTACGTAATAACGCGTAGACGCTCTGGTCGGAGTGCGCAGGTGCGTACCGCTTTCCTACGCTTTCGCGATGGCCGGGCCGGGTACCCGGGCCGCCACGGAGGCCTGCGGCGGGGCCCGGGGTCGAGGCCCCGGGCGGCCCGCGGGCGGTCGGGGCGAGGCTACCGCCCCCGCCGCCCGAACGGACCACCGGCCCCGCCGACCGTTCGCGTACGCGGCCGGGCACACCCGCGAGGGGTCCGCCGTGCTCCGCGACCACCCCCGTGACCACGGCGTACGCGGGCGCCGGGGCGTTCGACGTGCTGCGCCCCGGCTGTCGGGTGAGACTGGGCGGAAGGAACGGGAGGCTCGCGTTCCGGATGGCCGCCACCCACCGCGGACCAACCGGACCCGGGTGCCACCCGGCGGACCACGGGGTCCGCGAAGCGAGTCGGTACCGCCTTCCCGACGGCGAGAGTCGGCGGTGCGGCGCACCCCCGCCCCCACCGGGCGCACGACCGGGGCGCGCAATGAATGACCCTGCGCCCCCTGGACGCGGCGGCTGATGCGCAGTTCCCTGACATACGGGGACGCCGACGCCCGCACGCGGGGCGCCCATTCGGGCACGACCGAACCCTCTTGGCGATTGGGGTACATCCATGACACCAACGCTCGTCCGGAACCACAGGTACGCGGACACCCCCGCTCCGGTGGACACCGGTACCCGTGCCCGCGACTGGGCAGAGATCCAGGAGCGGATGCTGTCACCGCTGTACGAAGCGGTCTACGAACGGCTCGAAGTCGGGTCGGGCACGCGCATGCTCTCCCTCGGCTGCGGCTCCGGGCTCGCCCTGCTGATCGCGGCGGCCCGCGGAGCCAGGGTCACCGGGGTGGACGCCGACCACGACCGGCTCGCCCTGGCCCGGGAACGGCTGCTGCCCCCGGGCACGGAGGGGCGGGGCGGTAGAGCCGGATCCCACGGCCCGGGTACCGGCGCACCCGCGCGCCTGGTCGACGGCCTCCCGGCGGCGGTACCCGCGGACGGGGCACCGTACAACCTGGTCACCGCCTTCGACCCGATCGGCCGCACGGCGGGCGACGGGGAGGAGCTCACCCCCGCGCTGGAGTCCGCCGTACCGCTGGCGGCCCGGGGCGCGACCGTGGTGCTGACCGGCTGGGGGCCGCCCGAGCGGTGCGCCACGGCGGCGGTGCTGGAGGTGGCGGACCGGCTCACGAACCCGTCCGGCGGTGCGCGCCCGGGCGCCGGTCGCCCGGCACGGCGGGACGATCTGGAGGAGGTCGCGTCCCGGGCGGGGCTGAAACCGGACGGCTCGGGCCGGGTGTCCTGCCCGTTCGGCTACGCGGACCTGGACAGCGCGGTCCGCGGGCTGCTCTCGACGGGGCTCTTCGACGCCGCGGTGGCGGCGACGGACCGCGGGCAGGTCGCCAAAGAGGTCGCCGAGGCGCTCCACCCGCACCGGCGGTCCGACGGCACGGTGTGGATGCCGAACGTCTTCCGCTACCTGGTCTGCGTCCGCTGAGATCCGCTTCCGGCACCGGGCGTGCGAGGGGCGGACGCGATGGTCCACCCCTCGCACGCTCCTGTGTGCGGCACGGACGCGACGCGTGCGGCACGGACGCGACGCGTGCGGCACGGACGCGACGTGTGCGGCACGGAGGCGACGGTCCGCCCCTCGCACGCCGCTGGGCGCGGGCCGGGACGAGACCGTCCCTCCTCGCACGCTCCCGCGCGGGGCGCCCGCTCACGCCGGATACGGCTTCTCCAGCCGGGTGATCCCCGCCGCGCGGTACGCCTCCGCCTCCTCCAGCGTCTCGTTCGCCAGCAGGGCCTCGGCGAGCGAGTCGAGCCGGTCGCGGTTCTCACGCAGGAGCCGGCAGGCGTCCTCGTAGCACTCGTCGACGATGCGCCGCATCTCCTCGTCGATCGCGTCCAGCGTGGCGGGCGCCGCCGACAGCCCGTAGGCCTGCTGGGCGTCGGCCGGGATGGCCGTGAGGCGGCCGACCCGGTGGCTCATCCCCCAGCGTCCGACCATGCCGCGCGCCAGGCCGGTGACCTGTTCCAGGTCGCTCTCGGCGCCCGTGGTGATCACGTCGTAGACCACGTGCTCCGCGGCCATGCCGCCGAGGGCGCCGATGATCCGGCCGCGCAGGTAGTCCTCGGTGTACGCGTACTTGTCGGCGTCCGGGGTGGAGAGCGTCACGCCCAGGGCCCGGCCGCGCGGCACGATGGTGACCTTGCGCACCGGATCGGCGCCCGGCTGGAGCATGCCGAGCAGGGCGTGGCCGCTCTCGTGGTACGCGGTCCTGCGGCGCTCCTCCTCCGGCATGACGAGGGGGCGTTCGGCGCCGAGCTGGACCTTCTCCAAAGCCTGGGAGAGGTCCGTCTGCTCCACTTCGGAGCCCTTGCGTTTGACCGCGAGCAGCGCCGCCTCGTTGGCGAGGTTGGCGAGGTCGGCGCCGGTCATGCCCGGGGTGGAACGGGCCACCCGGGACAGATCCACGTCGTCGGCGAGCGGGATCCGCCGGGTGTGGATCTTCAGGATCGCCTCGCGCCCTCCCCGGTCCGGCGGGCTGACCTGCACGACACGGTCGAACCTGCCGGGGCGGGTGAGCGCGGGGTCGAGGACGTCGGCCCGGTTGGTCGCGGCCAGCACGATCACGCCCTCCGAGCCGGAGAAGCCGTCCATCTCGGTGAGGATCTGGTTGAGGGTCTGCTCGCGTTCGTCGTGGCCGCCCATACCCGCGCCGCCGCCGCGGACACGGCCGATGGTGTCGATCTCGTCGATGAAAACGATGGCGGGCGCGACCTTGCGGGCCTCGGCGAAGAGCTCGCGCACCCGGCCGGCGCCCACGCCGACGATCATCTCGATGAACTCGGAGGCGGACGCGGAGAAGAACGGCACTCCGGCCTCCCCCGCGACGGCGCGCGCCAGGAGCGTCTTGCCCGTGCCGGGCGGCCCGGCGAGGAGGACGCCGCCGGGCATGCGGGCGCCCATCTTCCGGTAGGCGTCCGGGTTCTTCAGGAAGTCGACGACGTCGTTGAGCTCGCCCTCCACCTCGTCGATGCCGGCCACGTCGGCGAAGGTGGTGCGGGTGCCGCTCTCCAGGGCGACCGGTTTGGGCGGCGCCTTGCGTCCGAACCCGCCCATGCCGCCAGGACCGCCGCGCGACATCCGCCGGGCGATGAACACCCAGAGCAGGACGAGGAGCAGCATCGGCGCGAGCGAGATCAGCAGGTTGGCGAGGAAGCTGCGCTGCTGGACGACCGGCTCGGCGGTGACGGTGACGTCGTCGTCGACCAGTTCGTCCCAGAGGTCGTCGTCGGCGAAGGCCGGCCGCTGGGTGGTGAACTTGGTGTACTCGGTGTCCTCGCCGGGGACCTTCGCCTTCTTCTTCAGCTCGCCCTGGATGGCGTCGCCCTTGGAGTAGATCGTGGAGACGTTCCCGGCGCCGACCTGCTTGGTGAACTCGGTGTAGGCGATGGTCGGCTCGTCGTCTCCGTTGAAGAAGGAGAGCACCAGGTTGGCGAGGAGGTAGACGACCAGCGCGGTGAGCAGCAGCCGTCCCCAGCCGCCCGGCATCTTCCGCCGCTGCGGCGGGGGCGGGGGTGCTCCCTCGGAGCGCCAGGGCTGGTCGGGTCGATCGCGGGGAGGTACGGGGGTGGTCACTCGCTCTCCTCTGCCGACGACCGTGGGTGGCGGTATTCGCGACATTAGGGGAGAACACGCGCCGAAGCTCCCGGAGAGTCCACTCCCTGGGCCGTACGCGGCACGCCGGAGCGGCGCACCACGCCGTGGTGCGCGGGACGCCGGAGCAGCACGCGACGTCGTGGTGCGCGGCACGCCGAAGGGGCGCGCAACGTCGTGGTGCGCGCCCCTTCTCACGTACGAACGGCGCCCGGGAGACGGGCGTCCCGCGGCGGTCAGCCCATGAACTTCTTGAACTCGTCCGGCAGCTCGAAGTCCTTGCCCGGCGCACCCTGGTCCGGCACGCCGAAGGCGTTGCCCTGGGCGGCGGCCTGCTCGCGGCGCTCCGCGGCGGCCTGCTCCTCGGCCTTGCGCTTCATCGGGTTGCCGCTCTTGCGCTTGCCCTTGGCCTGCTTGATCTGCTTCTTCTGCCGGCCGGGGCCGCCACCCATGCCGGGCATCCCCGGCATGCCGGGCATGCCGCCGCCCTGGGCCATCCGCGACATCATCTTCCGGGCCTCGAAGAAGCGCTCCACGAGGTTCTTCACCGCGGAGACCTCGACGCCCGACCCCTTGGCGATACGGGCCCGGCGCGAGCCGTTGATGATGGTCGGCTCGGCGCGCTCCTTGGGCGTCATCGACTTGATGATCGCGGCGGTGCGGTCGACGTCGCGCTCGTCGATGTTGGCGATCTGGTCCTTGATCTGCCCCATGCCGGGCAGCATGCCGAGCAGCTTGGAGATGGAGCCCATCTTGCGGACCTGCTCCATCTGCGCCAGGAAGTCGTCGAGCGTGAAGTCCTTGCCCTTGCTCGACGCCAGCTTGGAGGCCATCTTGGCGGCCTCTTCCTGGCTGAACGTCTTCTCCGCCTGCTCGATGAGGGTGAGCAGGTCACCCATGTCGAGGATGCGGGAGGCCATGCGGTCCGGGTGGAAGGCGTCGAACTCGTCGAGCTTCTCGCCGTTGGACGCGAACATGATCTGCTTGCCCGTGACGTGGGCGATCGACAGGGCGGCACCACCACGGGCGTCACCGTCGAGCTTGGAGAGCACCACGCCGTCGAAGCCGACGCCGTCGCGGAAGGCCTCGGCGGTGTTGACCGCGTCCTGACCGATCATCGCGTCGACGACGAAGAGGATCTCGTCCGGGCTGACGGCGTCGCGGATGTCCGCGGCCTGGCGCATCAGTTCCTGGTCGATACCGAGGCGGCCCGCGGTGTCGACGATGACGATGTCGTGGACCTTGTTCTTGGCGAACTCGATGGAGTCCTTCGCCACCCGCACCGGGTCGCCGACTCCGTTGCCCGGCTCCGGCGCGTACACAGCGACGCCCGCGCGCTCGGCGACGACGCTCAGCTGGTTGACGGCGTTGGGGCGCTGGAGGTCACAGGCCACGAGGAGCGGGGAGTGTCCCTGCCCCTTCAGCCAGAGGCCGAGCTTTCCGGCGAGGGTGGTCTTACCGGCGCCCTGGAGGCCCGCGAGCATGATCACGGTGGGCGGGTTCTTCGCGAACCGCAGGCGCCGGGTCTCCCCGCCGAGGATGGAGACGAGCTCCTCGTTGACGATCTTGACGACCTGCTGGGCCGGGTTCAGCGCGCCGGAGACCTCGGCGCCGCGCGCCCGCTCCTTGACGTTGGCGATGAAGGCACGGACTACCGGAAGCGCGACGTCCGCTTCGAGCAGGGCGATACGGATCTCGCGAGCCGTGGCGTCGATGTCCGCCTCGGACAAGCGGCCCTTGCCCCGGAGGTTCTTGAAAGTCGCGGCAAGGCGGTCGGAGAGAGTATCGAACACGGCGCTCGTCGGTCCTCAGGGTCGGGGGCGTGGCAGGTCGCCTACTAGAGTATCCGGCCCGGACGAGCGGCCGTCCTCACCGGTGGCGATCGGTACGGAGCAGGGGCCGGCGGGCGAGGAGCGGCGGGCGGGGAGACGCGTGCCTCCCCGCCCGCCCGTCGCTCAGCGCAGGGCGGCCTCCAGCGACTTCGCCACCGTGGCGGCCTCCTCGTCGGAGAGGACCGTCCCGTCGGTACGCGTGACGTAGACGGTGTCCACCGCGTTGGCGCCGAGCGTCGCGACGTGGGCCGAGCGCACCCGTACCGCGCTGTCTTCCAGCGCCCGGCCGATCCGGTGCAGCAGCCCGGGGGCGTCCTGCGCCCGGACCTCGATGACCGTGGCCTGCCGGGAGGCGGCGGACGCGACCGTGACCCGGGGCGGCGGGGCCTTGATGCCGCGCCGCCGGGGATAGGCGGCCTCCCGTTCGGCGAGGCGGGCCTGGATGTCGAGCGCCCCGTCGAGCACCCGCAGCAGGTCGGCGCGGAGACGGGAAACCTGGGGCAGCGAGCCGTACTCGGCGGCCACCCGCCAGCTCAGCAGCAGCAGGTCTGCCGATTCGCCCAGCTCGGTGGGGAGCTCGACGGCGCGCAGATCGGCGGCGCGGACGGTGAGGCGGTGCAGGGCGAGCACCCCCGCGACGGCGGGCAGGACGCCGGGCCGGTCCGGCAGCGCGATGAGGAGTTCGACGCCGACCGGGCCCGGTTCGCCCGACTCGGAGGGCGGTTCGGGCCGGGTGTGCAGGGCGAGGACGGGCTCGCGGGTGCGCAGCGCCTCGACGGCGAGGCGTTCCTGCTCGGCGTCGGGGACGGCGGGTCCGGGGTCGGCGGGCGCCTCTCCGGCCAGTACGGCGGCCACCCGCCGGACGAGGTCGTCGACGAGGGAGGCGCGCCAGGTGCTCCAGGCGGCGGGTCCGGTGGCCAGCGCGTCGGCCTCGGTGAGCGCGTGCAGCAGTTCCAGGGTGGAGAGGGAGCCGACCGCCTCGGCGACCGCGGTGACGGTGTCGGGGTCGTCCAGGTCGCGGCGGGTCGCGGTCTCGATGAGCAGCAGGTGCTGCCGTACGAGGGTGGCGATGACGGCGACGTCGGCCTTGTCGAAGCCGATGCGGGTGGCCATGTCGCGGGCGATGACCTCGCCCGCGACGGAGTGGTCCCCGGGCCAGCCCTTGCCGATGTCGTGCAGCAGGGCGGCGACCAGCAGCAGGTCGGGGCGCCCGACCCGGCGGGTCAGGGAGGCGGCGCGGACGGCCGTCTCGACGAGGTGGCGGTCGACGGTCCAGGTGTGGACGGCGTTGCGCTGGGGCCGGCAGTGGACCCGTTCCCAGTCGGGCAGCAGCCGGGTGACGATGCCCTCGGCTTCGAGTGCCTCCCACACCGCGACGGTCGCCTCGCCCGCGCCGAGCAGGGTGACCAGCTCCTCACGGGCCTCGGGGGGCCAGGGTACGGAGAGGGGCGCCGCCGCTCCGGCGAGGTGGCGTACGAGGTGGCGGGAGAGCGGGAGCCCGGACTCGGCGGCGGCAGCCGCCGCCCGCAGGGTCAGCACGGGATCGCGCTCGGGGCGCGCGGAACGGGCGAGGACGACCTCGCCGTCCGCCTCGACGACCCCTTCGGCGAGCGGGGTGCGTTCGGGGGCGGGTTTGGCGCCGCCGAGCATGGCGCGGAGCCGGGGGCGCATCGAGCGGGCGCGCAGCACGCGGTCGACCTCGCGCCAGGTGACGTCGGAGGCGTACGAGACGGTGCGGGCGGCCTCGTACACCTGGCGGAGCAGGGCGTCGGCGTCGAGCAGGCCGAGCGCGGCGGCGACCTGGTCCTGTTCCTGGAGGGCGAGCCGGTCGGTGGCCCGTCCGGTCACGAGGTGCAGGGCGTCGCGGGTGTCGAGGAGGACGCGGCGGGCTTCGACGAGCCCTTCGCGGGGGGCGTCGGCCACCCAGGAGGCGGCGACGGCGCGCAGGGCGGTGGCGTCGCGGAGGCCGCCGCGGGCCTCCTTGAGGTCGGGTTCGAGGAGGAACTGGAGCTCGCCCATGCGTTCGGCCCGTTCCTGGCAGAGCTCGTGGAGGGCGGGCAGCCGCTTGGGGGCCTGGTTGCGCCAGTCGGCGAGGACGTGGGTGCGCAGGGCGGTGACGAGGCCCACGTCGCCGGCGACCGCTCGGGCGTCCAGCAGGCCGAGGTGGACCTTGAGGTCGTCGGCGGCGGCCTTGCGGGCCTCCGCCGGGGTGCGGACGGAGTGGTCGAGTGCGAGGCCCAGGTCCCAGACGGGGTACCAGATGCGGTCCGCCAGGACGGAGAGGGCCGCGGCGTCGGCCGAACCGTCGTGCAGCAGGAGGAGGTCGAGGTCGCTGCGCGGGGAGAGTTCGCCCCGGCCGTAGCCGCCGACCGCGACGAGGGCGGCGCCGCGTACCCCCGCGTGCTCGGCGGCGGCCGTGAAGAGGGCGTTCAGCCAGTCGTCGGTGAGGCCGGCCAGGGCCGAACGGCGCGGCGGCCCGGACCGCGTCTCCTGCTGGAGGAGGCGCAGCCGGGCCGCCGCGTAGCCGCTGGGTCCCGAGTCTTCGGATTCGGTGGTCACTTCGGTACTCGTCACCCAGTTGCCTTTCGTTGCACGGGCGTCGGTGTCAGAGAGCGTCCGGGCCGCGTTCGCCGGTCCGTACCCGGACCGCCGTGTCGACCGGCACGCTCCAGACCTTGCCGTCACCGATCTTGCCGGTCCGGGCGGCCTTCACGACGACGTCGATGAGCTGTTCGGAGTCCTCGTCCTCGACCAGGACCTCGATGCGGATCTTCGGTACGAGGTCGACGGTGTACTCGGCACCGCGGTAGACCTCGGTGTGGCCGCGCTGGCGTCCGTAGCCACTGGCCTCGGTCACCGTCAGCCCCTGGACGCCGAAGGCCTGGAGGGCCTCCTTGATCTCGTCCAGCCGGTGGGGCTTCACGACCGCCGTGATGAGCTTCATGCGTCCACCTTCTTGTTCGGAGCTGCCGGGGTGTCCAGGACCGGTGCCGCGGTACGGGAGGCCGCACCCCCGCCGGCTCCGCTGAAGTCGTAGGCGGTCTCGGCGTGCTCGACCTGGTCGATGCCGGAGATCTCGTCGTCCTCGGTGACCCGCATTCCGATCGTCTTGTCGACGAGGAAGGCGAGGACCGCGGACACCACCAGAGAGTAGGCCAGGACCGAGAAGACTCCTACGGCCTGCTTGCCGAGCTGGTCGAGCCCGCCGCCGTAGAAGAGGCCCTTGGCGTCGGACTGGACGCCGCCGGTGGCGAAGAAGCCGATGAGCAGCGAGCCGACGACACCGCCGACGAGGTGGACGCCGACGACGTCGAGCGAGTCGTCGTAGCCGAACTTGTACTTCAGGCCGACCGCCATGGCGCACAGGACACCGGCGATGGCGCCGACGGCGATGGCACCGAGCGGGCTGACCGCGCCGCCCGAGGGGGTGATGGCGACGAGTCCGGCGACGGCGCCGGAGGCGGCACCGAGGGTGGTGAAGGAGCCGTGGCGCAGCTTCTCGTAACCGAGCCAGGCGAGCATCGCGGCGGCGGTGGCGACCTGCGTGTTGACGAACATCACGGCGCCCACGCCGTCGTCGTTGCCGAGCCAGGAGCCGGCGTTGAAGCCGAACCAGCCGAACCACAGGAGACCGGCGCCGAGCATGACGAGCGGCAGGCTGTGCGGGCGCATCGGGTCACGCTTGAAGCCGACGCGCTTGCCGATCACGAGGATCACGCCGAGGGCCGCGGCACCGGCGTTGATGTGGACGGCCGTACCGCCGGCGAAGTCGATGACGCCCAGCTCGAAGAGCCAGCCGCCGGCGCCCCAGACCCAGTGGGCGACCGGGAAGTAGACCACGGTGACCCAGAGGGTGATGAAGAGCGCCCAGGCGGTGAACTTCACGCGGTCGGCGAGGGCGCCGCTGATCAGTGCGGGGGTGATGATGGCGAACATCAGCTGGAAGACGGCGAAGACGTACACCGGGATGGTGTAGCCGTCCCAGAGCTCGGTCAGACCGATGCCGCTGAGTCCGACGTAGTCGGAGGACCAGCCGATGAGGGAGCCGGAGTCGGTGCCGAACGCGAGGCTGAATCCGTAGAGCACCCACAGGATCGTCACGATCCCGAGGCTGATGAAGCTCATCATCAGCATGTTCAGGCTGCTCTTGACGCGGACCATGCCTCCGTAGAAGAAGGCCAGGGCCGGGGTCATGAGCATCACCAGGGCCGAGCAGATGAGCATGAACCCGGTGTTGGCGGCAGACAGCTGAGGGGTGTCTGCGGCAAGCGTCGTGATGCCTGGGGGCATCGGCGTCTCCTCGTCGTCGGAGCGGCCGCGGCGTGCGGGGGAAGGCTGCGGGACCACTGGGAAAAGGTGCGGTTCCTTATGCGCCATGAGATTGGCGGAGCACCGTTTCCACGGATGCCGCTCGGTGTTTCGCCGCAGTGACGAAGCCGCCGGGAGTGTTACGTCGGCATGAACCCGGAGCGACGTAACCGGTGTCCCGCCTACCATGCGGTCCATGCCGCATACGGTGCGGTTGAAGTCCCGCGACACGCGAACCGGCCACGGCGACCCTCTGCGACCTGGCACCGGAGAGCCCGGCCGGTGGTGCGGGGTGGTCGCCGCGGCCGGTGGGCGCGGGGTCCGGGGCGTGCGTCGAAAGTCCCGCCCGTCCGGCGGGCGGGCGGCACTCCTTCCGACTCGCCCCCTGGTCAGACCGCTTCGGCGGTCTCCGGCAGCTGCTCGCTGAGCACCTCGGTGAGGTGCGCGACGTCGGCCACGTCACCGAAGTCCCTGGCAGCGGCGTCGACGGTCTTGCGCAGACGGGTGTTGACGCGTTCGGAGCGGACCTTCTTGGCGACTTCCAGCGCCTGGCCGGCCAGCACCGTGGCCTGCTCGGGCTCGCGCTGGAGCAGGTGGACGGTGGCCATGCCGATGAGATTGAGCGCGTAACTGCGGTAGTGCTCGTCGTCCTCGGCGAAGAGCTTGACGGCCTTGGCCATGACGGGTTCGGCGAGCGAGGCGTACGTGGGGCTGCGGCCGGCGACATAGGCCAGGTCACGGTAGGAGTGGGCGTTCTCGCCGTGGAGCTCGGCATCGGAGAAGAACTTGATCCAGTCGGGCTCGGGCCCGCCGTCCAGACCCGCGTCGAGGAAGGTGTCCTCGGCCATGCGGACCGCGCGCTTGCACTTTCCGGGCTGGCCCATGTTGGCGTAGGCGCGGGCCTCCATCGCATACAGCATCGCCTGGGTGCGGGCCGTCGCGCATTCACGGCTGCCGTACTGGGCGAGGTGGATGAGTTCCAGGGCGTCGTCCGGGCGGCCGAGGTGGATCATCTGGCGGCTCATGCTGGAGAGGATGTACGAGCCGAGCGACTTGTCGCCGGCCTCCTTCGCCGCGTGCAGGCCGAGGACGAAGTACTTCTGCGCGGTGGGCTGGAGACCGACGTCGTAGCTCATCCACCCCGCCAGCTCGGCGAGTTCGGCGGCGCATCTGAAGAGCCGGACCGCGGTGGCGGTCGGCTGGGGCTCCTGCAACAGGTCGGTGACCTCGTGGAGTTGGCCGACGACGGCCTTGCGGCGAAGTCCCCCGCCGCACTGCGCGTCCCACTGGCGGAACATCGCCGTGGTGGACTCCAGCAGGTCGAGTTCGGGTTTGGAGAGGCGGGACGGGCGGCGGGCGGCCGAGGGCGACTCGGGTTCGGCCGGCCCGACGGGCGTCACGGGCACCAGCCAGCGCTGCATGGGCTCGATCAGCGCGGGTCCCGCCGCGAGCTGGAGCGAGGAGCCGAGGAAGCCGCGGCGGGCGAGCATCAGGTCGCTGCGGGAGAACTCGCTGAGCAGGGCGACGGTCTGCGGGCCGGCCCAGGGCAGGTCCACCCCGGACACGGAGGGCGACTGGTGGGCGGTCCTCAGTCCGAGGTCCTCCACGGCGACGACGCTGCCGAAGCGCTCCGAGAAGAGCTCGGACAGGATGCGGGGGATCGGCTCGCGGGGCTGTTCGCCGTCGAGCCAGCGCCGCACGCGCGAGGTGTCGGTGCTGATGTGGTGGGCGCCCATCTGGCCGGCCCGCCGGTTGACCTGGCGCGCGAGCTCGCCCTTGGACCAGCCGCTGCGCACGAACCATGATCCCAATTGCGCGTTGGGGCGCTTTCCGGCATTCGTATCGCCTGCGCCACTGCCACTCACCGGTACGCCCCCCACTCTCGCCGAAACCTCTTCGCGCGAACCTCTGCCCAGCAAAGGGCTGTCCCAGAATGCCGTAACCAGGTACCGCCCGTACGGAAGTTGCCCGTCGTCGAACAAGAAATCGGGTTGCCACCGGCATACCCGTGGGTGCTCATACTTCCAGAGTCCGTGTACCGACGGTAATCCTACGATCACCCTTGCCGCGAGGGCGAATTCAGAAACGCCACCATTCGCCACCCCCTCGCTCGAACCCGTCCGCGGCGAGGCGCGCTTGACTTGACAGGCGCCGAACAACAGGGGCGCGAAGGAGTGTTCAGGGTGGTGCGGATCGGCTCGCACCACCTCCCAGCGCTCCAGTGCGCCGCCCATTCGGGGCGACCACGGGCGGGCCGCGGGACCGCGGGGCCCGCCGTCACGTAACCATCGGCGCGTCGGACCCGTTGGAGGGGGCATGGGCTTCACGATCGGCGGCATCCGCGAGCGGCGATCCGGGTCGCGGCGACGCGAGCGCACGGCCGGGAGTACGGCCGTGGCGGAGTACACGGGGCTGTGGGGTTGGGCCGTACGCCCCGGGGCCCGCGCACGGACCGGCTCCTGTTCCTGCGGCGACCGCCGCTGCGCCGCACCCGGCGCCCATCCGCTGGAGTCCGCCCGCGAAGTTCCCGCCGGAGCCTCCCTGGACGACGCGGCGTGCGCCTGGGCCGAGGTCCCGGGAGCCTCGATGATGCTGCCGGTGGGCCGGGCCTTCGACATCCTGGAAGTGGCGGAGGCGGCCGGCCGGCGGGCGCTGGTCCGGCTGGAGCGGATGGGGCTGCCGCTCGGCCCGGTGGCGGTGACCCCGGACGGCCGGGCCCAGTTCTTCGTCGCCCCCGGAGCCGCCGCCCAGCTTCCGGAGCTGCTGTACCGGATGGGCTGGGACGACGCCCCGCTGGACCTGCGCGCCCTCGGGCCGGGCACCCACATCACGGCGCCGCCCTGCGACCTCGGCGGCCTCGGCCCGGTCCGCTGGCTGCGCCCCCCGGCCCTGGGCACGGCGGCCGCTCCCCCGCCGGCCCGGCTGCTGCTGGGCACCCTGGCGTACAGCTGCCACCGCACCTGAGGCCACGGGAGAACGCCGATGGGCGGCGGCCCCCGGTCGGGGACCGCCGCCCATCGGCGTGCGTGCGGGACACGGAGAACGGTCAGTCGCCGATCAGCGCGTCCACGAAGGCGCCCGGCTCGAACGGGGCCAGGTCGTCCGGCCCCTCGCCGAGCCCGATGAGCTTCACCGGGACGCCGAGCTCGCGCTGGACGGCGATGACGATGCCGCCCTTGGCCGTGCCGTCGAGCTTGGTCAGGACGATGCCGGTGATGTCCACGACCTCGGCGAAGACCCGGGCCTGGACCAGACCGTTCTGGCCGGTGGTGGCGTCGAGCACCAGCAGGACCTCGTCGAGCGGGCCGTGCTTCTCCACGACGCGCTTGACCTTGCCGAGCTCGTCCATCAGGCCGGTCTTGGTATGCAGCCGCCCGGCCGTGTCGATGAGCACGACGTCCGCGCCCTCGGCGATGCCTTCCTTCACGGCGTCGAAGGCGATCGACGCGGGGTCGCCGCCCTCGGGGCCGCGTACCGTACGCGCTCCGACGCGCTCGCCCCAGGTCTGGAGCTGGTCGGCGGCGGCGGCGCGGAAGGTGTCGGCCGCGCCGAGGACCACGCTGCGGCCGTCCGCCACGAGCACGCGGGCGAGCTTGCCGGTGGTGGTGGTCTTGCCGGTGCCGTTGACGCCGACGACCATGACGACGCCCGGGGTCTCGGCGCCGCCCTCGGTCTTGACCTCGCGGTCGAAGTCGGGGCCCAGCAGGGCGATCAGCTCTTCACGCAGCAGCGCGCGGAGCTCCTCGGACGTACGGGTACCGAGCACCCGGACGCGTTCGCGCAGCCGCTCGACGAGCTCCTGGGTGGGGGCGACGCCGACGTCGGCGGTGAGGAGGGTGTCCTCGATCTCCTCCCAGGTGTCCTCGTCGAGGTTGTCCCGGGACAGGAGCGTGAGCAGCCCCTTGCCGAGGGAGTTCTGCGAGCGGGCGAGCCGGGCCCGGAGCCGTACGAGACGGCCCGCGGTGGGCTCGGGGACGTCGAGGGCGGGGGCCTCCTCGGCGGCGGACGGAGCCTCGCCGACGGGGGCCTCGGTGCCCGGGGTCCCGGCCTCCTCGATGGTGCGCCGCGCTTCGTCGCGCGGCGCCTCGGACTCCTCACCGACACGGGGTTCGGCGGGAGGAGTGATGGTCGGCGTGCTCGACGGCGCCGAGGGCGGCAGCTGCTTCTTCTTGCGGCTGCTGACCACGAGCCCGCTGATCAGGCCGACAGCGACCAGGGCGATGACTACAGCAAGGATGAGGATTTCCATAACCCGTCCAGTATCGGCCACGAGCGGGGCACGGGAGCTGCCTCGGACGACCCCTTCGCATCCGATGTGCCACTTTGCACCTTTTGGCCGTCATGGGGTGAGCGGGGACACGGCGCCCGGACCGCGCCGGGAACGCCGCTGCCCCGGCCGGAGCCGGGGCAGCGGGGAGAGCGCGGGCGGGCGGTGCGGGCGGGTGGCCCGTCGAGGGGCGGTCAGCCCATCTCCTCCAGGGCCTTGCCCTTGGTCTCCTTCACGAACAGCACCACGAAGGGGATCGAGAGGGCGGCGAAGCAGGTGTAGATGATGTACGTCGCGGAGAGGTTCCAGTCCGCCAGGCTCGGGAAGCTCGCGGTGATCGCCCAGTTCGCGATCCACTGCGCGGACGCCGCGACACCCAGGGCCGCCGCACGGATGCGGTTGGGGAACATCTCGCCGAGGAAGACCCAGACGATGACACCCCAGGAGAGGGCGAAGAAGAGCACGAAGACGTGGGCGGCGATCAGCGCCACGGTGCCCTCGGTGTTGGGCAGCTTCCCGTCGACCAGCTTGGCGGAGAAGGCCCACGCCTCGAAGGCCAGGGCGATGGCCATGCCGACGGAGCCGGTGAGGGCGAGCGGCTTGCGGCCCACCCGGTCGACCAGGACCATCGCGATGACCGTACCGATGATGTTCACGATCGAGGTCGTGAACGAGTAGAAGAACGAGTCCGTCGGATCGATGCCGACCGACTGCCACAGCGTCGCCGAGTAGTAGAAGGCGACGTTGATGCCGACGAGCTGCTGGAAGATCGACAGCCCGATACCGACCCAGACGATCGGCAGGAAGCCGAAGCGGCTGCCCAGCAGGTCCTTGAAGGAGGACTTGTGCTCGCGGTGCATCGCCGTCTGGATCTCGGTGACGCGGGCGTCCAGGTCGACGTTCTTCCCCTCCACCTCGGAGAGGATCTTGCGGGCCCGGTCCTTCTTGCCGACCGAGATCAGATAGCGGGGCGACTCCGGGATGGCGAAGGAGAGCAGCCCGTACAGGACCGCGGGCACCACCATCACGCCGAGCATCCACTGCCAGGCCTCCAGCCCGCCGATCTTGCCGCGCTGGTCGCCGTCGGCGATCTGGAGGATGCCGTAGTTGACCAGCTGCGAGATGGCGATGCCGATGACGATCGCGGCCTGCTGGAAGGAGCCGAGCCGGCCGCGGTAGGCGGGCGGCGAGACCTCGGCGATGTAGGCGGGGCCGATGACGGAGGCCATGCCGATGCCGAAGCCGCCGATGATGCGCCACATCGCCAGGTCCCAGAGCGCGAAGGGGAGCGCCGAACCCACCGCGCTGATCGTGAAGAGCACCGCGGCGATCTGCATGCACCGGATACGGCCGATGCGGTCGGCGATGCGTCCCGCGGTCGCTGCGCCGATGGCGCAGCCGATCAGGGCGATGGCGATGACCTGGGCGAGGGTTCCCGACCCGATGTCGTACCGGTCGCGGATGGCTTCGACGGCGCCGTTGATCACCGAGCTGTCGTAGCCGAACAGGAAGCCGCCCATCGCGGCGGCGGCCGTGATGAAGATGACGTGCCCGATGTGGTCCGGGTGAGCCCCCCTGGCTCCGGACTCCGGTCCTTGCACTCTGCTGGTCACATGAACTCCTGGTGCCTGCCCGCAATGTCAGACGTGGATGGATGAGCCCTTTAAGTGGCGCATACGAAACAGTTCGCCACCACTTGAATACGCAGCGGATGCGCCGGTGATCATCCGTTCGCTCGTCGAATTCGGGCGCGTACGGAAGTCGACACCTACCCGGAGATCCTCCATTCGCGTGAAGCAGCCCGGGGAATTGAGTGAAGATTCAGCGAAGACGCTGACTGATGACTTTCGATACACCGTCACCCTGCATGGAAACCCCGTACAGCGCGTCGGCGACCTCCATCGTCCGCTTCTGATGCGTGATCACGATCAGCTGGGAACTCTCCTGGAGTTCTTCCATGATGCGGATGAGCCGCTGGAGATTGGTGTCGTCGAGAGCCGCTTCCACCTCGTCCATCACGTAGAACGGGCTCGGCCTGGCCTTGAAGATGGCGACCAGCAGGGCCACCGCCGTCAGGGACCGCTCACCGCCGGAGAGCAGCGACAGCCGCTTCACCTTCTTGCCCGGCGGGCGTGCCTCCACGTCGACGCCGGTGGTGAGCATGTGCTCGGGATCGGTGAGGATCAGCCGTCCGTCACCCCCCGGGAAGAGCCGGGAGAAGACGCCCTCGAACTCCCGGGCGGTGTCCCGGTACGCCTCGGTGAAGACCCGCTCGACCCGCTCGTCGACCTCCTTGACCACCTGGAGGAGGTCGGCCCGGGTCTTCCTCAGGTCGTCGAGCTGCTCGGCGAGGAACTGGTGCCGCTCCTCCAGGGCGGAGAACTCCTCCAGTGCGAGCGGATTCACCTTTCCGAGTTGCTGGTAGGCCCGTTCGGCCGACTTCAGCCGCTTCTCCTGCTCGGCCCGGACGAAGGGACGGGGCTGGTTGCGCGGGTGCTCCGGGTCCTCGGGCAGCTCCTCGCCCTCGGCCGGGGGCGACGGGGGCACCGGCTGGTCGGGGCCGTACTCGGTCTCCAGCACCGTCGGCTCCACCCCCAGCTCCTCCAGCGCCTTCGCCTCCAGCTGTTCCACACGCATCCGCTTCTCGGCGCCCAGCACCTCGCCCCGGTGGACCGAGTCGGTGAGCTTGTCCAGCTCCCCCTTGAGGTCCCGGCCCTCGGCGCGGGCGGCGAAGAGCGCGTTCTCCCCCTCGGCCTTCGCCGCCTCGGCCGCCGTGCGCTCCTCCTGCGCCCGTACGACGGACACCTCGACGTGCGCGAGCAGCTGGCGGGCGCCCGAGGCCACGGCCGCGGCCACCGATGCCTCGTGGCGGAGCCGGGCGCGGCGCTGCTCGGCGCGGGCGCGGGCCTCGCGTTCGGCCCTGGCTCCCCGGTCGAGGGAGTCGGCCCGGCCCGCGAGGCCCTTCACCCGCTCCTCGTGGGTCCGGACCTGGAGGCGGGCCTCCATCTCGGTCTGGCGGGCGTTGGCACCGTCCGCCGCGAGCCGGTCGCGCCGCGCGGTGTCCGGCTCCTCCTCCAGGGGTGCCTCCTCGGCGACCAGCAGCCGTTCGGCCAGCACCTCGGCCTCCTCGGTGGCGCGCTCCAGCGCCTCCTGGGCGCGGGCGGCGGAGGAGGCGGTCCGTTCGGCCTCGCCCGCCGCGCCCCGGGCCTGTCCGGCGAGCCGGCCGAGTTGCTGGGCCACCTGGGACTTCTCCCGGTCCGCCGTCCTGCGTCGCTCCTCCAGCGCCTCGACGCGGGCGGCGGCTTCCTTGCGCCGCTCGCCCGCCAGGCGCTGGGCCTCGGCGAGTTCCCCGCAGCGCACGACGAGCGCGTCCAACTCGGCGGCGGCCTCGTCCACGGAGGCCTGCACCTCCAGCAGGCTGGGCGCCCCGGCGGAGCCGCCGTGCGCGAAATGGGCGGAGAGCACATCGCCCTCGCCGGTGACGGCGGTGAGTCCCGGTTCGGCGGCGACGAGCCGCTCGGCGTCCTCCAGCGTCTCCACCACGACCATGTCCCGGGTCAGCGTCCGTACGGCCTCCATGAGCCCGCCCCGCGCGCGCACGAGCACGGCGACCGGCCGGGCGGTGCCGGTACGGACACCCGTGCCGGGGTCGTACGTCCCCGTCCCCGCGCCGTCGGACTCACCGGGGGACGCGGACACTGCGGCGGCCGACGCGACGGCGGCGGCCTGCGGGGGAACTCCGGCCGGCCGCCCCGGCGCATGGTCGCCGCCCTGGGCCGGAACCCGCCCGGCTTCCCCGTCCGCGCCACCGGACGGCTCCGGGTCCGCCAGCGGCTCCGTACCCCCGAGCAGCAGTGCGGCGCGGCCCGCGTCCCGCGCGCGCAGCAGCCGGATCGCCTCGGCGGCCGTCGCGGTCCCGGTCACCGCGACCGCGTCGGCCGCCGCTCCGAGTGCGGCGGCCACCGCCACCTCGTACCCGGGCTCCACGTCGAGGAGGCGGGACGCCGGTCCGAGCAGTCCGGCCAGCCGGTCTCCCGCACCGAGCAGCACTCCGGTGCCGTCCTTGCGGCGCAGCCCGAGCGCGAGGGCGTCGCGGCGGGCCGCGGTGGCGGCCCGGCCCCGTTCCGCCTCGGTCGCGGCGTCGCGCGCCACGCCGTGCGCGGTCTGCGCCGCCGCGAGGTCCCGCCGCACGTTCGCGTGCTCGTCGGCCAACCGGTCGTCGTCCGCGTCGAGTCCGTCGACCTCGGCCTTGAGCTGCTCGTACTCCTCCTGAGCCGCGGCGGCCCGTTCCCGCGCTCCGTCACGGGAGTCGGCGAGCCGGTCGATCTCGGCCTGGGCGGCGGCGGCCCGGCCGCGGGCGGCGTTGACCTGGCCGCCGAGGCGGGCGAGGCCTTCCCTGCGGTCCGCCAGGGCCCGCGCGGCGTCCTTGAGCCGACGCTCTTCGGACGCCAGTTCGCGTTCCAGCTCGGACCGGTGGGCGGCGGTGTCCTCCAGCGCGTGTTCCGCGGCCTCCAGGGCGGCGGTCAGCTCCGCTTCCTGCTCGCGGATCCGGGCGGCCTCGCGCTCCATCTCCTCGGGGTCCCGTCCGCGCCGCTCCTCCTCCGGTGCGGTGGCGGCGCTCTTCACCCGGGCGTCGGCGAGCGAGACCGTGCCTCTGACCCGTTCGGCCAGTTGCGACAGCTCGTACCAGCTCTGCTGGGCGCGTTGGAGGCGCGGGGCGAGGCGGCGGACCTCGTCCTCCAGCCCGGTCTCGCGGGCCAGCGCCTCCTTGAGGCGCGCCTCGGCGGACTCCTTGCGGCGTTTCAGCTCGGCCTCGTCCGCGATCTCCTCGCGCAGCGCGTTCCGCAGGGTCACCAGGTCGTCCGCGAGCAGCCGCAGCCGTGCGTCGCGCAGGTCGGCCTGGATGACCGCGGCCCGCCGGGCGACGGCGGCCTGCCGGCCGAGTGGCTTGAGCTGTCTGCGGAGTTCCTCGGTGAGGTCCTGGACGCGGGCGAGGTTGGCGCCCATCGCGTCGAGTTTCCGCAGCGCCTTCTCCTTGCGCCTGCGGTGCTTGAGGACCCCGGCCGCTTCCTCGATGAACGCCCTGCGGCCCATCGGGTCGGCGTGCAGGACGGAGTCCAACTGACCCTGGCCGACGATGACATGCATCTCGCGGCCGATGCCCGAGTCGGAGAGGAGTTCCTGGATGTCGAGCAGCCGGCAGGTGTCGCCGTTGATCTGGTACTCGCTGCCGCCGTTGCGGAACATGATCCGCGTGATCGTCACCTCGGCGTACTCGATGGGCAGCGCGCCGTCCGAGTTGTCGATGGTCAGCGAGACTTCGGCGCGGCCGAGCGGCGGACGGCCGGTCGTCCCGGCGAAGATCACGTCCTCCATCTTCCCGCCGCGCAGCGATTTGGCCCCTTGTTCGCCCATGACCCAGGAGAGCGCATCCACCACATTGGACTTGCCCGACCCGTTGGGGCCGACGACACAGGTGATCCCCGGCTCGAAGCGCAGCGTGGTGGCGGAAGCGAACGACTTGAAACCGCGCAGGGTCAGGGCCTTGAGGTGCACGCCGCCGGACTCTACCTTTCGCACCCGGTTTCACCGCTGAGGGTGCAGGGCACATCTGACGTTAACCGCACCCCTGATCACCCCGGGAGAAGGGATGCGCGGCAGGGGAACGTGACGGGGGCGGGCCGGGTGCACGAGGTGACGCCGGTTGACACACGCCGACACACGTCGACGCGAGGGGGAAGAAAGAAGGGACGCCGAAGCGTCCCTTGGTGAAGCGTGGAGCGTCTGCGAACCCGCCCTCGGGCGAGATTCCGTGGTGCGGGTCCACGGATCGTCCGCACTGCGGACCAGTGGCCGGACAGCCGTGATCACGGACGATCACGAAGTCCGGTACCGCCGATCCGCGGTGGAGAGATCCAGACATGCTCCCGGGCCGCCGATGGAGAACGCGGGCCCGGCCGGCCCCCTGCGGGCGACCGGTCAGGTCAGAGCGGGCTCTGCCTGGGGTACATCGATGTCGATGCTGTCGAGCAGCGACTGGTGCTGGGCGGCGGCGTTGAGCGCGTCGTTCTCGTCCTGGATCCGTACGAGCTCGGATTCCAGGTCCTGGACGCGCTTCTGGAGCCGTCGCATCTCGGCGAGGAGTCGCGGGTCGGAACCGCCGACGTAACCGAGAAGCGCCTTTGCCATGATGGATGGTCCTCCACACTGAGTGACCGACCGAAGCGGTGTGGGTCGTGAGGGAATCGCACCCGCGGTGCCCGGCAGTGCTCTTGTCATCACTGCGGTTGCTGCGGAAACAGCCCTGTCGAACAGCTGAGGTGCGCGGGGATTTCAGAGTCTCACCAAAAAGTTTGACGGTCAACACGATCACACCCCGTGGGCGTCGCCATCCCCCGGGTGGACCGTCCGGCGATCACGCGGACCGCCACCGCCGGGCGATCGCCGAGCCCCGGCGATCTTGGCCAACCGGGTAGCTTCGCATGCCCGGAAGCCTTTGGCAACAGCGGGGCACCCCTGGACTCCGCCGCAGGTCACTCCGGGTGCCACCACCCCGGCACGCACCACGGCGGAGCGTCGTCGGCACCGTTCGGAGGGCGCCCCGAACCCGGCACCCCGCACGCCGGTCACCGGATGGCGAACCCGTCGTAGCCGCCGCGCGGCGTGTCCCAGATCTCAGTGACTCCGTCCACGCGCCCGGGCGTGTCGTCGGAGCGCAGCCACCCCAGCAGACGGTGGCAATTCTCACGTGCTCCCTCGGCGACGACCTGGACCCTGCCGTCGTCCAGATTGAGGGCGAAGCCGACCAGCCCGCCGATCTCCAAAGCGTTTGCCCTGGTGAACCAGCGGAACCCTACTTGCTGTACTCGGCCGCGTACCCACACCACGAGTCGTGCATCTTCGCTCATACGGGAACGCTAACCGGACCGGGCCGCCCGAAGCCTCTCGCGGCCGATCCGTCATGGCGTACAGTCCGGTCGCAATGACCTCACCCCATCGGGTGAGCACCACGGACTCGGCGCCGCCCCCGGAGACCTCGCGGGCGGCCCGAACGGCATGAGGAAGGCACAGCGCATGGGACGCCACCGACGATCCGCCGCAGGCCCCGCCGCTGACGAAACCGCCCCTGTGCCCTCCGGAGGACGGCATGGCGGCGGTGCCCGCCGGACGAAGCGCCGGGTGCCCCTGCCGATACGCGCCGGGCTGCTCGGGGTCTCCGCGGCGGTGGCGGTGGGCGCGGTCGCGGCCGCCTCGGGCATGCTCCCGGGCGGAGCGACGTACGGCCTGAGCGACAGCCCGCACGCCGACCGCGCCGACTCCGCAGGCGCCCCGGACCTGCTCACGCAGGGCACCGCGAGCGCCGAACCGACGGGCCGTACCGCGGCGGCCACCCCGGCGAGCCGGGGCAGCGAGCGCCCCGGTGCCCCCGCGAAGCCGGCCTCGCCCTCCGCCTCGGCGTCACCCACGGAGAAGACCGTGAGCCCGACGCCTTCGCCCACGCCCTCCGTGACGAGGACGACCGCCGCCCCGGCCCCGACGAAGTCCGCCGCCCCCGCGGCACCGGCGCCCACCACCCCGGCGTCCCGCGCGACCGAGGACCCGAAGCCGGCCGCCGGCACCTCCGTCCAGACGCAGGTGCTGACCCTGGTCAACCAGGAGCGGGCGAAGGTCGGCTGCAGCCCGCTGACCCTCAGCTCCCCGCTGACCTCGCTGGCCCAGAGCTTCAGCCAGGACATGGCGGCCCGTGACTTCTTCGACCACACGGACCCCGACGGCGACACCCCCTGGGACCGCGCGGCAACGGCCGGGATCACCGGCCTCGGCGGGGAGAACATCGCCCGCGGCCAGGCGGACGCCCAGGCCGTGATGGACAGCTGGATGAACAGCGAAGGCCACCGGGCAAACATTCTCAACTGCGATTACACGACCATGGGTCTCGGCGTCTACATCGCCGACGGCGGCCCGTGGTGGACGCAGGACTTCGGCTTCTGAGAAGCCGGCCCAGCGAGTCCTGACCCCCGCACCCCGTCGGTCCGCCGCTGCCGGGGTGCGGCGCGGTCCGGGGCGACGGCACGGGCACGTTCCGCCGACAAGCGCGTGGAGTTCAGCCGGAGTCCACGTCGATGCAAGAACGTGTCACCAGAATGCGGACTCGTGCCTACCTCACCCACGCGTACCCGCGCCGCCACCGCACGCGCCGCGGCTCTGACGCTTTCCGGACTCCTCATCACGGGAGTGCTGGCCGCCCAGCCCGCAGCCGCCGCGGATCCGACCGGCTACCCGAACGTCCGGATCAACGAAGTCACCTCGTCGAACGACGACACGGTGGAGCTGTACAACACCGGCTCGGCCGCCGTGAGCATCAGCGGCTGGAAGATGTCCGACGACAGCTTCTCGCCGCAGTCGTTCAGCCCCTCCTCCACCACGATCCCCGCCGGCGGCTTCGTCACCTTCGATGCGCCGAAGGGGCTCGGCGACTCCGACAAGCTGGTGATCTACACGGCCGGCGGCACGGTGGTCGACCGCGTCGAATGGGCGACCGGCAAGGCGAAGCCGGCCATGGCGCGTTGCGGCGGTGACGGCACCGGCGCGTGGGTGCCCGCGGTCCCGTCGTCCACGTTCGGCGCCTCCAACGCCGCCGGCTGCCCCGCGTCGATCCCGGCGGCGAGCCGGGTGCGGATCAATGAGGTCAGCTCGAACGGCTCCGACACCGTGGAGCTGTTCAACGGCGGAACGAGCGCGGTCGACGTCGGGTCGTGGAAGTACTCCGACAACGACACCTCCCACTCCCCGGTGTCGGTCTCGTCCTCCTCGCCGAGCGCGAGCAGTATCCCCGCGGGCGGCTACCTCACGTTCGGCTCCTCCACCGGACTGGGCGACAACGACTCCGTCCTCCTCCTCGACAGCAGCGGCAACACCATCGACTCGGTGACCTGGGCGACCGACGGCGCCAAGCCGTCGGCCGAGCGCTGCGCCAACGGCAGCGGTTGGTTCCGGACCGCCACGACCGCGACGCCCGGCACCGCGAACTCCTGCTCGGGCGCCACCGGCGGTGGTACCGGTGGCGGCGACACGGGCGGTGGTACCCCGGCCGGCGAACTGCTGGGCGGCGGCGGTTCGCTCACCAGCGGCTGCACCCCCGAAGCGGCTTCCGGCACAGGTGCCACGCCGTCGGGCACCCTGGCGTGGCCGGGCGGCCCGAACGTCACGATCGCCGACAACGTCTGCGCGTTCACCACGTCCACCGGCCCGGAGGGCCGGGACGTGAGCGGCCTGGCGTTCGACCCGGCGAACCCCTCGGTGCTGTGGGCGGCCAAGAACAAGAACTGGCTGTACAAGCTGGTCAAGAGCAACGGCAAGTGGATACCGGACACGACCTGGAGCTCGACGGGCAAGCAGATCCGCTTCGCGGGCGGCTCCGGCGAGCCCGACTCCGAGGGTCTGACGGTCGGCGGCAACGGCCACGTCTACGTGACCTCCGAGCGCGACAACACCAAGAACACAGCGCCCAAGGACACGATCCTGGAGTTCGACCCGACGGTGTCCGGCTCGACCCTGACGCCGGTCCACCAGTGGGACATGACCAAGCAGTTCCCTCAGCTGGACACCGGCGACAAGGACGACGCCAACCTGGGCTTCGAGGGCGTCGGATACGTGCCGGACACCTGGCTGACCTCGAACGGCTGGGTCGACCCGCTCACCGGCACCACCTACGACCCTGCGGACTACCCGCTGCACGGGTCGGGCCTGTTCTTCGCCGGACTGGAGTACGACGGTTCGCTGCACGTCTACGGTCTGAACTCCGACGGAACCTTCATCACCTTCGCGACGATCACGACCGGCAGGGCCTCCGTGATGGACGTGACCTTCGACGCCGGCACCCAGCGCCTCGTCGCGACCTGCGACAACACCTGCGGTGAGACGCACACCTTCATGAAGGTCAACGCCTCCGGCTCGATCGTGCCGGACGTGACCTACACGAACCCTGCCGTCATGCCGACCGACAATCTGGAGGGCTTCGCCATCGCGCCGGCCTCGACGTGCGTCAACGGCGTGCGCGAGGCGGTCTGGAGCGACGACGGTGTCTACGGCTTCGGCTCGGGCAGCTCCTCCTACGGCCACGCCCTCTACAGCGGCACCTTCCCCTGCTGAACCCCGCCGACCACGGCAGACGGCCGCCCGGGACCCCATCGGTCCCGGGCGGCCGTCGTCGGGGCGGATCCCGGCTCACCGTCCCCGCGGCACCCGCTGGCAGTTCGGGCAGAAGTAACTGGAGCGGTTCATCCAGGGGCGGCGGCGCATCGGGGTGCCGCAGCGGTGGCAGGGCTCGCCCTCGCGGCCGTAGGCGTCCAGGGACCGGTCGAAGTAGCCGGATTCGCCGTTCACGTTGACGTACAGGCTGTCGAAGCTGGTGCCGCCCTGGGCGAGCGCCGCGTTCATCACGTCCCGGACGTGCCCCAGCAGCTCGGCGGACTTCGGGCGGGTGAGGGTCGCGGTGGGACGGTCGTAGTGCAGCTTCGCGCGCCAGAGCGCCTCGTCCGCGTAGATGTTGCCGACGCCGCTGATCAGCGACTGGTCGAGCAGCGCGCGCTTGACGGTCGTACGCCGCAGGCGCAGCGCGGTGTGGAAGGCCGCGTCGTCGAAGGCGGGGTCGAGGGGGTCGCGGGCGATGTGCGCGATCACGTCGGGGAGCCCGTCCGGGGTGGTGGGGTGCAGCGAGAGCCCGCCGAAGGTGCGCTGGTCGACGAAGCGCAGATCGGTGCCGAGGGTGTCGGCGAACCGCATCCTGATCCGCAGGTGCTTCTCGGTCGGGGCGTCGTCGGGCCGGACCAGCAGCTGACCGCTCATGCCGAGGTGGCCGAGGAGCGAGAGGGGCGCGTCCTCCAGCGGGATCCACAGGTACTTGCCGCGCCGCATCGCCGCACCGAAGCGCATGCCGCGCAGCCGGGCCGCGAAGTCCACCCCGCCCGCGAGGTGCCGGCGCACCGCGCGCGGGTGGAGGACCTCCACCTCGGAGACGGTCCGGCCGGTGACCCAGCGCTCCAGACCCCGGCGTACGACTTCGACCTCGGGCAGCTCGGGCACGGTGACGCTCCTCCAGGGGACACCAGGGGACCAGGGGTACAGAACGCACGGACCGTACGGGAACGCACGGAACCGCACGGGAAATGCCGCGACCCCCCGGCGCAAGGGCACCGGGGGGTCGCGAACGGGGTCAGGCTGGAGCGACGTCCGTGTTCTGCGGGGGGTCGGCAGGGATGTCGGCGACCCCTGCGTCGGCCGCGGACTTCTCCGCGGTCGCCCTCGCTTCGGCGGCGGCGCTGATTTCACGCCAGGCGGACTCGGCCGCCTGCTGCTCCGCTTCCTTCTTGCTACGGCCGGTGCCGGTGCCGTACGAGACACCACCGACGCGAGCTGCAGCAGTAAAGATCTTCTCGTGGTCCGGGCCGGTCTCCGTGACGAGGTACTCGGGGACTCCGAGCCCCTCGCTCGCGGTGAGCTCCTGGAGACTGGTCTTCCAGTCCAGGCCGGCGCCGAGGTTCGAGGACCTGTCGATGAGCGGGTCGAAGAGCCGGTGAACCAGCTCCGAGGCCGCGTCGAGGCCCTGATCGAGATAGACCGCGCCGATCACCGCTTCAAGGGTGTCGGCGAGGATGGAAGCCTTGTCCCGGCCACCCGTGCCCTCTTCACCGCGGCCGAGCCGGATGAAGGAACCGAGTTCTAGGCCGCGGCCCACTTCCGCGAGTGCACGTGAGTTGACCACCGCGGCCCGCAACTTGGCCAGCTGGCCTTCGGGCAGGTCGGGGTGGGTGCGGTACAGCGTGTCCGTGACCACCAGGCCGAGCACCGAATCCCCGAGGAATTCGAGCCGCTCGTTGGTGGGCAGACCGCCGTTCTCGTACGCGTACGAGCGGTGGGTCAGCGCACGCACCAGAAGGGCGGACTCAAGGTGATACCCGAGCCGCCCTTCCAGAAGCGTGTGGGACGAGGCTGTGTTGACGTTGTCTGCCTGCTTCTTGGCGTGGGACAACTCAGACATCGGGCCTCTCACCAGCCACTCAGACTTCGAGGACCTGGCGCTTGTTGTACGTACCGCAGCTCGGGCACGCAATGTGCTGGAGCTTCGGCTCCTGGCAACGCTCGCACGAAACCAGGGTGGGGACCGCAGCCTTCCACTGCGACCGGCGGTGGCGCGTGTTGCTGCGCGACATCTTCCGCTTCGGAACAGCCACGGCTACTTCTCCTGCTTCTCGTCGACGCCAGGTTCGGCGCCGCCCATGTTGTCCTTCTCGCCGTCCTGAACGGTCTCGGCGAGTCCTTGCAGTGCCGCCCACCGGGGGTCGGCGGCATCGTGGTGGTGGCCAGGATTCTCGTCCAGCCTGATTCCGCATTCGGAACACAGACCGGCACAGGTCTCCGTGCACACCGGCTGCATCGGCAGTGCGAGCACTACCGCGTCACGCAGCACCGTTTCGAGGTCGAACAAGCCGTCCTCAAGGAAAAACTCGTCCTCGTCGTCCTCGGCGTCGTCGGCCGGGTCCGCCGTCTTGCTGCGGCCCCGGTCGTCGGCGTCAGGGTACGAGAACAATTCCTGGAAGTCCGCTTCGACCTCGAAGGTCAGCGGCTCCAGACACCTTACGCACTCCCCCTCGGCGGTCGCACGGGCGGTGCCTGTGACGAGCACCCCTTCCATGACCGATTCGAGGCGGAGGTCCAGCGTCAGCGGCGCGCCTTCCGGCACTCCGATGACTCCGTCGATACCCAGATCCCTCGGCGCCTCCACCGAGCGGGTCAGCCGCTTCAGGGCACCGGGACGCCGACCCAGCTCGTGCGTATCGAACACGAGAGGATTGCGGTGGTCGAGGTGGCCGTTCAGGGCTTCTCCTGCTTTCGGGATTCGTGTGCATCGCACTGCGTCGGGAGGGGCCGGCCGTTCCGCAGTCGAAACGGGCAGCCGGGATCGCGGAGATACGCGCGACCGAGGAGCCAGGATACTTGACGTACCGCTCAGCACCCAATCCGGACCGTTCGGGCCGGCGAAAGCCGTGCGGCGCCGGGATCAGTGGCCGGTCAGTGGCCCTGCTCGTACCGGCGCAGCTGCTCCAGGTCGATCATGCCGGTGTCGAAGAAGCTGGTCTCGTCGAGCGCCGGCTGCGACTGCTGGGGCAGCTGGGCCTGGGGCTGCTGGTCGGCCCAGCCGTACTCGGGTTGGCCGGTCTGGCCGCTCTGCGCGATCTGGCCCTGCTGCGGCTGGTACGCGTTCGGATCGTACGGCTGCTGCTGATAGGCGTACACGTCGCGCTGAGGCCGCTCGTAACCGTCCTGCTGAGGCTGCTCGTAGCCGTACGGGTCCTGCCGGCCCGGCTGCGGGTAGTCGTAGCTCTGGGCGGCCTGGGCGTACTGGGGCCGTGCCGGGTAGTTCGGGGAGGCCTGCGGCGGCTCGGGGTCGGCCAGCTCGGCGAGGCCGGCCAGGTAGTCGGCGTCGCTGGTGTGGCCCTGGGCGCCCGCGGCGTCCTGGGCGGCCATGTGCGCGCCCAGGTCGTCGGTGGCCACCCGGCCATGCAGCTTCTGCCGGCCGCGGCCGACCGCCTCCAGGGTCTTGCCGAGGACGGCCTCGAAGGCACCGAGCTTGGTGTCGACGTACTCGTCGGCGCGGCGCCGGAGCGTCTCCGGGTCGGCGCTGCGCTCGGGTGCCTCGGCGAAGTCGGGGTCCTCGTAGCCCTGCTCGTCGATCCCCTCGCTCCGGCCGAGCAGCTTCTCGCGGCCGCGGTCGACGGAGCCGATGGTCTTGGTGAGGACGACCTCGAAGTTGGCGAGCTTGCTGTCGACGTACTCGTCGGCCTCCGCCTTGACCTCTGCGGCCTCGCGGCGGGCGTCGGCCAGGATGCGGTCGGCCTCGTCCTGGGACCGTACGACGACCTCGGTGCCGGAGATCAGCGAGCCGCGCTCGGCGTGGGCGGACTCGATGATCCGCTCCGCTTCCTGGCGCGCCCGGTCGACGAGCTGCTCGCTGCCGCCGATGACCTCCTCGGCGTGGGCCAGTGAGCCGGGCAGCGCTTCACGGAGCTCTTCGAGCATCCCGAGCAGATCGGCGCGGTTGATCACGCACGAGGCCGACATGGGCATGGACCGGGCGTTCCCGACCGCCTCGACGATCTCGTCGAGCTTCTTCTGCACGTCCACCGTGTGCTCGCCACTCTCTGCCGCTGTTGGAGACGGACGGGACGACTGTAAGGCCAGTCGGCTCCCGTCCGACACCGGGTGACGGCCCCTCAGGCGGTCACTTCCGCTCCAGCCGCTCCTGGAGCGCCGCGTGGACGGTCGGCGGCAGCAGGTGGGAGACGTCTCCGCCCCAGGTCGCGACCTCCTTGACCAGGGAGGACGACAGGAAGCTGTAGGTGGGGTTGGTGGGGACGAAGAGCGTCTCGACACCGGAGAGGCCGTTGTTCATCTGGGCCATCTGCAGTTCGTAGTCGAAGTCGCTGACCGCCCGGAGCCCCTTCACGATGGCGGGGATCTCCCGCTGCCTGCAGAAATCGACCAGCAGGCCGTGGAAGGACTCGACCTCGACGTTGCCGAAGCCGGAGGTGACTTCGCGGATCAGCCCGATCCGCTCGTCGACCGTGAACAGCCCTTTCTTGGACTGGTTGATCATCACCGCGACGTGTACGACGTCGTACAGCTTCGAGGCTCGGCCAATGATGTCGAGATGTCCGTTGGTGATGGGGTCGAACGACCCCGGACAGACGGCGCGGCGCAACGTGATTCCCTCGCTCCCGGGTCCGGTCATCGTGCGTCTTCGCACGTGGAGGCGGCGCGACCGTACCAAAGGGTCGCTTCGCCGTAGCGGCGGGACCTCAACGGCTCGAAACCCTCGGGCCAGCCGAATTCCCCGCCTCTGGTGGCTCGTTCCACGGTGACGAGTGCGTCCTCGGCAAGCCAGCCCCGCGAGTCGAGTGTGAGGAGGATCTCCCGAAGATCGTCGTCGGTGACGGCGTAGGGCGGGTCCAGGAAGACCACGTCGTACGGGTCGTCGGGCGCCGGTCCGGCAACCGTCTGTTCGGCCTTGCCGGTACGGACCTCTGCGCCGGGCAGGCCCACGGCACGGACGTTCTCGCGGACGGTGCGGACGGCCTTCGGGTCGGCCTCCACGAGCAGTGCGTGGACCGCGCCCCGGGAGAGCGCTTCGAGCCCGACCGCGCCGGAGCCCGCGTACAGGTCGGCGATCCGGACGCCGTCGAGGGTGCCGAGCAGCGCCTCCCAGGACGAGAAGAGGCCCTCGCGCGCACGGTCGGAGGTGGGGCGGGTGCCGTTGCCGGGCGGTACGGCCAGGCGGCGTCCGCCGGCCGAGCCGGCGATCACGCGGGTCATGGGAGTCGGTCCTCGGGTCGTGGGACGGCACGCGGGGGGTCGCGTGCCTCGGGGGCTCTCGTACCGGCCGGCGGCCCGGTCCGTACGGAAGACCCTGGTTCCACGATATGGCGTGCGGGCGCCACGGACCCGGGCACCTCCCCGGCCGCCGGGTCACCCCTTGTCGAGGAACTCCTCACGGTCCTTGTCCAGCAGCGCGTCCAGGGCGGTCCGCAGCTCCGGGTGGCCGGTCAGCTCGGGGTCGGCGGCGACGATCCGGGTGGCCTCGGCGCGCGCGGCGGCGATGATCTCCTCGTCGTCGATGACGGTGAGCATCCGCAGCGAGGAGCGGACCCCGGACTGGGCCTGGCCGAGCACATCGCCCTCCCGGCGCTGTTCGAGGTCGATCCGGGAGAGCTCGAAGCCGTCCAGGGTGGCGGCGACCGCGCCGAGCCGGGCGCGGGCCGGACTCGCCTCGTGGGCCTCGCTGACCAGCAGGCAGAGCCCGGCGGCGGAGCCCCGGCCGACCCGGCCGCGGAGCTGGTGGAGCTGGGAGACGCCGAACCGGTCCGCGTCCATGATCACCATCGCGGTGGCATTGGGGACGTTCACCCCGACCTCGATCACGGTGGTGGCCACCAGCACGTCCACCTGGCCGGCGGCGAACCGGCGCATCACGTCGTCCTTGTCGTCCGGGTGCATCCGCCCGTGCAGCACCTCGATCCGGAGCCCGGCGAGCGGTCCGGCGGACAGCCGGGCAGCGACGTCGAGCACGGCGAGCGGCGGCCTCTTGTCACCGTCGGAGCCGCTCGGAGCGCCCTGGCCGTCCGGCGCGTCCGGTTCCTCGGCGGCCTTCGTCCCCGTCTTCGCTGTGGCCTTCGTCCCTGCCTTCGCGCCGCCCCCGGCTCCGGCCGCCTCCTCCGGGTCGTCACCGATCCGGGGGCAGACCACGTACGCCTGGTGGCCGCCCTCCACCTCCTCGCGGACCCGTTCCCAGGCGCGGGCGAGGAAGTGCGGTTTGTCGGCGGCGGGCACGACGTGGGTGGCGATCGGGGAGCGCCCGGCGGGGAGCTGGTCGAGGACCGACGTCTCCAGGTCGCCGAAGACCGTCATCGCGACCGTACGCGGGATGGGTGTGGCGGTCATCACCAGCAGGTGCGGAGGCTGCTTTCCCTTGGAGCGCAGGGCGTCGCGCTGCTCCACTCCGAAACGGTGCTGCTCGTCGACGACGACGAGACCGAGGTCGTGGAAGGAGACCTTGTCCTCGATCAGCGCGTGGGTGCCGATGACGAGTCCGGCCTCGCCGGTGGTCAGGTCCAGCAGCGCCCGGCGGCGGGCCGCCGTCCCCATGGAACCGGTGAGCAGGACCACCTTCGTGCCGAGCGCGGAACCGCCGAGCATCCCGCCCTCGGCGAGGTCGCCCATCATCTCGGTGATCGAGCGGTGGTGCTGCTGGGCGAGCACCTCGGTGGGGGCGAGCATCGCGGCCTGCCCGCCGCTGTCCACGACGGCGAGCATGGCGCGCAGGGCGACCATGGTCTTGCCGGAGCCGACCTCGCCCTGGAGCAGCCGGTGCATGGGGTGTTCGGTGGCGAGGTCGTCGAAGATCTCGCGGGACACGTTCCGCTGGCCCTCGGTGAGGGTGAACGGCAGCCGGGCGTCGAAGGCGTCGAGGAGCCCGTCGGGGGTGGGGCGGCGGGCGACGGCGGGGAGCTGGGTGTCGGCGTACCGGCGGCGGGCCAGTGCGGTCTGTAGGACGAACGCCTCGTCCCACTTCAGCCGCTCCCTGGCGTCCTCGATGTCCGCCTTGGTCTGCGGCCGGTGCACCTTGACCAGGGCCTCGGGGAGGGAGACGAAGCCACGTCCGTCCCGCAGTGCGGCGGGCAGCGGGTCGGCGGCCTCCTGGGCGCTGGGCAGCACGGTGTCCACGGCCTTCGCGATGCGCCAGGAGTCGAGCTGCTTGCAGGCGGGGTAGAGGGGCAGCAGACGGCCCGCGAAGGCGTCCACGGCCTCACGCACCCCGGCCTCGCCCTCGGGCGCCTCGGCGTCGAGCAGTTGGTACGTGGGGTGGGCGAGCTGCGTCTTGCGGTTGAAGACGCCGACCTTGCCCGCGAACATCGCCCGGCGGCCGGGGAGGAGTTCCTGGTGCGGCTTGTGCACCCCGTGGCCGAAGAAGACGAGCTGGAGCCGGCCGCTGCCGTCGGTGAGCGTGACCTCCAGGCGCTTGCCGCGCCCGTTGTTGAAGCCCAGCACCCGGGCGTCGGCGACCTGGGCGACCACGGTGACGTGTTCGTCCAGCGGGAGGTCGGAGAGCGGGGTGAGCCGGCCCCGTTCTTCGTACCGGCGCGGGTAGTGGTGCAGGAGGTCGCCGACGGTGTGCAGACCGAGGTGTTCGGCCATCACCTTCGCGGTGGCTCCGCCGAGCAGCTTCTTGAGGGGTTCATCGAGCGCGGACACGGGTTCCATTGCACACCACGCCACCGACAGTCGTCCGGCGGGAGTGCCCGGGGCGTGTCCGGCGCCGGGCTCCCGGGCGGTGGCTGCGGCTATTCGACGCCGATCAGCAGCGGAGTTCCCGGGTGCCCGCCCCGGTAGACCGTGGTGTCGACGGCCAGGTGCCCTTCGCGTACGTACGCCTCCAGTGCGTCGCCGAGGGTGTCCGGTACGTGTTCGCCGAGGACGAGGGTGACCAGTTCCCCGCCGGCGGCGAGCATCCGGTCGAGGACGGTGCGCGCGGTGCCGGGGAGGTCCGCGCCGATGACGGCCACGTCCCCGTCGATCAGGCCGAGGATGTCGCCGGCCTGGCAGATGCCCGCGGTGGTCCACGACTGCCGTTCGGCGACGGCGAGTTCGGCGTGGCGGGTGGCTCCGGCGGCGGCGGTCATGGCGACGACGTCCTCGTCGAAGCTGCGGCCGGGCTCGTGGACCGCGAGGGCGGCGATGCCCTGGACGACGGCGCGGGTCGGGATGACGGCGACCCGGATGCCGTCGGCCCTGACCTGCTCGGCGGCGACGGCCGCGACGTGGCGCAGGTTCGCGTCGTTGGGGAGCAGGACGACCTCGCGGGCGTGGGCGCGGCGGATCGCCTCGACGAGTTCGCCGCTGGCCGGCGGCTTCCCGGGGCGCACGAGCACGGTGACGGCGTCGGCCTCCTCGCAGAGACCGCGGAGTTCCTCGCCGGGGACGACCACGACCACGGAGCGCGGGGCGGGTTCGGTCTGCGGGCGGACCCGTGCGGCGCCGAAGTGGGTGATCCGGATGCGGTGCGGGCGTCCCGCCTCCACGCCCGCCTCCACGGCGGCCCCGGCGTCGTCGACGTGCACGTGGACGTTCCACAGCCCGTCGCCGCCGACCACGACGAGGGAGTCGCCGAGGGCGTCGAGCCGGTCGCGGAGCCGGTCCACCGCCTCGTCCTCGGCCTCCAGCAGGTAGATGACCTCGAACGCGGGCCCGTCGCCGGGCACCGCCCCGTCCCCGTGGTCCGCGGGGCCGGCGAGGGTCGCGCACCCTGCGCCGTGCTCCCCGGCGGGCGCGGCGGGGCTCTCGGCCGGTACGGGGAGCGGGCCGGGCGCCTGCCGGGGGACGTGTACGGGCGCCCGCCCGGTCACCGTCTCCAGCAGCGCCCCCAGCACGGTCACCAGGCCCTGGCCGCCCGCGTCCACGACTCCGGCGCGGCCGAGCACCGGCAGCCGCCCGGGGGTCTCTGCCAGCGCCTCGGCGGCACCCGCGTGCGCCGCCCGGGCGACGGCCGCCAGACCGCTCCCGTCCGGGCCGCTCCCGTCCGCGACCGCCCCGGCGGCCCGCGCGGCCGCGGCGGCGACGGTGAGGATGGTGCCCTCCACGGGATGGGCGACGGCCCGGCGGGCGGCGGTGGCGGCGTGTGCCAGCGACCGGGCCAGGTGGTCCGCGTCCCCGCCGTCGGCGAGCACGGCCGCCATCCCGCGCAGCAGCTGGGCCAGGATGGTGCCGGAGTTGCCCCGCGCCCCGATGAGCGCCCCGTGCGCCATGGCGCGTACGGCCTCGGCGGCGGCCGGGCCGGTGGAGTCCGGCGCCGGGGGTTCCGTGCGGTGGGCCGCGAAGACGGCCTCGACGGCGGCCCGCGCCGATTCCACGGTGAGGAAGAGGTTGGTGCCGGTGTCACCGTCGGGGACCGGGTAGACGTTGATCGCGTCGATGGCGGCCCGCTCCCGGCCCAGGGCTTCGAGGGCCAGGGAGCACCAGGTGCGTACCGCGACGGCGTCGAAATCGTCGGGGAGTTGCGGCACCTGGGTCCTCCTTGAAGCGGCCGTGTACGGCGGGCTGCACCGCAGGTTAACCCCGGGCCGCCGGTGGGTGGACCCGGACAGGGGGGCGGGAGGGCGGCCTGCGGAACCGTGGTAGTTTCGTTGTACCGAGGCAGCCGTTGTATGGTGTTTCGGTTGCCCGACGAAAGTCGGGCCATTCCTCCGGTGCCGTCACTTCAGTTCGCTGATTCCGGCGCGCCGGAATTCACTGTAAGTGCACCTGAAGTCTTTGGAGTGACCCGTGGCTGCCAACTGCGACGTCTGCGGCAAGGGGCCGGGCTTCGGCAACAACATTTCGCACTCGCACCGCCGTACGTCTCGTCGCTGGAATCCCAACATCCAGCGCGTGCGTGCCGTGGTCGGTCGGACGCCGAAGCGGCTCAACGTCTGCACCTCGTGCATCAAGGCCGGCAAGGTCGCGCGCTGACGTACCCGTCGTAGCGCAGCCTTCCGGTTGCCCAAAAAGCCGGTCCACCTCGGTGGACCGGCTTTTTGCTGTGCCCGGACGGGTTTTGCCCCGGGCCGGAAGCCCGGAGCCGCCCCCTGCTCGGGGGGCGGCGGCGGCCCAGGGGACGGCGGCGTCGGGGGCAGCGGCGTCGGGCGGCTTCAGGGACGACGGCTCCGCCAGCCGTGGTCGACCGGGCCGATCCCGGCGCCGAGCGGGAATCCGGCCTCGATCGCCCCGGTGACGTAGGTCTTCGCGTTCCGTACCGCCGTGGGTACGTTCTGGCCCCGGGCCAGGCCGCAGGCGATGGCCGAGGCGAGGGTGCAGCCCGTGCCGTGGGTGTGCCGGTTGTCGTGGCGCGGGGAACGCAGCCAGTGCTCCTTGTCGCCGTCGGTGAGCAGGTCGACGGCCTCGCCGGGCAGATGACCACCCTTGATCACCACCCAGCGCGGGCCGAAGGCGAGTACGGCCGCGGCGGCCCGCCGCATGTCCTGCTCCTCGGCGACCTCCACCCCCGTGAGCTGTGCCACTTCGTCCAGGTTCGGGGTGGCGACGGTGGCCAGCGGCAGCAGCTTCGTGCGTACGGATTCCAGGGCCTCGGCGGCCAGCAGGGCGTCCCCGTGCTTGGAGATCCCCACCGGGTCGACGACGACCGGGACGACGGTGTCCGCGAGGAGTTGGGCGACGGTCCCGACCAGGGCGGCGGACGCGAGCATGCCGGTCTTCACGGCCTGGACGCCGATGTCGTCGACGACGCTCCGGTACTGGGCGCGCACCGCTTCGGGCGGCAGCTCCCAGGCGCCCTGCACGCCGAGGGAGTTCTGGGCGGTCACCGCGGTGAGCACACTCATGCCGTGCACGCCGAGGGCGAGCATCGTCTTGAGGTCGGCCTGGATGCCGGCACCGCCGCCGGAATCCGATCCGGCGACGGTGAGGACACGGGGCGGTACGGCGGCGGTTGTCGGCATGGGCCGCAATCTACTTCGAGCAGCGGACACCCGTGCGAACGGTCCGACGGGCGGACGGGCCGACGGGCGGACGGTCCGACGGGCGGACGGGCCGGCGGTCTCCGCCCGGACGTCCGCCTACGGGGCGTCCTCGACGTCGCCGAAGTGGTCCCAGCCTCCCCTGCTGGTCCAGGGCGCGCCGTCGACGGTGACCTGGGGCAGGGCGGACGGGTTGAGGACCTCGCCGATCACCTTCCAGCGGGCGGGGAGTTTCACGTCGGGCGGGAAGGTCGCCACGATCGCGTGGTCCTCTCCCCCGGTGAGCACCCACTGGAGAGGGTCGACGCCGACCGCCTGTCCGATGTCCGACATCTGGGACGGGATGTCGATGAGTCCGGAACGCAGGTCGATGCGGACCTTGCTGGCCTCGGCGATGTGTCCGAGGTCGGCGACGAGGCCGTCGCTGACGTCGGTCATCGCGGTGGCTCCGAGACCGGCCGCCGCGGGGCCCGCGTGGTACGGCGGTTCGGGGCGCCGGTGGGCTTCGACGAAGGCGCGGGGCGAGCGGAACCCCCGGGAGAGCACGGCGAATCCGGCGGCGGACCAGCCGAGCCAGCCGGTGACGGCGACGACGTCCCCCGGCCGGGCGCCGCCCCGGGTGACCGGTTCGTGGTTGCGGAGGTCGCCGAGCGCGGTGATCGCGACGGTGATGGTGTCACCGCCGACCACGTCACCGCCGACCACGGCCGCCCCGGCGACCTGGCATTCGTCGCGGAGCCCGTCCATGAGTTCGGTCGCCCACGTGACCGGGAGGGTCGCCGGGACGACGAGGCCGAGGAGGAGGGCGGTGGGCACGGCTCCCATCGCCGCGATGTCGGCGAGGTTCTGCGCCGCCGCCTTGCGCCCGACGTCGTACGCCGTGGACCAGTCGCGGCGGAAGTGGCGTCCTTCGATCAGTACGTCGGTACTGGCCACGACCCTGCGGTCCGGAGCCGCCACGACCGCGGCGTCGTCGCCGGGCCCCAGCCGTACCGCCGGAGTGGTGGTGAGGCGGGCGGTGAGCTCTCTGATGAGCCCGAACTCCCCCAACTCACCCACGGTTCCCTTCACCGGGTGTCACCTCTCGTTCGTCGCACCGGGCGTCCGGTGCGGGCTGCTCCGACGTGTCCGCGCACCGGACGCGGCCCTCCCCCGGGCCGGGCCGGTCCGCGGTGGCGGGCGGTCACCGCTGTCTGTAGTGTCGGGAGACACGTCGTTCCGTGTCGCCGGTACGCCACGCTACGGACCGCTCGCGGTCCCCGGGTCTCCCCGCTCCCGTCGGTGACGCGATAACGTGGCGTTCCTCTCCCCCACATGATCCTCGTGGCCGCCCTGGAGGTTCCGTGGTACAGGCGTACATCCTTATTCAGACCGAGGTGGGCAAGGCGTCGATCGTCGCCGAGACCATCGCGAAACTTCCGGGAGTGATTCAGGCAGAGGACGTCACCGGCCCCTACGACGTGATCGTGCGCGCCCAGTCCGACACGGTGGACGAACTCGGCCGCATGGTGGTCGCCCGGGTCCAGCAGGTGGAAGGCATCACGCGAACCCTGACCTGCCCCGTAGTCCACCTCTGACCCCCGTCTACGCTGGTCCGGTGACGTCTTCCCGCCGCCGGTCGCTCCGCCCGTCGTTCCTCGTGCCGTCCGCCGCCGCGTTCCTGCTGGCGGCGGGCTGCTCCGGCGGCTCGCAGCCGTCGGTCGCGGTACCCACTCCGTCCGAGGACGCGGCCGCGTACTGTTCGGCGCTGCACAAGGCGCTGCCGAAGACCGTGGCCGGGCTGGAACGCAGTGATCCCGCACCGGAGTCGGAGCTGACCGCCGGCTGGGGGGACGGGGCGATCGTACTTCGCTGCGGAGTTCCCCGGCCCGCCGCCATGGCGGACGCGGCTTCCAAGGGGATCGACGCGGACGGTGTCAACTGGCTGCTGGAACAACGCCCGGACGAGGGGCCCCGGTTCACCACGACGTACCGCAAGGCGTACGTCGAGGTCTCCATGGGGACGCGGTTCGCCCACGACGCCAGCCCGCTCGCCGAGTTCGCGAAGCCGGTGCGCGAGACGGTTCCCGACAGCCTCTGAACCGCCGCCGCCCCGCCGGCCGGTCGTCACCGGCCCAGCGGGGCTCACGCGGTCAGCGCAGGCCGGTGGACCGGGTCAGCGCCGCCTGGAGGAGCCGGTCGACCAGCTCCGGGTAGTCGACGCCGGTCTCCTGCCACATCCTCGGGAACATCGAGATGGGCGTGAACCCGGGCATGGTGTTGATCTCGTTGATGACGAACTCGCCCTCGTCCGTGAGGAAGAAGTCGGCGCGCACCAGGCCCTCGCAGGAGACGGACTCGAAGGCGGCGACCGCGAGGCGCTGGACCTCGGCGGTCTGCTCCGGAGTGAGCGGGGCGGGCACGAGTCCGGCGGCCGCGTCGATGTACTTGGCCTCGAAGTCGTAGAAGTCGTGCGCGGTGACCGGCGGGATCTCGGCCGGTACGCTGGCGCGCGGTCCGTCCTCGAACTCCAGCACCCCGCACTCGATCTCGCGTCCGCTCAGCAGCGACTCGACGAGGAACTTCGGGTCGTGCCTGCGGGCCTCCTCGATCGCCTCGTCCAGGCCGCCGGGCCCGTCGACCTTGGTGATGCCCACCGACGAGCCACCGCGGGCGGGCTTCACGAAGAGCGGCCAGCCGTGCTCGCCGGCGAAGTCGACGATCCGCTCGCGGGCGCCGGCGGGGTCGTTCCGCCACTCGCGGGGCCGCACCACCAGGTAGGGGCCGACGGCGAGGCCGAAGGAGATGAAGACCCGCTTCATGTACTCCTTGTCCTGGCCGACGGCGGAGGCGAGGACGCCCGCGCCGACGTAGGGGACGCCGGAGAGTTCCAGGAGGCCCTGGAGGGTGCCGTCCTCGCCGTACGGGCCGTGCAGCACGGGGAAGACGACGTCGACCTCGCCCAGCGCCCGGGGCACCGATCCGGGCTCGCTGAGGACGACTTCGCGGCTGCCCGGGTCCACGGAGAGAACCACGCCGCCCTTCTCCGACTCGGCGAGCGCGTCCACGTCGGGCACCTGCCGGTCGGTGATGGCCATGCGGGCCGGGTCGTCGCCGGTGAGTGCCCAGCGGCCGTCCCTGGTGATGCCGATCGGCAGGACGTCGTAGACGGTCCGGTCGATGGCGTTCAGGACGGCGCCGGCCGTGACGACCGAGATGCCGTGTTCGGAGCTGCGTCCGCCGAACACGACAGCCACGCGCGGCTTGCGGCGCTGCTGCTCAGGGCTCTTCGGACGCTCAGGGCTCTGGGGGAGGTTCTCGCTGCTCATATCGCGATGAGCGTACCTGCTGGTACCGAAAGGAGTCAGCGCCGCTCGGGCTTGGCGCTCCGTGACATCAGCTCCTTGACCGCGACGGCGGGCGGCTTGCCCTCGTGGACGATCCCGACGACGGTCTCCGTGATCGGCATGTCGACCCCGTGCCGGCGGGCCAGATCGAGCACCGACTCGCAGGACTTGACGCCTTCCGCGGTCTGGCTGGTGGCGGCGATCGCCTCCTGGAGCGTCATGCCCCGGCCGAGGTTGGTGCCGAAGGTGTGGTTGCGCGAGAGCGGCGAGGAGCAGGTCGCCACCAGGTCGCCGAGGCCCGCGAGTCCGGAGAACGTCAGCGGGTCCGCGCCCATGGCGAGGCCCAGTCGGGTGGTCTCGGCGAGTCCGCGGGTGATGAGCGAACCCTTGGCGTTGTCGCCGAGTCCCATGCCGTCGGCGATGCCGACGGCCAGGCCGATGACGTTCTTGACGGCGCCGCCGAGTTCGCAGCCGACGACATCGGCGTTGGTGTAGGGGCGGAAGTACGGGGTGTGGCAGGCGGCCTGGAGCCGCTGGGCCACCGATTCGTCCCTGCAGGCCACGACGGCCGCCGCGGGACGCCGTTCGGCGATCTCACCGGCGAGGTTGGGGCCGGTGACGACGGCGATGCGGTCGGCGGAGACCTTCGTCACGTCCGCGATCACCTCGCTCATCAGCTTGGCGGTACCGAGCTCGACGCCCTTCATCAGGGAGACTAGGACGGTGTCCGGTTCCAGGTGCGGGGCCCACTCCGCCAGGTTGGCGCGCAGCGTCTGGGAGGGCACCACCAGCACCGCGAACTCGGCGCCGCGCAGCGCCTCGGCGGGATCGGTGGTGGCGCGGACGGACGTGGGGAGTTCGGCGCCGGGGAGGTAGCCGGGGTTGGTCCGGGTGGTGTTGATGGCCTCGGCTACCTCGGCGCGGCGGGCCCAGACGGTGACGTCGCAGCCGGCGTCACCCAGGATCACGGCGAAGGCCGTGCCCCAGGAACCCGCCCCGAAGACGGCCACTTTGCGCGGGTCGGTCACTGGGAGCCCTTCTCTTCTGCCTCGCGCCGCTTCTTCGCGCGGGCCTTGCGGTGGTCGTAGGGCTCGGCGGGAGCCTTCTCGCCGCGCACGGTCTCCAGTTGCTCGGTGATCGCGGCCATGATCACCTCGGTGACCTCGCGCAGCACGTCGGGCGTCGGCTCGGAGCCGTAGAAGCGGCTGAGGTCGACGGGAGGTCCGGCCTGCACCCGGAGGGTCTTCCGGGGGAAGAACCGGTACTTGTTCTCCTTGGCGTACGGCGGCATCGCGAGGTTCGCGCCCCACTGGGCGACCGGGACGACGGGCGCGCGGGTCATCAGCGCGACGCGGGCGGCGCCGGTCTTGCCGTTCATCGGCCACATGCCGGGGTCGCGGGTGAGGGTGCCCTCGGGGTAGAAGGCGACGCACTCGCCGTCCTCGATCGCGGCCACGGCGGCGCGGAAGGCGTTCAGCGCGTCGGTGGTCTCGCGGTAGACGGGGATCTGCCCGGTGCCGCGCAGCATCATGCCGACGAACGGGGCACGGAAGAGGGCGGCCTTCGCCAGGAACCTCGGCACCCGGCCGGTGTTGTACTGGAAGTGCCCGTACGACAGCGGGTCCAGGTAGGAGTTGTGGTTGACGGCCGTGATGAATCCGCCGTCGGCCGGAATGTGTTCCATTCCCCGCCAGTCACGCTTGAAGAGAACCACCAGTGGCGGCTTGGCGATGACCGCCGCCAGGCGGTACCAGAAGCCGATTCTGCGGCGGGACACTCGGACACCTTTCACTCGGGTTTCGCTCGGACCTGACCTGCTGCGCGGCCACGGACGGTCATGTCCCGCCCCATGCCCCTGCTCTGTCGAGAACACCGTACGCCCCGCTCCCCGGACCGGACCGGCAGGCTGTCGCACCCGCGGGCGAGAATGGGGGCCGACGTTCACGGAGGGGGAGATCGCCACGAACACCGACCCGGCCGGCCGCTGGTCCCTGGTCGTCCCGCTGAAGCCCTTGGCGTACGCCAAGAGCAGGCTGCGGGACGCGCTGGGCGACGCGCTGCGGCCCCGACTCGCCCTGGCCTTCGCCGAGGACACGGTCGCGGCGGCGCTCTCCTGCTCGGACGTGCGCGATGTGGTGGTCGTCACGGACGACGCGGTGGCGGCCGACCGTCTCGCCGCGCTGGGAGCCCGTGTCGTACCCGACTTCCCGGCCGCCGGACTCAACGCGGCGCTCGCGTACGGCGCGGGGCTGGCGCGTGCCGTCAGGCCGTCGGCTCCGGTCGCGGCGCTCAACGCCGACCTCCCCGCACTGCGCCCCTCGGAATTGTCGCGGGTCCTCGAATTCTCTTCCGGATTTCCCCGGACATTCCTTTCGGATGCCGCGGGAATCGGGACGACATTTCTCTCGGCCGCCCCCGGAGTGGAATTGCGTCCCGCTTTCGGCGGTCCTTCGCGCACCCGGCATCTCGCGTCGGGTGCGCGGGAGGTGCCGCCCGAGGGGCTGGATTCGGTCCGCCGGGACGTGGACACCGGGGACGACCTGCTGGTGGCGCTGGCCCTGGGCGTGGGGCCGCGTACGGGGGAACTGCGGGACGCGGTACGGCTGAGGGGCGTTCCCCGCCCGGCCGCCGGGCCCACGCGGTGCGGGCCCCCCGGGCGATAGGCTGCGGCCCATGCAGGCGACCGCGTACACGTACGACCCCGAGACCCGCAGCGGCAGTGTGCTGCTCGACGACGGCACCCCGGTGGACTTCCCGGCGGCCGCGTTCGACGCGGGCGGCCTGCGGCTGCTCCGCCCCGGTCAGCGGGTGCGGATCGAGGGTTCGGGCGAGGGTGCCTCGCTCCGGATCGACCTGGTGACCCTGCAGACCTTCTGAACAGGGCCCGTTCGGCCGAACGGGCGGGCACCCGCCGGGACTCCGCCCGGCTCCCGGACAGCCCGCGGGCCGGGCTCCCCGAGGGGAACCCGGCCCGGCGCGTCGTGCGAGAGCGAGCGGGTGCTCGGTCTCACTTCTTGCGAGCGGTGGCCTTCTTGGCCGTGGTGGTGCGCGCCGTGGTCTTCTTGGCGGGCGCCTTCTTGGCCGTGGCCTTCTTGGCCGGGGCCGTCTTCTTCGCGACGGCGGCGGTCTTCTTCGCCGGCGTGGCCGCCTTCTTCGCGGCCGCCGTGGTCTTCTTCGCCGCTGCGGGGGTGGTCGCCTTCTTGGCGGGCGTGGCGGTGGCCTTCTTCGCCGTGGTCGCGGCGGCGGTGGTCTTCTTCGCCGTCGCGGCCTTGCGGGCGGTGGCCTTCTTGGCCGCGGCCTTGGTGGTCGTACGGGTGGAAGCACCGCCCGAGAGGCTGCCCTTGGGGGCCTTCTTGACGGCCACGTCGTTCTTCGGGAGCTTCTTGGAGCCGCTCACCAGGTCCTTGAAGCCCTGACCCGCGCGGAAGCGGGGCACCGAGGTCTTCTTGACCCGGACGCGCTCGCCGGTCTGCGGGTTGCGGGCGTACCGCGCCGGGCGGTCGACCTTCTCGAACGAGCCGAAACCGGTGACCGAGACACGGTCTCCGGCCACGACGGCGCGGACGATCGCGTCCAGTACCGCGTCCACCGCGTCCGCGGCCTGCTGACGACCGCCGACCTTCTCGGCAATCGCTTCTACGAGCTGTGCCTTGTTCACGTCTTCCCCTTCGGAGACATTGCCAGAACGAAAGTGTTCAAGCGTTTTCGCACGTTAGGCAGATATATACCGCAAATCAAACACGAAACGGGCTAATCACCCTAGTGCCGCAACGAAGTCGACTGGCGCGGACTTCCGCGGAGTCAGTCACCTTCGGGGAATCGGCCCTCATCGAGGTCCTTCATCAACCGGTCCAGGCGCCTTGCCGCGCCTGAGAGATCGTGCTTCGCCGTGGCCGTGACGGCCAACAGCTTCCGGGACAGCGCCATCCTTACGCCCTCCGGGACTTGCAGTGCGCGCACCCTTCCGTGCGCTTCCTTCAATTGGTCGGCGACTTGGCCATAGAGCTTGAGTTGGTTGTCGCCTTCCATGCACCGATTGTGCCATCTGGGGCGAGTTGTCGCCCGACAGGGTCTCAACAAGCCACTGCGCCCCCTACCCGAAGGCAGGGGGCGCAGTCTGGAAAAGCGCTGCTCAGACCTCAATTGTACGCGGCTTGAAGGTCGGCCTTGCCACCTCATATGCCGCGATGTCCGCTTCGTTCTGAAGGGTGAGGCTGATGTCGTCCAGCCCGTTGAGCAGACGCCAGCGGGCGTTCTCGTCGAGCTCGAAGGCGGCCTCGATGCCCTCGGCCCGGACCTGGCGGGCCTCCAGATCGACGGTGACCTCGGCGGTGGGGTCGGCCTCGGTCAGCTCCCACAGCGCGTCCACGACGGCCTGGTCGAGAACGACGGTCAACAGGCCGTTCTTCAGCGAGTTGCCGCGGAAGATGTCCGCGAACCGGGCCGAGATCACGGTCTTGAAACCGTAGTTCTGGAGGGCCCAGACGGCGTGCTCACGGGAGGAGCCGGTACCGAAGTCGGGGCCGGCCACCAGAACCGACGCGCCCTGCCGCTCGGGGCGGTTGAGGACGAAGTTCTCGTCCTTGCGCCAGGCTTCGAAGAGGCCGTCCTCGAACCCGTCGCGGGTGACCTTCTTCAGCCAGTGCGCCGGGATGATCTGGTCGGTGTCGACGTTGCTCCGGCGCAGCGGGACGGCCCGGCCGGTGTGCGTGGTGAAAGCTTCCATGGTTCTCAGACTCCGGCAGGCGTGCGGTCGTCGGACAGGTCGGCGGGCGAGGCCAGGTGGCCGAGCACCGCGGTGGCGGCGGCGACCTGCGGGGAGACCAGGTGGGTCCGGCCGCCCTTGCCCTGCCGGCCCTCGAAGTTGCGGTTCGAGGTGGAGGCGGAACGCTCACCGGGCGCCAGCTGGTCCGGGTTCATGCCGAGGCACATCGAGCAGCCCGCGTGGCGCCATTCGGCTCCGGCCTCGGTGAAGACCTTGTCCAGGCCCTCGGAGACCGCCTGCAGGGCGACCCGGACCGAGCCGGGGACGACCAGCATCCGTACGCCGTCGGCGACTTTGCGGCCCTCCAGGACGGCTGCCGCGTTGCGCAGGTCCTCGATACGGCCGTTGGTGCAGGAGCCGACGAAGACGGTGTCCACACCGATCTCGCGGAGCGGCTGCCCCGCGGTCAACCCCATGTATTCCAGGGCCTTTTCGGCGGCGAACCGCTCCGAAGCGTCTTCGTACGAAGCCGGATCGGGGACGTGCGCGGAGAGCGGAGCGCCCTGGCCGGGGTTGGTGCCCCAGGTGACGAACGGCGCGAGCCCGGTGGCGTCGATGACCACCTCGGCGTCGAAGACGGCGTCGTCGTCGCTGCGCAGGGTCTTCCAGTACGCGACGGCGGCGTCCCAGTCCTCGCCCTGGGGGGCGTGGGCACGGCCGCCGAGGTAGGCGAAGGTCGTCTCGTCCGGGGCGATCATGCCCGCGCGGGCGCCGGCCTCGATCGACATGTTGCAGATGGTCATCCGGGCTTCCATCGAGAGCTTCTCGATGGCGGAGCCGCGGTATTCGAGGATGTAGCCCTGGCCGCCGCCGGTGCCGATCCGGGCGATGATCGCCAGGATGAGGTCCTTGGCCGTGACGTCCTCGGGGAGTTCGCCGTCGATGGTGATGGCCATCGTCTTCGGGCGGGCCATCGGCAGCGTCTGGGTGGCCAGCACGTGCTCCACCTGGCTGGTGCCGATGCCGAACGCCAGGGCGCCGAAGGCTCCGTGGGTGGAGGTGTGCGAGTCGCCGCAGACGACGGTGGTGCCGGGCTGGGTCAGACCCAGCTGGGGGCCGACCACGTGCACGACGCCCTGCTCGACGTCACCGAGCGGGTGCAGACGGACGCCGAAATCCGCGCAGTTCTTGCGCAGGGTCTCCAGCTGGGCGCGCGAGACCGGGTCGGCGATCGGCTTGTCGATGTCGAGGGTCGGGGTGTTGTGATCCTCGGTGGCGATGGTGAGGTCGAGGCGCCGCACCGGGCGTCCGGCCTGCCGCAGCCCGTCGAAGGCCTGCGGGCTGGTCACCTCGTGCAGCAGGTGCAGATCGATGTAGAGGAGGTCGGGCTCGCCCTCTGCGCGCCGGACGACGTGGTCGTCCCAGACCTTCTCCGCGAGTGTCCTACCCATCGCTTTCCCTCCGACCGGCGTCCTCGCCGGCCCAACTAGAGATTCGGTGCGCCACCGTCCCGGTCCCGTGCGGGACGCCTCCCCCGAGCGGGGCGGCGGCTGCGGGCCGTCGTACGGCCGCCGGTACAGGTTCGCAACTTCTGGAGAAAATTGAACTTGCGTTTCACAGAGTGAGACGCGAATATCGTCGTATGGACAACTCTAGCGGCGTCGGCGTACTCGACAAGGCTGCACTCGTACTGAGCGCACTGGAGTCCGGTCCGGCCACCCTCGCCGGGCTGGTCGCGGCCACCGGTCTCGCTCGCCCCACGGCCCACCGACTGGCCGTGGCACTCGAACACCACCGCCTGGTGGCCCGGGACATGCAGGGCCGGTTCATCCTCGGCCCGCGGCTCGCCGAGCTCGCGGCGGCGGCCGGCGAGGACCGTCTCCTGGCGACGGCCGGACCCGTGCTCACCCACCTGCGCGACATCACCGGCGAGAGCGCCCAGCTCTACCGTCGTCAGGGCGACATGCGTATCTGTGTGGCCGCTGCCGAGCGGCTCTCCGGGCTCAGGGACACCGTGCCGGTCGGCTCCACGCTCACCATGAAGGCGGGCTCCTCCGCACAGATCCTGATGGCCTGGGAGGAGCCCGAGCGCCTTCACCGGGGTCTTCAGGGCGCGCGGTTCACCGCGACGGCCCTCTCCGGGGTGCGCCGCAGGGGGTGGGCCCAGTCGATCGGTGAGCGCGAGCCGGGCGTGGCTTCGGTCTCCGCACCGGTGCGCGGACCGTCGAACCGGGTGGTGGCCGCCGTCTCCATCTCCGGCCCGATCGAGCGACTGACGCGCCACCCGGGCCGGATGCACGCGCAGGCGGTCATCGACTCGGCCGCCCGTCTCAGCGAGGCTTTGCGTCGCGGCTGAACCCCTCCACCGACCGTCCCCCGGCCCGCTGTCACCGCGTCATCTCTTCTGCTTCTGCTTCTGCCTCCGCTCTTGTTCGCACTGGCCGCCCCAGCGTCGTGGCGGCCTTCTTCATGTCCGGGTGAACGGCCGGGCCGGCCCAGGGTGTTGGGCATCCTGCGTCCGGGGCGTCCGGTTCGCCGAGGTCGTGCGGGTACACGAAAAAGGCCCCTCACCGAAGTGAAGGGCCTATCCCTGCTGCTGAGTTGTACCCCCGACCGGATTCGAACCGGCGCTACTGCCGTGAGAGGGCAGCGTGCTAGGCCGCTACACAACGGGGGCTTGTTCCTTGAAGTCCTGCGGACTTCGGTCTTGCGCTGGGCTACCAGGACTCGAACCTAGAATGACGGTACCAGAAACCGTAGTGTTGCCAATTACACCATAGCCCATGGTGTGGTACGTACCCCCGACCGGATTCGAACCGGCGCTACTGCCGTGAGAGGGCAGCGTGCTAGGCCGCTACACAACGGGGGCCCTAGCGATCCTGCATCAAGAACATCGGGTGCGACCCGGAATGTTCCCGCGGGAAGGATCTGTACCCCCGACCGGATTCGAACCGGCGCTACTGCCGTGAGAGGGCAGCGTGCTAGGCCGCTACACAACGGGGGCTTGTTCCTTGAAGTCCTGCGGACTTCGGTCTTGCGCTGGGCTACCAGGACTCGAACCTAGAATGACGGTACCAGAAACCGTAGTGTTGCCAATTACACCATAGCCCACTGAAACGCAACCTCTGGAGGCTTTGTCTCTGTCTGCGCTTCCCGGCCGGATCTTTCGGCCCGCTCGGGCGGCGCAGAAAGAACATTACCCGAAGGTGTCCGACGCTCCAAAACGGGTATCCCGCGACAGCACCCCGGGCAGCTGGTGGAGGCCCGTGATCCGTACGAGATCGGCCCTGCCGCCCCGCTCCGCCCGGTCCAGCCAGATCCCCGTCAGCCCGGCCGCGACCGCGCCGGCGGCATCGATGTCGGGCTCGTCCCCCACGTACGCCACCTCGTGCGGTTCCAGGGCGAGCGCCTCGCAGGCGGCGTGGAAGGCGCCCGCATCGGGTTTGGAGACACCGAGCTCCACGGCGCAGAGCAGCGCCTCGAACCGGTGGCGTACGCCCAGCGCGCTCAGTTTGCGGTCCTGCTGTACGGCACCGGCGTTGGACAGGACTCCGTGGCGGTAGCCGTCCAGCAGGTCGAGGACCGGGAGCACGTCGGGGAAGAGGCTCCAGGCGGCCTCGTAGTGGGCCGCGTGCCGCCGGAACCACGCGTCGGCCTCCGCGTCCTCCAGGTCCCGCCCCAGGAACTCCCGCACCCGGTCCCTGCGCTGCCCCTCGAAGTCCGTCTCCCCCGCGGCGAACCGCGCCCAGTGGCGGGCGGTGAGCGCCCGCCATCCGTCCAGCGCCTCGTCGGGGGTGGCCCAGCCGCCGGGCAGCCCCTCCAGCTCCAGCAGCGCCGCCATGGCGACACGGTCGGCGCCGGAATAGTCGAAGAGCGTGTCGTCGACGTCCCAGAGCACCGCGCGGATCGGCATGTACGCCACGCTACCGGCCCTTCTCGGGCCCGACTCGGCGAGAACCGGCCAAAGGGCCGCGCGAGACCGCGCGAAGGGGCCTGGGAGGCCCGGGAACACCCGAGGGGCGGACCGCCGGGGAACTTCCGGTGGTCCGCCCCTCGGGACGTGCGTACGGCGCCGCGCTACGCGGTGAGCTTCGCGAGAGCCGCGTCCACCCGGGACAGGGTCTTCTCGCGGCCCAGGATCTCCATGGACTCGAAGAGCGGCAGGCCGACCGTGCGGCCGGTGACGGCGACGCGCACCGGGGCCTGGGCCTTGCCGAGCTTGAGGCCGTGGGCCTCGCCCGCCGCCAGGACGGCGCTCTTCAGCGCCTCGGCGTTCCACTCGGCGTCGGCCAGGTTGGCGCGGGCGGTGGTCAGCAGGGCGTCGGAGCCCTCCTTCATCGCCTTGGTCCAGGACGCCTCGTCCTCGACCGGCTCGTCGAGGAAGAGGAAGTCGACGTTGGCGGTGATGTCGGAGAGGACGGTCACCCGGGTCTGGGCGTGCGGCGCGATCTCGGCGAACTTCTCCGCGTCGAACGACTCGGGGGCCCAGTTCGCGTACGGCGCCGCCAGCCAGGGACCGCACGCGTCGGTGAAGTCCTTCACATCGAGCCGGCGGATGTGCTCGGCGTTGATGTGCTCGGCCTTCTTGAGGTCGAAGCGGGCCGGGTTGGCGTTGACGTCCGCGATGTCGAAGGCCGCCACCATCTCCTCGATCGAGAAGATGTCGCGGTCCTCGGCGATCGACCAGCCCAGCAGCGAGAGGTAGTTGAGCAGCCCCTCGGGGAGGAAGCCGCGCTCGCGGTAGAGGTTGAGGGAGGCCTGCGGGTCACGCTTGGACAGCTTCTTGTTGCCCTCGCCCATGACGTAGGGGAGGTGGCCGAAGACCGGTGTGGCCTTGGCGATGCCCAGCTCGGTGAGGGCCGCGTACAGGGCGAGCTGGCGGGGGGTGGAGGAGAGCAGGTCCTCGCCGCGCAGGACGTGGGTGATCTCCATCAGCGCGTCGTCGACCGGGTTGACCAGCGTGTAGAGCGGGGCGCCGTTGGCGCGGACGATGCCGTAGTCCGGCACGTTCTCCGGCTGGAAGGTCAGCTCGCCGCGCACCAGGTCGGTGAAGGTCTGCGGCACGTCGGGCATCCGGAAACGCACGATGTGCGCGCGGCCCTCGGCCTCGTACGCCGCGACCTGCCCGGCGGTGAGCTCGCGGCAGTGGCCGTCGTACCCGGACGGCTTGCCGGCGGCGCGGGCGGCGTCGCGGCGGGCGTCGAGCTCCTCGGTGGTGCAGTAGCAGTCGTACGCGTACCCGCCGGCCTTCAGCTTCTCGGCGACGTCGCGGTAGACGTCCATCCGCTGCGACTGGCGGTACGGGGCGTGCGGGCCGCCGACCTCGGGGCCCTCGTCCCAGTCGAAGCCGAGCCAGCGCATCGAGTCGAGCAGCTGCTGGTACGACTCCTCCGAGTCGCGCGCCGCGTCGGTGTCCTCGATGCGGAAGACCAGCGAGCCCTCGTTGTGCCGGGCGAAGGCCCAGTTGAAGAGAGCCGTCCGGACCAGGCCCACGTGGGGGTTGCCGGTCGGGGAGGGGCAGAACCGGACACGGGGGGAAGATCCGTTAACCACGCTTGATCACCTTGTTGGTGAGAGTGCCGATGCCTTCGATGGTGACGGCGACCTCGTCGCCGACGTGCAGGGGGCCGACCCCCGCGGGGGTTCCGGTGAGGATGACGTCGCCGGGGAGGAGCGTCATCGCCTCGGTGATGTGGACGACCAGGTCCTCGATGGAGCGGATCATCTCGCTCGTACGGCCGAGCTGGCGCTGTTCGCCGTTGACCGTCGCCTGGATCGTCAGGTCGGACGGGTCCAGGTCGGTCTCCACCCAGGGGCCGAGCGGGCAGGAGGTGTCGAAGCCCTTGGCCCGGGCCCACTGCTTCTCGCGCTTCTGCGCGTCACGGGCGGTGACGTCGTTGGCGCAGGTGTAACCGAAGACGACGTCCTTGACGCGCTCGCGGGGGACCTCGCGGCACATCCGGCCGATCACCACGGCCAGTTCGGCCTCGTAGTGGACCTCGTCGGAGAAGGAGGGGTACTCGATGGCGTCGCCGGAGCCGATCACCGAGGTGGTGGGCTTGAAGAAGGCGACCGGGACGTCCGGGACCTCGTTGCCCAGTTCGGCGGCGTGCTCCGCGTAGTTGCGGCCGATGGCCACGACCTTGTTGGGGAGCACGGGGGGCAGGAGCCTGACCTTGTTCAGCGGGACCTTGGTGCCGGAGAGCTCGAAGTCGGCGTACGGAATGCCCTTGATGATGTCGAGGACGAGGCCACCGGATTCCACGGTGCCCTCACCCTCGACGGCGCCGAAGGCGACATTGCCGTCGATGGAGAACCTGGCGATGCGCACGGGTGCTGTCGCCCCTCACTTGCTGGCTGGCTGAAGACTGACGCTCCAGGCTATCGCCTCGCCGTGCGGGGACCGGGGAGTGTCCGGCGGATCGTCGCCGCCCCTCCGCAAGGTGCGGACGGCGGGACGAGCGAGTCGGCCGGACTCCCGGCGGGGGGTGCCTACCTGAGGACGGTGCGGCGCGGGTTGGCCGTCCGCGTGGGCAGCGCGGTGGTGTACTCGGGCCGCTCGGAGAGCTCGGGAGAACTCGGCGTGGAGGCGTCCGTGAGGTGCGCCAGCGTGGTGCGCCGGGGGTTGGCGAGCTTGCGGGACTGCGTCGTGTTCATCTGCCGTGAGGACCTTGTCGCCGGGGGGCGCACCCCGGGGTGCGCCCAGTTGGTCGGGTTCGCCATCCCAGTAAAGCGTCAGGCTAAACATCGGATTCCCGGCCTTACCCCGGATGAGACGGCGATCATCATGTGAGTTTGCTCACGACCAGCACCACAAATAGCGCATATCGGAATGATGATCACGCGAATGAAAACGGACATTGCATCACTGAATGCACCATTCCGCTCCTGATCATCAGGACTGGGACACCACACTCGTCCGACTGACCTGTCCGTAATGATCCACTTTCCGCACGAACACGCTGCACGGCAGGTCACGCCGCCATCACGCCCTGTGACACCTGCCCACGGGGAACCCACGGGCCTTGTTGGAGGTCCGGCACTGTGCTGGAATTCCACGCACCGCCGCGGGTAGAGACCGGCGCGCAGGGGCGCAACGCAGCGCCGAGTGCGGCGGAGGGGGTTCAAGAACGCCGGTCGTTCAACGACCACCATGGGGCGCGTCCAGCGCCCCACGACGCCGACACCGTCACCGCCGCGCATGCGGGGGGACGCCTGGTCCAGAGGTTGCGACGCTAGTGCAGGGACGTTTCAAGAGGGATGGCAGTGCTCCGGCGGAACAGGAGCCGCGCGGCGGGACCGACCGCGGCTCCTCCCCCCAGCACGCCCAGAACCCCGGGTCGGCGGGCGCCGGCGACGGCGCGGAGCAGACCGCGCGCCCGGGTTCCACGACGACCGACAGCCCCGAACCGGCAGCGGCGGCGAAACCCCGGGACCCGGTGAGCACGGGTTCACGCGTAGCCCTGCGTAACTGGCGCATCAGCACCCGCCTGGTCTCCCTCCTGGCACTCCCCGTGGTCGCGGCGACCTCGCTGGGCGGACTCCGCATCAACGAGTCGATGAACGACATCCAGCAGCTGGAGCACATGCAGCTGCTGACGCAGATGACCAAGCAGGCCACCGCGCTCGCGCAGGCCCTGCAGGTCGAGCGCGACGAGTCGGCGGGGCCGCTCTCCAACGGCGTGAAGGCGACCAACTACAAGGTCACCGAACCCCGGAAGAAGACGGACCGGGCGAAGGACGCCTTCCTCGACGCCACCATGGCCATCGGGGACACCCAGGGCGACGAGGCCCTCGAAGGCATCCACGCCAGCGTCAACATGATCGCGACGCAGCTCGGGCAGATCCGCGACATCCGCAAGACCGCGTACGCCAAGGGCTCCCCGAGCGTCAACACGATCGACCAGTACAGCCAGTTGATCACCTCGCTGCTGAGCCTCTCCCAGGACATGGCGCAGGCGACCTCCAGCCCCGAGATGATCAAGCGCACCCGTGCGCTGGCGGCCTTCTCCTCCGCCAAGGAGTACGCCTCGGTGCAGCGGGCGATCATCGCCGCCGCGCTGCCGGGCGGAAACAGCTCGAAGACCAACCTCAGTGACAACGACAAGCAGTTCGGTCGCAACGCGCTCCGCAAGGAGAGCCTGGCGATGAACTCCTTCGAGACCATCTACGCGGCCACGGGGAACAGCGCGTCCGACCTCACGGCGCCGCTGACCAGCGGCAACCCCGAGATCCAGGCGGCCAACACCTACGCCAAGCAGGTGCTCGACACCACGGTCGGCCTGAGCGGGCGCAAGCCGCGTTCCTACCTCGACTGGTACGACCAGAGCTCCACCAAGATCCAGGCGATGGAGACCATCGAGGCCACCCTCCTCAGCGACATGGAGGGCAAGGCCCGCGAGCTGCGCGAGGCCTCCCAGCGCGAGGCGATCCTCAACGGCGCCATCATCCTGCTGGTGCTCGGCGTCTCGCTCGTCGGCGCCTTCGTCGTGGCCCGGTCCATGATCCGTTCGCTGCGACGCCTCCAGGACACCGCGACCCGGGTCGCCCAGGACCGGCTGCCCGAGCTCGTCCGCCAGCTCTCCGAGACCGACCCGCAGGACGTCGACACCTCCGTCGAGTCCGTCGGTGTCCACTCCCGTGACGAGATCGGCCAGGTGGCCGCGGCCTTCGACGACGTGCACCGCGAGGCCGTCCGCCTCGCCGCCGAGCAGGCCCTCCTCCGGGGCAACGTCAACGCGATGTTCACCAACCTCTCGCGCCGCAGCCAGGGCCTCATCCAGCGCCAGCTCTCGCTCATCTCCGAGCTGGAATCCCGCGAGGCCGACCCGGACCAGCTCTCCTCGCTCTTCAAGCTCGACCACCTCGCGACCCGTATGCGCCGGAACGGCGAGAACCTCCTCGTCCTCGCCGGTGAGGAACCGGGCCGCCGCTGGACCCGCCCCGTCCCGCTGGTCGACGTGCTCCGCGCCGCCGCCTCCGAGGTGGAGCAGTACGAGCGCATCGAACTGGCCGCGGTGCCGGCCACCGAAGTGGCCGGCCGGGTCGTCAACGACCTCGTGCACCTCCTCGCCGAGCTGCTGGAGAACGCCACGTCGTTCTCCTCGCCGCAGACGAAGGTCCGGGTCACCGGTCACGCGCTGCCGGACGGACGGGTGCTCGTCGAGATCCACGACACCGGTATCGGCCTCTCGCCCGAGGACCTCGCGGCGATCAACGAGCGGCTCGCCTCGCCGCCCACCGTGGACGTGTCGGTCTCCCGGCGCATGGGTCTGTTCGTGGTCGGCCGGCTCTCCCTCCGTCACGGCATCCGCATCCAGCTGCGGCCCTCGGACTCCGGTGGCACCACGGCGCTCGTCATGCTGCCCGTGGACGTCGCGCACGGTGGCAAGCAGCCGCCGCCCAAGCAGGGCGGGGGCCAGAACGCCGCGCCCGGCGGTCTGCTCGGCGGCGCCGGTGCTCCGCGCGCCGGTCTCGGCGGTCCGCAGGCCGGTGCCAAGGGGCTCGCAGGTTCGGCGCCCGTCCGGGGCCAGGTCGGCGCGGGTTCCGGTCCGCGTGCGGCACTGCCTTCGCGCGACACCACGGCACGCGGCTCCCAGCAGTCCGGCCCGCAGGCCGGTGGACCCCAGCGGCAGCCCGGCGGACCGTCCGTACCGCAGGCCGGTCGCCCGCAGGGCCCGCAGGACTTCGGGCGGCCCGAGCCGCAGCGGCAGGGCGGCGGCGCCCTCGGCGGCGGCGCCCGGCTGGGCGCACGCGGTGCGCAGGGCGGTGCGGAGCAGGACGGGACGAACCTCTTCGGGCACGGCGCCCCGGCCCAGCAGGCCCCGATGACCCAGCCGGAGCAGGGCGGCCGGCCCGTGCGGCAGGACGTGTTCGGCTCCACCGGACCGCAGCAGCAGTGGCAGGGCCAGAACTACCAGAACGACCAGTCCGTCCAGGGGAACCAGGGCGCGCCCGCCGGTCAGTTCGGCCAGGGCACGGACCAGGGCGGCCGGCCTGCGTTCGGCCAGGGCATGGGCGGCCAGAACATGGGCGGCCAGGGCATGGGCGGCCAGGGCATGGGCGGCCAGAACCAGGGCCTGGGCAACCAGCAGGGCATGCGGCCCCAGCGCGGCCAGGGCGGTCCGGGGCAGGGCGGGTTCCAGCAGCCCACCGGGCCCGGCCGTCAGCTGCCGCCGCCCGGCGGTCCGCGGGCCGAGCTGCCCGGGGGCAACCCGCAGCCGCAGCATCCGCAGCCGCAGACCACCACCTGGGGCGTGGAGGACCGGGGCGCGCAGCGCCGCGGGCCCGCCGACGCGCCGCGCGGGCACGAAGAGGCCGAGGGCACGGGCCAGTTCGCCGCTCCGACGGGTCCCGTACCCAACCGGAACTTCAACTCCCCGCTGAACCGGCGCACTCCGGGCGACGACCGCCAGGGGCCCGGCGCCACCTCGGAGTTCGCCCGCCCGGACTTCTCCGCGCCGCGGGTCCCGCAGCCGCATGACCCCGCGAGCACCGCTCAGTTCGCCCGTCCCGACTTCGGGGCTCCGGACCAGGGGCTGCCCGCTCCGCGCCAGTACGGCAACGGCGGCGAGCAGGGCGTGCCGCGTCCGGCTCCGGCCGACGAGCCGTCCCAGCGCTCGCTGCCGCCGCGCCGGTCCACGCCGGAGGCGCTGCCGCCGGCCGGTCCGGGCGACGGCCGCACCCCGCTGTACGACACGCTGGAGACCAACTGGTTCCACGGTCCGCAGCAGGGCGGCCGGCCGCAGGAGGACGCGGCTCCCTCACAGCCCGGCGGGACCCCGGCTCCGGCGGCACCCCGGCGCTCCTCCGGTGAGGCGGGCCCGACCGGTCCGTGGCGGCCTTCGCCCAACGACGAACTCGTACGTCAGGCCGAGCGGGTCAAGAAGCCCGCCGCGGGCGGTGTCACCACTTCGGGGCTTCCCCGGCGGGTTCCGCGTGCCAATTTGGTTCCGGGTACCGCTCAGCAGCAGAATCACCAGTCCGGACCTCAGGTTTCGCGTGCGCCCGATGACGTGCGCGGGCGTCTGACCAATCTCCGCCGGGGCATCCAGCAGGGTCGGCAGGCGAACAGCCAGTCGTCCGGAAGCTTCCAACTCGGCCCCACTCACCAGCAGGAGCGTTAGTTGAGCCCCATGAGTCAGGCCGCGCAGAATCTGAACTGGCTGATCACCAACTTCGTGGACAACACCCCCGGGGTGTCGCACACGGTGGTGGTGTCGGCGGACGGACTCCTGCTGGCCATGTCCGAAGGATTCCCGCGCGACCGCGCCGACCAGCTGGCCGCGGTCGCCTCCGGGCTCACCTCGCTGACCGCCGGCGCCTCCCGGATCTTCGAGGGCGGCGCCGTCAGCCAGACGGTGGTGGAGATGGAGCGCGGCTTCCTGTTCCTGATGTCGGTCTCGGACGGCTCGTCGCTGGCTGTTCTCGCCCACCCCGAGGCCGACATCGGTCTCGTCGGTTACGAAATGGCTCTGCTGGTCGACCGTGCCGGCACCGTCCTCACGCCCGACCTGCGCGCCGAGCTCCAAGGAAGTCTGCTCCACTAGGCGGCCACGCAGCGGGGATCTCTCGGGATCTCCTCAGGTACTGCCCACCACCCTCACTCGTCCGGCCGCTCACCGCCCCCACCGGCCCCTTGCAGACGGCGAGTAGACACTTCGCTGTCACGCCCGGAGGATTCATGACCCCGCCACCCGCCTCACCCGATCCGTACGGCGCTCTGCACCACGCGTCGTACGACGGGGAGGGCGACCAGCCGCTGGTTCGTCCGTACGCCATGACCGGTGGTCGGACACGACCGCGTTACCAGCTCGCCATCGAGGCGTTGGTCAGTACGACGGCCGACCCCGCGCACCTGGGAACGCTGCTGCCCGAGCACCAGCGGATCTGCCACCTCTGCCGCGAGGTCAAGTCGGTGGCCGAGGTTTCGGCTCTGCTGTCCATGCCGCTCGGTGTGGCCCGGATCCTGGTCGCGGACCTGGCGGAAGCCGGCATGGTGGCCATCCACCAGCCGGGCAACGGAGAGGCCGGCGGAACGCCGGATGTGACACTGCTCGAAAGGGTGCTCAGTGGACTTCGCAAGCTCTAGCGGCGGTACGGCCCGCTCCACCACCTCGGCGAAGATCGTGGTGGCAGGGGGCTTCGGCGTGGGTAAGACCACGTTCGTCGGTGCCGTTTCGGAGATCAGTCCGCTGCGCACCGAGGCCGTGATGACGTCGGCCTCGGCGGGCATCGACGACCTGACCCACACCGGGGACAAGACCACCACCACGGTGGCCATGGACTTCGGACGCATCACCCTGGACCAGGACCTGATCCTGTACCTGTTCGGCACCCCCGGGCAGGACCGTTTCTGGTTCATGTGGGACGACCTCGTACGCGGCGCCATCGGCGCCGTCGTCCTGGTCGACACCCGCCGCCTCGCCGACTGCTTCCCCGCCGTCGACTACTTCGAGAACAGCGGCCTCCCCTTCGTCATCGCCCTCAACGGCTTCGACGGACACCAGCCCTACACCCCCGACGAAGTACGAGAAGCACTCCAGATCGGACCCGACACCCCGATCCTCACCACCGACGCCCGCCACCGCTCGGACGCCAAGAGCGCCCTCATCACCCTCGTCGAGCACGCCCTCATGGCCCGGCTGAAGTAGGCATAAGTCGGTATTGACATAGGCAAGTTGCCGTAGTCACGCGGGGGTGGCCCCTGTGTCCTTCGACACGATCCGCCCCCGCGTTCATAACGTTTCGACAGAGAATTTCCCGTGGTCCGACACCCGACGCATCCGCGCGGTGCCGCTCCGCTCATGTGAGCCTCGCCTTTTGGCGGGGCTCGTTCTTTATGCCCGTTTTATCTGAGGCCTGCGCCACTCCGGCCGATCGGGCCCGAGTGTTTGGAACGCGGCAGGTCCCCATGCTGGAATGCGGCGAACTCCCGAGTAGTACGGCCCTGAACGAATTTACCGGCACAACGTAGGTGCCGACGCCGAGAGGTTGTTGGTCGAGTGAGGCGAAGCAACGAGGGCTCCCCGACGCAGCCGGAGCGGGGCAACTTCACGCCGCCGCGGACCGCTGTATCCCCCGGGGAGCGCGCCGGCCGCGCGGACGCGGCCGGCAACGGATCGCCCGTCGGCAGCACGAGCAAGCTGTCCCCGCGCAACTGGCGTGTGGCGACGCGGCTGAACGCGATCCTCCTGATCCCCGCGCTGGTGGGCCTCACCATGGGCGGCTTCCAGGTGAAGGGGTCGATCGACACCTGGAACGAGGCTCAGGACGCCGAGAAGACCGCTCTCGTCGTGCGCTCGGCCTCCGTGTACGGGCAGGCGCTGCTGAACGAGCGCGACCTCACCGCGCAGCCGCTCCTGGCCAAGGAGTCCAGCGCCTCGGTCGTGACGCAGACCCGCGCCGCCACCGACACCGCGGCCTCGGGGTTCACCGCAGCGGTGGCGAACATGCCGCGGACGCCCGGTCTCCAGCGCCGGCTGAAGCTCTTCAGGAGCGAGGAGCCGAAGCTCGCCGCGCTGCGGAAGGCCGCGTACACCAAGAGCCTGGACCCGGTGAAGACCGAGGAGGGCTACACCCAGGTCCAGCACTCGCTGATGGAGTTCGCCAACGAGCTCGGCCTGGGAACCGGCAACGTCACCAGCTACGGACGTACGGTCTACGCCCTCGAACTCTCGCAGGCGGCGGAGTCCCTCCAGCGCTCGATCGGGCTTCACCTGCTGGTGCGCCCGAGCGAGGACGAGGACACCTTCAACGCCCAGGTCAAGGCCTTCGGCTCGTACAACTACCTGGAGCAGATCGCCCTCGGCGAGTTCAACTCCGGTGGTACCCAGACGGACGTCGACCGCCTCAAGGAGGTCATGGCCGGCAAGGCCGCCGAAGGCGCCGCGCAGCTGAAGGCAGCGAAGGAGCAGGCCGACGCGGCAGGGGCGCCGTTCGTGACCCCGCCCAGCGTCGACGGCTCCGTCTTCGACGGAATGGCCGCGCAGATCGGCCGGGGGCTGTCGCCGTCCGAGCTGAAGGCGAAGGGGATCACCCCGGAGACCTGGACGGCCGCCGCCACCGCGAAGTTCGAGGGGTACGCCACCGTCACCGACGAGCTCGTCGACAAGGCGGTGGAAGAGGCCGCACAGATCTCCTCCGACGCCAAGGCCGACGCCATCGTCAACGCCTCGATCGTCGTCGTCGCCCTGCTCGCCGCGTTCGTCGTGGCCGGATTCATGGCCCGCCAGATGAGCCGGGCGATGCGCCGGCTGCGCACCGCCGCCTTCGAGGTCGCCGAGCAGCGTCTGCCGTCGCTGGTCGACCAGCTGTCGCGGACCGAGCCGGGCCGGGTCGACACCCGCGTCACGCCCATCCCGATCAACACCAGTGACGAGATCGGCGAGGTCGCCCGCGCCTTCGACCAGGTGCACCGCGAGGCCGTCCGGCTCGCCTCCGAGCAGGCGATGCTGCGGGGGAACGTCAACGCGATCTTCACCAACCTCTCGCGCCGCAACCAGTCGCTCATCGAGGGCCAGCTGACCCTCATCACCGGCCTGGAGAACAACGAGGCCGACCCGGACCAGCTGGAGAGCCTCTTCAAGCTGGACCACCTGGCCACCCGTATGCGCCGCAACGGCGAGAACCTCCTGGTCCTCGCCGGCGAGGAGCCGGGCCGCCGGTGGAACCAGCCGGTGCCGCTGGTGGACGTGCTCCGCGCCGCCTCCTCCGAGGTGGAGTCGTACGAGCGCATCGAGCTCACCGGGGTTCCGGACACCGAGATCCACGGCCAGGCCGTGACCGACCTCGTGCACCTGCTGGCGGAGCTGCTGGAGAACGCCACGGTGTTCTCGTCGCCGCAGACCAAGGTCCGCGTCACCGCGACCCGGCTGCCGGACGGCCGCGTGATGATCGAGATCCACGACAAGGGGATCGGCCTCACCGCCGAGGACTTCGCCGACATCAACCACAAGCTGGCCAACCCGCCGACCGTGGACGCGGCGGTCTCCCAGCGGATGGGTCTCTTCGTGGTCGGCCGGCTCTCCGACCGCCATGGCGTCCGGGTCCAGCTGCGTCCCTCGGGCGAGCAGGCCGGTACGACCTCCCTGGTGATGCTGCCGGACGCGATCACCCACGGTGGCGGCGGCGAACCGGCCGCCGAGCCGGACAGCTTCACGGTCTCGTCGATCATCCCGGAGCAGGAGCAGCCCTTCACTCCCGCCCCGCAGCTCTCGGGCATGCGCACGGCGGCCGAACTCGGCTTCGACGACTCGCGCTACGACGGGGAGTCGCCCGCGCTCGACCCGGTGGGACGCTCGCTGATGCGCGAGGAGCGCCGGGCCGCGCTGGAGGCCGCCCACACCGGTGGCGAGCAGTCCCTCCAGGGCGGCGCGGGTGGCGAGGCCGATGGCCCGGACACCCAGCAGGGCTTCGAGCAGAACGGCTACGCGCCGTCCGGCTACGAGCAGCAGGCCTCGTACGACCAGAACGGCTACCCGCAGGGCACGTTCGAGCAGGGTTCCTTCGGGCAGGGCCCGGCGGAGCAGGGTTCCTTCGGGCAGGGCTCCTTCGAGCAGCCGCAGCAGGGCTTCGAGCAGACCGCCCACTCGGCGGCGTACGAGCCGTACGCCCCGGACGCGGGCTACCGGCCGGACGCCGAGCAGCTTCCCCAAAGCGGCTATGCGGAACAGGCGTACGCGACTCCGGACACGCAACAGCCTTCGTACGGTGACCAGTTCGCGCCACTCGGTGATCAGTCCCAGCAGGACGGGTGGCTTGAACAGGGCGGTTTCCAGGGAGGTTACGACACCTCCGGCCAGGAACAAACGGAATCCGCTCCCAGCGCTCCCGAGGAGACGCCCGAGCGCGTAGGCTTCGATCATTCGGGTCCCACCGCGAACGCGGGTCACGACATGACCGACGCGGGGCTCCCGCGCCGGGGCGGGCAGCAGCACTGGCAGCCCAACGGACCGGTCGGCGACCGGCCCGCGGCGGCCGACCGACCCCAGCGGCAGGAGTCCCCGTCGGCCGCCGAACCGCAGGACGGCAACGGCACGGACGACTGGCGTTCGACCAACGACGAGCGCTGGGAGCGGGCCGAGAGGCTCCGGGACCCGAAGGCCGGCGGAATAACCCTCTCGGGGCTTCCCCGGCGCGTGCCCAAGGCCAACTTGGTCGAGGGCACCGCGGAGCAGACCCAGCAGGGCGGCCCACAGGTCTCCCGTGCGCCCGAGGACATCCGCGGCAGGTTGAGCAACCTGCGGCGCGGCATCCAGCAGGGGCGCAAGCAGGGGTCGGACACCAGTAATACCTACAACCAGGAGCGTTAGTGTGAGCCCGATGAGCCAGGCGGCGCAGAATCTCAACTGGTTGATCACCAGCTTCGTGGACAGCACCCCCGGGGTGTCGCACACGGTGGTGGTCTCCGCCGACGGACTCCTGCTGGCCATGTCCGAGGGGTTCCCGCGCGACCGCGCCGACCAGTTGGCGGCCGTCGCCTCCGGTCTGACGTCGCTGACCGCAGGTGCCTCCCGGATCTTCGAGGGCGGCGCCGTCAACCAGACCGTTGTGGAGATGGAGCGAGGATTTCTCTTCATCATGTCGATTTCTGACGGATCTTCACTTGCTGTTCTGGCCCACCCGGACGCCGATATCGGTCTGGTTGGGTACGAAATGGCACTTTTGGTGGACCGCGCGGGCGGTGTCCTGACGCCGGATCTGCGCGCCGAACTCCAGGGAAGTCTTCTCAACTAAGGAGACGGACAGTGCGTTTCTCGTCACCGCGCCATAGGGTGCGGTGGCGCGGCCCCACTGGGATCGGCGAATGGCAGCAGGAGGAGGAGACGTGGCAGCACCCACAGGCGGACACCCGTATGACGGCAGTCAGCGGGTTCCGGACGAGCACGGGGAAAACCGCTTCGACTTCCCCTCCACGCCGAGCGGCGCGGGCGGCGTACAGGGTTACGACCCGTATGCGGCGCCCCAGCAGCCCGTGCAGCAGCAGCACCCGCGCGGTGCCGACTGGCCTCAGCAGCCGGGGCCGGAGTGGTCCCAGCGGCAGCAGTCCGAGTGGCAGCCCCGGCAGGAGCCGCCGCAGCGGTTCGACGCCCCGGCGCCCCGGATCCAGCCGGTGGCACAGCCGGCTCCGCGGCCCGCACGGCCGGCGCCCGCCGCTCACAATCCGTTGGTCCGTCCGTACGCCATGACCGGTGGTCGGACACGACCGCGTTACCAGCTCGCCATCGAGGCGCTGGTCAGTACGACGGCCGATCCGTCGAGGCTGCAAGGGCAGTTGCCCGAGCACCAGCGGATCTGCCGGCTCTGCTTCGAGATCAAGTCGGTGGCCGAGATCTCGGCCCTTCTCTCGATCCCGCTCGGCGTTGCCCGGATCCTCGTCGCCGACCTGGCCGAGGCCGGACTCGTCGCTATCCATCAGCCCGGCGGCGACGAGACCGCCGGCGGTCAGCCAGATGTGACACTGCTCGAAAGGGTGCTCAGTGGACTTCGCAAGCTCTAGCGGCGGAGCGGCCCGCTCCACCACCTCGGCGAAGATCGTGGTGGCAGGGGGCTTCGGCGTGGGTAAGACCACGTTCGTCGGTGCCGTTTCGGAGATCAACCCGCTGCGCACCGAAGCCGTGATGACGTCCGCCTCGGCGGGCATCGACGACCTGACCCACACCGGGGACAAGACCACCACCACGGTGGCCATGGACTTCGGACGCATCACCCTGGACCAGGACCTGATCCTGTACCTGTTCGGCACCCCCGGGCAGGACCGTTTCTGGTTCATGTGGGACGACCTCGTACGCGGCGCCATCGGCGCCGTCGTCCTGGTCGACACCCGCCGCCTCGCCGACTGCTTCCCCGCCGTCGACTACTTCGAGAACAGCGGCCTCCCCTTCGTCATCGCCCTCAACGGCTTCGACGGACACCAGCCCTACACCCCCGACGAAGTACGAGAAGCACTCCAGATCGGACCCGACACCCCGATCCTCACCACCGACGCCCGCCACCGCTCGGACGCCAAGAGCGCCCTCATCACCCTCGTCGAGCACGCCCTCATGGCCCGGCTGCGCTGACGACCGGGTACGCCCCGTACGAAGAGAAGCCCCGCCCCCGGTTGTCCACCGGACGGCGGGGCTTTTCCGTTCTTCCCTGCGGGGCTCGGGGCCGCTCTCGTCGCCGTACGGCTCTGCGCGTCCCTCCGCGCGCGCGGAGAGGCCTTCGGCACCCGCTCACCCGGGGAGGCCGTGACGGCGGTTTCCGGCCATGCAATGGCCCCGGCCGGAGAACTTCCGGGCCGGGGCCTCGTGCGGCCCCCGGAAGACCCTCCAGGGCCTTCCGGGGTGGTGTGAGCGGGAATGTCCGACCGTCCCGGGGCGGGAGACCCCGGAGAGGTGTCAGCCCTGCCAGCTGTGCGGGGCGCGGAAACCGGGGGTGCGCTCCAGGCGACGCCATCCGGCCGTGTCGCGGCCCTGGCGGACGGGAACGGGCTGGGGGGCCGCCGCGCGGGCGAGCAGGACGGCGGTGATGGCCGCGAGCTCCTCGGGGGCGGCGTGGCCCTTCTCGACGCGCAGCACGGACTCGGCGGCAGTGACGCTCATGGGGTGTCTCCGTATTCTCGGCAGGATTCGGCAGAAGGTCGTGCGCCGGTGCGCGGGTACCGCGCGGGCGCCGTCGACTACTGCGGGGGGTTGCCGTGCTTGCGGGACGGCAGGTCGGCGTGCTTGTTGCGGAGCATCGCGAGCGAGGCGATCAGCACCTCGCGGGTCTCGGCCGGGTCGATCACGTCGTCGACCAGTCCGCGCTCCGCCGCGTAGTACGGGTGCATCAGCTCGGCCTTGTACTCCTTGACCATGCGCGTCCGCATGGCCTCGGGGTCCTCGGCCTCGGCGATCTGGCGGCGGAAGATGACGTTGGCGGCACCCTCGGCTCCCATGACCGCGATCTCGTTGGTCGGCCAGGCGTAGGTCAGGTCGGCGCCGATGGACTGGCTGTCCATGACGATGTACGCGCCACCGTAGGCCTTGCGCAGGATCAGCGAGATCCTCGGCACGGTGGCGTTGCAGTAGGCGTAGAGCAGCTTGGCGCCGTGCCGGATGATCCCACCGTGCTCCTGGTCCACGCCCGGGAGGAAGCCGGGTACGTCCAGAAGAGTGATGATGGGGATGTTGAAGGCATCACACATCTGGACGAATCGCGCGGCCTTCTCGGACGCCTCGATGTCCAGGACACCGGCCAGGGACTGCGGCTGGTTGGCGACGATGCCGACGACCTGCCCGTCCATCCGGGCGAGGGCGCAGATGATGTTGCGGGCCCAGCGCTCGTGGACCTCCAGGTAGTCGCCGTCGTCGACGAGCTCCTCGATGACCTTGTGCATGTCGTACGGGCGGTTGCCGTCGGCCGGCACCAGGTCCAGCAGGACGTCGCCGCGGCGGTCCGCCGGGTCGTCGCTCGCCGCCGTCGGCGGGTTCTCCCGGTTGTTCGAGGGGAGCATTCCGATGAGGTAGCGGACCTCGGCGATGCAGGTCTCCTCGTCGTCGTACGCGAAGTGCGCGACGCCCGAGGTCTCGGCGTGCACGTCCGCGCCGCCGAGGCCGTTCTGGGTGATCTCCTCACCGGTGACCGCCTTGACGACGTCCGGGCCGGTGATGAACATCTGCGAGGTCTCGCGGACCATGAAGACGAAGTCGGTGAGGGCGGGGCTGTAGGCCGCACCGCCGGCGCACGGGCCGAGCATCACGCTGATCTGGGGGATGACACCGGACGCCCGGGTGTTGCGCTGGAAGATGCCGCCGTATCCGGCGAGCGCGCTGACGCCCTCCTGGATACGGGCGCCGGCGCCGTCGTTCAGCGAGACCAGCGGCGCACCGGCCGAGATGGCCATGTCCATGATCTTGTGGATCTTGGTGGCGTGGGCCTCGCCCAGTGCGCCGCCGAAGATGCGGAAGTCGTGTGCGTAGACGAAGACCGTCCGGCCGTCGACCGTGCCCCAGCCGGTGATGACACCGTCGGTGTACGGCTTCTTGGACTCCAGGCCGAAGCCGGTGGCCCGGTGCCGCCTGAGCTGCTCGACCTCCTTGAACGAACCCGCGTCCAGCAGGAGCTCGATGCGCTCGCGGGCGGTCAGCTTGCCCTTGGCGTGCTGCGCCTCGGTCGCCCGGTCGCTCGGGCCGCGCCGCGCCTGCTCACGCAGGGCCAGCAGTTCGGCCACCCGGCCACGCGTGTCGCTCGGCTCACCCGGGATTTCGTCCACAACGGTCATGTACCGACCCTACGAATCCGGCAGCGGAAATACCGCCGTCGAATCCGTACAGTCTCCTGACCGGTTTCCTGGCGAGGACCGACAGAACCCGCGCACCATGCGTGCGATCCACCATCGGAGACCCACTCCGCGTTATGGGGTTCCCACAAAGAGGCGGGAGGACGGCCGCGAGGGGGCGGGGCGGCGGCGCGGGGGGCCGAGCCTAGTGGAACACCCCGTCCCGGGGACAACGGCGACAGCGGACGCGGCCCCTTCCGGTCCGGCCGGCGCCCGGGCGCACCCTGCCGGTCCGGTCACCGGCCCGGACCGGCCGGCCCGCCCTCTCGTTCACCTCTTGACCGGTGCGGCGCGGACGAGGCGCACCCACACCCTTGCACGCACCAACGCGCGGGCCGTGGAGACGAGTTGTGAAGAAACGCGGATTCTGAGAGCGCTCTCAGTCACACCTATTGACGCCTGTGACAGGCGTGGCGAGAGTGGTTCGCACCACAGCGCGGCCCCCACAGCCGCCCCGCACGGCCCGGCCGTGCTCCCCCCATGCCATCCACTTTCCGGAGCTCCTCGTGATCTCTCGTCGTCACTTCCTCACCGGCGCGGCCGCATCCGCCGCGGCGCTCAGCTACCCGGTCTGGGGGAGCGCTCTCTCCCCGCGCGCCTCGGCAGCCGCCGCGACGTGCGAGCTGGCCCTGGTGAACCGTTCGCTGCCCGGCACGGTGCGCGCGTACGTCACCGGCCACGAGCAGGGCACCGATCGCTGGGTGCTGCTCCGGGCGGACGGCAGCCTCTACCGGCCGGATTCCCCCTCCGCCGCGCAGACCCCGCTCCCGGTCGACTGCTCGATCCCGCTGAACGCGGCGGGAGGCGACCCGGTCGTGCTGACGCTTCCCCAGATGTACGGCGCCCGGGTGTACTTCGTCCGCGACGACACACTGGACTTCTACCTGAACCCGGGCCCGTCCCTGGTGGAGCCCGCCTTCGCGACCTCGACGGACCCGAACTACGGGCGGACCTGGTCCTTCTGCGAGTTCACCTTCAACCCGCAGCAGCTCTACGCCAACATCAGCTACGTCGACCTCGTGACGGCGCTCCCCATCGGGCTCACCCTGGAGGGCGACACCACCCACACGGTCGCCCCGCTGCCGGACGGTGCGGTGCAGCGGATCGCGGACGGTCTGATCGCGCAGGCGGCGGCGGACGGGCAGCCCTGGGACCAGCTGGTCACCCGGGGGCCGGACGGCCAGGTGCTGCGGGTCGTCTCCCCGCAGAACCTCATGGCGCCGTACTTCGACCGCCCGGACCAGATGCCCTTCCGGGACCTGTTCACGGCGCAGATCGACCAGGTCTGGGAGAAGTACCGCTCCACGGATCTCCGGATCGACCTGCAGGGCGGCCGGGGCGTGCTGGCCGGCCGGGTCAGCGGGGACGACCTGGTCTTCGACGGCGGTCACACCTTCACCAAGCCGGTGTCCAAGGACGTCTTCACCTGCAACCACGGGCCCTTCACCAACAACCCCGCCGACTCGGACGACAAGAAGGCCCTGCTGGCGCGGCTCGCGGCCGGGTTCAACCGCTCGATCATGCTCAGCCGTCCGGACCAGCCGAACGGGACGACCACGGCGGACTACTACCAGGAGGCGGTGACCAACCACTGGTCCCGCGTCGTGCACGCCAACAGCCCGATCGGGTACGCCTTCCCCTACGACGACGTACGTCCCGACGGCCAGCCCGACGTCTCGGGCGCCGCCAACGACGGCAACCCCCGGCGCTTCACGGTGAGCGTCGGCTCCTGAACCCTCACGGACCCCCACGGCGCGTGTGCCCCCTCTCCCGCCGACGGCGGGAGAGGGGGCACACGTGTGGGCGGTGACGGGGGTCCGGAACCGGCCGGCAGCCGCAGCGCGGTGCCGGGTCAGCAGCCGCCGCAGTTGTAGTACGTCGTGTCCCAGTGGTTGCCCTCGTTGACGTAGATGTTGCCGGAGGCCGCCTGGTACTGGGCGTATCCGTCACCGCGGAGCCCGATGTAGGTGAAGGTGCCGGTGACGTAGTTGTTCAGGCAGGTGTTCTTCGCGAAGTCGAGCTTGTAGCCGTTCCAGTGCGAGTAGGTGCCGCTCGCGTGGCCCGTCTCCGTACCGCCCGTGATGTTGATGGCGCAGCCGGTGGCGCTCTTGAGGGTCTGGGCGCCCTGGGCGGTGGCCAGGTTGAGCTGGTCGAAGGACGTGCACGTCGAGACGTTGCGGTCGGAGCAGCCGCCCGACGAGGACCAGGTGATCCCGGACGAGCTGAACCGGGCGGTGGCCTGGGAGTGGGTGAGCTTGGTGGCGGCGTGGGCGTCGGTGGCGCCGCCGAGTACGCCGACTCCCGGCGCGAAGAGGACGCCCAGCACGAGGGCGAGGGCGGTGAGGGCGGAGCGGAGCCTGGGGTGGGCCTGCATGGGGGGTCTCCTCCTGCTCATGACAATTTCTGACGGGCCGCGGCGCGACGGTCGTGGGGGCGCGGAAAGCGTCGCGAGGCGCGGCATGGCGATACTGCCCGAGTTCTACGCGCGTCCGCCAGACCGCGTCCGTGGTGATGCGGTGAAAGCGGGGGCCGCCGGGTCGACCGCGGCAGGGCCCGGAGGCCGGGCAGGACGCCCCTGACGCCCGGCAGGGCGATCACCGGGCAGCACGGGAGAGCGACCCCCCGACGACTTCACCGACTGATGTTGAACTTTGAACTAAACAGGTCTACAGTCAATGTCGTTGAAGGTTGAACAAACCGACACCTTCGACTTCGAGGAAAACGTCTCCCGAGGAGGAGCCATGGCTCTGTTCAACCGCAAGCCCGCCGCCACGACCGCTGTCGCCGAGAAGCCGGCCGTGGACCCCGCGCTCGCCGCCCTGACCGGCACCTACACGATCGACCCGGCCCACAGCCGCATCGGCTTCACGGTGCGCCACGCCATGGTGACGAACGTGCGTGGCTCCTTCGGTGAGCACGAGGGCACTCTGGTGCTGAACGGCACCGACCCGCACCACTCCACCGCTTCGATCGACGTCAGGATCGCCAGCATCGACACCGGCATCGCCGACCGCGACGGCCACCTGCGCAGCGGCGACTTCTTCGACGTCGAGGCGTTCCCCCTGATGACGTTCCGCTCCACCTCCGCCGAGCAGCTCGGCGGCGACACCTACCGGATCACCGGCGACCTCACCATCAAGGACGTCACCCGCCCGCTCTCCATCGACCTGGAGTTCAACGGCTCGGCCACCGACCCGTACGGCAACCAGCGCGTGGGCTTCGAGGGCAGCGCCGACATCCTCCGCTCCGACTGGGGCCTGACCTGGAACGCCGCGCTGGAGACCGGTGGCGTGATGGTCTCCGACAAGGTCAAGCTGACCTTCGACATCTCCGCGATCAAGGCCGCCGCCTGATCCCCGCCCCACCCGAGCGCGCCCGTCCCTCCCTCCCCCGCCGGGGAGGACCGGGGCGGGCGCTCGTGCGTGTACGGGCGGGACGGGGCGGCCCGGCCGCGCCCTGCCCGGGTCGCCCGGGTCAGCCCGCGCGGCGGACCTTGAGTGCGTTGTCCGTACGGGTGGTGGGGTTGCCGTCCGGGTCGTTCTGCACCCGCTCGTGCTCGCCGCTGAGCAGCACCTCCCACTCCCCCGGCGCCGGCTCCAGCGAGGCCAGCACCTCGTCGGGGGTCGGGAACCGCACGGAGGGGTCCGGGTTCTTCTCCCAGTGCGGGAAGCCCGCGTGGCCGACGACGAGCAGGATCCCGCCGGGCGCGACGGCGTCGGCCGCCCGGCGCAGGATGCGCTCCCTCGGCAGGTCACCCATGGAGTGCAGGAACTGCGCGGAGACCAGGTCGTACTCCCCTGCCGGGAAGGACACCCCCAGGTCGTGCCACTGCCAGTCGATCCGGTCGGCCACTCCGGCGTCCGCCGCGTGGACGGCCGCCCGTCCGAGCGCCACCCGCGAGAGGTCGGTCGCGGTGACATCCCAGCCCCGGCCGGCCAGCCAGACGGCGTCGGCGCCCTCACCGCAGCCGAGGTCCAGGGCGCGCCCGGGCTCCAGGTCCGAAACCTCCTGGACCAGCACGGTGTTGGGGTTCCCGCTCCAGATCCGGTCGCTCCGGAGGTAGCGCTCGTCCCACAGTTCGGCGTCGGTGCGCGGGGTGGCGGAATCGGTGCCGGTCATGGGGTCTCCCTGGGTGTCGGTGGGTGAGCGGCGGGCCTCCACAGCCCGGCGGGTGTCCTCGGTGACGAGGTCCGCGTTGAGCGCGGCAGCCGCCTTCAGCCCGGCCGCGGCGGCTCCGACGACCTGCTCCGTCGGGTTGGTGACGTTGCCCGCCACCCACACGCCCGGCACCTCGGTGGCTCCGGCCGGGTCGGCGGCCATGTACGTACCGAGAACCCGGCCGTCCATCTCCATCGGGGTGGGGGCGAGCCCCAGACTCTCCAGTACACCGGAGCGGGCGGTGAAGCGGGGCTGGACGACGAGCGCCTCGCGCGGGAAGACCGTGCCCGAGGCCAGCCGGACCCCGGTGAGCCGGCCGTCCCGCGCCTCGATGCCCACCACCTCGCCGTCCACGACGGTGACGCCCCGTGCGGCGAGCTGCTCGTACGCGTCGTCGCCGAAGTCGTCCTCCGAGTGCCGGAACAACGTCACGTCGTCCGTCCACTGCCGCCACAGCAGCGCCTGGTGCACGGCCAGGGGCCCCGTGGCCAGGATCCCGACGGGGCGGGTCCTCACCTCCCAGCCGTGGCAGTACGGGCAGTGCAGGACACCGGTGCCCCAGTACTCCGCGAGACCGGGGACGGGAGGAAGCTCGTCGGCCAGTCCGGTGGTGACGAGAAGTCTGCGCGCCTCGACCGCCGTGCCGTCCGCGTACTCCACCCGGAATCCGCCGTCCGGCAGCCTCCGGGCCGCCACCGCCTCACCCTCGACGATCTCCGCTCCGTACGCGGCGGCCTCGGCCCGGCCGTCCGCCAGCAGCTCCAGCGGCGGGGCGCCCTCGCGCCCCAGGTAGTTGTGGGCGTGGGCGGCGGGCGCGTTGCGCGGGGCGCCCGCGTCGACCACCAGCACCGAACGCCTGGCCCGGGACAGCGCCAGGGCTCCGCTCAGCCCTGCGGCGCCGCCGCCGATCACCACGACGTCGTACCTCTGGGACCTGTCACTCATGTCGGTCACCTCCATGGCGAGCGATGGTGCACTCGGGCGGGCTCGACGACAAGCCTGCTTGCCGAAGCGGCAAAAATCCCCGCACGCACGGCGCCCGCCCGGGCCGGCGTCACGGACCGGGCGGCGGACCGGTGCTATACCCCGGCCGCCGTCGAGGTCGCCAAGGTCTCGAGGTCGTCAGGAAGGGGACGGTGATCACGGACTCCGCCCCGAAGAAGGCGTCGTGCGCGCGGAAGGACCGCGGCCCCCGTTCCCGCCTGCGACCGGGCGGGCACGGGGGCCGGGGCGTACGCGTGGGATGTCATTCCGGCATCCGCGGGTCGCGGACGGCCTGGCCACGGTCGGGGGGACGACCCGCTGGATCGATGGGCAGGGCGAGTTGCTCGCCGGCGTGGTCCCGGCGGGCGGGACCGAGGCGGACGAGGAGCTCAGGCTCGCGGTGACCGGCCTGCGGCGCAGCCGACGGGCGTCCGCCGGGCTGGGCGGAGCCGGGCTGACCACCCGGGCAAGCCCTCCTGCGGGAACCGGGCCCGCGCGGCCGGCCACGACGAGCGGCGGCGTACTGCGGGTCGACGGACCTGGGACGGTTCCTCGCCCGCGTGAGGTCCCGGCCGGTTCAGAACCCGCCACCCCCGTCGAAGCCGCCACCGCTGCCGAACCCGCCGCCGTCCCCGAAGCCGCCTCCGTCGCCGAAGCCGGAGGAGTCGAAGTCGGAGCCGGAGACGTCACCGCCGGACCAGTCGCCGCCGGAGCCGAAGTCCCCGCCGCCGTAATCGGCCGCGTACGCCGGGGTGGAGAGCATCGAGCCGAGCATCGTGCCGACCAGCAGGCCCGGGAGCAGCCCGCCGCCGAAGTAGCCGCCGGCCCAGGGGCCGTAGGCGGGTCCGGCCTCCCAGTACGGGCGCCGGTTGCCGTCGCCCACGTCCACGGTGCGGCTCATCGGGTCCTCGCCGTCCTCCAGCCGGGCCCGGTCGGCGGCGCAGACCGGGACCTCGCGGGAGGTGGTGCCGGCCGGGCGCCAGCGGACGTCGGCGACGGAGGGGCCGTGGCGGGGGTCGAAGAAGCACGGGGGCCTGCGGTCGGGCAGGGGGCTGCCGGTGCGGCGGGCTTCCAGCAGGGCGAGGGAGTAGCGGCCGTCCTCCAGGGCCTGGGTGACCGGCCGGACGTCGGCGGGGCGCTCGGCCTTCTCCATGCGTGACTTGGCGCTCTCGTACGAGTCGAGCGCGTGCTCGTAGTCGGTGCGCATCGCCTCGTCGGCGCCGGGCTCGCCGGGGTGGAAGTCGAGCCGTTCGAGGGTTTCGCCGTAGGCGGTGATGTCCTCGTCGACGACGACCCTGAGCTTGTCGAGCGCGGCGCGCTCCTCGGCGCGTACCCGGCGGCGGTTGCGGCGCATGATCGCGTAGGCGCCCGCGCTTCCCGCGACGGCGACTCCGGCGAGGACGAGCAGCCCGGTGCCCGCGGAGCCGGCGGAGCCGTTGCCGTCGGTCCAGGAGGCCGGGGCGGTGCCGTTGGCCTGTTCGAGAGCGCCGTCCACGAAGGCGTCGAGCTGGGCGTCGGTGGCGGTGTCGGCGGCCGGGGCCTTCACCGAGGCGGTGAGGTTGTCGACCGCGCGGACCGGCATGACCTGGGGGTCGGCGCCCGCGTCGAATCCGTCGCCGAGGCGGACGGCGTACACCCCGGTGATGCCGGTGTCGTTGCGCAGCGTGGCCAGCAGGCCGTCCTCGGGGAAGGCGGAGGTGTCGGGGAGGACGGCGACGAACACCGGCTTGTCCGCCTTGGTGATCCGGTCCTCCAGGGCTTTCTCCTGCCCGGTGGAGAGCTGGTCGCGGGCGCCCGGGTCCACGTAGACGGGGTCCTCGCGCAGCGCCTGGGCCGCGTCCTCGACCGTCGCGGTCGGGGCGCGTCCCGGGGACGCCGACGCGGCGGGGACCAGGGCCAGGAACGCCGTCGAGAGGACCAGCAGCAGACCGGCCAGAAATGCGAACATCTGCCTTTTTCGCATACTTCACGCTACTCCGGACGGCCCCGCCCGCGCGTTCTCCCGCGGGCGGGCGGACGCCCGGACGCACGGGCCGGAGGCGGGCGGCGCCCCGGCGCACGGGTGTGCCCGGGCGCGGACGCTCCGCCCGGGCACACCCCCGTACGCTCACTACCGCGGGGTCACGCGGCCCGGTAGGCCGCCCGCAGCTTGGCCACCGCGCCGGTGAGGTCACCGGTGAGCAGCAGGTGGTCGGCCTCGGCGAACGGCTTGGAGACCGCCGCCGTCAGCTTCCCGTCGGCCTTCTGCTGGACCAGCAGTCGGGCCTGGTCCACGATCGCCTTGCCCGCCGCGGTCTTGCCGAGGTGGGCCTGCTCCGCGATCCGGGCGGCCACCGCGAGGGCGGTCAGGGTGACGTCGCCGCCGACGGGGGCCTTCTTCAGGGTGGTGAGGCCCCAGCCGAAGGGGAACTGCGGGTCGTAGGTGGCGTCCCCCACGTTGATGGGCAGCTGGGCCTCGGACTTCGGCCAGGTGACGGGCAGCCGGCCGGTGAAGGCGCGCTTGCCGTAGAGCACGTCGGCCACGCCGTCGCCCTCGGTGCCCGGGAGCCAGGAGGCGACCAGGGCGTCGATGTCGCCGAGGCGGTCACCGATGAGCTGGGGACGGCCGGAGACGACCAGGACGGCGCACTTCATCGCGGCGCAGACCTTGTCGATCGCCGCCTTGTCGGCGGCCGTCAGCTCCAGGTCGTTGCCGTTGCCGACGTCGCCGATGCCCTCGGCGTACGGGGTCTCGCCGACGACGACCACACCGACGTCGTAGCCGTCGGTGGCGGCGGAGGCGTCCTTGGAGTACGTGACGTCGGCAGCGTCCTTCCGCATGCCCTGCAGGATGGTGGTGCCCTGGGTGACGGCACCGGAGGAGCCCTGCCAGCTGACGGTCCAGCCACCGGCCTGGTTGCCGATGTCGTCGGCGTCGGAGCCGGCGACGTAGACCTTCTGGTCCGCCTTCAGCGGGAGGACGGCACCGTCGTTCTTCAGCAGCACCTGGGACTTGGCGGCGGCCTCACGGGCCACCGCGCGGTGGGCGGCGGAGCCGATGTCGTCGATGTTCGAGGTGTCCGCGTACGGCTTCTCGAAGAGGCCCAGCTTGAACTTCTGGGTCAGGATGCGGGAGACCGCGTCGTCGATGCGGGCCTGGCTGATGCGGCCGGCGGTGACCTCGCTCCTGAGCGTGGTGGTGAAGTCCTGGTACGCGGTCGGCACCATGATCATGTCGAGGCCGGCGTTGACCGAGGTGCGCACGTCACTGGCGTAGTCACCGGGAAGCTGGTCGATGGCCTGCCAGTCGCTGATGACGAAGCCCTCGAAGCCCATCCGGTCCTTGAGGACGCCGTTGATCATCTCGGCGTTGCCGTGCATCTTCACCGGGCCCTGGTCGTCGCCCAGGACGTCCAGCGAGGAGTACGACGGCATGACGGTGCCGATGCCGCGGTCCACCGCCTCCTGGAACGGTGCGAGGTGCACCGCCTCCAGCTCCTCGCGGGTGACCTTGGTGACGCCCTGGTCGATCGTGTACGAGCCGGTGGTGGAGGAACCGAACTCGGTGCCGCCGTCGCCGACGTAGTGCTTCGCGGTGGCGAGCACCTTGTCGTCGCGGTCGAGGTCCTTGCCGGACGCCGCGCCCTGCATGCCCTGGATCACGGTCTCCATGGACTCGACGAGCGCCGGGTCCTCGCCGTAGGACTCGTAGGACCGGCCCCAGCGCTCGTCACGGGTGACGCAGAGGCAGGGGGCGAAGTCCCACGGGACGCCGGTGGCGCGGACCTCGCTCGCGGTGACCGCGCCGGTCTTCTCGGCGGTCTGCGGGTCGCGGGTGGCGCCGAGGCCGATGTTGTGCGGCATGATCGTCGACCCGACGACGTTGTTGTGGCCGTGCACCGCGTCCACGCCGTAGATCAGCGGGATCTGGAAGCGGGTGGCCTGCGCGCGCAGCTGGTACGAGTCGATCATCCGCGCCCACGACTCGGGGGTGTTGGGCGTGGGGACCGAGCCGCCTCCGGAGAGCAGCGAGCCGAGGTCGTACGAGGCGATGTCGCCGGGGCTGCGCAGCGCGTTGCGTTCGGCCTGCGTCATCTGGCCCGCCTTCTCGGCGGGCGAGAGCCTGGAGAGCAGGTCGGCGACGCGCTGCTTCACCGGCAGCTTGGCGTTCTGGTACGGGAGACCGTGGGCGTTGATGACGACCTGCGGGGCCTCCGTCGGGGCCTTGGCGCCGGTGACGGTGAGGACGAGCGGGACGGTCCGGGCCTCGGACGCCTTCTTCGCCTTCCTGGTGGCCACCGTGACGGTGTGGGTGGCGCCGGAGGCGGTGCCCGCCGGGAAGGTGTACGTACCGGTGACCGGGGTGTAGTCGGTGCCGGCCACCGCGGTGCCGCCCTGCGTGGTGTACGCGACGGTGACGGGCTCCTCGACGGGCTTCCCGCCGGTGGTGGAGAGGGTGAGGCCGATGCTCGCCGTGGCGCCGTCGTCCACCGGGTGCACGGTGGTGTCCGTGGCGACGGCGGCGGTCAGCGCCGGGTCGGCCTTGCCGTAGAGCTCCATGCCGTCGAGGGCGAAGGAGCCGGGGGCGCCGGTCGGCAGGGTGAGGGCGTAGCCCCACATGCGGTCCAGGCCGAGGATGTGGTCGATGCCGCCGACGGGCTGGTAGTCGCCGCGGTAGACGAAGTCCGCGAACGGGACCTCGACCTGGTGCCAGCCTTCCCAGTCGTCGGTGAAGGACATGGTCCACAGCTCGGAGGCTCCGCCGTTGGCGCCGCCGTCCTTGATCTCGAAGCTGATCTTCTTGCCGGACCCGGGCGGCAGGGGCGCCTTGTTCTGCCCGTACCACCAGAAGCGGATGCCCTTGTGGGCGCTCCAGTCCTGGGGGGCCTGGTCGACGGCGAACTCGTGGCTCAGCCCGCCCCAGCCGCTGATGTCGTAGGTGCCTTCGAGGACCTTGGAGCCCTCGGGGGCGTCGGCGCGCTCGGTGAAGGCGAGCTTCGGCTGGTCGTCGGCGTCCGAGCCCCAGGTGAAGATCGAGTCGGCGGGCGGGCCGGTGAGGGGGACCTCGCCCTCGAACCGGTCGACGAGCACGGGTGCGGGGTCGTCGGCCGACGCGGGGACGGCGGCCGTGATCAGTCCGGCGAGGACGGTGACGGCGGCGAGGAGGGCCCGGGCCGATCCTCTGCGGTGGCGGGCAGCTGGCATGTGCGGCTCTTCTCTCGGCTCGGCTGCCCGGGGGGTCCGGCAGCGCTGCGGGCGGGGCGAGGGGGGGTGGGGCGGGAGGATCCGTGGGGCCGTGGCCCGTGGGGGGTGTGCGGGTGCCCCGGTGCGGGCGGCCGTCCCCGGCCGCGGGTGCGCCGGGAGGGGGTCAGGGCGCCGAGCGGCGCACCACGAGTTCGGTGGGGAGCACGGCCGGCTCGTGCGGGGCGGGTGTACCGCCCAGGTGGGCGAGGAGCATCCGGGCCGCCGTCTCCCCCATCGCCCGGGTGGGCTGGCGGACGGTCGTCAGCGGAGGCGCGGTGTGCGCGGCCATCGGGATGTCGTCGAACCCGATGACGGCGACGTCGTCCGGGACCCGGCGGCCGGCGGCGTGGAGCGCTCTCAGGGCGCCGGTGGCGCTGACGTCGTTGTGCGCGAAGAGCGAGTCGAACCGTGCGCCCGAGCCGAGGAGTTCGGCCATGGCGCGTTCGCCGCCGCGTTCGGTGAAGTCGCCCTGGGCGACGAGGGCGTCCGGCAGGACGGAGCGGAATCCGTCGAGCCGTTCGCGTACGCAGCCGAAGTGCGCGGGGCCGCTGAGGACCACCGGGCGGGTGCGCCCGTCGGCCCGCAGGTGGCGGGCGGCGCTCGCGCCGCCCTCGCGGTTGGTGGTCACGACCGAGGGGAACTCGGGGTGGTGGCCCCGGTCGTCGATCAGCACGATCGGCAGGCCGCCGCGGTGGAGCGCGGTGAGGTGGCCGAGGGTGTTCTCCGGCTCCACGACGACGAGGCCGTCGAAGGCGCGGGCGGAGACCTGCGTGGTGAAGCGGCGGACGGAGTCGGCACCCCGGTTGCAGGTGAAGAGCAGCAGGCCGTACTCCGCGGCCTCGACGGTGTCCACGACGCCTTGCAGGACCTCACCCATCCAGGACCAGGTCAGCGAGGGCACCAGCATCCCGACGGTGCGGCTGCTGCCGCGGGCCAGGCCGACCGCTCCGGAGCTGGGGACGTAGCCGAGGTGTGCGATCACTTCACGAACGCGGGACGCGGTGGAACGGTCCACGTCCGACTTGGTGTTGAGCACCCGCGAGACGGTGGTCTTGCTGACTCCGGCGGCACGGGCCACATCGGCGATGGTGACGCGCAACGGGTCCTCCCTGACACGGCGGAACACGGACATCACCGGCCCGACCGGTGTTTTACGGCGCCGGAAGAGCTGTTTTCAGCATGTGCCTGACACGCAGTGCGGCGCAGGACTGCCCACCGGGACGGCCACCGCGCGGTACCGGTCCCGGAACCGGTACCGGCGTCGCGGCTGGAGTTAACCCCGCCGGAACAGGGCCGTCAATACTTCACACCGAGATTGGTCCACGCCCATCAGGCGGGCAGGAGACGGGAGTTGTGCCTTCACTTCTTGTACGCACGCCCCCTCTTGACGCGGGCCGGTGGGGGCAGTTCACTCACGGCTCGATCGACGGCAGCACCCCACCCCTGTGCCGAAGAAGGGCATTCCCCCATGATCCGATTGATGCGATCGAACCGGACCGCCGCGGTGCTCGCGGCGACCGCGCTCGCCGCGACCGGCCTCACCGGGCTCGCCGCGCCCGCCGCCCAGGCGGCCGGCGAGAGCGTCTCCATCGTCCTGACCACCACCGACGACTCCGGCGGCCGTCATGTCACCCGGGGCCTCCAGGCCCAGACACCGGTCGCCTTCGGGTCCGGCAGCGGGAGCGCGGGCACCGTGGTGACGGTCGACGAGAACACCCGGTACCAGACCTTCACCGGCGGCGGCGCGTCCTTCACCGACACGGCGGCCTGGCTGATGAAGAGCAGCGGGGCGCTGAGCGACGCGACCCGGGACGCCACGATGAAGAAGCTCTTCTCCCCCACGGAGGGCATCGGGCTCTCGTTCGTCCGCAATCCGATGGGCGGTTCGGACCTGGCGCGGACCGGGTACACCTACGACGACCTGCCCGCCGGGCAGACCGACCCCACGCTGGCGAAGTTCTCCGTGGCGCACGATCTCGCGGACGTCCTGCCGCTGACCAAGCAGGCGAAGCAGCTCAACCCGGCCCTCACCACGATGGCCTCGCCCTGGACCGCACCGGCGTGGATGAAGGACAGCGGCCAGCTCAACGGCGGCTGGCTGAAGGCCGAGAACTACGGCGCGTACGCCGACTACTTCGTGAAGTACCTCCAGGCGTACCAGGCCCAGGGCGTCCCGGTCCAGTACGTCACGGCGCAGAACGAGCCGACCTGCTGCTCCGGTTACCCCTCGATGAGCTGGAACGGCTCGGGGCTCGCCTACTTCACCAAGAGCGAGCTGCTGCCGAAGCTCCAGGCGGCGGGGCTCTCCACCAAGGTGCTGGCGCACGACTGGAACTGGGACACCTACGACGCCTACGCCGCGCCGACCGTGGACGACGCGGCCGTGCGCAACCACCCCAACTTCGGCGGGGTCGCCTGGCACGGCTACGGCGGCGACATCGCCAAGCAGACGGCGGTGCACAACCAGTACCCCACGATGGACGCCTTCCAGACCGAGCACTCGGGCGGCACCTGGATCGCCGACCAGCAGAAGGAGGACATGCTCAACATCATCGACTACACCCGCAACTGGGCGAAGTCGGTCACCAAGTGGTCCCTCGCGGTGGACCAGAACCGGGGCCCGCACAACGGCGGCTGCGGCACCTGCGACGGGCTGATCACGGTCCACAACGGTGACAGCAGGAGCGGGCAGGTGGACTACACCGTCGAGTACTACACGATGGGCCACCTGACGAAGTTCGTCCGCCCGGGGGCCTCCCGGATCGCCTCCACCGCCAGCTCCACCGTTCCCAACGTCGCCTGGCGCAACACGGACGGCTCCAAGGCGCTGATCGCCTACAACGGCGGCTCCTCGGCCCAGCAGCTCACCGTCAACTGGGGCGGCTCGACGTTCGGTTACTCGCTGCCCGCCCGCACCTCGGCCACCTTCACCTGGTCCGGCACCCAGTCCGGCACCGGCGGTCCGACCGGTACCTCCGGGGCGTTCACCGGCACCGGCGGCAAGTGCCTGGACGCGGCGAACGGCAGCGCGGCGGACGGCACGGCGGTCCAGCTCTACGACTGCAACGGCTCGGCGGCGCAGCGCTGGACCGTCCAGTCCGACGGCACGATCCGGACGCTGGGCACCTGCCTGGACGTGACCTCGGCGTCGACGGCGGACGGCGCGAAGGTCCAGCTCTACACCTGCAACGGCACGGGCGCGCAGCGGTGGACATACAACGCGACCACCGGGGACGTGGTGAACACGGCGGCGAACAAGTGCCTGGACATCACGGACGCCTCGACGGCCAACGGAGCCCGCGCCCAGATCTGGAGCTGCACCGGGGCCGCCAACCAGAAGTGGCGGCTGCAGTGACCACCGGGTCCTGACGAGCCGGTCCGGCCGTCCCGTGACGCGCGGGGCGGCCGGTTCCCGTTCGCGTACTACTCCGTCGGCTCGATCCCGGCCCGCAGCAGACCGAAGGTGTACGCGTCCTCCAGCGCCTGCCACGACGCGGCGATGACGTTCTCCCCGACCCCGACGGTCGACCACTCGCCGGCGCCGTCGCCCGTGGTGATCAGTACCCGGGTGGTGGACTCGGTGCCGGTACGCCCCTCCAGGATGCGGACCTTGTAGTCGACCAGTTCCAGCTTCGCGAGCTGCGGGTGGATCCGCTCCAGCGCCACCCGCAGCGCCCGGTCCAGGGCGTTGACGGGTCCGTTTCCCTCGGCGGTGGCGACGATCCGCTCGCCCTTGGCCCAGAGCTTCACCGTCGCCTCGTTGGCGTGCACCCCGTCGGGGCGGTCCTCGACGATGGCCCGCCACGACTCGGTGCGGAAGTAGCGGGGCGCGGTGCCGGCGACCTCGCCGCGGAGCAGCAGTTCGAAGGAGGCGTCGGCCGCCTCGTAGGTGTAGCCCCTCAGTTCGCGCTCCTTGACGCGCTCGACGACCCGGCCGACCAGTTCGCGGTCGCCGCCGAGGTCGATGCCGAGCTCCTTGCCCTTCAGCTCGATGGAGGCGCGCCCGGCCATGTCGGAGACAAGCATCCGCATGCTGTTGCCGACGAGCGCGGGGTCGATGTGCTGGTAGAGGTCGGGATCGACCTTGATCGCGGAGGCGTGCAGCCCGGCCTTGTGGGCGAAGGCCGAAACACCCACGTACGGCTGGTGCGTGGAGGGGGTCAGGTTGACGACCTCGGCGATGGCGTGGGAGATGCGGGTCATCTCGCCGAGCGCGCCCTCGGGGAGCACCGTCTTGCCGTACTTGAGTTCCAGGGCGGCGACGACCGGGAAGAGGTTGGCGTTGCCGACGCGTTCGCCGTAACCGTTGGCGGTGCACTGGACGTGGGTGGCACCCGCGTCGACGGCCGCCAGGGTGTTGGCGACGGCGCAGCCGGTGTCGTCCTGGGCGTGGATACCGAGCCGGGCGCCGGTGTCCGCGATCACGGTGGAGACGACGGCCTGGACCTGCGCGGGAAGCATCCCGCCGTTGGTGTCGCAGAGGATGACGACGTCGGCACCGGCCTCGGAGGCGGCACGGACGACGGATTTCGCGTACTCGGCGTTGGCGCGGTACCCGTCGAAAAAGTGCTCGCAGTCGACGAAGACCCGGCGGCCCTGCTCGCGCAGGTAGGAGACGGTGTCGCGGACCATCTCCAGGTTCTCGTCCAGAGTGGTGCGCAGGGCGAGTTCGACGTGGCGGTCGTGGGACTTGGCGACCAGCGTGATCACCGGGGCGCCGGAGTCGAGCAACGCCTTGACCTGCGGGTCCTCGGCGGCCTTGCCACCGGCCCTGCGGGTCGCGCCGAACGCCACGAGCCGGGCGTTGGCGAAGGTGATCTCCTGTCGGGCGCGGGCGAAGAACTCGGTGTCCCGGGGGTTGGCGCCGGGCCAGCCGCCCTCGATGAATCCGACGCCGAAGTCGTCCAGGTGCCGGGCGATGGTCAGCTTGTCGGCGACCGTCAGGTTGATGCCTTCACGCTGTGCACCGTCGCGCAGGGTGGTGTCGAAGACATGGAAACTGTCGTCGGTGGCGGTGGCCTTGGTGGTCATGCTGATGCGACTCCTGTCGGATGAGTGGATCCGGACTATCGGCCTCCACTTGCCCCCATCATCCCGCGCACGCCGTCCCGGCCAGGGTGGGGGCCGTAAAACGAAAAAACCCCTCGCGGGTGCGAGAGGTCTGCGCGCGGGTCTGGGGCACGATGAGCGTGCCGTACGTGGTGGTACGGGACGTCACTGCGGACCGGCGCGCCTGCTGCCAATAATCGTGGACAACGAGGACACGGAAGCAGTTTCGCACAGCACCGCTCCCGTGTCGGGCCCGTCTCAGAATGCGGTCGTGACACTCGTCCCGTCCGAGGACCGGCCCGCGGCGGTCCCGGTCGCCTCCCCCGCGCCGATCCGGTGCAGGTCCAGATCGCGCGTCTCCCGCATGCTCAGGTAGACGACGAGCGAGACGGCCGCGCAGCCGGCGACGTACCAGAAGTACCCGGACTCGGCGCCCGCGTCCTTGAACCAGAGCGCGATGTACTCGGCCGTCCCGCCGAAGAGCGCGTTGGCGACGGCGTACGGGAGCGCCACCCCCAGCGCGCGGACGCCGGTCGGGAACAGCTCGGCCTTCACGCAGGCGTTGATCGAGGTGTAGCCGGTGACGACGACCAGGGCCAGCAGCGAGAGGCCGAGGGCGGGCCAGAAGGTCCCGGCGTGCTTGAGCATCATCATGACCGGCACCGTCAGGAACGTGGAGCCGACGGCGAACCCGATGAGCAGCGGGCGCCGGCCGATCCGGTCGGAGAGCAGCCCGGCGAGCGGCTGGAGGCACATGAAGACGAAGAGGGCGCAGAAGCTGACGAGGGTGGCGGTGGACTTCTCCATCCCGGCGCTCTTGGAGAGGAACTTCGTGAGATACGTGGTGTACGTGTAGTACGCGACGGTTCCGCCCATGGTCAGCGCGACGACGAGGAACGCCTCGCGCCGGTGCGCCCACAGGGCCTTGAGGGTGCCCCGGTCGGCGTCCTCGGCGGCGCCGGACTCCGCGTAGACCTCGGTCTCCAGCATGGTGCGGCGCAGGTAGAAGACGACGGCCGCGCCGAGCGCGCCGACGACGAACGGCACGCGCCAGCCCCAGTCGTGCAGGGCGTCCTCGGAGAGAGTGTGCTGGAGCAGGATGAGGAGACCGAGCCCGATCAGCTGCCCCGCCGTCATCGACACGTACTGGAAGCTGGAGGCGAACCCGCGCCGGTCGGGCCGTGACGCCTCGGTGAGGTACGTGGCGCTGGCCGCGTACTCACCGCCCACCGACAGGCCCTGGAGCAGCCGGGCCACCATGAGCACGGCCACCCCGCCGTATCCGGCGACCGCGTACGTCGGGGCGACGGCGATGAGGATGGCGGAGGCCGACATCAGCGTGACGGTGAGGGTCAGCGCGGCCTTGCGGCCCCGGCGGTCGCCGATCCGGCCGAGCAGCCAGCCGCCGACCGGCCGCATGAAGAATCCCACGGCGAAGATCCCCATGGTGTTCATCAGGTTGGCGGTCCCGTTGCCCTCGGGGAAGAACGCGTCGGCGAAGTAGACCGCGAAGGTCGCGTACACGAACCAGTCGAACCACTCGACCATGTTTCCGGCCGAGCCGACCCAGATCCTCGTCCACTGTTCCCGTCCCATGGTCGGCCACCGTGCCGCACGCCGGGGAGGGCGGACAAGGGAGCGGAGGGCAACGATCCGGTTTACTTGCGTGCGTTGCGTACCCGGAGGGGCGGTGCACGGCCGTTACTTGCGTGCGTCGCGTACCCGGAGGGCGGTTCACGGCCGCCTGCTACCCCACCAGGGTGGTGTGGGTTCCTCTCGTGGAGGCGCGGCGGCCCTTCACCCCTGCCCCGCCGTGGCCGACGCGCTCGACCGGCTGCTCCCGGCCGGCGGCCCGCCCGGCCCCGGTCTCGTACTGCTCCCGCCGACCACCCACCGGACGTACCGCCGGCGCTGACGCGGAGCGGCACGCCGTGAAAGCCGACGGGCCCCCGCCCAGGAAATGGCGGGGGCCCGGAGAGCGAGTACCGGACTCACTCGTCGTCGGTGATCAGCGGGTCCTTCGGGCCTGACTTGTCGCGCAGGTTCTTCCGCGCGTCGCCCACGGCGTCCTTCGCGGCACCCTTCGCCTGGTCGGCCTTGCCTTCGGCGACCTTGCTCCGGTTGCCGGTCATCTTGCCCATGGCTTCCTTGGCCTTGCCCTTGACCTTGTCCTTGCTGCCGTCAGTCACGGGGCCTCCTCGGATGGACGAACCTTCCACTGCCAACGTAGGTCACCTCGGCAGTACCTGCAGGACAGCGCCTGCCCGGCCAGACCCGGACGAAACGGGGGACGGCCGGGGCAGCCGCAGCCGGACTCCTCCGCCTCTCCCGCCCAGTAGGGTCGGCCCGGTGATCGAGACCATCGTCTTCGACGTCGGCGAGACGCTGACCAACGACAACCGGTACTGGGGCTCCTGGGCCGACTGGCTGGACGTCCCCCGGCACACCATGAGCGCCCTGGTGGGGGCGGTGGTGACCCAGGGCCGCGACAACTCCGACGCATTGCGCCTCGTCCGCCCCGGCATCGACGTCGAGGCCGAGTGGCGGGCCCGGGAGGCGGCGGGCCGGGGCGAGTACCTGGACGAGACGGACCTCTACCCGGACGTGACGCCGACCCTGGGCGGCCTCCGCGAGCTGGGCGTCCGCGTGATCGTCGCGGGGAACCAGACCGCCCGCGCCGGGGAGCTGCTGCGCGCCCTGGGCCTGCCCGCCGACCTCGTCGTGATGTCCGAGGAATGGGGCGCCGCCAAGCCGGACCCCGCCTTCTTCGCCCGTGTCCTCGGCGTCTGCGGCACACGCGCCGAGAACGCCCTGTACGTCGGCGACCACCCGGCCAACGACGTCTTCCCGGCCCACGCGGCCGGCCTGCTCACGGCCCACCTGCGGCGCGGCCCGTGGGGCCACTGGTGGGCCGACGACCCGGCCGTCCGCGCGACGGCGGACTGGTCGGTCGACTCGCTGGACGAGGTGGCGGAGCTGGTGCGGGGGGAGCGGGAGTAACAGTGGGCGGGCCGTCATCCATGAGCGAGTGGACTGTGCACAGGTCGCCGCTCGCCCCACCGGCCCCTGGGCCGACCGCGCGTTCGTCGACGCCGAGCCGCCGGGGCGAGCCACCCCTACCGGTCGCTGGCTCCGGACTGGGCCGGCACCGCCGAGAGGCCGAATGCTCACTATCGGAACCCGCGAATGAGTCTCCACACTGTGCGATGACGAACGGCGGCGACCGGAGGCACGGATGAGCGAGCTTTCAACCCCTTGGGGCGTTACCCGTATGAGGCCCTACCCGGAAACGATTGCTCTTCCTGCGGCGGAGGTAGTCCTCGACGCCGATACCCAGACCGGGCGTTGGATTGCCCCGGATGGCCGGGAGGCCTCCCTCGCGGGTAAGCACAAAAGGTCCGAAACGAGCAAGGAGACCAAGACCAGGACGAGCCTGGACGGCACTCCGGATGAAGGCAGCGACCAGGAAGGCGACACGGATTGAAGCCGCAGGCCGCTGTCCTGGTCGTCTCGCGACTGGACGACGCAACCGCCGATGTGGTCACCGAGGAGTTGAACCGGCGGCAGATTCCGGTCGTACGCCTGGATCCTGGTGACTTCCCAGCCACTGTCCATGTCGCGGCCCAACTGGACAGCGGCGGACTGCGAGGGAGCATCCGGACTCCGAGCCGCGACACGGATCTGGAGCAAGTCCGTTCCGTGTACTGGCGCCGACCGCGTCCGTACACGGCTCCCTACGGCCTGGGGCACCAGGACACCCGTTGAGGCCCGCTACGGCCTCGGAGGCATTCTCGGCTCCCTGCCGGGGACGCACTACGTGAATCACCCCTGGCGGAACCGTGATGCCGAACACAAGCCCGCTCAGCTCGCCACCGCAGCGCGGTGCGGCTTCGATGTCCCACCCACCCTGCTCACCAACAGCGAAGACGCCGCACGGCAGTTCATCGGCGACCACTGTCCTGTCGTCTACAAGCCGTTGCGCGGCACGGAGTACGAGAGTGCGGACGGACGGGCGCTGACCGTATGGGTCGAGGAGGTGGATCCGGCCGACTTGAACGCCGGCGTCACTCAGACCATGCACCTGTTCCAAAAACGTGTTCAATCGATCGCCGACCTCAGGGTGACAGTTGTCGGGGAAGAGGTGTTCACCGTCCGGATCGACGGCTCGCCCGGCCTGGATTGGAGACGGCACTACGACACGTTGTCGTACACGCTCGTCGACACCCCGCCGCACTTGGCCAAGAGCGTGCGGCAATTCCTGGACGGCTTCGGGCTCGTCTTCGGAGCCTTCGACTTCGGGATCGAACGGAACGGCCGGATCTGGTTCTACGAATGCAACCCGAACGGGCAATTCGCCTGGTTCCCCGACGCGATCACCGGCAGGATCGTCACCGCAGTCGCCGACCAACTCCAGTACGCAGGAGACCGCTGTGCCCGCTGACCCCGCCGCACTCCGCCACACCCTCGCCGAGCAGATCGCCACGGCTCATCCAGCCCTCGACCCCGGCTGGCGCGATGCGGTCGGGACCGTCCCCCGTGAACTGTTCCTCGGATCTGCGGCCTTTCACCTCACCGGAGGCGGGTGGGCTCCCCTGCGGCGGGCGGAGGTAGGAGAGGACGAGTGGCTGCGGATGGTCTACACCGACCAGACATGGGTCACCCAGGTCGAAGGGAGAGACGCGGCCGACACGGCAGTCCAGGTCACCGGCAGTCCCACGTCGTCGGCGACCCTTCCCTCACTCGTCGTAAGCACCGCCCAAGCAGCGAGACTTCGCCCCGGGCAGAAGGTGCTCGAAGTGGGTACCGGCACCGGGTACTCCACCGCGGTCCTGTGTCACAGAATCGGGGCGGAGAAGGTCGTCAGCATCGAGTACGACGCCGGCCTCGCGGCGAACGCGGCCGCACACCTGCACGCCGCCGGATACACGCCGGCCCTCGCAGTCGGAGACGGCCTGAACGGGTGCAAGGAGCACGCGGACTACGACGCGATCATCGCCACGTGCGCCGTGCGAACCATCCCCCCAGCATGGTTCTGGCAACTGAATGACGGAGGCACCATCACCACCAGCGTCTCCGGGTGGATGCTTGCCGGCGGCCTGATCCACCTCGTTCTCGACGAGGAGGGAACCGCCCACGGCAGGTTCGCCGACCACACCATCACGTACATGCTCGCCCGTCCCCACGAGCGGCCTCCCTCCCCCACCTTCTTCCGGCAGGACGGCAGCAGCCGCCCCGCGCGCCTGGACCCCTCGCTTCTCCAGGACTGGGCGGGGCGGTTCGTCGCCCAGCTCGCCGCTCCTTCCGCGGAGCTGATGACCACAGCCTCCGGCGTCATCCTCCGAGACGTGGCCACCGGCTCGCAGGCGTGGACGGAACCCGATGGTGAGGGATGGTCCGTGCACCAGCACGGACCACTACGCCTGTGGGACCGGATCGAGGAAGCCCTGCAGCTGTGGCAGGGCGCCGGAGCGCCCGGCCTGGCGGAGTTCGGGATGACCGCCACCCCCTTCGAACAGACCGTGTGGATCGGCTCCCCGAAGTCGGGACCGAGCTGGAGGCTTCCCGTCTGATGCGCCCGACCGTGCGCCAGCCGACCACCTGACGAACGGCCCCCTCGAAGCCGCGGGCGAAGCCCCGAAGGCCGCGCCCGGCAGGACGCCGGGCGCGGCCTTCGTACGAGTCGAGTCGTACGCGGTGGGACAACCGGGCGTCAGTCGCCCAGCGGGTGCATCCAGCCGTGGGTGTCCTCGGCGATGCCGCGCTGGATGTCCAGGAGGCGCTCGCGGAGCTTCAGGGTGATCTCGCCGGGGGTGCCGTCGCCCTGGACCCACTCGCCGCCGGCCGACTTGACGGTGCCGACGGGGGTGATCACGGCGGCGGTGCCGCAGGCGAAGACCTCCTTGAGGGTGCCGTTCGCGCTGTCCTCGCGCCACTGGTCGATGGAGACCCGGCCCTCCTCGGAGGTGTAGCCGAGGTCGCGGGCGACGGTGAGGAGGGAGTCACGGGTGACGCCGGCGAGCAGGGAGCCGGTGAGGGCGGGGGTGACGATGTGGTTCTCGTACACGAAGTAGAGGTTCATCCCGCCGAGCTCCTCGACCCACTTGTGCTCCACGGCGTCGAGGTAGGCGACCTGGTCGCAGCCCTTGGCGGTGGCCTCGGCCTGGGCGAGCAGGGAGGCGGCGTAGTTGCCGCCGGTCTTGGCGTCGCCCATGCCGCCGGGGACGGCGCGGACGCGGTCCTCGGAGAGCCAGATGGAGACGGGCTTCACACCGCCGGCGAAGTAGGCGCCGGCCGGGGAGGCGATGACGAGGAAGAGGTACTCGTTGGCGGGCTTCACGCCCAGGCCGACCTCGGTGGCGATCATGAACGGGCGGAGGTAGAAGGACTCCTCGCCGCCGTGCGCCGGGACCCACGCCTTGTCCTGCTGGACCAGCACGTCACAGGCCTCGATGAAGGTCTCCACCGGCAGCTCGGGCATGCCGAGGCGGTGGGCGGAGCGCTGGAAGCGCTGGGCGTTGGCCTCGGGGCGGAAGGTGGCGACGGTGCCGTCGGGCTGCCGGTACGCCTTCAGTCCCTCGAAGATCTCCTGCGCGTAGTGCAGGACCATCGTCGCGGGGTCGAGGGAGAGCGGGGCGTACGGGACGAGCTGCCCGTCGTGCCAGCCCCTGCCTTCGGTCCACCGGATGGTGACCATGTGGTCGGTGAAGTGGCGGCCGAATCCCGGGGCGGCGAGGATCGCCTCGCGCTCCGCGTCGGACAGCGGGGACGAGGTGGGCTTGAGCTCGATCGTGGGCGTCGTCATGAGTGCGTGTCCTTCACGTATCTGTGTGTGAGGGACCGTGCTTCCGCCCGCCGTCCGCACGTGCGAACAAGCGCGAAGATGTCCGAACATTGCCGCGAGCTGCGGCCCCACATCCGATTATCGCTCGTGGGAGGCCTGGCACGAAATGACGTATTTCACGGTCCCTGGGTCGATAGGTGCACCCGGGGCCGCAACACGAAGAAGCCGCCGGGCGCTTGCGCGACCCGGCGGCCTCTCGGTGAGTCGTCGGGTCAGCCCGCTACGCGTACCGCGAGCGCGTCGCCGATCTCGTCGGTGGTACGGGTGATCCCGTCGCGCTCCGCGAGGTCGGCGGAGACGGCCGTCTCGATGCGCTCGGCTTCGGCGTCGTGGCCGAGGTGGCGCAGCAGGAGGGCGACGGAGAGGATCGTGGCCGTGGGGTCGGCCTTGCCCTGGCCGGCGATGTCGGGGGCCGAGCCGTGGACGGGCTCGAACATCGACGGGAAGGCGCCGGTCGGGTTGATGTTGCCCGAGGCGGCCAGACCGATGCCACCGGTGACGGCGGCGGCGAGGTCGGTGAGGATGTCGCCGAAGAGGTTGTCGGTGACGATGACGTCGAAGCGCTCCGGCTGCGTGACGAAGAAGATCGTCGCGGCGTCGACGTGCAGGTAGTCGGTGGTGACCTGGGGGTACTCGGCCGCGACCTTGTCGAAGGTGTTCTTCCACAGGTGCCCGGCGTAGACGAGGACGTTGTTCTTGTGGACCAGCGTCAGCTTCTTGCGGGGGCGGGCGGCGGCGCGGTCGAAGGCGTCGCGGATCACGCGCTCGACCCCGTACGCGGTGTTGACGCTGACCTCGGTGGCGACCTCGGCGGGGGTGCCGGTGCGCAGCGAGCCGCCGTTGCCGGTGTACGGGCCCTCGGTGCCCTCGCGGACGACGACGAAGTCGATGTCGGGGCGGCCGGCCAGCGGGGTCGCGGTGTTCGGGAAGAGCTTCGACGGCCGCAGGTTGATGAAGTGGTCGAAGGCGAAGCGCAGCTTCAGCAGGAGCCCGCGCTCCAGCACGCCGGACGGGACCGAGGGGTCACCGATCGCGCCGAGCAGGATGGCGTCGTGGCCCTTGAGGGCGTCGAGCTCCGCGTCGGGGAGGGTTTCACCCGTGCGGTGCCAGCGCTGGGCGCCAAGGTCGTACTCCTTGGTCTCCAGCTTCACGTCCTGCGGGAGGACGGCGTTGAGGACCTTCAGGCCCTGGGCAACGACTTCCTGGCCGATTCCGTCACCGGGGATCACTGCGAGATTGATGCTGCGAGACATGACGGCACCTTAGCCCCGCGTCCCACCCCATGACACCGGCCGTCCACTATACGGACACATGGTGAGCTGTACGCGTGCCGTTCACCTCACGGCCGGGATCGGGTCACTCCCGAAGTAGATGTTCTGGCCATGGACATCCCTCGCTTCGGAATCCCCGAGAAGCTCGCCGCCCGCATGAGCATGGCGGAGCAGCACGAGTACCTCCGCACCAGGCTGACGCGCCGCGGCGTGCTGCGTACGAGTGTGGCGACCGCCGCCGTCACCGGCGCGGGCCTGGGCACCGGCCTCCTCACCGCTTCGCCGGCCGCCGCGCACTCCTCCTCCCAGGCCGCTCCGACGGTGCTCACCTCGCGCTCGACCACACAGGTGGACGGCTCGCTGGTGGCGCCGTTCGGCCGGCACCTCGCGTACGGCGCCGACCCGAAGACGCAGATGAGCGTCTCGTGGCAGGTCCCGTTCGCCGTGAAGCGCCCGTACATCCGCATCGGTCTCAAGCCGTGGTCGCTGAGCCGCCGCATCGACGCCGAGGTGCGCCACCTCACCACGCCGACGCTGAACAACGGCGCGATCGCCGCCGCCGAGCAGTTCTACGTGCACGCGGGCCTGGAGCGCCTGCAGCCCGGCACGACGTACTACTACGGTGTCGGCCACGACGGCTTCGACCCGGCCGACACCCGCAACCTGGGCACGCTCGGTACGTTCACCACCGCGCCCTCGCGTGCCGAGAACTTCACCTTCACGGCCTTCGGCGACCAGGGTGTCAGCTATCACGCCCTCGGCAACGACCAGCTGCTGCTCGGCCAGAACCCGGCCTTCCACCTGCACGCGGGCGACATCTGCTACGCCGACCCGTCGGGCCAGGGCCAGGAGACCGACGTCTACGACGCGCGCACCTGGGACCAGTTCCTCGCCCAGACGGAGACCGTCGCGAAGACGGTGCCGTGGATGGTGACCACCGGCAACCACGACATGGAGGCCTGGTACTCCCCCGACGGCTACGGCGGCCAGAACGCCCGCTGGACGCTGCCGGACAACGGCCCCGACCCGGTCGGCCTGCCGGGCGTGTACTCCTTCGTCCACGGCAACGTGGCCGTCGTCGCCCTGGACGCCAACGACGTCTCGAACGAGATCCCCGCGAACCTCGGCATCAGCGGCGGCAAGCAGACGAAGTGGCTGGACCGCCGCCTCGGCGAGCTGCGCGCCCGCAAGGACGTCGACTTCGTCGTGGTCTTCTTCCACCACTGCGCCTTCTCGACCACCAACGCGCACGCCTCCGAGGGCGGGGTCCGCGAGGCGTGGGTGCCGCTGTTCGAGAAGCACCAGGTGGACCTGGTCATCAACGGCCACAACCACGTGTACGAGCGCACCGACGCCCTGAAGAAGAACGCGGTCGCCCGCAAGGTGCCGATCGGCGAGCGCACGGACCCGACCCGCGACGGCATCGTGTACGTCACGGCCGGCGGCGCGGGCAAGTCGCTCTACGACTTCCCGGCCCCCGACACGTACGAGGGTCACGTCCACGACCAGGAGAGCGTGGACACGTACTACGTGGCCAAGGGCGGCGTCCACGCGGCGGAGACCGTGGAGTGGTCCCGCGTGCGGTACACCGGCTACTCGTTCCTCGCGGTCGAGGTCTCGGCGGGGCAGCACCCGAAGATGAAGGTCACCGCGCTCGCCGAGTCGGGCGCGCGGATCGACCACTTCGAGGTCAGCCGCGGCTGATCCGCCACGGCCGGCGCAGGTCGCCGCGGCCCGCCGCAGGTCCGGGGCTCTCGCCCGTCGTCCGTCAGCCGTACGACGGAAGACGGCGGAGCCCCCGGACCTGTCCGGGCTCAGTGGCCGGTGGCCCCGCCGTTGTCGCGGCGGTCCAGGGCGCGCTGGAGGGCCGCGGCGGCGTTCTTGCGCTCGGCTTCGGTGGGGCGGGGGGTGTGACGGACGCGACGGCGGACGGTGGTCTCTGCCATGGGGGAACGCCTCCTGGGGATCACGGGTGACACGGACATCACGGGTCGTACAGGTCACAGGTCGTACGGCTCACGGGCTCCAGGGCTCACGGACCACGCCGGCCGCACGGAGTCGCGGGCGGGCCGGGGCCGTGCTCCAGGGGTTGCGGCGGCGGGCGACGCACTGCCGCCGGGCACGACGGAACCGGGTGGGAAAGCCGGAAGGTACGGGAGCGGGCGCCGCAGGGATGGCCTGCATCGGGCGAACCCGCTCACCACCAGTCGCTGGTAGAAGCGAATCGTTCGGCTCCTACAACGCTAGGACACCCGGGCCGCCCTGTCCCCACAATTACTCGGACTTCCTACTATCTGAGACGGCGCGCGTCCCCGGCTTCCGGGGCGATCCCCGCGTCGGCGCCCGCGCCGAATCGACTCGTCCCTGGTCAGGGGCGGTGCAGCGGTCGGCTCGAATGGTCCGGGCGGACGGAGCGCCCCTCACACCGGCGGGCGCGTCTTCGAGGGACATGTCCGTATTGATCAAAAACAGACCGGGCCGGTGGGACGGGCGCGACCGTGCGCCCGTCCCACCGGCCCGGAGACCTGGCGGGGTACTGCCTACTTCTTGACGTACTTCGCGAACTCCGGCACGACGTGGTCGATCGCGTAGGAGGTCGAGAGGATCGAGTCGGTGGCGAAGGCCTGGCTCAGGCCACCCTGGTCGAAGACCATCGCGTGGCCGTCGGCGACCGCGGGGATCTTCTTGTACAGGGCGTCGGAGCCGACCTGGGCGGGCTTGAGGCCGATCGGCGCGGTGACGATCAGGTCGGCGTCGAACTGGTCGAGGTTCTCCTCGGAGACGCTGACCGAGAACGCGTCACCGGCCTGCTTCTCGATGACGGGGTTGTTCTTGAAGCCGAGCCGCTCGACGAAGTCGACACGACCGGTGCCCGAGACGTACGCGCCCCAGCCGACCGAGGTCTTCGACGCGAGGGTGACCGTCTTGTCCTTGAACTCGGGGTGCGCCTTCGCCGCGGCGGCGAACTTGTCCTCGACGCCCTTGATCAGCTTGTCGCCCTCCGCCTTCTTGCCCAGCGCGGTGGAGACCATCCGGGTCTGCTGCTCCCAGGACAGCTTGTACTGGTCGCCGCCCTTCGGGACGCCGATGACCGGGGCGATCTTGCTGAGGGTGTCGTAGCGGGTCTGGTCACCGCTGGACTTGGTGTCGAGGATCAGGTCGGGCTTGAGGGCCGCGATCTTCTCGTACTCCGGCTCCATGGTGCCGATCTTCTCGGGGCTCTTGGTGTAGAGACCCTCGGCCCACGGGCCGACGCCGTCGCCGCCGAAGGCCAGCCAGTCGCTCTCGCCGACGGGCTGGACGCCGAGGGCGAGCGCGGTCTCCGCGTCGCCCCAGCCGAGTGCGACGACCCGCTCGGGCTGCTCCTTCACCGTGATGGAGCCGAACTTGGTGTCGACGGACACCGGGAAGGCACCGGCAGAGGCGGAGGCGGTGGACGACGTGTCCTTGGCGGAATCGCCGGAGTCGTCGGAGGAGCAGCCGGTCGCGCCGATCAGCACCGCGGCGAGCGGAAGTGCCAGCAGGCCGAGGGAGGCGCGGGAGCGGGTGGGGGTACCGGAACGACGGGCAAGAGGGTTCCGGAGACGCACGTTCTTCATGCCCATGAGGTTAGCCTAACCTTATTCACTTCTCGCACAGGGGTTCCACACAGTGCGATCCGCTTCACCTCGGGGGAAGTTGACCCGCCCCATGAGACCGAAGCCCGGCTCAGGCGGCGGACACGTCCTCGCGCGCCGCGTCCGGCACATGATGGCGGCCGATCGGCACGATCATCGGAGTGCCGGAGGCCGGGTCGGGGACGACCGAGCAGCGCATGTGGAAGACCTCGGTGACCAGTTCCCCGGTCACGATCTCGGTGGGGCGGCCCTCGGCGACGATCCGGCCGTCCTTCATCGCGACCAGATGGTCGGCGTACCGGCAGGCGAGGTTCAGATCGTGCAGCACGGCGACCATGGTCACCCCGCGCTCCCGGTTGATGTCGGTGAGCAGGTCGAGGACGTCCAGCTGGTGACTGATGTCGAGGTAGGTGGTCGGCTCGTCGAGCAGCAGCACGTCGGTGTGCTGGGCGATCGCCATGGCGATCCATACGCGCTGGCGCTGGCCGCCGGAGAGCTCGTCGACCGGGCGCTCGGCGAGCTCCAGTACGTCGGTGGCGACCAGCGCCTCGGCGACCGCCGCGTCGTCCTCGGCGGTCCAGGAGCGCAGCCAGCCCTGACGCGGGTAGCGGCCCCGGCCGACCAGGTCGGCGACGGTGATGCCCTCGGGGGCCACCGGGGTCTGCGGGAGGATGCCGAGGATTCCGGCGACCGCCTTGGTGGGCATCGACCGGATGTCCTTGCCGTCCAGCAGGACCGTGCCCGCCGAGGGGGCGAGCAGCCGGGCCAGGGAGCGCAGCAGGGTGGACTTGCCGCAGGCGTTGGGGCCCACGATCATCGTCACGCCGCCCGGCGGGATGTCGATGTCGAGGTCCTTGACGATGTCCCGGCTGCCGTATCCGAGGCGCAGTCCGCGCGCTCCCAGGCTGTGTTCCGCGCTCACGCGGCACTCCCCTCCATCTGGTCCTTGCGGGTCCTTGCCTGCCCTGCTTGCGCGGCCGGCCGCGGGCGGCTCATCCGCCCTGTCCCGAACGGTTGGCGCGGATCAGCAGCCACATCAGGTACGGGGCGCCGATGACACTGGTGACGACCCCGACGGGGAGCTGCCCGGAGGCGCCCGACGGCAGGTCGACGAGGTCCAGCACGTGCTGCGCGGCGAAGTCGGCGACCACCATCAGCAGCGCGCCGGTCAGACCGGAGGCGACCAGCGAGGCGCCCCGCCCGGGGGCCAGCCGGCGGGCGACGGGCGCGGCGACGAAGGCGACGAACCCGACCGGCCCGGCGGCGGCGGTCGCCACACCGGCCAGCGCGACGGCACAGCAGAGCAACTGGAGCCGGCCCCGCTCGGTGCGGGCGCCCAGTCCGGCGGCGGTGTCGTCGCCGAGCTGGAGTACGGGCATCCGGCGGGCGGCCAGGAAGAGCAGCGGCAGCAGCACCACGAGCGCCCAGGCCAGGGGTCGCAGCAGGTCCCAGGAGCGGCCGTTGAGGCTGCCGGTGAGCCAGAGCAGCGCCGACTGCGCCTCGGTGACCTCGGAGCGGGTCATCAGGTAGGAGATCACGCTGGACAGTCCGGCGCCGATCCCGACGCCGACGAGGACGAGCCGGGCTCCGGTCACCCCGCGCCGCCAGGCGAGCGCGTAGATCAGCGCGCCGGTGAGGACCGCGCCGGCCAGGGCGGACACGGAGAGCAGCACCCCGCTGACCGCGAACAGCGAGGAGGCGAGCACCGCGGCGACGGAGGCGCCCGAGCTGATGCCGATGACGTCGGGGCTGGCGAGCGGGTTGCGCAGCAGGCTCTGGAAGACCGCGCCGGAGAGCCCGAAGGCGATCCCGACGAGGATGGCCATCAGGGCGCGGGGCATCCGCAGCTCGCCGACGATGAACCAGGTGGCGGGGTCGGCGCGCCCCGTGAGGGCGGCGAACACGTCGGAGAGCGGCACCGCCATGTCCCCGTACGCCAGCGAACCGCACAGCGCGGCGACGGTCGCGACGGCGAGGACCCCGCAGACCAGGAGGTAGCGGGCGCGGGCGTGGCGGCGGGCCCGGGCGACCTCGCGTACGGCGAAGGAGCCCGGGGAGGTTCCACCGAGAGGGGTGGCGGGGGCGGTTCCACCGAGAGGGGTGGCGGGGGCGGTCACAGTTCCACCAGCTTCCGGCGGCGCACCAGGATCACGAAGGGGACGCAGCCGATGACGGCGGTGACGATGCCGACCTGGACCTCGGCGGGCCGGGCGACCAGGCGGCCCGCGATGTCGGCGACGAGCAGCAGGATCGGGGCGAGGACCGCGCTGTAGGCGAGGACCCAGCGGTTGTCGGGGCCGGCGATGAGCCGGGCGGCGTGCGGGACGACCAGTCCGACGAACCCGATGGGTCCGGCGATCGCGGTGGCCGCTCCGCAGAGCAGGACCACGGCGAGGGCGGCGGCGGCGCGGGCCAGGCCCACCCGCTGGCCGAGGCCGCGGGCCACGTCGTCGCCGAGGGCGAGGGCGTTGAGCTGGGGGCCGAGCGCGAGGGCGAGGAGGGAGCCGACCACGATGAACGGCAGCACCTGCCAGAGCGCGTCGGTCTCCCGGCCGGAGAGCGAACCGACCTGCCAGAAGCGGAACTGGTCGAAGGTCTTGCTGTCGGTCAGCAGCATCGCGGTGGTGAGCGAGCCGAGGAAGGCGGTGGTGGCGGCTCCGGCGAGCGCCAGTTTGACGGGGGTGGCGCCTTCCCGGCCGATCGAGCTGACGCCGTAGACGAAGAGGGCGGCGAGCAGTGCGCCGACGAATCCGAACCAGAGGTACTGCCCCGGGGCGGTGAGGCCGAGGACGCCCATGGCGAGCACCACGGAGACGGACGCTCCGGCGTTGACGCCGAGCAGTCCGGGGTCGGCCAGGGGGTTGCGGGTGACGCCCTGCATGAGCGCTCCGGCGAGGCCCAGGGCGACGCCGGCGAGGATTCCGGCGCAGGTGCGGGGGATGCGGACGGTCTGGACGATGACGTCGGTGCGCCGGGCGTCGTCGGGGCTGACCAGGCCGTGCCACACGTCGGCGAGGGGTACGTGCCCCGATCCGACGGCGAGACTGACCGCGGCGACCAGTACGAGGACCACCAACCCTGCCAGGAGACCGGCGGCGAGCGCGGGGCGGGAAGCCTTGCGGCGGGCACCACCGGCCGGCGGTGCGGTACGCGCCGTCGGCAGGGTGGCGGCGGCCGGGGTCACCGGGCACCTGTCGCGGTGGCCGGTATCGCGTCCGGCATCGTTCGCTCCTCAACGGCTCCGCGTCAACCCGGTAGCCGGTCCTTGCAGGGGGAATGCCCGCCAGGAGATCACCCGAGGGCCTACAGTAAGGTGACCCTAACATCGTAAGGGTGTACGGAAAAAACCGGTCCGGGTCGAAATAGCCTGCGGGCCGGGCGCCGGATCCGGCCACCCATGCGTGCCGGCGAGGGCGACCTCCGCCCGTGCGTACCGCCAGGTCACCTGCCAGGAAGTCGTCTTGAGCCTCACCGCAGCGCCCGAAGCCGCCCCGCCCGCCGCCGCCACGCCCGCCGAAGCCGTTCCGCCCGCCGCGCCCGACCGCGACGGCTGGGTCGAGCTCACCGCCCCCGGAGAACTGACCGACCTGCTCGGCGCCCCGCACCCGATCGTCATCGAGAAGGTCCACGACCGGCTGACGGAGGAGGATCTGAGGCTCATCGGCCAGTCCCCGCTGTGCACGGTCGCCACCTCGGACGCGGCGGGCAACTGCGACGCCTCGCCGAAGGGCGGGGAGCCCGGCTTCACGCTCGTCCTGGACGAGCGCACCCTCGCGCTGCCGGACCTGCCGGGCAACCGCCGTTCCGACGGCTTCCGCAACATCCTGCAGAACCCGCACGTGGGCCTTCTCTACTTCATCCCCGGCGTGATGGACGTGCTCCGCGTCAACGGCCGCGCCCGGGTCCTGCGGGACGCGCCGTTCTTCGACGAGCTGGCGGACGCGAAGGGCGCCCGGCCGCAGCTGGCGCTGGTGGTCGAGATCGACGAGATATTCCGGCACTGCCCCGCCTCCCTGCGCCGCTCCGGCGTCTGGCAGCCCGACACCTGGAGCGCGGCGCCCGGGCGGCGCGGCTGAGCCCACGGGCCGTATCCGTACGTCCGCCACCGCACCCCCCGGCCACTCATGGTCGGGGGGTGCGGTGCGTCCGGGCCCGTTCGCGTCCGGCCCGTTCGCGTCCGGGCCTTTCGGGCGGTACGCGGGCCAAAGGGGACGCGGGCCCGAGGGCACAGGCCGGTGGACGCGGACCGCCCCCGTCCGGCAGGGGGGGGTGCCGGGCGGGGGCGGGGTTCCGGGCGGGGCGCCGGTGTGCGGCGCCCCGGGGGCGTCAGCCCTGGTGGGGGTAGGTGTACTCGGTCGGCGGGACCAGCGTCTCCTTGATGGCGCGGGTCAGCGTCCAGCGCTGCAGGTTCTGCGGGGCGCCGGCCTTGTCGTTGGTGCCCGAGGCGCGGCCGCCACCGAAGGGCTGCTGGCCGACGACGGCACCGGTCGACTTGTCGTTGATGTAGAAGTTGCCCGCCGCGTAGCGGAGCTTCTCCATCGTGTGGGCCGCGGCGGCGCGGTCGTTGGCGATGACGGAACCGGTCAGGGCGTAGTCGGAGACCGACTCCATCTGGTCCAGCATCGCGTCGTAGTTGTCGTCCTCGTACACGTGCACGGCGAGGATCGGGCCGAAGTACTCGGTCGTGAAGACCTCGTTCTCCGGGTCGGTGCACTCGATGACGGTCGGGCGGACGAAGTAGCCCACCGAGTCGTCGTAGGTGCCGCCCGCGACGATCGTGCACGTCGGGTCGGCGGCGGCGCGGTCGATGGCGGCCTTGTTCTTCGCGAAGGAGCGGTCGTCGATGACGGCGCCGATGAAGTTCGAGAGGTCGGTGACGTCGCCCATGGTGATGGCGTCGACCTCGGCCGCGAACTTCTCCTTGAAACCGGAGTTCCAGATGGAGGCGGGGACGTACGCGCGCGAGGACGCGGAGCACTTCTGGCCCTGGTACTCGAAGGAGCCGCGGGTCAGCGCGGTCTTCAGCACGGCCTGGTCGGCCGAGGGGTGGGCGACGACGAAGTCCTTGCCGCCGGTCTCGCCGACGAGCCTCGGGTAGGTGCGGTAGTTGGCGATGTTGGTGCCGACCGTCTTCCACAGGTGCTGGAAGGTGGGGGTCGAGCCGGTGAAGTGGATGCCGGCCAGGTCGCGGTGGTTCAGCGCGACCTCGGAGACGGCGATGCCGTCGCCGGTCACCAGGTTGATGACGCCCTTGGGCAGGCCGGCCTCTTCCAGGAGCTGCATCAGCAGCACGGCGGAGTGGGTCTGCGTCGGGGACGGCTTCCACACGACGACGTTGCCCATGAGCGCCGGGGCGGTCGGCAGGTTGCCCGCGATGGCGGTGAAGTTGAAGGGCGTGATCGCGTAGACGAAGCCCTCCAGCGGGCGGTGGTCCATGCGGTTCCACACGCCGGTGGAGTTGGCCGGCGGCTGCTCGGCGAGGATCTGGCGCGCGTAGTGCACGTTGAAGCGCCAGAAGTCGACGAGCTCGCAGGGGGTGTCGATCTCGGCCTGCTGGGCGGTCTTGCCCTGGCCGAGCATCGTGGAGGCCGCCATCGTCTCGCGCCACGGGCCGGAGAGCAGTTCGGCGGCACGCAGGATGATCGCGGCGCGGTCGTCGAAGGACATCGCGCGCCAGGCCGGGGCGGCGGCGAGCGCCGCGTCGATCGCGTCCTGGGCGTCCTGCTCGGTGGCGCCGGCGAAGGTACCGATGACGGCGCGGTGGTTGTGCGGCTGCACGACGTCGACGCGGGCGCCGCCGCCCATCCGCCTCTCGCCACCGATGGTCATCGGGAGGTCGATCGGGTTCTCGCCGAGCTCCTTGAGCTTCGCCTCCAGGCGGGCGCGCTCGGGGGTACCCGGGGCGTAGGAGTGGACCGGCTCGTTGACCGGCGCGGGGACCTGGGTGACAGCGTCCATGAGTGCCTTGTCTCCTTGGTTCGTCGGGGTGGGGGGTGGGAGCCGGACTCAGCCCTTGGTGAGGATGGAGCGCGCGAAGAAGAGGAGGTTGGCCGGCTTCTCCGCGAGGCGGCGCATGAAGTAGCCGTACCAGTCGGTGCCGTACGCCGTGTAGACGCGCATCCGGTGGCCCTCCGCTGCGAGGCGGACGTGCTCGTCGCTGCGGATGCCGTAGAGCATCTGGAACTCGTACTCGTCGAGCTTGCGGCCGGCCTTGCGGCCGAGTTCCTGGGCGATGGCGACGAGACGCGGGTCGTGCGACCCGATCATCGGGTAGCCGTCGCCCTCCATGAGGATCTTCATGATGCGGACGTACGCCTTGTCGATCTCGGCCTTGTCCTGGTACGCCACGGAGGCGGGCTCCTTGTACGCACCCTTCACGATACGCACGCGGCTGCCCGCGGCGGCGAGCCGGCGGGCGTCGTCCTCGGTGCGGAACAGGTACGCCTGGATCACACAGCCGGTCTGCGGGAAGTCCTTCCGCAGCTCCTCGTGGATGGCGAACATCGAGTCGAGGGTGGTGTGGTCCTCGGCGTCCAGGGTGACCGTGGTGCCGATGGCGGCGGCGGCCTCGACGACCGGACGGACGTTCGCGAGGGCCAGCTCGTGGCCGCCCGGAAACGCGGAGGCGGGCCCGGAGGGCCCTTCGTCAGGGGTGGTGGCGGGCGACGGGAGGGCCTGGCCGAACATCGAGAGCTTGACGGACATCTCGGCCTTGGCGCCGAGGCCCAGGTCCTTCAGGCGGCCGACCAGCTCCAGGTAGGCGTCGCGCGCAGCGGCGGCCTCGGCGGGCGTGGTGATGTCCTCACCGACCACGTCGAGGGTGAGCTCAAGGCCCTTCCCGACGGATTCGCGGATGACGGGCAGGACGTGGTCGACGTTCTCACCGGCGATGAAGCGGTCGACGACCTGCTTGGTGCCCGGCGCGGCCGAGATGAACCGGCGCATCCGGTCGCTGCGCGACGCGGCGAGAATCACGGGACCCAGCACGGGGCACCTCCACGAAAGTACTGATGATCGGCTGCATGGACGGCTGTACGAGTGGCTGCGCACGGCTGTGCGTGTACGGGCCGGCGCGGGCGAAAGCCGTCGAACCGGTCCGGACCATGACAGCACGGAGAACCACGGTGAAATCTATGGATTGCACCGAACGTGTGCCATCGACAGCTGTCACGCATCTGTGCTCGCCACCTCAGACATCTGTCTGAACGGGTGCGAGAATGGCGGGATGAAAGGCGACTACCAGGAACTCGTCGACGAGATCTCCGGGCTGCTGAGCGCCCCCGCCACGCTGGAGAACCGTGACTTCGGCCTGATCGCCTTCGGTGTGCACGACAGCGACGACGACGCCGCCATGGACCCGGTCCGCACCCGGTCGATCCTGACCCGCCGTTCCACCCCGGCGGTCCGCGCGTGGTTCGAGGGGTTCGGCATCACCCGGGCGACCGGCCCGGTCCGCATTCCGGCGGGCCCGGAGGCCGGGGTCCAGCTCAGCCGGATCTGCCTTCCGGTCCGCCACCGGGGCGTGGTGCTGGGGTACGTATGGCTGCTGGACGCCGAACCGGGCCCGACCGACGAACGGCTGGCGGCGGCCATGGAGGTGGCGGACCGGATCGGGGCGCTCCTCGCCGACGAGGTCCGGGCGGGCGCGGATCTCTCGCGCGAGCTGGGCGCCGCCCTCACCGCGGGGCGCGGCTGGCAGCGGGACATGGCACTGACAGCGCTCCGGGAGGCCCTGGGCGCGGACGCCGACGGGCTGCACGCACTGGTCTGTGTCTCCCCGTGGACGGCGGAGGACACCCCGTCGGCGCGTACGGTCCCCTCGGCGGCGGCGCTCACCGTGGTGGCCTCGCCCAGGGCCGACACGCTCTGCCTGGCCGCGCTCGTACGGCTGCGCTCCCCGGACGCGCCCGGTCCGGCGAACACCGCCGCCGACCGGCTCCGCGCCGAGGCGGGCGGGGCCGCGACCGCCGGTGTCGCCGTACCGCGCCGGGGTCTGGCCGAGCTGGCCGACGCCTGGCACGAGGCGGTGTCGGCGGCCCGCGCGGCGGCGGCCGAGCCCCGGTACGGTCCGGTCGCCCCGTGGTCCGGCATCGGCCCGTACCGCCTGCTGACCGCGCTGCCCCGCACCCCCTCCGGTCCCGACCCCTCGGTGACCGCGCTGCTGGTCCCGGCCCACGCGGAACTGGCCCGCACGGCCGAAACCTTTCTCGACCTCGCGGGCCAGGCGAGCCGGACGGCGGCCGAACTGGGCATCCACCGCCAGACGCTGTACTACCGGCTCTCCCGGGTCCAGCAGCTCACCGGGCTCGACCTGGGCGACGGCGAGGACCGGCTGCTGCTGCACATGGCGCTGAAGGCGGGACGGCTCTGAAGCGGACCCTGGTACGAAGGAGGGACCGACGGGCCCGGGCGCGGGTGATCAGCGGGGCGAGGGGACGAGGCCCGTCTCCGCAGCTGTCCGGTGACCGCCCCGGCGTGGGCGTGGGCGACGCACGAGGCAGGCATCCCCGTTGCTTCCCCAGGTCACCCGTGAAGCCGATGAGTCATCCTCACCCGTTCCGGAGAAGGCACGAACAGGTTCGACGAGATATCGGGCGGTCAGCCGTCGCCCCGGTCCACGTCGCGCCGGTCCACGTCGCCCCGGTCCACGTCGCCCCGGTCCACGTCTCCCCGGTCCACCTCGACGACGGGTTCCCCGCTGACCAGCGCGACCATCACCAGGGGAGCGTTCCCGTCGCTGTGGCCGGCACTCACGCCCACCCACCGCTCGCGGCCGGGCAGCGGGCCCCAGACGCTGAGATCGCCGTAGCAGTCCGCGTCGAGCAGCGCCGCGTGGAGCGCGGGCAGGGGCAGTCCCGCCTGCCGGCGGAACAGCGCGGGGTGCATCGCCACCCGGTCGTGCGGCCCCCACCGGACGTCCAGCTCGGCTACCAGCGCGTCGAGTTGCCGCCGGGCCGCGCCCTCCGCGTCGGTCCAGTCGCTCCCGTACGCGCCGGTGAGGTCGCCGCTCTCCCAGAGCGGGACGATCCGGAAGCCCTCCCCGGTGGTCGCCCGCCACTCCCCCGTCGCCGGGTCGCCCTCACCGAGGGTGGGCCCCGCCCCCGGTACGGGCCCCGCCGCCAGCGTCGTCACCTCGGCCACGGCCCGCCCGATGTCGAAGGGCTCCCCGGCGCGGACGCTCACAGCGTCGCCCGGTCCAGTGGGCGGGGCAGGGGCCGGAGCGCCCCGGCCGCGCTCAGCGCCCCGTACGCGGCGACCACCTCGGCCGTACCGCCGAGGGCGAGCAGGAGGCCTCCGCCGGGCAGCTCCTCCCGGGCCGCCCCGATCCCGTCCGGGACCAGGGCGGCCCGCACCGGGGAGAGGTAGCCGTACCGGCCCACGACCGGGTCGCCGACCGTGTAGCCGGCCTCGTCCTCCAGGGCGTCGAGGAGGTCGTCGTCGCTGACGTCCCCGAAGTCCGGCTGCCAGGCGAGCGCGAGGGCGGCGAGCAGTTCACCCTCGGGCACCCCGGCGCCGTCCGGTGCGTCGACGGCCGCCACCACGGACTGGAGGAGGAACTCCGGTGCGCCGCCCGCGAGTCCGCTGATCTCCACCCGAATTCCATTGGCCGGGGCGGCGATCAGCCGCAGGCCGGTGCCGACCCGGTCGGACCAGTCGTCGGCGGCACGCGCCTCCCGCAGCACCTCGGCCAGCGACTCCCGCCCCGGGGCGAGCGGGGCGTCGTCGGCCCCGGACGCCCGGACGCGCCGCCACGCCCAGCCGGGTTCGGTCGCGCCACCTCCGAGGACGTCGGCCACCTGGTGGAGCATCAGCTCCCAGCGCCCGGAGAGCTCTTCGACGGACTCCACCCGCGGACCCCAGAAGCCCCGCACCACACGCCGCATCCGCTTCCTCCACAGCCGGTTCCGAGGCGTCGCCCGTGCCCGACGCCGCTCGCGTCAGCAGGCTAGCGCTTCGGACGGGCGGGCGCGGCCGGCCACTCGCCGAGCCTCCGGATCGCCGGGACCGGCAGGAGGCCGCCGTCTTCCGGGAGGCCCGGAAGACGGCGGCCTCCTCGACGCGTCGGCCGATCAGGCACGCAGCAGGGCCAATACGCGCCCCACCTGCTCGGTGAAGTCGCGCTGGAAGTCCGGATCCTCCGCGCCGCTGCCGAAGATGCGGTGCACCGTTCCCGGCATCAGGTGCGGCGCCATGACGAGCGCGTGGGACAGCAGCATGATCATGGCCGGGCTGACGGCGTCGTTCAACTCACCCTCAACCTGCCGGCGTTCGATGTCGGCGAGGTCCTCCGCCACCGGCTCGGGCACCTCGGGGCGGCCCGTCAGCTCCGACGACATCGCCTCGGTCGCCGCGCGTGCTCTGACGGGGCTGATCCCGTCCGGTGGGGCTCCGGTCCTGACCGGCCCCCAGGCGTTGACCTTCGCGGCGCAGGTACGCGTCCTCGGCTCGGTCCTCGGCCGCCCCCTGCGCTACGAGGAGATCCCGCACGGAGCCGCCCGGGACGCGATGCTCCACTCACTGGATGACCGAGGAGATCGCCGACTCCTTGCTCGGCTACTTCGCGTCGTGCGTGACGGCCCCGACACCCGTGTCCCCGGACGTGGAGCGCATCCTCGGCCGCCGCGGCCGGTCGTTCGAGGAGTGGGCGACTGACCACGCGGCCGACTTCCGTTAGGCACGGGCTAGGACCTGTCCGGCCGATCACTCCAGGTGTGCCGGGGCGAGTAGCCGCTCGTGCTATCCCAGCGAGGGCTGGGATCACGACTACAGGAATGTCAGCGGGATGAGGTCAGGGCGCGAAGTACCAGCAATACAGGCTCGGGCCTTTCTTCGCACGACTCATGGCGAGGGCTGACAGACGCTCAAGGAGGTCGACGGCACTGCTCGGCCTAATCTCATCGCCCATCTCGGAGACGGTCTTGGCCCACGTGAGAGCGGTAGTTCTGAGCTGATCCGCTCTTGCACTGGCCAAGGCCGTCGAGAGCGCCTGCGGAACAGCGAAGACCGTGAAACCATCGTTGGCCATGGGCACCACGTACCGGAGCGGACTTTCCGCCCCCGTCAACAGAGCTTCCCACCTCGGAACTGCGTCATCCGGATAGATGCCGTCCCACAGCACAGCAGGAAAATCATGGCTCTTGCGCGGCCCTACCCGCACTGCTGACTCGTCGTCTTCAGCAAGGAAGAACTCTCCTACGAGCACCATCCGCTGATTCTGGCATGTCTCGGCACCCGGGAGCCTGACCGAGTGACTGCTCCCCCGCCAGGGCGTTAGTTCGGGCATGGGGCGGGGTGATCTGACGGATGCCGAGTGGGAACGACTGCGGCCGTTCCTGCCGGTCAGCAACCGGCGTTGTGGCAGGTGGCGGGATCACCGGCAGGTGATCGACGGGATTCTGTACCGGGTGCGAACCGGGGTTCAGTGGCGTGACCTGCCCGAACGGTTCGGCCCGTGGAAAACCGTCTATGAGCGCCACCGGCTCTGGTCCGCCGACGGCACGTGGGAGCGACTGCTCCAGCAGGTCCAGGCCGCAGCCGACGCGGCGGGCGAGATCGACTGGAACATCTCGGTCGACTCCACCATCGTCCGCGCGCATCAGCACGCGGCCGGCGCCCGCACCGACCCGCCACCGGCACCCGTGTCAAAGGGGGCCGACGAGGTGGAACACCAGGACGAGACGCCGTGGCAGAGCCTGGTCGCCCGCCTGGTGGAGGTGGTGCGGGAGGCGAGGGCCTGGGCCGCTCGCGCGGCGGGTTCACCAGCAAGCTCCAGCTGAGCGCGGACGGTCGGTGCCGCCCACTGTCCCTGGTCGTCACACCAGGTCAGCGGGCGGACTGCACCCAGTTCAAGCCGGTCCTGGAGAAGATCCGAGTGCCCAGACCTGGCCTGGGACGACCACGCAAGAAGCCAGACAGCCTTGCGGCCGACAGGGCCTACAGCAACGGCCTCATCCGCGAGTACCTGCGGCGGCGGGGAATCCGGCACACGATCCCGGAGAAGACCGACAGCCAGGCCGCCCGCCTACGCAAAGGCTCACGCGGCGGGCGTGCACCCGGCTTCGACGAGGGCCGCTACAGAATGCGCAACACCGTCGAGCGATCGATCAACCGCCTGAACCAGTTCCGGGCGGTCGCCACACGCTACGACAAGCGCGGCTACGTCCACCTCGGCACCGCGACCGCGGCAGCTCTTGCCATCTGGCTACGAACTTGATCGCCCGGACAGGTCCTAGTCGAACGCCCCCGGCTTCCGCGCGCTGTCGATCGGTTTCTGCGCCGTGTGCACCACCTTGATCGGCAGCCCCTCCTCCCGGAAGGCGGCGCGGGCGGCCTTGGCCACGTCCGGGTCGGAGAAGTGCCATTCGACGGCACGCCCTCCGGACGCCTCCACCTGGGCGCGGGCCTCCGCGATGAACTTCTCCTTGCCGGACGAGGTGAGAGCGGCCCTGCCCGGCTGGGCCAGGTAGCTGGTGTACCCGTTCTTGGCCTCCAGGAAGGTCTGGCGGCTGGAGTCCCAGCCGTCGTACTCGACCGCCGGCTTGCCCTCCTTGGGGCTGGGCACGACGTACTCCCGGCCGCGGGTCGTGCCGGTGACCTGCTCCTGGTAGCGGAGCCAGGACTCGTTGGTCCAGTTGGGCTGGGGGTTGCGGTCGCGGCTCGCCCAGTAGCCGTCGCCGAGGTCGGCGGAGCCCAGCTCGGGGTCGTTCAAGTCCTTTGCCCAGGGCGCCGGTTCGTAGTTGCGCGGGTCCGAGGTGTCGCCGTGGCGGGGTTCCGGGTACTGCTTCAGGTCCTCGGCCGCCTTGCGGGCGCGCTCGGGCTCCTCCAGCCGCTTCTTCTCCAGGGCGGCGGCGCGGGCGTCGGCGCGGGCCTTCTCCGCCGCCTCCTTGGCGGCCGTGTCGCAGCCGCCGTCCGCGAGAACGATCCGGCCGCCGGTGCCCGCCGCGAGGATGCCGGTGCCCGACCCGGCGACCCCGCCGGCCTCCGGGTTCCGGTCTCGGCCAAAGTCCCCGTCTCCGCCGACGCGTACGAGCGGCGGTCCGGAGGCGATGACGCAGCCGGTCTTGCGCGCCGCGTCCTCCGCCTTGTCCGCGGCCTCGTCGGCCTCCTTGGCCGCCTTGCTCAGTGCGTCGAGGTCGCCCGCCTCGGCTGCCGCGGCCGCCCGCCGGGCCGCCGCGCCGGCGTCCCCGGCCGCCTCGGCCACCTCTTCGGCGGCCTTGCCGATCTTGCCGAGTTCGCCGACTTTTCCGGCGACCTTGCCGACGTCGTACCCGGGGATGAAGAGCGAGCCGACGTTCCACAGCACGTCGGTGACGGCACGGGTCTTCTCGCCGTTGTTCCACCGGTCGCGCACCTCGTCGCCGACGAACACGGTGTCACCGACGCTGACGACGGTGTTGACCGAGGCCTTGCCCCAGTCGAAGACCGCGCCGAGGTAGTCCCCGTCGCCCCACTTGCCCGAGGCGTCCTTGGAGTCCTGCATCCAGTCGTGGCCGAGCTGCTTGCCGTAGTCGGCGATGCCGGACCAGGTCTCGGGCTTGACGAGGCTGACGATGCCGGTGACGTCACCCCAGACGCCGTCGACCGCGACCCCCTTGACCACCTGGGTGGTCTGGTCCCAGGCGCAGCCGAAGAAACCCCAGCCGCCGCAGTCCTTGTCGTCGTCCTTGCCACCGGAGTCGGACCCGGGGCCGGGATCTGAGTCGGTGGCGAGGACCGGGGTGTCGTAGGCGGCCTCCGGCTCCTCGCTCGTCTCGGGGTACGTGTCGGTGCTGCCGGACGTCCCACCGGACGCGCCGCCGACCGTCCCGCCGGTGGAACCTCCCGACGTGGAGCCGCCCGCCGTGGAGCCCTCGGTCGACGAACCCCCGGTCGTCGTGGACCCCCCGGTCGTCGTGGAGCCGCCCGTCGTCGTGGTGCCGCCGTCCGAGGTGCCCCCGGTGGTGGTCGAGGAGCCCTCGCCCGTGGAGCCCGTACCGGCGCTTCCGCCCGTACCGGCGCTCCCGTCCGTACCGGCGCTTTGGCCCGTACCGCCGCCCGCCTCCACCGAACCGCTGCCGGAGACCGGGCAGGAGGAGCCGGTGAGCGAGCAGATCGCGGACTGGAGGCCGTCGGTGATCCGGCCGCCGAGGCCGCCGACCGTGAGCGCCCCGATGAGCGCGACGACGATGAGGACCAGGCCCAGGTACTCCAGCGCGGTCTGGCCCCGGTCGCGCCGCCAGGTGATCAGGTGCGGGAAGGAGAACTCCGGCTTCTCCGCGCGCCGTCCGGGCGGCAGCAGGAACCACTCCCGGCTCCGCCGCCGGAAGAGGAGGATCAGGACGGTCGCGGGGACGAGGAGTTGGGTGAAGCCGTGCGGCGAACCGTCGGCGAGATTCGCGAGGCCCCCGGCCGCCAGCCAGACCTGGAGGGCGGTCAGCGCCCACCGGAGGCCGTTGCCGCCTTCGTGGAGCCGGCGCGAGAACCACCAGGCCAGCACCCCGGGCAAAGCCGCCCAGGCCGCGACGCCGAGGAGTTCGCCGCCCACCGCGTCCACCGCGAACGCCGAGCCGAACAGGCCGAGCGCGCCCACCGCGGTCGCGGCGGCCAGCACCAGGAGGAGGATCTGCGCCAGGGCCAGCGCGCGCGGCATCGGCTGTCTGCCACCGGGCGCCGGAGCGGCCCCTCCGCCAACGGATGTCCCACCGACTGCCGACATGCTGACCCCAACCCCCGGTGCCCGTACGCGACACGACTGCCGCACACGCTAGGGCGGAGCGGCAGTCGGAGTCGTGGGCCCCAGGGCCCAACTGCGGGCCCATACCGGACTATTCAACCGGCGGGGCCGAACGCGGGCGGCCGACGAGCCAGTACAGGAGCGGCCGGCGGGCCAGTACGGGAGCGGTCGGCGGGGCAGTACGGGAGCGGGAGCGGCGACAGCGAAGCACCCGGGGCACGGACGTCCGTGGTGGACGTACGAGCCCCGGGTGCGAAGGTCACACGGTGCGGGAAGCCGCTCAGGCGACGAGGTTCACCGAGCGGGCCATGGCGGCCCCGATCTCCTCGGAGATCTCGTTCAGCACCGGCTGCGGGACGGTGTCGTCGACGGTGAGGACGACGAGAGCCTCGCCACCCGCGTCCGAGCGCGAGACCTGCATGCCCGCGATGTTGAGACCGGCCTCGCCGAGGATACGGCCGACGGTACCGACGACACCGGGACGGTCTTGGTAGCGCAGGACGACCATGTGGTCGGCGAGCGCCAGGTCGACGTCGTGCTCGCCGATGGCGACGATCTTCTGGAGGTGCTTGGGGCCGGCCAGCGTGCCGGAGACCGAGACCTCCTCGCCGCCCGCGAGGGTGCCGCGCACGGTGACGACGTTGCGGTGCTCGGCCGACTCGGAGCTGGTGGTGAGGCGGACCTCGACACCGCGCTCCTGCGCGAAGAGCGGAGCGTTGACGTAGCTGACGGTCTCGTCGACGACGTCCTCGAACACGCCCTTGAGCGCGGAGAGTTCGAGCACCTTCACGTCGTGCTGGGTGATCTCGCCGTACACCTCGACGTCGAGCCGGGCCGCGACCTCGCCCGCGAGGGCGGTGAAGATGCGGCCGAGCTTCTCGGCGAGCGGCAGGCCCGGGCGCACGTCCTGGGCGATGACGCCGCCCTGGACGTTGACCGCGTCGGGCACCAGCTCGCCGGCGAGCGCGAGGCGCACCGACTTGGCGACGGCGATGCCCGCCTTCTCCTGGGCCTCGTCCGTGGAGGCGCCGAGGTGCGGGGTGCAGACGACCTGGTCGAACTGGAAGAGCGGGGAGTCCGTGCAGGGCTCCTTGGCGTACACGTCGAGGCCGGCTCCGGCGACGCGGCCCTCCTTGAGGGCGGAGGCGAGCGCCTCCTCGTCCACGATGCCGCCGCGGGCCGCGTTGACGATGCGCACCGAGGGCTTCACCTTGTGCAGGGCCTCGTCGCCGATGAGACCGAGGGTCTCGGGCGTCTTGGGCAGGTGCACGGTGATGAAGTCGGAGACCTCCAGCAGCTCGTCCAGGCTGAGGAGCTTGACGCCCATCTGCGCGGCACGGGCCGGCTGCACGTAGGGGTCGTACGCGACGATCTTCATGCCGAAGGCGGACATGCGCTGGGCGACCAGCACGCCGATGCGGCCGAGGCCGACGACACCGAGGGTCTTCTCACTGAGCTCGACACCCGTGTACTTGGAGCGCTTCCACTCGCCGTTCTTCAGGGCGGTGTTGGCCTGCGGGATGTGGCGGGCGGTCGCGACCAGCAGACCGCAGGCGAGCTCGGCGGCGGTGACGATGTTGGAGGTCGGCGCGTTGACGACCATCACGCCGGCCTTGGTGGCGGCGGAGACGTCGACGTTGTCCAGACCGACACCCGCGCGGGCCACGACCCGGAGCTTCTTCGCCGCGGCGATGGCCTCGGCGTCGACCTTCGTGGCGGAACGCACCAGGATCGCGTCGACATCGGCGATGGCCGGGAGCAGTTCGGCGCGGTCGGCGCCGTTGCAGTGCCGGATCTCGAAGTCAGGCCCCAGGGCGTCGACCGTGGCGGGCGACAGCTCTTCGGCGATGAGTACGACAGGTTTCGAGCTCACGTGTGTCCTCACAAATCCAGTGCGGACGGCCGTCCCGACGGCCGCAGGCGGTGGAGGCTAGCCGCGTGGAAGACGCACGACACTGTGGGCCTGACGCGTATATGTGTTGAGCAGTGTAGTCATGCGCCGGGGCATTGGCTGCTCCCCGGTGGAAGGATCACCCTGACGGGAATCGACGGCTTGTACATACGTACGGCCGCGGCCTCCCGGCGGAACCCTTCCGGTCTGAGTTCGTCCGTTGCGCCCGTCGCGCCCCGCGGTGACACGGGGCCGGGCGAAGCACCGCCGGGCGGGCCCCGAAGAGCCCGCCCGGCGGTCGAAGGCTTACGCCTCCTCGTCGTTCACCCAGCTCATGAGCTTGCGGAGCTCGCGGCCGGTGGTCTCCAGCAGGTGGTCGCTGTCGGCCTTCTTGTACTCGTTGTACTTGGGCAGACCGTTGTGGTACTCGGCCATCCAGTTCTTGGCGAAGGTGCCGTCCTGGATCTCGGCGAGGACCTTCTTCATCTCGGCCTTGGTGGCGTCCGTGATGATGCGCGGGCCGGTGATGTAGTCGCCCCACTCGGCGGTCTCCGAGATGGACCAGCGCATCTTCTCCAGGCCGCCCTCGTACATGAGGTCGACGATGAGCTTCAGCTCGTGGAGGCACTCGAAGTACGCGATCTCCGGCTGGTAACCGGCCTCGGTCAGGGTCTCGAAACCGGCCTTGACCAGGGCGGCGGTGCCACCGCAGAGAACGGCCTGCTCGCCGAAGAGGTCGGTCTCGGTCTCCTCGGTGAAGGTCGTCTTGATGACGCCGGCGCGGGTGCCGCCGATGCCCTTCGCGTAGGAGAGCGCGAGCTCCAGGCCCTTGCCCGACGGGTCCTGCTCGACGGCCACGATGCACGGAACGCCGCGGCCCTCTTCGTACTGACGGCGGACCAGGTGGCCCGGCCCCTTGGGGGCGACCATGCAGACGTCGACGTTGGCCGGCGGCTTGATGAAGTCGAAGCGGATGTTCAGGCCGTGTCCGAAGAACAGCGCGTCGCCGTCCTTGAGGTTGTCCTTGATGGACTCCTCGTAGACCTGGGCCTGGATCGGGTCCGGCACGAGGATCATGATGACGTCGGCCTCGGCCGCGGCCTCGGCCGGGGTGACCACGCGCAGACCCTGCTCCTCGGCCTTGGCCTTGGACTTGGAGCCCTCGTGCAGACCGACGCGCACGTCGACGCCGGAGTCACGCAGCGACAGCGCGTGGGCGTGGCCCTGGCTGCCGTATCCGATGACCGCGACCTTGCGGCCCTGGATGATGGACAGGTCTGCGTCGGCGTCGTAGAACAGCTCGGCCACTGGTGATTCTCCTTGTGTGCAGGTGTTGCGTCCCACCGTACGGCGGGGGGCGCCGTGTACGTTCTCCGGTCTCGCCATCCGAGCGGCGAGACGGGCGGAGGGCCCGGGCTGTGCGCCGCGGGCCCCCCGAGGGGTCATGCGGTGCGGTCGAGAGCGCGCAGGGATCGGTCGGTGATCGAGCGCGCGCCGCGCCCTATGGCGATGGTGCCGGACTGGACGAGCTCCTTGATGCCGTACTGCTCCAGCATCTTGAGCATCGCGCTCAGCTTCTCGGCGCCTCCGGTCGCCTCGATCGTGACCGCCTCGGGGGAGACGTCCACGGTCTTGGCGCGGAACAGCTGGACGATCTCGACGATCTGCGAGCGGGTTTCGTTGTCCGCACGGACCTTCACCAGGACGAGCTCGCGCTGGATCGCAGCGCCGGGCTCCAGTTCGACGATCTTCAGGACGTTGACCAGCTTGTTGAGCTGCTTGGTCACCTGCTCCAGGGGCAGGTCCTCGACATTCACCACGATGGTGATGCGGGAGATGTCGGGGTGTTCGGTGGTCCCGACGGCGAGCGAGTCGATGTTGAACCCGCGTCGGGAAAACAGGGCGGTGATCCGGGCGAGGACACCGGGCTTGTTCTCGACCAGGACGGAGAGCGTGTGCTTGGTGGACATGGAGTCGGTCTCTCTCTGTCTCTCAGTCGTCTTCGTTGTCGCCGAAGTCGGGGCGGACGCCTCGGGCGGCCATGACCTCGTCGTTGGAGGTGCCGGCGGCGACCATCGGCCACACCATGGCGTCCTCGTGGACGATGAAGTCGACCACGACCGGGCGGTCGTTGATGGCGTTGGCCTCTTCGATGACCTTGTCCAGGTCGGCGGGGTCCTCGCAGCGGATGGCGTAGCAGCCCATCGCCTCGGACAGCTTGACGAAGTCCGGCACCCGGGTGCCCCGCTGCGTGACGCCGTCGGTGTCGGCTCCGCCGCTCAGCACGGTGTTGGAGTACCGCTGGTTGTAGAAGAGGGTCTGCCACTGGCGGACCATCCCGAGGACGCCGTTGTTGATGATGGCGACCTTGATCGGGATGTTGTTCAGGGCGCAGGTGGTGAGTTCCTGGTTGGTCATCTGGAAGCAGCCGTCGCCGTCGATGGCCCAGACGGGGGCGTCCGGGCGGCCGACCTTGGCGCCCATCGCCGCCGGGACCGCGTACCCCATCGTCCCGGCGCCGCCGCTGTTGAGCCAGGTGGCCGGCTTCTCGTACTGGATGAAGTGCGAGGCCCACATCTGGTGCTGGCCGACGCCCGCGGCGAAGATCGTTCCCTCGGGTGCCAGTTCGCCGATGCGCTGGATGACCTGCTGCGGGGAGAGGCTGCCGTCCTCCGGCATGTCGTAGCCGAGGGGGTAGGTCTCGCGCCAGCGGTTGAGGTCCTTCCACCAGGCGCTGTAGTCGCCGGTGTTGCCCTCGGTGTGCTCGGCCTGGACCGCCTGGACCAGGTCGGCGATGACCTCGCGGGCGTCGCCCACGATCGGCACGTCGGCGAGGCGGTTCTTGCCGATCTCGGCCGGGTCGATGTCGGCGTGGACGATCTTGGCGTACGGGGCGAAGCTGTCCAGCTTGCCGGTGACGCGGTCGTCGAAGCGGGCGCCGAGGGCGACGATCAGGTCGGCCTTCTGCAGCGCGGTGACGGCGGTGACCGAACCGTGCATGCCCGGCATGCCCACGTGCAGCGGGTGGCTGTCGGGGAAGGAGCCCAGCGCCATCAGGGTGGTGGTGACCGGGGCTCCGGTGAGCTCGGCGAGGACCTTCAGCTCGGCCGTGGCACCGGCCTTCATCACGCCGCCGCCGACGTACAGCACCGGGCGCTTGGCCTGGGTGATGAGACGGGCGGCCTCGCGGATCTGCTTGGCGTGGGGCTTGGTGACCGGGCGGTAGCCCGGGAGGTCCTGGGTGGGCGGCCAGCTGAAGGTGGTCTGCGCCTGGAGGGCGTCCTTGGCGATGTCGACGAGGACGGGGCCCGGACGCCCGGTGGAGGCGATGTGGAACGCCTCGGCGATGGTGTGCGGGATGTCGTCGGCGTCGGTCACCAGGAAGTTGTGCTTGGTGATCGGCATGGTGATGCCGCAGATGTCGGCTTCCTGGAAGGCGTCCGTGCCGATGGAGGCGGAGACGACCTGACCGGTGATCGCGACGATCGGCACGGAGTCCATGTGCGCGTCGGCGATCGGGGTCACCAGGTTGGTGGCGCCGGGGCCGGAGGTGGCCATGCAGACGCCGACCTTGCCGGTGGCCAGGGCGTAGCCCGAGGCGGCGTGACCCGCGCCCTGCTCGTGCCGGACCAGGACGTGGCGCACCCGGGTGGAGTCCATCAGCGGGTCGTAGGCGGGGAGAATGCAGCCGCCGGGAAGGCCGAATACCGTGTCGGCGCCGACTTCCTCGAGAGAACGGATGAGGGACTGCGCGCCCGTGACGTGCTCAACGATGGCGGACGGCTGTCCGCCGGTACGGGACCGCGACTGGGGCTGGTGGGCCCCGGTGGCCTGCTCGGTCATCGGCATTCTCTTCTCGAGGCTGAGGGTTTTGCGGGGTTTTGGGGATGCCAGTGCAACAAAAAACCCCTCGTGCCGTGAGGCAAGCGAGGGGAGCGCGCCGGTGCGGTAAGCGGAGTGTCGTGTGACTCCGCTTCAGCCGACGCGCTTTCCAAGTACGAGAATTCGGGTGCGCATGGCATTGACCCTCTCTCCGGCACGCCGACCGTGTCAAGCGGGTGGGACGGGCGTCTCATCATGTGAGCCACCCAATCGTGGGGGCGAACCCCCGGCGAGAACGGGCTGAGCTGCCGGTACTCCGGGTACGGGGAAGTGTCCGCGGCGCAGCGCGTGGCGCAGCCGGTACTCGTCCAGCGGCCCCGAGAAGGCCATCCCCTGGCCGTGGGTGCACCCCATGGCCCGCAGCGCGAGCACCTGCTCCGGGACGTCGACGCCGTCCGCCACCGACTGCATCCCGAGGTCGCAGGCGATCCGCAGCAGCCCGCTGGTGATCTTGTGCAGCCGGGCGGACTCCACCACGCCTTCGACGAGGCCCCGGTCGAGTTTGAGTACGTCGACGGGGAGGCGGCGCAGCGCGTTGATGGCGGCGTACCCGCTGCCGAAGCCGTCCAGCGCGATGCGGACGCCGAGGCGGCGCAGGGCCACCAGGCGGCGTTCGAGTTCGTCGAAGGAGATCCGCGGGTCGCTGTCGCCCACCTCGATCATCAGGGCTCCGGAGGGCAGGCCGTGGCGGGTCAGCAGGGCCTCGACGGAGCCGAAGGGCAGGGCGTTGTCCAGCAGGCGCCCGGCGGAGAGCCGGACGGAGACGGAGACCGGGTACCCGGCCCGGGTGCGCTCGGCGGCCTGCTGGACGGCTTCCTCCAGCAGCCAGCGGCCGAGCTCCGCGGTGCGGTCGCCGTCGTCGGGGACGCGCAGGAACTCGGCAGGGGTGAAGAGGATGCCCTGGGCGGACCGCCAGCGGGCCTGTGCGGCGACCGCGGCGACGGTGCCGGAGGCGAGGTGCACCACGGGCTGGTGGAGCAGGGCGAACTCACCGTCGCGCAGGGCGGTGCGCAGCCGGGCGGCGAGCTCGGAGCGGCGCACGACGTCGGCCTGCATCTGCGGGGCGTAGAGCTCGACCCGGTCCTTTCCGGCGGCCTTGGCGCGGTACATCGCGAGGTCGGCGTTGCGCATGAGGTCGGTGGGGGTGATCCCGGGCTCGGCGAAGGCGACGCCGATGGAGGCCGCCACCCGCACCTCGCCGGTGCCGATGAGGTACGGCTGGGAGAGGGTGAGGCGCAGCCGGTCCGCGATCTCGTGGACCTGGTACTCCCGGGCGGCCTGGTCGCGGGTGCCGTCGCCGACGATCAGCGCGGCGAACTCGTCGCCGCCGAGCCTGGCCGCGGTGTCGGCGGCGCGGACGGAGTCGGCGAGCCGCTGGGCGGCCTGGACGAGGAGTTCGTCGCCGGCCTGGTGCCCGATGGTGTCGTTCACGGCCTTGAAGCCGTCGAGGTCGATGAAGAGCACGGCGGTGCCGAGGTCGCCGGCCCGGCGTCCGCCGAGCGCCTGGCGTACCCGTGCGGTGAAGAGCGCCCGGTTGGGCAGATCGGTGAGCGGGTCGTGTTCGGCGTTGTGCTGCAACTGCGCCTGGAGCCGGACGCGTTCGGTGACGTCGCGGCTGTTGAGCAGGAGGCCGCCGTGGTGGCGGTTGACGGTGGACTCGACGTTGAGCCAGTCCCCGGAGCCCGACCGGAAGCGGCACTCGATCCGGGTGGTGGGCTCCTCGGCGGGCGGGGCGGCGAGGAAGCGCCGCACCTGGTGGACGACCCTGCCGCGGTCGTCGGGGTGGATGATCGAGATGAGTTCGGTTTCGAGCAGGTCCTCCGCCGGGCAGCCGTAGACTCCCGCCGCCGCCGGACTGACGTAGCGGAGTTTGCCGTTGGGGTCGGCGATCATGATGACGTCGCTGGAGCCCTGGACCAGGGAGCGGAAGTGGTTCTCCTGCTGGGCGAGTTCCTGGGTGAGGGTGAGGTTGTCCAGGAGCATGATCGCCTGGCGCAGCACGAGGGCCAGTACGACGGCGCAGCCGGTGACGACCACCACCCCGTCGACCCGGCGGCCCTCGACGACGTTGTAGAGGATGCCGAGGGTGCAGACGGCGGCGGCGAGGTAGGGCGTGAGGGCGGCCAGTGATCCGGCGATCGGGCGGCTGGTGGGACGCCCGGTCCGGCCGGGGCGTTCGGCGTACGCGGGGGGCCCGGGCGGCGCGGTCGCGTGGCGTACGCCCCAGGGCGCGTAGGCGAGCAGCAGCGAGCCGGCGAACCAGCCCGCGTCCAGGAGCTGGCCCGAGTGGTAGGTCGAGCGGAGCAGCGGGGAGGTGAACAGGGCGTCGCTGACGACGGTCAGGGCGAGCCCGGCGATGGCGGTGTTCACCGCCGAGCGGTTGGCGTTGTTCCGCCGGAAGTGCAGGGCCAGGACCATGGAGACGAGCACGATGTCGAGCAGCGGATAGGCCAGTGACAGTGCGGCGCGGGCGACGCTCTCCCCCTCGCCGACGACGTCGGTGGTGTGCGCGAGGGCGAGGCTCCAGGAGAGGGTGAGCAGCGATCCGCCGATGAGCCAGGAGTCGAGCACCAGGCAGACCCAGCCGGCCCGGGTGACGGGGCGTTTGGCGAGCACCAGGAGTCCGACGATCGCGGGCGGGGCGAAGCAGAGGAAGAAGAAGTCGGCGGCGGAGAGCGGCGGTACGTGCCCGTCGAGGACGACTTCGTACCAGCCCCAGATGGCGTTGCCGCAGGCGGCCATCGCGGAGGAGAACGAGAAGAGCAGCCAGGCGGCCCGGGAGGGCCGGCCCGCCGCGCCCGCGTACAGGAAGCAGGAGACGGAGGCGATGAGGGCCGCCAGGCTGAGACCGAAGTCGCCCATGAAGAGCGCCAGTCGGGTCGAGCCCCAGCCGACGGCGGCACCGACCGCGTAGCCCGCGCAGACGACCGCGAGCAGGACCTGGGGCAGTACCCTCGCGCGGGCGGACACGGCCGGCCGGCGGGAGAGCGGGGCGTCCAGGGCACTCACCGGACCGCTCCCCGGTCCAGGTCGTGTTCCGTAAGTCCCGCCTGCCGCACGGCGCCTGGCACGCACGCTCGCCGCGTTGCCGGGATCACTCCGGTGCGTCCGGTATCGGGGCGCCCCTCCGCCGTGCGATCGCACGCACCGGACGTCGCCGGACCCGCCCTCCGGACGGACGGCACCACGTCCGGAACACGGCCCGGGGCGGTCTGCCACGCCGTCGCGCGAACCGCCGCCGTGCGAACCGCCGTCCCGCGAACCGCCGTCCCGCGAATCGTCGTCGCGCTCCGGCTCGCAGGCACGCGACGGAGCGTTGGTCGCGACGGCGGGCGGCTGCGGCGCAGCGCTCGCGTCGAGGACCGCTGCCGTCGGTTCCGCGCCCGTCCGTCCCGTTTTTGGCCGCACATCGCCCACTGCCCCCTCGCGTCCAGCTGCCCGCCCCGCCGCCGTCCTGCCACGGCGCAGCCCCCGCCTCTGGACGATACACCAGACTCGTCACGCAGGGCCATACTTCCTCTACTCTCCGTGACGACCTGGGGTGTTGTGCGTACGGGGCGTGCTGTCGCCGCTGCGGACCGCTGTCAGCCGGTGGTGTGCACGACGTTGTGCACGGGCTCCCCCGCGGCGAACCGGTTCAGCTGACCGGCGATCAGCCGTTTGGCGCGCGGCAGGAACGCGGAGGTGCTGCCGCCCACGTGCGGACTGATCAGAACGTGGGGCGCGTGCCAGAGCGGGTGGCCCGGGGGCAGCGGTTCCGGGTCGGTGACGTCGAGTGCGGCCCGCAGCCGCCCCGACTCCAGTTCGGCCAGCAGCGCCTTGGTGTCCACGACGGGGCCCCGGGCCATGTTCACCAGCAGGGCGCCGTCCGGCATCGCCGCCAGGAAGGCGGCGTCGGCCAGCCCTCGGGTGGACGGGTTCAGCGGCGTCGAGAGGATCACGACGTCCGCCCGCGGCAGCAGTGCCGGCAGTTGGTCGAGCGCGTGGACGGGCCCGCGCGTGGTGGTCCGGGGGGTGCGCGCGACGCGTGCGATCCGCGCGCACTCGAAGGGCGCGAGCCGGTCCTCGATGGCCGAGCCGATGGAGCCGTACCCCACGATGAGCACCGACTTGTCGGCGAGCGCCGGGTAGAAGCCGGACCGCCACTCCTCGGCGTCCTGGCCCCGCACGAACCCGGGTATGTCGCGCAGCGAGGCGAGGATCAGCGCGACGGCGTGCTCGGCGGTGGACGCCTCGTGCACCCCCTTGGCGTTGCAGAGGCGCACGCCGGCGGGAAGCCCGGCGAGGGCGGGTTCCACGTGGTCGGTACCGGCGGAGAGGGTCTGGACGACCTGCACGGCGCGCATCCCGGGGATCGGACGGACCGACGTCTGCGGGCTCTTCGCGTACGGCACCACGTAGAAGGCGCACTGCGCCGGGTCGGCCGGGAACTCGGCTCCGCCGTCCCAGAAGTGGTAGGTGAAGCCCTCGGGGAGCCCGGATATCTCGTCGGCCGGGAGCGGCAGCCACACGTCGGTGCGGGTCGTGGAAGTCATGCTCCCGAGGCTATGCGAGGCGGTGGACGCCGTGCCGCCGAGGTTGTGCGGAGCCGGTGGACGTTCCGCCGCCGAGGCCGTGCGAGGGCGGTGGGTGTCGTGTTCCGGGGCCGAGGACGGGCCGTCGGGGCGCGCCGTTGAGGAGTCGGGGCGTCTTCGCGCCAAGCTGTCGCCGGGGCCTTTCGTTCGACGCCGGGCACGCGGGCCCGACACGATCCGAGCGGCAGGACCCGGCCGCGTGACGCAACGTGCTGATCCACTCCCTATCGTGGGACGAGCACGGGGCGGGCCCTGGGCGGTGCCGGACACGGCCGAGGGAGGGTTCGGGGAGTTGGAGCGCAGGACGATCGGTGGGGCGGCGCTCGCCGTGGGCGCGGTGGGGCTGGGCTGTATGCCGATGAGTTGGGGCTACAGCGCGTCACAGCGGCTCGGCGAACGCTCGGTGCGTACGGTGCACGCGGCTCTCGACGCGGGGGTCCGGCTGCTCGACACGGCGGACATGTACGGCCCGTTCACCAATGAGCTGTTGGTCGGGCGGGCGTTGAAGGGCCGCCGCGAGGACGCCTTCATCTCCACCAAGTGCGGGCTGCTGGTGGGGGATCAGCACATCGTGGCCAACGGCCGTGCCGGGTACGTGCGCAGGGCCTGTGACGCCTCGTTGAGGCGGTTGCAGACCGATGTGATCGACCTGTACCAGCTGCACCGCGCCGACCCGGAGGTGCCGGTGGAGGAGACCTGGGGCGCGATGGCGGAGCTGGTGACCGCCGGCAAGGTGCGCGCGCTCGGGCTGTGCGCCGTGGGGGCGCGGGTGCCGCGCCGGTCCCGGGCGGGGCTGTACGACGCGACGATCCGGCAGTTGGAGCGGGTGCAGCAGGTCTTCCCGGTCAGCGCGGTCGAGGCGGAGCTGTCGGTGTGGTCGCCGGAGGCGTTGGTCTCCCTGCTCCCCTGGTGCACCGCGCGCGGGGTGGGGCTGCTGGCCGCGATGCCGCTGGGCAGCGGCTACCTCACGGGCACCCTGAAGCCGGGGCAGGGCTTCGAACCGGACGACCCCCGGGCCCGGCACCCCCGGTTCACCGCGGAGATGATGGCCGCCAACCAGCCGGTCGTGGCCGGGCTGCGCAGGGTCGCGCAGCGGCACGGGGCGACGCCGGCGCAGGTGGCGCTGGCGTGGGTGCTGCGGCAGGGCCCGCACGTGGTGCCGGTGCCGGGTGCCAAGCGGGAGGAGTGGGCGGTGGAGAACGCCGGGGCCGCCGCGCTGGCACTCACCGACCGCGATCTGGCCGAGATCGCCGCGCTCCCGCCGGCCCTCGGCTCGTGGGACTGACGGCGCGGCTCCCGTCCCGGCGGCGCGGGCGAAGGACGACCGGTTCGGCGCGATGCCCGACTACCCCGCGCGGGTACGGGCACCATGGGCGGGGGCGGTCCGCGGACGGGCGGCCCGGGAGCGGACGACGGGGCCCGGCGGGCCCGGAGAAGGATCGGTTCTGTGCGCGGTGCGGTGTTCGGATCAGTCGGTGCGGTGTTCGGATCGGTACGGGGCCGGGGCGCACGCGGCCCGGCGGCGGTGGCCCTCCTTTCGGCGGCGGCCCTGGCGTTGACCGCCGGCTGCTCGTCGTCCTCGGGTGGCCCGGGAGGTTCCAGGACCTCCGGCGCGACCGGCGCCACCACGGCCGCCTCGCCGTCGGCCGTCCCCTCCCCCACGGTCTCGCCGCCGCCCGCCGAGGGCTCGGCGAAGGTGGTCTCCACCCTCACCACCGGCCTGGACTCCCCCTGGGGGCTCGCGGTGCTGCCCGGCGGCGACCTGCTGGTCTCCTCCCGGGACGAGGGCACGGTGACCCGCGTCGACGCGAAGACCGGCGGCAAGACCCTGCTGGGCTCCGTCCCCGGGGTGTCGCCCGCCGGTGAGGGCGGGCTGCTGGGGCTCGCCGTCTCCGCGACGTACGGCGCCGACCACCAGGTGTACGCGTACTTCACCACCGAGTCCGACAACCGCATCGCCCGCATGGTGTACGACGAACGACGGCCCGCCGGGGAGCAGTTGGGGGCGCCCGACACCATCCTGCGCGGCATCCCGAAGGGCGCGGTCCACAACGGCGGCCGGATCGCCTTCGGCCCGGACCGGATGCTGTACGCGGGCACCGGCGAGACCGGCGACGACGGGCTGGCCCAGGACGAGGACTCGCTGGCGGGCAAGATCCTGCGGATGACCCCGGACGGGGAGCCGGTGCACGGCAATCCGGAGGCGGACTCGGTGGTCTACTCGCCCGGGCACCGCAATGTGCAGGGACTCGCTTGGGACGGCGGGAAGCGGCTCTGGGCCTCGGAGTTCGGCCAGGACACCTGGGACGAGCTGAACCTCGTCGAGCCGGGCGGCAACTACGGCTGGCCCGAGGTGGAGGGGCTCGCGCCAAAGGGGGCGGGCGGCGACTTCATCGACCCGGTCGCGCAGTGGAAGACGGCGGAGGCGTCGCCGAGCGGCATCGCGTACGCGAAGGGCTCGGTCTGGATGGCGGGGCTGCGCGGCGAACGGCTCTGGCGGATTCCGCTGAGCGGCTCGGCGAAGGAGCCCCTGGCGAAGCCGCAGGCGTTCCTGGAGGGGACGTACGGCAGGCTGCGGACGGTGGCCGCGGCGGGCGGCGACAAGCTGTGGGTGGTGACCGGCAACACCGACGGACGCGGCGACCCGAAGCCGGGCGACGACCGGATCCTGCTGGTCGAGGTCGAGTAGCGGCCGGCCCTGCGGGGAGGGCCGGCCGCCACCCGTCCGCGGGCTCGTCAGGTGCTCGGCAGTCCGACGATCAGGTCGAAGAACATGGCGATCGAGAGGACCAGCCCGATCGCGCCCAGCACCACGCCGCCGAGGGCGACGGAGCGGATCCAGGACGGCTGCGGGTGCGCGGAGGGCTTGCCGAAGGCGGGCCGTACCAGCACGAAGACGCCGACGAGCACGGCGAGGATCGCGAAGATGCCGTTGACGAGGGCGGTGGTGTGCCAGGAGTCGCCGTAGATCTCGGAGATCTGCTGGGCGGCGGTGCCGCCGTTGGAGGTCTTGATCTGGCCGATCAGGGTCTCGCGCTCGGAGGCGACCTTGCCGGTCCAGCCGCCGACCAGGCCGACCACGCCGAGGGCGGTCGAGACGACGGCCCCGGCTCCGGCGCCGATGCCCCGGGAGGCCGCGTCGTCGTCGAGGTCCTCGTCTTCGGGGCTCTCGTCCAGGTCCTCGAACTCCCCGAACGCGTCGGACTTGGTGAGGGCGTCCGACGGCCCGTTCTTCTCCCCGGTGGCCGGGGAGCCGCCCTCGGCCACCGCGGCGGCGGCTTCGGACGTGGGCGGCTGCTCCTCGCGGTCGTCTTCGGCGGCAGGGGCGGTAGAGGTCTTGGCGGTGGAGGTGTTCATGCGCCGCACGCTAGGGGTCCCGTATGAGAACCCTCTTAACGTCACGGTCCACCGGTGACCGTTCTGGGCGGTTCAGGCCCGTCCGGCCCGCCATTCCGGGGCGAGGACCGACCAGATCTCGGTGTCGTGGCGCACACCGTGATACGCGTAACTCTCCCGCATCACCCCGTCGCGGGACATGCCGAGCCGGCGGGCCACGTCGATGGACGGGGTGTTCCCGGCGGAGGCGTGCCACTCGATCCGGTGCATCGACCGGACGTCGACGGCCCAGTCGATGAGCACGCGCACGGCCCGGGTGACCAGGCCGCGTCCGGTGGCGTCCGGTTCCAGCCAGCAGCCCACCTCGCAGGTGCCGGATTCCGCGTCGAAGACGCGGAAGAGCACCCCGCCGACGAGGGTGCCGTGCAGCCGGATGCCGTAGAGCCGTCCGGTGTCGGCTGCCTGCTTGTCCGCGTACCGCTGGAGCAGGGCGCGGGCGGAGGGCAGGTCGGTGGCGAAGGTCGCGAAGGGGATCCAGGGGTCGAGGGCCGGGCGGGCCCGGTCCATGTGGGCGAGGAACTCCTCGGCCTGCCAGACTTCGAGCGGGAAGAGCTCGGCCCCGTCCTCACCCAGACTCAACGTGAACATGCGGCTCCCTCGTCATCGGTACGCACGCCGGGCACATCGGCACGCCCGCCGGACATACTCGCACAAACGTCCGATCGGCTTTCGCCCGCGGGAGCCTCGGCCACCGCGTACCCGGGCACCGAGGGCCACCGGACCGTCAGCACGACCGACTCCTCCTCCGCGAACCAGGAGTGGTCGACGCCGTGACCCCAGACGACGTAGTCGCCCTGGCGCGAGAGCACCACGTCCCTGCCGGGCAGCTCCACCCGGAACCGGCCGCTGACGAGCACCAGCAGCGCGGTGCGCTCCTCGCCCCGCACCCACTGGGCCCGTTCGTCACCGGGCGGGTGGACCCCCCACTTGATCTCGACGTCCTCGCTGTGGCGGGGGTCCGCGGCGTCCTTGAAGTGCCCGAGGATCCATCCCCGGTCCAGCGCCGCGTCCGCGCCGGCGTTGCCCACGTACACGTTCTCGTTCATGTGCACGAAGGCTAATCGGCGCACGCGGCCCCTCTGTCACACCCCGATCAGCTCCAGCGCTCCCCAGAGCGCGACCGTCGAGGCGGCGAGCGTGGCGGGGACGGTCAGCAGGCCGAGCCGGGTGAAGTGGCCGAGGTCGGGCGGGGAGTCGTGGGCGTGCAGGATGCGGCGCCACAGCAGGGTGGCCAGCGAGCCGACGTACGTCAGGTTCGGGCCGAGGTTGACCCCGATCAGCGCGGCGAGAAGCGGGCCGGGCCCGGCCGCCGCGACGACCGGCAGCAGGGCGAGGATCGCGGGGAGGTTGTTGATCAGGTTGGCCAGCACGGCGGCGACGGCCGCGACGGCGAGGAGCGCGGTCAGCGACGAGCCGTCGGGGAGCACCTTGCCGATGCCGGTGCCGAGCCCGTGGTCCACGACCGCCTTGACCACGACCCCCAGAGCGAGCACGAAGAGGCAGAACGGCAGGTTCGCCGAGTGCAGCAGCCGCAGCGGTGTGGTCCGGCGCTGCCCCAGGGCCCGTACCCCGAGCACCAGCGCACCGGCCAGGGCCGCCCAGAGAGGTTCGGCGCCCGCGAAGGAGGTCACGACGAACCCCAGCAGGGTCAGCACCAGCACCACCAGCGTGAAGACGGGCACCGCGGTGCGTTCGGCCTCCGGGTCCGGCGCGTGGGCGCCGGCCGCGAGGTCCTCGGCGAAGACCCGGCGGAAGACCAGGTACTCGACGGCGATGGCGGCCAGCCAGGGCAACGTCATCAGCGCGGCGAACCGGGTGAAGGAGAGTCCGCTGGCGGTGAAGGCGAGGAGGTTGGTGAGGTTGGAGACGGGCAGCAGCAGGGACGCCGAGTTCGCCAGGTGCGCGCAGGCGTAGACGTACGGGCGGGGGCGCGCGCCCACCCGGGCGGCGGTGGCGAAGACCACGGGGGTCAGCAGCACGACCGTGGCGTCCAGCGAGAGCACGGCGGTGATGACGGAGGCCACCACGAACACCCCGCCGAGCAGCGGCCCGGTGCGGCCCCCGCAGAGCCGGGCCACCAGGTCGCCGGCGGCCTGGAACAGCCCCTCGTCGGCGCAGAGCTGGGCGAGGACGAGGATCGCGGCGAGGAAGCCGACGACCGGCAGCAGATCCTCGGTCTGTTCGCGCGCCTCGGAGAGCGGCACGGCCCCGATCGCCACCACCAGCAGGGCGGCCGGCACGGCGAGGACGGCCTCGGGCAGCCCCCGGGGACGTACGACGGCGAAGGCCAGGACCGCGAGGAGGACGGCGACGGAGACGGTCGCGGCGAGCACGGTGTTCAGCGGACCCTCCGGGGCCGACGGGCCCGCCACCGGGGGCGGGCGTGAACGGGGGTGGCAGTGCACGCGCGAAGGGGCGGCGCACCCGATACCGGGATGCGTCGCCCCTTCGTACGAACAGAGCCGCTGGCGGGAGGGGTCAGCCCTCGACGCCGAGCTTCTCCAGGATCAGCTCGCGGACCCGGGCGGCGTCGGCCTGACCGCGGGTGGCCTTCATGACCGCGCCGACGAGCGCGCCCGCCGCCGCGACCTTGCCGGCCCGGATCTTGTCCGCGATGCCCGCGTTGGCGGCGATCGCCTCGTCCACGGCCGTGGACAGCGCGCCCTCGTCCGAGACGACCTTCAGGCCGCGCTTCTCGACGACGGCGTCCGGGTCGCCCTCGCCCGCGAGGACGCCCTCGATGACCTGGCGGGCCAGCTTGTCGTTGAGGTCGCCCGAGGCGACGAGCTCGGTCACCCGGGCGACCTGCGCCGGAGTGATGGGCAGCTCGTCGAGGCCGCGGCCGGTCTCGTTGGCGTTGCGGGCCAGCTCGCCCATCCACCACTTGCGGGCCTGGTCGGACGGGGCGCCCGCCTCGGTGGTGGCGACGATCAGGTCGACGGCACCGGCGTTGAGGATCGACTGCATGTCGAACTCGGAGACGCCCCACTCCTCGCGGAGCCGGTTGCGGCGCAGGCGCGGCAGCTCGGGGAGTCCCTTGCGGAGCTCCTCGACCCACGCGCGAGCCGGGGCGACCGGCACCAGGTCCGGCTCGGGGAAGTAACGGTAGTCCTCGGCGTTGTCCTTGATGCGGCCGGCCGTGGTGGAGCCGTCCTCCTCGTGGAAGTGCCGGGTCTCCTGGACGATCGTGCCGCCGGAGGAGAGCACCGCGGCGTGCCGCTGGATCTCGAACCGGGCGGCCCGCTCGACGGAACGCAGGGAGTTCACGTTCTTCGTCTCGGAGCGGGTACCGAAGGTCTCGGTGCCGTTGGGCCGCAGCGACAGGTTCACGTCGCAGCGCATCTGGCCCATCTCCATGCGGGCTTCCGAGACACCGAGCGCCTTGATGAGCTCACGGAGTTCGGCGACGTACGCCTTGGCGACCTCGGGGGCGCGCTCGCCCGCTCCCTCGATCGGCTTGGTGACGATCTCGATGAGGGGGATGCCCGCGCGGTTGTAGTCGAGCAGCGAGTGCGAGGCGCCGTGGATGCGGCCGGTGGCACCGCCGACGTGCGTCGACTTGCCGGTGTCCTCCTCCATGTGGGCGCGCTCGATCTGCACGCGGAAGATCTCGCCGTCCTCCAGCTGGACGTCCAGGTAGCCGTTGAAGGCGATCGGCTCGTCGTACTGGGAGGTCTGGAAGTTCTTCGGCATGTCCGGATAGAAGTAGTTCTTCCGGGCGAAGCGGCACCATTCGGCGATCTCGCAGTTCAGCGCGAGGCCGATCTTGATGGCGGACTCGACGCCGATCTCGTTGACGACGGGGAGTGCGCCGGGCAGACCGAGGCAGACCGGGCAGGTCTGCGTGTTGGCGTCCTGCTTGAGCTCGGTGGAGCAGCCGCAGAACATCTTGGTCTTGGTGCCCAGCTCGACATGGACTTCGAGGCCCATGACGGGGTCGTACGTCGCGAGAGCGTCCTCGTACGACACCAGGTCAATGACAGTCACGGTGAAACTTTCCCTCTCAGCCCAGCAGGACGTCGTCGTCGCCGAGACGCTTCAGTTCGCGGTACAGGATCGCGAGACCGGTGACGATCGCCGCGGCGGAGACGGCCGCGTCGATGAGCCGGAGCACGTCGTTGTCGTTGCGCGCCAGCTTCGCCTGCTTGGCGACGCTGATCGCGCCGAAGGCGGTGGAGCCCAGCGAGACGTACAGACCGGTCTTGGACTTCTTGAAGTTCTTGGCCTTCTTTGCCATGGCACTCACAGCGACGGAGCCTCCTCGAGCAGTGGGTGACCCCACTGTTCCACGAAGGCGGCCTCGACGGCGGCTCCGACCTTGTAGAGCCGGTCGTCCTTCATCGCGGGGGCGATGATCTGGAGACCGACCGGCAGGCCGTCCTCGGGGGCCAGGCCGCAGGGGAGCGACATGGCGGAGTTGCCGGCGAGGTTCGTCGGGATGGTGCAGAGGTCCGCGAGGTACATCGCCATCGGGTCGTCGGCGCGCTCGCCGATCGGGAAGGCGGTGGTCGGGGTGGTCGGCGACACGATGACGTCGACCTCCTCGAACGCCTTCTCGAACTCGCGGGTGATGAGGGTGCGGACCTTCTGCGCCGAGCCGTAGTACGCGTCGTAGTAGCCGGAGCTGAGGGCGTACGTACCGAGGATGATGCGGCGCTTGACCTCGTCGCCGAAGCCGGCCTCACGGGTGAGGGCGGTGACCTCCTCGGCGGACTTCGTGCCGTCGTCGCCGACCCGCAGGCCGTAGCGCATGGCGTCGAAGCGGGCTAGGTTCGAGGAGCACTCGGACGGCGCGATCAGGTAGTACGCGGAGAGCGCCAGGTCGAAGGAGGGGCAGTCCAGCTCGACGACGGTGGCGCCGAGCGAACGGAGCAGCTCGACCGACTCGTTGAAGCGCTGGACGACACCGGCCTGGTAGCCCTCGCCCGAGAACTGCTTGACGACGCCGACGCGCAGGCCCGCGACGGAGCCGTTGCGGGCGGCCTCGACGACCGGCGGGACCGGGGCGTCGATGGAGGTGGAGTCCATCGGGTCGTGCCCGGCGATGGCCTCGTGGAGCAGGGCCGCGTCCAGGACCGTACGGGCGCAGGGGCCGCCCTGGTCGAGGGAGGACGAGAAGGCGACCATGCCGTAGCGGGAGACCGAGCCGTAGGTGGGCTTGACGCCGACGGTGCCGGTGACGGCGGCGGGCTGGCGGATCGAGCCGCCGGTGTCCGTGCCGATGGCCAGCGGTGCCTGGTACGAGGCGAGCGCGGCGGAGGAACCGCCGCCGGAGCCACCGGGGATGCGGGTGAGGTCCCACGGGTTGCCGGTCGGGCCGTAGGCGCTGTTCTCGGTGGAGGACCCCATGGCGAACTCGTCCATGTTGGTCTTGCCGAGGATGACGACGTCGGCCTCGCGCAGCTTGCGCGTGAGGGTCGCGTCGTACGGCGGGACCCAGCCTTCGAGGATCTTGGAACCGACGGTGGTCGGCATGTCCTTCGTGGTGAAGATGTCCTTCAGCGCGAGCGGGACGCCTGCCAGCGGGCCGAGCTTCTCGCCGGCGGCCCTCTTCGCGTCGACGGCGCGGGCCTGCGCGAGCGCGCCCTCGCGGTCGACGTGCAGGTAGGCGTGGACCTTCTCGTCGACGGCCTCGATCCGGGCCAGGTGGGCCTCGGTGACCTCGACGGCGGTGAGTTCGCCGGAGGCGACGGCCGCCGCGATCTCGGCCGCGGTGAGCTTGATGATGGTGCTGTGGTCCGTCATGGCTGTTAGTCCTCCCCCAGGATCTGCGGCACCTTGAAACGCTGCTGCTCCTGGGCGGGTGCGCCGGAGAGCGCCTGCTCGGCGGTGAGCGACGGGCGGACCACGTCGGCCCGCATGACGTTGGTCAGCGGCAGCGGGTGGGAGGTCGGCGGTACGTCTTGGTCGGCGACCTCGGAGACGCGGGCGACCGCGCCGATGATGTCGTCGAGCTGACCGGCGAAGTGATCGAGCTCTTCGCCCTTCAGCTCCAGACGCGCCAGCCGGGCGAGGTGGGCGACCTCCTCGCGCGTGATGCCAGGCATGCAGCGATCCTCAGGGGTTGGGGTGTGTGGCTACGGTGTGTCGCTTCGGCCAACAGGATTGGCCAAGTCGGTTTGGCCCAATCTTATGGGGTCGCCCGTGGGCGCCCCCGCCACCGGGTGGATCGCGGCCTCCCGGGAGCGGCCGGGTACCGGTGCGTGCCCGTCCCCTTCGCCCGCGGGCCCCGCCCGGCGCCGTCGTCAGGCGGGGGCCGGTCCGGAGTTCACGGTGCGGCCGGAGGGGAGCTGCCCGGGTTCGGGTGCCGCCGCCGCTGCCGCCGCCGCGGCCTTCAGTTCGGCCGGGCGCCGCCAGCCGTGTTCGCCGCGCGCCCGCAGCCAGGCCGTCGCCTCGGCCGGCGGCATCGCCGCCGCCACCAGCCAGCCCTGTACGGCGTCGCAGCGCAGGTCCCGCAGCCGCTCCCAGGTCTCGTCGTCCTCCACACCCTCCGCGACGACCAGCAGCCCGAGCGAGTGGGCGAGGTCGATGGTGCAGCGGACGATCTCCGCGTCCTCGTGGTCGACGGCGAGCCGGGCCACGAACGACCGGTCGATCTTGAGTTCGCTCACCGGCAGCCGGCGCAGGTGGACGAGGGAGGAGTAGCCGGTGCCGAAGTCGTCGAGCGACATCTTCACGCCGTGCCCGGTGAGTCCGGCGAGGGTGTCCGCGGCGCGCTGCGGGTCCTCCAGCAGCACGTGTTCCGTGATCTCCAGCTGGAGGGAGCCGGCGGGGACCCCGTGGCGGGCCAGCCGGGCGGCCACGCCGCCGGCGAAACCGGGGGTGTGCACGTCCCGGGGCGAGACGTTGACCGCGACGGGTACGAAGAGGCCCTCGGCCCGCCAGCGGGCGACCTGGGCCAGGGCCGTCTCCAGGACGTAGTCGGTGAGATGGGGCATCAGCCCGGACGATTCGGCGATGGCGATGAACTCGTCCGGGGGGACCCGGCCGCGCTCGGGGTGCACCCACCGCACCAGGGCCTCCAGCCCGGCCACCTGACCGTCGAAGCGGACCTTGGGCTGGTAGTGCAGTTCCACGTCCCCCGCGTCCAGGGCGCGGCGGAGGTCGCCGAGGAGGCCGAGCCGGTCCGGGGTGTTGCTGTCCCGCTTCGACTCGTACACCTCCACGCCCGTACGGTCGCGCTTCGCCTGGTACATGGCGACGTCGGCGCGGCGCAACAGCCCCTCGGCGTCCTGCGCGTGTTCGGGGTGGACGGCGACTCCGGCGCTGGCCTCCAGCACCAGGGTGAGACCGTCGAGGTCGAGCGGTGAGGAGAGTTCGGCGACCAGGTGCCGGGCGACGCGCTGGGCGCTGGTGGTGGACTCGGTGTACGGAAGCAGCACCGCGAACTCGTCCCCGCCGAGCCGGGCCGCCTCGGCGCCGCGCGGCAGGGCGAGCCGCAGCCGGTCCGCGATCTGGAGCAGCAGCCGGTCGCCGGCCAGGTGGCCGAGGGTGTCGTTGACGGCGCGGAAGCGATCCAGGTCGATGAGGACCAGGGCGCAGCGGTTGCCGAGGGGTTCTGCCTCTTCCAGTGCGGACCAGGTCCGCTGGAGGAGCCACTGCCGGTTGGGCAGTCCGGTCAGCGGGTCGCGCAGCTGCTCCTCGGCGCGGGCGCGGGCGATCCAGAGCGTGGAGTCCAGCGCGACGAGCGGCACCGCGAAGAGCGGCAGCAGGACGGGCATGGTCGTCGCGACGACGCAGATCAGCGGGGCGATGCCGAGCAGGGCGACGGCGACGAGTCCCTGGCGCAGCAGCGTGGTGCGGGCGATGGTCGGCAGTCCGCCGCCCTGGGGGGCGCGGGCGTACCAGAGGAGGGCCCGGGTGACGAGGAGGTGGGTGGCGGCGGCGAGCACCACGGCCGGCAGGGTGTCGATGCCCCAGTCGAGTGGCCGCCAGGGGGTCTCGACGCTGGGTTCGACGCCGAAGGCGGCGAGTACGAGGGCGGCGGCGCCGATGCCGAGTATGTCCACGGCGCCGTGGAGGAGCCCTTGCGACCAGCGGTGTCTGCGGGCGACACCGACGAGGACGACGACGACGACGCTGACGAGTCCGGCGGGCACCCAGCCGTAGAGCAGCAGGACGGAGAGGGTCAGTGCGGCGCCGGAACCGGTGCCGCCCCACCACCGGTCCCGGCCGAGGGCGACCAAGTGGCCGACGATGACGCCGGTCAGGACGGCGAGGGACCAGCCGACGGTGCCGTCCGGGAAGAGTGCGTGGCCGTGGTGGAGGCCGCGGCCGAGGCCGGTGACGAGCTGAAGGCCTGCGAGCGCCACGAGCAGGACGCCCGCTTTCGGCGTGAGACCCGTGAAACCCTGCGTCCGTGACACCGGTGCGGCGCTCTCGGTCGGCTTCATTCCGTCCCTCTCACAGCCTGCGGTGGCGATGTCACGCGGTGGCTCCCACTCCCATGCCACCACGGCCCGCCCCCACCACGCAGCCGAGCACGGAGGGCGCAGGAGCCAACAGTAGGACGCCGAGAGCTTCCGGGTCAGCGCTCCGCACCTCTTGGGGTGGTCCCGTGCTTCCCGGCGGATGGGCGACGACGGTCGCGGCGCCTCGCCGTGCGGCGGGGACGTACCGATACGTTCCGTACGCCCCCGTATGGGTACGTCCTCCGCCGTGCGAGGCCCACGTCCGACGCCGTACGCCGATCCGCCAGGCAGGTTTCATCCCCGTTCGGGGACCGGGCCATTCCCCGGGGGCGTCTCGAATGCGTCTCGATGGCCGGTCCCCTCGTGCGCAGGGTCGCCGGTCGCTCCTCGTGCCTACCGCTGCCGGCTACTCCTCGGTGGGCAGCGCCGCCGCGCGTGCCGCCTCGGGGCCCTCGTCGAGCAGGACCGCGAATCCGGCCTCGTCGAGCACGGCCACCTTGAGCTGCATCGCCTTGTCGTACTTGGAGCCGGGGTTGTCGCCGACGACCACGAAGGAGGTCTTCTTCGACACCGAGCCGGTGACCTTGGCGCCTCTGCTCTGGAGTGCGTCCTTGGCGCCGTCCCGGGTGTGGCCGGCGAGGGTGCCGGTGACGACGACGGTGAGCCCTTCCAGCGGGCGGGGGCCCTCGTCCTCGCCGGCGCTCTCGTCCTCCATGCGGACCCCGGCCTCCCGCCACTTGCGGAGGATCTCGCGGTGCCAGTCGACGGCGAACCACTGCTTGACGGAGGCGGCGATGATGTCGCCGACGCCGTCGGCGTCCGCCAGTTCCTTCTCGGTCGCGGCGTCGATGGCGTCGATGGAGCGGAACTGGCGGGCCAGTTCCTGTGCGGCGACCGGGCCGACGTGCCGGATGGAGAGTCCGGTGAGCACCCGGGCCAGCGGGGCCTGCTTGGCGGCTTCGATGCCCTCCAGCATGGCGAGCGCGTTCTTCTTCGGCTCGCCCTTCTGGTTGGCGAAGACGGTGGCGATCTTCTCCTCGCCGGTCTTCGGGTCGCGCTTGGGCAGGCCGCTGTCCTGGTCGAGGACGTAGGCGCGGATCGGCAGCAGCCGCTCGATGGTCAGCCCGAAGAGGTCGCCCTCGTCGAGCAGCGGCGGCTCGGCGGGTTCCAGCGGCTGGGTCAGGGCGGCTGCGGCGACGTACCCGAAGTGGTCGATGTCGAGGCATTTGCGGCCGGCGAGGTAGGAGACGCGCTCGCGCAACTGGGCGGGGCAGGAGCGGGCGTTGGGACAGCGGAGGTCGATGTCGCCCTCCTTGGCCGGCTTCAGCGGGCTGCCGCACTCGGGGCACTCGGCGGGCATGACGAACTCCCGCTCGGTGCCGTCGCGCAGGTCCACGACCGGGCCGAGGATCTCCGGGATGACGTCCCCGGCCTTGCGCAGGACGACGGTGTCGCCGATGAGGACGCCCTTGGCCTTGACGACCTCCTGGTTGTGCAGGGTGGCGAACTCGACCTCGGAGCCGGCCACCTTCACGGGCTCGACCTGGGCGTACGGGGTGACGCGGCCGGTGCGGCCGACGCCGACGCGGATGTTGACCAGCTTGGTGTTGACCTCCTCCGGGGCGTACTTCCAGGCGATGGCCCAGCGGGGGGCGCGGGCGGTGGAGCCGAGCCGGCCCTGGAGCGGGATCTCGTCGAGCTTGACGACGACGCCGTCGATCTCGTGCTCGACGGAGTGCCGGTTCTCGCCGAAGTACCGGATGAACTCGCGTACGCCGTCGAGGGTGTCCACGACCTTGTTGTGCTTGGCGGTGGGCAGGCCCCACTCGCGCAGCAGCTCGTAGGCGTGGGAGAGGCGGTCGATGTCGAAGCCCTCGCGGGCGCCGATGCCGTGGACGACCATGTGCAGCGGGCGGGTGGCGGTGACCTTGGGGTCCTTCTGGCGGAGCGAACCCGCCGCCGCGTTGCGCGGGTTGGCGAAGGGCTTGTCCTCGGCCGCCACCAGGCGGGCGTTGAGCTCCTCGAAGTCCTCCATGGGGAAGAAGACCTCGCCGCGGATCTCGACCAGCGCGGGGACGCGGTCGCCCTTCAGCCGGTGCGGGATCTCCGCGATGGTGCGGACGTTGGGGGTGACGTCCTCGCCGGTGACGCCGTCGCCCCGGGTGGCGGCGCGGGTCAGCCGGCCGTGCTCGTACGTGAGGTTGACGGCGAGGCCGTCCACCTTCAGTTCGCAGAGGAAGGAGTGGCCGGTGGAGCCGACGTCCTTGGCGACCCGCTCGAACCAGGCGGCCAGCTCCAGGTCGTCGAAGGCGTTGTCCAGGGAGAGCATCCGCTCGCGGTGCTCGACCGAGGTGAACTCGGTGATGTACGGGCCCGCGACCTTCTGCGTCGGCGAGTCCGGGGTGCGCAGCGAGGGGTGGGCCTCCTCCAGCGACTCCAGTTCGCGCATCAGCCGGTCGAACTCGGCGTCGCTGACGACCGGCTGGTCCCGTACGTAGTACCGGAAGCGGTGGTCCTCGATCTGCTCGGCGACCAGGGCGTGCCGCTCCCGTGCCTCGGTGGGCACCTCGGTGTCCTGCTGGATCCGCTCGTCGCCGGTGCCGGCCATCGTCCCGTCCTCCCGTTGGGGTTGTCTCTCGCGTGGTCTCTCGCATGGTGCGGGGTGCGCGGCGCGGTGCCCCGGGTCAGGGGTCCGCGCCGCGCGTCCCGTCACTCGGGGTTGTCCGCGAGGGAGCGCGCCGCCCGGGCGCAGTGGGCGAGCGCGGCGCGGGCGTACGCGGGCGAGGCGCCCGCGAGGCCGCACGCCGGGGTGAGCACGACGGACTCGGCGAGAGTCCCCGGATTCAGCCCCAGCCTGCTCCACAGCTTCCTGACCCCCATGACGCTACCGCCAGGGTCGGACAATCCGGCCGAGGCGGCGTCGGTGCCCGGCACGATGCCGAGGAGGAGCTGGGTGCCGCCCTCGACCGCTTCGCCGATCGCCTCTTCCTCACGCTCGGTGAGCAGCGAGAAGTCGAAGGAGACCGCGGCGGCCCCGGCCCGTCGCAGCAGGGCGAAGGGGACCTCGGGGGCGCAGGAGTGCACGAGGCCCGCGCCGTCCCCGGGGACGGCGAGCAGGTCGCGCAGGGCGCTCTCGACGATCTGGCGGTCCACGGAGCGGTAGGTGCGGTAGCCGCTCGCGGTCCTGACCCGGCCGCCGAGCACGGCGGTCAGGGACGGTTCGTCGAGCTGGAGCACGACGTCGGCGCCGGGGATACGGCGGCGCACCTCGGCGAGGTGGGCCCTCAGTCCCTCGGCGAGCGATCCGGCGAGGTCGCGGCAGGCGCCGGGGTCGCCGAGGACGGCCTCGCCGTTGCGCCGCTCCAGGGCCGCGGCGAGGGTCCACGGCCCCACCGCCTGGACCTTGAGCACCCCTTCGTACCCCTGGGTGAACTCCTCCAGGGCGTCGAGGTCCTCGCCGAGCCAGGAGCGGGCGCGGCGGGTGTCGCGGCCGGGGCGGTCGCTGAGCCGCCAGCCGCTGGGCTCGACGTGCCCGTACATCTCCACGAGGAGTCCGACGGTCCGCCCGATCATGTCCGCGCCGGGCCCCCGGCCGGGGAGTTCCGCCAGGTGGGGGATGCCCTGGCCGTCCGCGAAGGACCCGGTGACGGTCTTCGCCGTCTCCTGCGCGTCGCCTCCGGGCATGGACCCGACCCCGGTCGCCGCGCACTCGCTGAACCTGCTCTTCTCGCTCACCCGGGAAGCGTACGGTCCCCGGGCGGCGGGGCCGTCCCCCAGGGCACGGTGCCCCCGGGGCACGGGGCCCGGGGCACGGGGGCCCGGTCAGCGCCCGGGGCGGACCGTCAGGTCGTTGACCTCGGCGTCGCGCGGGAGGTCGAGCGCCATGAGGATCGTGGTGGCCACCGACTCGGGGTCGATCCACTGCCCGGCGTCGTACGCCTTGCCCTCCTGCTGGTGGACCTTGGCCTGCATCGGGCTGGCGGTGCGGCCGGGGTACACGGAGGTGACGCGGACGCCGTTGCCGTGCTCCTCGTGGCGGAGCGAGTCGGCGAGCGCCTTGAGGCCGTGCTTGCTGGCGGCGTAGGCGCCCCACTGGGCGGACGCGGAGAGTCCGGCGCCGGAGTTGACGAAGACGACGTGGCCGCGGGCGACGCGCAGTTGCGGCAGCATCAGCCGGGTCAGCTCGGCGGGGGCGACGAGATTGGCGTTGAGCTGGAAGTGCCAGGCCTTCGGGGTGAGGTCGCCGATGTTCCCCAGCTCGACCACGCCGGCGATGTGCAGCAGCGAGTCGAGGCTCTCCGGCATCGGCTGCTGGCCGAACGCCCAGGAGAGCCGGTCGGGGTTGCCGAGGTCGCCGACGAGCGTACGGGCCCCGGGGTGGAGGGCGGCCAGCTCCTTGGCGCGGCCTGCGTCGCGGGCCAGCAGGACGAGGTCGTCGCCGCGGTCGCGCAGGCGGCGGGCGACGGCTGCTCCGATGCCGGAACCGGCGCCGGTGATGAGGTGGGTAGGCATGGGCTCCATGGTCCCACCCGGTCCCGCACGACCGCTCGGCGGGCGCACGGGAGGGGGTGGGTCACGGATCAGAGCTGACCTGCGGACTCCTCCAGGTAGGCCAGCGCGCCGACGCCGTCCTCGGCGAAGAAGACGAGATCGGTGAGGGGGACGGGCAGGAAGCCCTCCTCCTCCATCCGCAGGAACTGCTGCCGCAAGCCGTCGTAGAAGCCGTCCGCGTTGAGCAGGACCACCGGCTTGGTGTGCTTGCCGTGCTTCTTGAGCTCCAGGATCTCGGTGGCCTCGTCGAGCGTCCCCGTGCCACCGACCATGATCACGACTGCGTCGGCCTTCTCCAGCAGCAGCGCCTTGCGCTCGGCGAGGTCGCGGGCGATGACCATCTCGTCCGCGTTCGTCCGGGCCTTGTCCGCGAGGAAGTCCACGGAGACGCCGACCAGCCGGCCGCCGGTCTCCTGCACGCCGTCGGCGACCACCTTCATCAGCCCGCTCTCCGAGCCGCCCCAGACGAGGGTGTGTCCGCCGCGTCCGAGCAGCTCGGCGAATTCCCGGGCGGGGCGGGTGTAGCGGTCGTCGAGGTCGGCGGCGGAGAGAAAGACACAGATGTTCATACGGCCACCGTACGACCGGGCGCCGGTCACGCCGTCCTCGCCCCGGAGGCCGAACGGAAACGGGGCGGCGCGGGCGGGGTGCGGTGGGGCGCGGTGAGGTGCGGCGCGGTGGGGGCGCGGCGCGGCCCGGTGGCGTCCCGCCCGGTGGCATGCGCCGCGGTGCGGGAAGAAATCGGGGGCGCCGTCCGCTGCATCTGACATGACTTCCGCCAAGGGACACCGCATCACCGTCGAGCCCGGCACCGACCACGTACGCGTCGTCCGCGACGGCCAGGTGCTGGCCGAAAGCCGACGCCCGCTCGTGCTGCGCGAGACCGGCTGCCCGGTCCGCTACTACCTGCCGCCCGAGGACGTCCGTACCGAGCTGCTGACGGCCTCCGACACCCGGACTCACTGTCCGTTCAAGGGAGATGCCTCCTACTGGTCGGCGCCCGGGGCGGACGACCTCGTCTGGGGCTACCTCGATCCGAAGCCCGAAGTGGCGGCGATCAAGGATCACTTCTGCTTCTACGAGACCGAAATCGTCGCCGACTGACCGCCAACGCCACGTGCGGGAAGGCCTTTTGAGCCTCCTTCGACCGGTGGAGAAAAAAGAGGCGCGGCAGCGATGAGTTCCCCGGGTACCCGGGGTCTGCCTTCCCATGGACAGGATTCTCTCGCTGGACGGCACACCGATCGCCTACCGCAGACAGGGCGAAGGCGCACCGGTGGTGCTCGTCGGGGGCGCGCTGAGCACCGCCGCGACCGAGGGCCCGCTGGCCGCGCTGCTCGCGCGCCGCTTCACCGTCGTGACGTACGACCGCCGGGGCCGCGCAGGCAGCGGGGCCGGCCCCGGTCCGTACGCGGTGGCCCGGGAGATCGAGGACCTCGCCGCGGTCGTCGGGGTCGCGGACGGGCCGGTCGCGGTGTTCGGCATGTCGTCGGGCGGAGCGCTGGCGCTGGAGGCGCAGGCGGCGGGCGTGCCCATGGAGGTGCTGGCGGTCTTCGAGCCGCCCTACACCCCGGGCGAGGAGGGCCTGCGCTACAAGGCGCGGTGCACGGCGGAGCTGCGGGAGCGGCTGGCGTCCGGCGACCGGGGTGGGGCGGTGGAGCTGTTCCTGGCGCGGACGGGCGTCGGGCCGGAGACGGTGGCGCGAATGCGGCGGGCACCGCTGTGGGCGGGGCTGGAGGAGCTGGCGCACACGCTGGAGTACGACGACGCCCTGCTCGGTGACGGGGCTCCCCCGCTGGAGCGGCTCGGGGCGGTGACCGCCCGCACTCTGGTCGTCAGCGGAGGGTTCAGCGCGGGCCCGGTGCGGGCGACGGCGCTGGCGCTGGCCGGGGCGATCCCGGGGGCCCGGCACCGGACGCTGAGCGGCCAGACCAGGGAGCTCGCCCCGCAGGTGATCGCCCCGGTCCTGGCGGCCTTCTTCGCCCGCCGGGGGCTGGTTCCCCAGGTGTGAGAGGCGAGGTCCCGTGGCCGGGCGGGTCACGCCGGCCACGGGACCTCGCGTTCAGGAGGCGGTGGGGGCCGTCCGGCGCCGGACGGTGGTCGCGATGGTGGCCGAGCCGACGACCCGGGTGCCGTCGTAGAGCACGACCGCCTGGCCGGGGGCGATCCCGCGCACCGGCTCGGCGAAGGAGACGTGCAGGGTGCCGTCGACCAGCTCGGCGGTGACCTCGGTCTCGCCGCCGTGGGCGCGCAGCTGCGCGGTGTAGGTGCCGGGTCCCGCCGGGGCGGTGCCGCACCAGCGCGGCTTGATGGCGGTGAGGGCCGTGACGTCGAGGGCCTCCACCGGGCCGACCGTGACGGTGTTGTTCACCGGGGAGATGTCCAGGACGTAGCGCGGCTTCCCGTCGGGGGCCGGGTGGCCGATGCGCAGGCCCTTGCGCTGGCCGATGGTGAAGCCGAACGCCCCGTCGTGGGTGCCGAGCCTGGCGCCCGACTCGTCCACGATGTCGCCCTCGGCCTTGCCGCCGAGCCGGCTCGCCAGGAAGCCCTGGGTGTCGCCGTCCGCGATGAAGCAGATGTCGTGGCTGTCGGGCTTCTTGGCGACGGCCAGTCCGCGCGCCTCGGCCTCGGCGCGGATTTCTTCCTTGGTGGTGAGGGTGTCACCGAGCGGGAACATCGCGTGCGCGAGCTGCTTCTCGTCCAGCACCCCGAGGACGTAGCTCTGGTCCTTGGCCATGTCGGAGGCGCGGTGCAGCTCGCGGCTGCCGTCCTCGTTCAGTACGACGGTGGCGTAGTGGCCGGTGCACACCGCGTCGAAGCCGAGGGCGAGCGCCTTGTCGAGCAGCGCCGCGAACTTGATCTTCTCGTTGCAGCGGAGGCAGGGATTGGGCGTGCGCCCGGCCTCGTACTCCGCGACGAAGTCCTCCACGACGTCCTCGCGGAAGCGTTCCGCGAGGTCCCAGACGTAGAACGGGATGCCGATGACGTCCGCGGCGCGGCGGGCGTCCCGGGAGTCCTCGATGGTGCAACAGCCGCGCGCTCCGGTACGGAACGACTGCGGGTTCGCGGAGAGGGCGAGGTGCACACCGGTCACGTCGTGCCCCGCCTCGGCGGCGCGCGCGGCGGCGACGGCGGAGTCGACTCCGCCGGACATGGCGGCGAGCACGCGGAGGGGGCGCTGGGAAGTCTGAGTCATAGCCCGTCCAGAGTACGGGTCTCCTGGAACCGATCGCCCGCGGATATGCGTTGCAGCTGTCATGGGAACCACGGGAGGCGGCGGCTCGGGCCGGGACGGGGCGGGGGACGGGGTGAGCCGTCGCACCCTGCTGATCGGCGGTTCGGCCATGGCGGCGGCGGTCACGGCCGCGGCCGTGGCGCGGGACGAGCTGAAGCACGCGTGGTGGCGGCTGCCGGGCGTGGAGAAGCCGCGCACCCCTGGTGAGCTGGACTACGCGGGGGCCCGCTGGACGGCCGCCTCCGAGGCGAACTGGCGTCGCGCGGACCGCCCCGACGACTTCGCGATAGACCGGGTGGTCGTCCATGTCACGCAGGGCAGTCTGGCGAGTGCGGTGCGGGTCTTCCAGGACCCGGCGCACCGGGCCGCCGCGCACTATGTGGTGGGCCAGGACGGGTCGGTGACGCAGATGATCCGGGAGCTGGACGTGGCGTTCCACGCCGGCAACCGCGCGTACAACGAGCGGAGCGTGGGCATCGAGCACGAGGGGTTCGTGGACCGCCCGAAGGACTTCACCGCCGCGATGTACGCCTCCTCCGCGCGGCTGACGGCGTCGGTCTGCGGGCGGTACGGCATCCCCGTCGACCGGGAGCACGTCATCGGGCACGTGGAGGTGCCGGGGACGGACCACACCGACCCGGGCCCGTACTGGGACTGGGACCGGTACCTGGAGCTGGTCCGGCGAGCCTCCTCGGCACGCGCCGCCTGAGCCGAGGACGCGTCCCCCGGTCGTTCAGCTGAGTCCGGCGGTGCGGGCGCGTTCGACGGCGGGGCCGATCGCGCGGGCCACGGCGGCGACGTCCTCGGCGGTCGAGGTGTGGCCGAGCGAGAAGCGCAGGGTGCCGCGCGCCAGGTCCGGGTCGGTACCGGTGGCCAGCAGGACGTGACTGGGCTGGGCGATCCCGGCGGTGCAGGCGGAGCCGGTGGAGCACTCGATGCCCTGGGCGTCCAGCAGCAGCAGGAGGGAGTCGCCCTCGCAGCCGGGGAAGCTGAAGTGGGCGTTGGCCGGGAGCCGGCCGCCCGGGGCGGGGTCGCCGCCGAGCACGGCGTCCGGTACGGCCTTCAGCACGGCCGCGACCAGGTCGTCGCGGAGCCCACCGACCCGGCGGGCGAACTCCTCGCGGTGGCGGGCGGCGTGCTCCCCGGCGACGGCGAAGGCGGCGACGGCGGGCACGTCGAGGGTGCCGGACCGCACGTGCCGCTCCTGTCCCCCGCCGTGCAGGACGGGTACGGGGGTGTGGGTGCGACCCAGCAGCAGGGCGCCGATGCCGAACGGGCCGCCGATCTTGTGCGCGCTGACCGTCATGGCGGCGAGCCCGGAGTCGGCGAAGCCGACCTCCAGCTGCCCGAAGGCCTGCACCGCGTCGGCATGCATCGGAATCCCGAACTCTGCGGCCACGGAGGCGAGTTCGCGGACCGGCATGATGGTGCCGATCTCGTTGTTGGCCCACATCACGGTGATCATCGCGACGTCGTCGGGGTCGCGGAGGACCGCCTCGCGGAGTGCCTCGGGGTGCACCCGGCCGTACCGGTCGACGGGGAGGTACTCGACGGTCGCACCCTCGTGCTCGGCGAGCCAGTCGACCGCGTCCAGCACCGCGTGATGCTCGACCGGCCCGGCCAGGACCCGGGTGCGCCGGGGGTCGGCGTCGCGGCGGGCCCAGTACAGGCCCTTGACGGCGAGGTTGTCGGCCTCGGTGCCGCCCGAGGTGAAGACCACCTCGCTGGGGCGGGCGCCGAGGGCGTCGGCGAGGGTCTCTCTGGACTCCTCGACGGTTCGGCGGGCCCGGCGCCCGGCTGCGTGCAGGGAGGACGCGTTGCCGGTCGCGGCGAGCTGCGCGGTCATCGCCGCGATCGCCTCCGGAAGCATCGGCGTGGTCGCGGCGTGGTCGAGGTAAGCCATGGTGCGTCCGATTCTACGAGCCCCAGGCGACCGTCCCGTGAGCGGTGACCAACACCGCGAGAACGGCGAGGTCGGCGACGCCCAGGGCGAGCCCCAGGAAGGCCCTCCCGCGGCGTTCGGTGGACCGGGCGAGGGCGATCAGCGCCATGACGACGGCAGCCGGGCCGAGCAGCAGGTTGAACGCCAGCAGGCCCAGCAGTCCGAGGACGAACGAGGCGACGGCGAGACTGTCGGCGTCCCGGACGCGTTCCCCGGCGGCCGCCTTCCCGTCGGTTGCGGGCCGGGCGTCGGCGGTGGCGGCCTCCGAGGGCCGGGCGTCGGGGTCGATCCGGTGGCCCGGGCGCAGAACCGGGGCGACGAGCGAGGAGAGGGCCATGGTGCGTGCTCCTTCGGTCGGATGCGGGCAAGTCGGATGCGGGCAAGTCGGGTGTGAGTGGGCCGGACGCCGGTGAGCCGGATGGCGCCGGGTCGACGGGAGGTGCGGCGGGCGCGTCAGTGCGAGCGGCGCTCGCGGACCGCGAAGCCGATCAGCCAGCAGCCGATCACCGCGGCGGACGCCAGGGTCAGCGCGAGCGGGAGGTGCGCGACCGTCCCGAGCACGAGCCCGAAGAGAAGCAGAGCGGCGACGAGGACGAACATGGGCGGCCTTTCTGGACGACGGCCGGAACAGTGAGAGTACGACTGTTCACTGACCGCCCAGTCTAAACCCGCCCGCGCTTCCCCGACTCGGAGAACAGTTGTTTACTGAATGGCATGAGTCACATCGCCGGAGCCCGCCAGGCCCAGAAGCTGAGGACGCGTCAGGCCCTGCTGGACGCGGCCCTCCAGCTCCTGGAACACCAGAGTCTGAGCAGCCTGGGGCTGCGCGAGGTGACCCGGGCGGCCGGAGTCGCCCCCACCGCCTTCTACCGCCACTTCGAGGACACGGCCGCGCTCGGAGTGGCACTGGTCGACCAGACGCTCGGCAGCCTGCACGGCATGATCGGCGCGGTCCTGGCCGGCACCGGGGACAGCGAGGAACGGCTGGAGCGGAGCGTCGCGGTGATCGCGGGCCATGTGGCGGCACGGCCCGCGCACTTCCGCTTCATCGCCCGTGAGCAGCACGGCGGGGTGACCCGGGTCCGTGCGGCCATCGCGGAGCAGCTCGCCCTGTTCGCGCGGGAGGTGGCCGACGCGCTGGCCGGACGGGAGGAGTCGGCAGGGTGGAGCAGGGAGGATCTGCTGATGCTGGGCGGCCTCCATGTCGACCACATGGTGATCACCGCCTCCGCTCTACTGGACGCGGCGCCCGGCACCGAGGAGGAGGTCGTCCGGGTGGCCGGGCGGCGCCTGCGGCTGATCACCCTGGGGCGCCGCCACTGGCTGGACGATTCGGCTCCCGGCCGCCACGGGCCAGAGGCGTGAACCGGGACCGCGGGCTCCGGACGGGGCTCCTGCCTGCCCCGACCGGCCTCGTGGTACGGGGCGATCCGCCCGCCTGATGCCGGATGCCTTCGGCTACGGGGTCAGCACGATCCGGCCGAAGACCTCGCCCGCGTCCATCTTCCGGTGCGCCTGCACGGCGGCGTCCAGCGGCAGCACCTCGTGCACCACCGTCGCGATCTCGCCCCGGGCCGCCGCGGCGAACTGCTCGCTCCGCGCGGCACGCCGGTCGGCTTCGGTGACCGTGGCCGCGCTGAAGGCGCCGAAGGACATCGACTTCTGGAACGCCGCCATGATCCTGGTGCCGAAGTCCGCCGGTGGCCGGCCGGCGACAGCGCCCACGGCCACCATGCGGCCGTTCGGGTTCAGCCGGTCGAAGAACGACGGCATGTCCTGGCCGGCCACCACGTCGATGATGACGTCGTACCCTCCGGGAGCCTCTTCCCCTCCTTCGCCGGAGCGGTCCAGCACATGGGTCGCGCCGAGACGGCGCAACCGCTCGCCCCGTTCGTACGAGGAGGTGGTGACCGCCACCGCGGCGGCGCCGCCGCGCGCGGCGAGTTGCACCGTCATGATCCCGATGCTGCCGGCCGCACCCCGCACCAGGACGGTCTCCCCGGGAGCGAAGCGGGCGTGGCGGAGCCCGAAGCGGGCCACCACACCGGCGCTGCCGAGTGTCACCGCGTCGACCGGGGACAGGTCCGCGGGCAGGGGGACGATCTCCCCGACCGGCGCGAGCGCCTGCTCGGCGTAGCCGCCGCCGGTGCCGGTGGAGGCCCACACCCGCTCGCCGGTCCACGAGGCGTCGACGCCGTCGCCGACCGCGGTCACGGTGCCCGCCACCTCGCCGCCCGGGACGTGGCCCTCCGTGAAGCCGTAGGCGGCCAGAGCTCCGCTCCGGATCACCGTGTCGACTCCGCCCACGCCCACGGCCTCGGTGGCGATCACCACCTGTCCGGCACCGGGCACGGGAGCCGGCAGGTCGACCAAGGCCAGTCCCTCCGGGGCTCCGAACCTCTGGATCACAATGGCCTTCAACGCCGTCTCCCCTGCTCCTGTACCGACCCCTGTTCTCGGGCCGACGCTAACGGACGCCCCCGTCCGTTTGGCTAAAGTGAGAGCATGGCCGACCGTTTGCCTCACACCCGGCGTTCCGACGCGCGGGACAACCGCGAGCGCGTCCTCGACGCCGCCCGGGCGCTGTTCTCGGCCGACGGCCTGGACGTGCCGTTGCGGGAGATCGCGCGGCGCGCGGGGGTCGGACCCGCCACCCTGTACCGCCATTTCCCGACCAAGCAGGCGCTGGCCACCGAGGCCTTCGCGGACCAGTTGCACGCGTGCCGTGCCATCGTCGACGAGGGGTGCGCCGACCCCGATCCGTGGCGTGGACTCTGCCTGGTGATTGAGAGGATCTGTGAGCTGCACGCGCGGGACCGGGGTTTCGGCGATGCCTTCCTGTCGGCCTTCCCAGGGGCGCCGGACGTCGCGGGCCGCGCGTACACGGTGAAGGCGGTCGCCGGACTGGCCCGGCGGGCCAAGGAGGCGGGGCGCCTGCGGTCCGACTTCGTCCTGGACGACCTCGTCCTCTTCCTCATGGCCAACAAGGGGATCCACACGAGATCGGCCGGCACCCGGGTCGCGGCCTCCCGGCGCTTCGCGGCCTTGGCGATCCAGGCGCTCGCGGCCGGCCCCCGGCACGCACCACTGCCGCCGGCGGCCGAGCTGGTGTCCGAGGCCGACGCACCGGACAGCGCCTGATCCCGGGCGAGCCGTGTCCGCAGGTGTCAGGGTGCTTCACTCGCCGAGAGCGGAGTGGCGATGTCCTCCAGCGACTTGCGCTCGGCGGGCACCGCGAAGAACACCGCGACCAGCCCGGCGGCCACCATGAGCCCCGCCCCGATGCAGAACGCGATGACCGCGTCCCCCACGACCCCGCTCGCGGTGAGCCCGGAGAAGATCAGGGGCCCGGAGATGCCGCCCGCGGCCGTACCGATGGCGTAGAAGAAGGCGATCGCCATCGCCCGGGTCTCCATCGGGAAGATCTCGCTGACCGTCAGGTAGGCCGAACTCGCCCCGGCCGAGGCGAAGAACAGCACCACGCACCAGCAGATGGTCATGGTGGTGGCGGTGAGCACCCCGGCGCCGAACAGCCCGGCGGTGCCGAAGAGCAGCGCGCCGGAGAGGATGTAGGTTCCCGCGATCATCGGCCGCCGGCCCCAGGTGTCGAAGAGCCGGCCGAGCAGCAGCGGGCCGAGGAAGTTGCCGAAGGCGATGACGGCGAAGAAGTACCCGGTCGTCCCGCTGGAGACGTCGAAGAACTTCACCAGGATCGAGCCGAACCCGAAGGTGATGGCGTTGTACAGGAACGCCTGGCCGATGAAGAGCGAGAAGCCGAGCGTCGCCCGCTTCGGGTAGTCGCGGAAGAGGGTGCGGGCGATCTCCACGAAGCCGATGCTGCGCCGCTGTTCGATGGTGATCGCGGTCTCCGCCTCGGGGAGCGGACGGCCCTTCTCCTCCTCGATCGCCTTCTCCGCCTCGTCGACGATGCGTTCGGCGCCTTCGGAGTGCCCGTGGATGAACATCCACCGGGGGCTCTCGGGCACGTGCCGGCGGACCAGCAGGATGACCAGGCCGAGGACCACGCCGAGGGCGAAGGTGAGCCGCCAGCCGATGTTCTTCGGGAAGATGTCGGTGTTCAGCGCGAGCACGGAGAGCAGCGCGCCGCCCATCGCGCCCAGCCAGTAGCTGCCGTTGATGATCAGGTCGACGCGACCCCGGTACTTGCTCGGGATCAGCTCGTCGATGGCGGAGTTGATGGCCGCGTACTCGCCGCCGATGCCGAAGCCGGTGAGGAAGCGGAAGAGGAAGAACCACCAGACGGAGAAGGAGACGGCGGTCAGCGCGGTGGCGGCGAGGTAGACCGCGAGGGTGACCAGGAACAGCTTCTTGCGGCCGAAGCGGTCGGTGAGCCAGCCGAAGAAGAGGGCGCCCGAGCACGCCCCGGCGACGTAGAGGGCTGCCGCGAGCCCGGTGACCTGGGCGTCGGTGATCGGCAGTCCGCTGCCGTCCTCGGAGAGGCGGCTGGCGATGTTCCCGACGACGGTCACTTCCAGACCGTCCAGGATCCAGACCGTCCCGAGGCCGATCACGATCATCCAGTGCCATCGTGACCAGGGCAGTCGGTCCAGGCGGGCCGGGACCTTGGTGGTGATGGTCCCGAGACCCGTTCCGTCGGTGTGACTCATGGGGCGTTGCCTTCCTGGGGTCCGGCGTCACTGCACCGCCGCTCGGCGCTGAGTCCGGGTACCCGGGAGCCGTCGGGAGCAAACGGCACGTCAGGGCCCGTGCCGGCGAACGCCGCTCCCCCGGGCGCCGGTCCGGCGGAAGGCCGCGTCCGGGGAGCCGGGGCCGGGGCCCGGACAGCACAGGACCCGTCCGGCGGTCCACCGGACGGGTCGGGAAGCGGGATCGGGGAGCGGGTCGGGGCGGCGCTACGGGCGGGGGCCGCGCTCAGCCCCGCGGCGCCCGGGCGAGCTGGCGGGACTGGGCGACGAGCCGGTCCGCGCTGTCCCAGACCTCGGCGTCCTCCTCCAGGAAGCCGCCCGCGAGGTTGCGGGTGGTGATGGCGACGCGCAGCGGGCCGGGGGCCGGGCGGCACCGGACGTGGACGGTGAGTTCGACGGTGGGGGTCCACCCCTTGAGGCCCAGCTCGAACGAGGTCGGCGGCAGCGCGTCGACGGCGAGCAGCACCGAGAGCGGGTCCGGGTCGCGGCCGTCGGCCAGGCCGAACCAGCCGCGCATCTCGCCCTTGCCGGACGGCTTGCCGAGGGCCCAGCCGACCGTCGCGGGGTCGAGCCGGATGTCCAGCCGCTCGGTGATGGCGGAGCTGCCGGGGATCACGTCGCCGCCCGCCTCGGTGCCGAGGCACTGGTCGAGCGGCGGGATCGCCGGCGGCAGGGCGGTGGTGCGGACCTCGTCGGTGACGGCGTCGAGGTCGCCGTAGGTGGCGAGCACACGGATGCGGGCGACCTCGCTGCCGTCCTCGGCGTACTGGTAGAGGGTCGCCTGGCCGGTGGAGAGGGTGCGTCCGGCACGGACGACCTCGGTACGGATGACGGCGGGACCGGGCACGGAGGCGGTGAGGTAGTGCGCGGTGACCGAGAACGGATCGGGGTGCGGCAGCGCGTCGCCGAGGACGCGGCCGAGGAGGGCCAGCAGATAGCCGCCGTTGACCGCGTGGATGATGGTCCAGCCCGCGGAGAGCTCCGCGTCGTAGACGCCTTCCTCGCGCCGGACGACCGCGGTGTCCCGGTCGAACTCGCTCTCCCCGACGGCCGCCCGTGCGAGGGTGGCCGGTCCAGAGGTCGCCGGTCGCGAGGTCGTCTGCCCGGTCGGCGCCGGGTGCGCTGCTGCCTGTGCCATGCCAGCACGCTACACCGGCAGATTACTGAGCGGTAGCTTTTGCGTCCCGCGAGCGCTCCCCCACGCGGGCGGCCGGCCCTTCCCGGGTGGCCTCAGGTGGCCGCCGCCCCCTCCTCGCCGCTCGCCGAACGGCGGTTGTACGCGCGCGGCGCCCGCCAGTGGAACCGCATCGCCAGCAGCCGCAGGGCGAACCCCGTGACGACGGCGCAGCCGGTGGACCAGCCGTTCAGGGCGTGGAACTGGATGCAGAGCGCGACCATGGAGGCTCCCACGAGGGCGGGTACCGCGTACAGGTCCCGGTCCCAGCGCAGCAGCGAGGGCACCTCGTTGGCCAGCACGTCCCGCAGGACACCCCCGCCGACCGCGGTGGCGAGGCCGAGTGCGACGGCGGCGGTCAGGCCTAGCCCGTAGTCGTACGCCTTGATCGTGCCGCTCACGGCGAAGAGGCCGAGCCCCGCGGCGTCGAAGACGTTGACGCCGACCTGGATGCGTTCGACGTGCGGGTGGAGGAAGAAGACCAGGACGGCCGCGATCAGCGGGGTGAGGAAGTAGCCGAGGTCGGTGAAGGCGGCCGGCGGCACCGCTCCGATGATCACGTCACGGAAGAGCCCTCCGCCCAGCGCGGTCACCTCGGCGAGAACGGCGATGCCGAAGACATCGAAGTTCTTGCGTACGGCGAGCAGAGCGCCGGAGATCGCGAAGAAGAAGATCCCGACGACATCGAGCGCGTGCTGGACGGAGGGCGTGAACAGTTCGGTGAGCACCGGCCAATTGTGCCGGTGCTACTCCTTCGGGCCGTCCCCCGTGTCCTCGGTGGCGCCCGGGACCTGCGGCCCGGCCGCGTTCCCGGAGTCCCCGGGCACCTCGGCCGCGGTCCCGGCCGGTTCCGGGTCCGGGTCCTGTGCCCGCTTCGGGGCCACGATCTCCACCGCGTCCCGCGCCGTCGCCAGCACGGTCTCGCCCGGAATCCGGTCGGGCGCGTTCTCCGGGTGGTGGCAGGCGACCTGGTGCCCGGTCTTCAGCGTGACCAGCGGCGGTTCCAGCGTGGTGCACGCCTCCGTCGCCTTCCAGCAGCGGGTGTGGAAACGGCAGCCGCTCGGCGGCGAGATCGGCGAGGGCACGTCGCCCTTGAGCAGGATGCGCTCGCTCCTGGCCGCCCGGCGCTTCGGATCCGGTACCGGCACCGCGGAGAGCAGCGCCTTGGTGTAGGGGTGCATCGGCGTCTTGTAGAGCGAGTCGCGGTCGGCCAGCTCCACGATCTTGCCGAGGTACATGACCGCGATCCGGTCCGAGACGTGCCGGACCACCGAGAGGTCGTGGGCGATGATCACGTAGGTGAGACCCAGCTCGTTCTGCAGATCGTCGAGGAGGTTGACGACCTGCGCCTGGATCGACACGTCGAGCGCCGAGACCGGCTCGTCCGCCACCACGAGCTTCGGGTTGAGCGCGAGCGCGCGGGCGATCCCGATGCGCTGGCGCTGGCCTCCGGAGAACTCGTGCGGGTAGCGGTTGAAGTGCTCGGGGCTCAGGCCCACCAGTTGCAGGAGGTCCTGGACCTTCTTCTTCACCCCGCCCTCGGGCGTCACGCCCTGGAGCCTGAACGGTGCCGAGACGATGGAGCCGATGGTGTGGCGGGGGTTGAGGGAGCCGTACGGGTCCTGGAAGATCATCTGGATGTCGCGGCGCAGCGGCCGCATCGCGCCGGTCTTCAGATCCGTGATGTCACGGCCCTCGAACTCGATTCTCCCGCCGGTCGGCTCGATCAGCTTGGTGATCACCCGGCCCATGGTCGACTTGCCGCAGCCGGACTCGCCGACGACGCCCAGGGTCTCCCCCTTGCGGACCTCGAAGTCGAGACCGTCGACGGCCTTCACCGCGGCCACCTGCCGCTGCAGGATGCCCTTCTTGATCGGGAAGTGCTTGACCAGCCCTTCGACCTTCAGCAGCACCTCCCGGTCCTCGGCCGCCTTCGCCTGCCGCGGCAGCCCGGCCCCGGCCGTGTCCGTGTTCGTCGTCTCACTCACAGCTTCGGCGCAATCTCTTCGGTCCAGATCCGCGTGCGGTCCTCCGTCGGGAGGTGGCAGGCGGAGAAGTGCCCGCTGCCGACCACCTGCAGGTCGGGGCGCTCGGTACGGGTGATGCCGCCCTTGGGGATGTCCGCGTACGGGCAGCGCGGGTGGAAGGCGCAGCCCGACGGGACGTTGATGAGGCTCGGCGGCTGGCCCTTGACGGGGACGAGACGCTCGGTCTGCTCCCGGTCGATGCGGGGCATCGAACCGAGCAGACCCCAGGTGTACGGGTGCTGGGGCTGGGAGAAGATCGCGTCCACGGGTCCGCGCTCCACGCACCGGCCGCCGTACATCACGAGGACCTGGTCGGCGATCTCGGCGACCACGCCGAGGTCGTGCGTGATGAGGACGACCGCGGAGTCGAACTCCTTCTGCAGATCCCGGATGAGGTCGAGGATCTGCGCCTGCACGGTGACGTCGAGCGCGGTGGTGGGCTCGTCGGCGATGAGCAGTTGCGGGTTGTTGGCGAGCGCCATCGCGATCATCGCGCGCTGGCGCATGCCGCCGGAGAACTCGTGCGGGTAGCTGTCGACGCGCTGGGCCGGCTCGGGGATGCCCACCCGGTCCAGCAGCTCGACGGCCCGCTTGCGCGCGGCCTTCCTGGTCACGTCGTTGTGGACGCGGTACGCCTCCACGATCTGGTTGCCGACCGTGTAGTACGGGTGCATCGCGGACAGCGGGTCCTGGAAGATCATCGCCATGTCGCGACCGCGCAGCCGCCGGACCTCGTCGGGCGCGGCGCCGATCAGCTCCTTGCCGTCCAGCCAGATCTCGCCGCTCATCCGTACGTTCTTGCCCCGGGCGCCGAGCCGGTGCAGGCCCATGATCGCCAGGGAGGTCACGGACTTGCCGGAGCCGGACTCGCCCACGATGGAGAGGGTCTGGCCCTTCTCCAGGCGGAAGCTGAGCCCGTCGACGGACTTGACGAGGCCGTCGTCGGTCGGGAAGTGCACCTTGAGGTCGCGCACTTCGAGGAAGGCGGTCGGTGCCGCCGATCCGGCCGCGGGAACCGGGTCGCCCACTGCTGCGCCGGTCTTGGACAGTTCGGTCACGAGAGCCTCACCCGCGGGTCGGCGGCGGCGTAGAGAAGGTCCACCAGGAGATTGCAGAGCACGACGAAGAACGCGGCGATCAGGGTGACGCCGAGGACCGGCGGCAGGTCGTTGTCGGTGATCGCCTGCACCGCGTACTCGCCGATGCCGTGCAGGGAGAACACCCGCTCGGTGATCAGCGCGCCGCCGAGGAGCAGGCCGAGGTCCATGCCGAAGACGGTGATGATCGGCGTGAGCGCGGCGCGCAGGCCGTGCCGGGCGACCACCGTGCGCTCGGGCAGGCCCTTGGAGCGGGCCGTGCGGATGAAGTCCTCGTTCATCGTCTCCAGCATCCCCGAGCGGGTGAGCCGCGCGTAGACGGCGGAGTACAGGAGCGCCAGTGAACACCAGGCGGGAATCAGTGTGTTGGCCCACTGCGCCGGGTTCTCGGTGATCGGGACGTACGTCCGGCCGAAGATCGGCCACTGGTAGGTGAAGAGCAGCAGCGCCAGCTGGCCGGTGAAGAACATGGGCAGCGAGACACCCGCGAGGGCGACACCCATGAAGGTGCGGTCGAAGAACGAGCCCGGCTTGAGCGCGGAGATCACTCCGACCGTGACGCCGGAGGCCAGCCAGATCACCGCGGCGCCCGCGGCGAGCGAGAGCGTCACCGGAAGGCGCGAGGTGAGCTCCGGCCAGACCTCGATGTGGTTCTTGAAGGAGTAGCCGAAGCACGGCGCGTCACAGTGCGCCGTGGTGGGGCCGAGGTCGTAGGTGGCGCCGCTGACGATCCCCTTGATGAAGTGCCAGTACTGGAGGTAGACGGGCTGGTCCAGACCGAGGTTGTGCTTGACCGCCGCGATGTCCGCGGCCGTGGGACTCTTGCCGATGTACTGCTGCGCCAGCTGGTCGGGGGTCTGGCCGGCGAGCCGGGGCAGCAGGAAGAAGATGCCAAAGGTGACCGCCGTGACGACCAGCAGCAGGATCACTGCCGCGACCGTCCGGCGGAGGATGTACGAGATCACGGGGATCGGCGCCGGTTGCCGCAGGCCTTTCGGCCTGCGGCAACCAATGCCTTCACCTGCCTTCCGGGGCTGCTACTTCTTGGTCGTGCCGATGTTGAGGTAGTCGTACTCACCGCTGAAGGCCGAGGTGGACACCAGGTTGGTGGCGTACGGCGAGCGGTACAGCAGGACCTTGAAGTAGGTCAGCGGAACGAGGACCGCCTCGTCCATGGTGGTCTGGTCGACCTCCGCGTACAGCTTGTTGCGCTCGGCGACGTCGGGCGTGGCGATGGCCTGGGCCAGCTTCGCGTCGACCGTCTTGTTCTCGAACTGCGAGAGGTTGGTGTTGCCGGACTCGCCGATCGCCTTGCTGTTCAGGATCTGCTGCAGGAAGCCGTAGCCGGACGGCCAGTCGGCGCCCCACTGCATCATGATGATGCCGACGTTGTTCTTCAGGTTGAACGCGGGGACGCCCGCGTAGTCGGTGAAGTACTTGCCCGACGGGTACTGCTTCAGGGAGGCGTCGATGCCGACCTTCTTCAGCGACGCGATGATCGCCGTGGCCGCGTCGACCTCTTCCTGACGGTCGCTGCGCGCGGTGATGCTGGTCGTGATCTTGTCCTGGCCGCAGGCCTTCAGGTGCTCCTTGGCCTTGGCCTCGTCGCCCTTGTTGCCGTCGGTCGCGTACGCGTCCGCCTTCTCGTAACCGGTGATGTCCGGCGGGAGGACGGTGCTGGCGACGTCACCGCGGATGCTGCCGCCCTCGGCGGTCTGCACGGAGACCTTGTCGATGGCGTACTGCACGGCCTTGCGGCACTCGACGTTGTCGAACGGCTTCACCTTGGTGTTGATCGCCGCGTAGACCAGGCGGCCACCGTAGGTGTTGTCGGTGTTCGCCTTCTTCTTCGGGTCGCTGACCAGCTGCGCCTGCGTCTGGGTCTCGACGCCCTTGCCCTGGAGGTCGATCAGCGTGTCGCCGGACTGGAGGTCCTGGTCGATCGTCGACTGGTTGACCTTCAGGTTGACGACGATCTTGTCCGGGTACTGCTTGCGCAGCGGGTCGGTCTTGGGGTCCCAGTTCTCGTTGCGCACCAGGACGGCCTGCTTGCCCTCGGTGTAGCTCTGGAACTTGTACGAGCCCGAGGACACGATCTTCTTGACGTAGTCGACGCCGGTGTCCTTGGCCTGCGGGACCGGGGCCGTCTGCGGGGTGGCGACCAGGTAGTCGAACTCCTGGAAGGCCTGGTTCAGGTGGAAGACGATCGTGGTGTCGTCCGGCGTCTCGATGGACTTGAGGCCCTCGGCGCTCTTGTCCTTGTACGGACCCGTGTACTTGTCGCCGCCCTCGAGGAACTGCTGGAAGTAGTTGGGGCCCAGCGAGAGGACGTCACGCGCGAAGTTCGAGCGCTCGACGGCGTACTTGACGTCCTTGGACGTGATCGGCGACCCGTCCTCGTACGTGACGCCGGCACGCAGCTTGTACGTCCAGGTCTTGCCGCCGTCGCTCTGGGTGCCCGGCTCGGAAGCGAGGTCGGGGACGAGCGTGTTGCCCTTCTCGCCGGCGTCCGGCTTGAAGGTCATCAGCGGGCGGGCGTACAGCCGGCTGAAGTTGTACATGTACGCGTAGTAGGTGTTGCCCGGGTCGAACGAGTCCGGGACGTCCGACATCGCGTAGGTGACCGTGCCACCCTTCGCGGTGGAGGCGTTGACGACATCCTTCGTCGCGGCGTCCGCGCCGGCGGACTTGATCCCGCCGTCGCTCTTTCCGTCGTCTGCCTTGCTGCAGCCGGCGAGCAGCAGGGTCACGCTGCCCAGGGCCGCAACAGCGGCAAGTGATGACCTTCGCATGATGGTCGGAATCCCCTCCATTGTCGGAAACTTGTGGAGCTCTCTCCGCGGACGGAGTCAGCGGCTGCGCGGGTCGAGAGCGTCGCGGAGACCGTCACCGAGCAGGTTGAACGCGAGCACGGTGACGAAGATGGCAAGGCCCGGCACGACCATGTACTGGGGATCGATCTGGAAGTAGTCGACCGCCTGGTTGAGCATGCCGCCCCACGACGCCTGGGGCGGCTGGATGCCGACGCCCAGGAAGCTGAGCGAAGCCTCGAAAATGATGTTGGTCGGGATGAGCAGCGTCGAGTAGACGATGATCGGGCCGACCAGGTTGGGCAGCAGCTCCCGGAAGAGGATGTAGGGGCCGCCGGCCCCCATGCCGCGGGACGCGTCCACGAACTCGCGTTCGCGCAGGGCCAGCGTCTGCCCCCGGACGATCCGCCCCAGGTAGGGCCAGTTGAAGAAGCCGATGACGAAGATCAGCACGCTGATGTGGAGCGGCAGCCCGTCGAGCCCGAAGGCACCGCCCTGCAGCGTCGCGGAGATGGCGATGGCGAACAGCAGGAGGGGGAAGGCGAGGAAGGTGTCCATCAGGCGGCTGATGACGGAGTCGACCCGCCCGCCGTAGTACCCGGCCACCACACCGAGGATGGTGCCGATGACGTTCGAGAGCACGGTGGCGCCGAACGCGACCACCAGGGACACCCAGGACCCTTCCAGGATGCGGGCGAGGATGTCGCGTCCGAACTTCGGCTCCACGCCCAGCGGATGATCGAGGCTCATGCCGCCGAAGCCGCCCGTCGGCAGCGAGGTGCTGCTGTCGATCAGGTCCTGGTGGAAGGCGTTCGGATCGAGTCCCAGCAGGGACTGGAGCGGCCGGGACAGGGCGGCGATCGCGATCAGCAGCACGACGACGACACCACCGACAACGGCGATCTTGTCCCGTTTGAAGCGGATCCAGGCGATCCGTCCGAGCGAACGCCCTTCGATCTCCTTGGACTTGATGCCCTCGTCGAGCACAGCCTCCGGCTGCGCCCCGGCAGCCGCCCCGGTGGTCTCGATCGGTGCGGTCACAGCGCCCTGACCCTTCCAGCCGGTGGTCACCGGCCTTTGCGATGCCGCTGTCGACGGCTCGCCTTGCCTATGAGATTGCCCAGTGACCGCAGATGACGCGACCCCGCTGAGCAGCTGAACTTCGATGCGTACTCGCTCACGGAATCGGCGACCCCATGCCTGACACGGGAGTCTTCAGCGTGTACGCGATCAGTCGCCAGAGCTGACGGGGAAAGTATGCGCAACCGTGATGCGGTCCTGGGTCTACCGTTATCCGAACACCGGGTTACACCCCGCGAACGGTAGGCGCTCGACGCACAAATGGGTGCACAGGGAGACGAGTTCGGTGTTCACCACCCGGAAACCGCCAAGCGGACATGACGGTCGGTCGGCGTGACCGGAAGAAAAAGGGGTCATTCCTCCGCCTCGCCGGAAGGGTGACGGAGAGACAGCGCAAGGGCGGCGGAAGGACAGCGAAGGGCGGACGCACACAGGAGGGTTTCTTCCCGGCCCGGGAGCCGTCGGGGCGTCACATCGCCCAGGAACCGGGGCCCGGTACGTGCGGCTCGGCCCGTCCGGCCCCGTACGTCCCGCTCACGAAGCCCTATTCAGGAAGTGCCGCTCAGGAAGCCCCGCTCAGGACGCCCGGCTCAGGTCTGCCCCACGCGGGACGTCCCGCTCAGTAGGCCCCGCGCTGCGGGTATCCGTAGCCGCCGGTGACCGGCGCCTGCGCGGGAGCCGCGTGCGCCTCCCGGTCGTAGAACGGACGGGCGTTGGCCCGCAGCCACATCGCGACCGGGTCGTAGTCGTCGGACATCGCGACCGTGGAGACGGGGAGCCCGTCCGGGACGGCGCCGATCGTCTGCCCCATCATGGCGCGGGCCGACTCCACGGCGGCCCGTCCGGTGTCGTAGAGGTCGAGTCCGATGGCGAGGTAGGGGGCGCCGAGCGCGGGCTGCACCCAGGCGCGGCGCAGCGAGCGGATCGCCGGGGTGCGGTGCGCGTTCTGGGACAGCAGCGCGTAGAACTGCGGGATCTCGACGGCGGGTTCGGAGAGGGTGAGCGGGCCTGCGGGAAGCCGGTCGAGCCCGGTGGCGATCCGGCGCAGGTCCAGCCAGGGGATGCCGACGCCGCCACCGGGGGTGTGCGGATTGAGCCAGATTCCCCAGTGGTCGGGGAAGAGCGAGCGGGCGATCTCCCGGCCGGTGATCACCTCGTGGGCGCGGTTCCAGCCGCTGGCGGCGAGCTCCTGGGGAGAGGTGACGCAAGGGGCGTAACCGAGGCCGTCCACCCCGATGTTGCCGTACTGGGCGTCCGGGGAGCCGGCCGTGCCGTGCCAGAGCAGCATCCAGACCTGGCCGTCCGAAAGAGCCTTCAACAGCTCCTCGTACGTGTCGAAGCGCCCCGGGGTCACCTGGCGCAGCATGTGTTCGACCTGCCCGGCCGCCGCCGTGCCTGACGCACTCACCCTGGGTCCCGCCCCTCGTCGATTCACCGTGTCGCGCGGACGCCCCCGGGCGTGCGGGAGCGACCTCGCCATCAAACCAGCTTATGCGCCCTTACTGACACCGACTTGACGCCACCACCTGACATGACGGACAACGGCGGGCCCGCGGCCCGCCTCCGGAGAAGGGCGGCCGGCCCGTACGGCACGGCCGCTCTCCGCCCTCCAGGATGAACGGCTCACGGGGAGAACGGCCCGCCGGTGAACGGCGCACGGGGAGACTCACGGGGAAATCGGTTCACCGGCGGAGCGGTTCACCGGCGGAGCGGTTCACCGGCGGAGCGGCTCAGCCGGAAGGACGACTCACTCAAGGACGACTCACTGGAAGAACGGCCGCACCTTCTCCACCATCCAGTCGCCGACCGGGTCCTGGGCCACGTCGAGCAGGACGAGGTTGACGGGCCACGGCACCTGTACGCGGCCGAGCGCGCGGCCCAGCGCCTCCAGGGGAACGCTCCGCGTCGTCTCGTCCCACATCGACGCCTGGAATCCGGTGACACCGATGAAGAGGACGGGGTCGCCGCCCTCGATGCTGGCCAGGGCCCGCCGGGCGGTGGCGACCAGGCCGGTCTGCCGGAACTCCGCGGAGACGGCGGCGAGGAAGTCGACCGGCTCCTCCTTCCAGTCCGGCTCCCACAGCCGCACCCGGCCGCCGCCGGCCGGTCCGTCCAGCGGGGTGTTCCCGGTGCGGCAGAGCTCGGCGACGGCGGCGGGGGGCAGCGGGAGCCCGACCGCCCCGCCCGGGTTCACGGCGATGCCGAGCTGCGGGGGCAGTCCGCGCGCGAATTCGCGGGCCGGCGCGACGGCGAAGGAGAGGTGGGTGCCGGCACAGCCGAGGAACTGCGCCTCGGAGCTGAAGACGGGGACGAAGGCGGCGCCGTCGAGTTCGATCGTCGGCAGGTCGAGGTCGGCACTGGCGGGACTGCCGCCGTTGGGCAGCGGAATCCAGACCTGGCTGCGGCCGAGCACCTCGACGAGCCGGCCGGTCGCCTCGGGGACGCCCAGTGAGGCGCTGAGTACTTCTTCGAGCTCGTTCGCCGGCCACCCCTGGAGCTGCTGGGGCGGCATCTGTGCCGGGATGTCCACTGCCTCTGTGTCCTCTACTCGACCGTGTCCTGCGGCAGAAACAGTAACCGCCGACGGGCGTCGGCGTCCCGGCACCGGCACCGACGCCGGAACCGGCGGCGACGGGGCGCCGCCGACGGGCGGGCGCGGGAAGGCGATGGCCCGCAGCGCCCCCGCCGCCGGGCGGTCCAGCAGCACGGCGGAGGCGCAGCCCGGGGGCAGCAGACCGCGCTCCGTGTCGCGCAGCAGCCGGCCGACCGCGCGCCGGTGCCGGGCGAAGGCGTAGCCGGAGACGCCGCGTCCGCGTTCGCGCTGGCCCGCCCGGGCCGTCTCGGGGGTCACGTCGAGCAGCACCAGGTGGAGGGTGCGGCCCCGGCGCACCGCGTGGCGGGCCAGCCAGCGGCGGACCCAGGTCTGGGTCCCGCAGTCGTGGACGACGACCGCCTCGCCGGAGCGGAGCGCCCGGAGCAGCCCGTAGTAATGGGCTGCGCGGACCAGCGGGCGGTAGAGGGCGTACGGGAGTAAGCGGGGCAGGGCCGCCGTGAAGCGGTCCCGGGTGTCCTGGGAGTCGATGGCGCGGGTGGTGACCGCACGCCGGATCAGGGTGGACTTGCCGCTGCCGGGCAGGCCGGAGACGACGACGAGGTCCCCGGGGGCGAATTCCAGCCGCCGCGGTCCGTCCCCGGCCCCACCGCGCAGGTCGCGCACGGCCGGCGGCTCCTTCTCGGCGGCGGGCGGTGCCTGCCGCACCGCGACCCCCCACCGCACCACCCCCGCGTACGGTCGCAACGACATCGGCATTCCCCCTGTCGAGTCACCCCAGCACCTGCCCACAAAGTGTAAAGAAAAGGTAATGCGCGGCAAGTCTCCCGGACGGGAGGCCGGGCGGCGGCAGGGGCGGGGGTACCGGGCGCCGGGGCTGCCCGCCGTGCGTGCGATGATGTGCGCGCAACTGCATACCGGCCGTTTGAATCCACGCGGGAGAGTCCCGGCCACCGTGTGTGCCGGGCGCCGAAGGAGCAAGTTCCTCCCTTGAATCTCTCAGGCCCCGTACCGCGTGGATGAGGCAGATCTGAAAAGCGAGCCGGTCACCGGCTCCACCCAAGGTGCAAGCCGACCCGTCAGGGGCCTCTCGGCGAACCTCTCAGGTTCCGATGACAGATGGGGAGGGACCGTCCTCGTCGTCATGCCCTGCGCGCCCTGGGAGCCACCTCATGAGCACCGCCCCCCGTACGACCGCCCTCGATGCGCTGCATCGCTCGCTGGGCGCGACCATGACCGACTTCGCCGGCTGGGACATGCCGCTGCGGTACGCCAGCGAGCGTGACGAGCACAACGCGGTGCGCACCCGCGCCGGGCTCTTCGACCTCTCCCACATGGGCGAGATCGCCGTCACCGGCCCCGAGGCCGTCCGCTTCCTGAACCACGCGCTCGTCGGCGACATCGGCACGGTCGGCGTCGGCCGGGCCCGCTACACGATGATCGTCCGCGAGGACGGCGGCATTCTGGACGACCTCATCGTCTACCGCCTGGCCGAGGACGAGTACCTCGTGGTCGCCAACGCGGGCAACGCCCAGCTCGTCCTGGACACCCTGACCGAGCGGGTCGCGGGCTTCGACGCCGAGGTCCGCGACGACCGCGACGCCTACGCGCTGATCGCCGTCCAGGGCCCCGCGTCCCCCGCCGTCCTGAAGGCCGTCACCGACGCCGACCTGGACGGGCTGAAGTACTACGCGGGCCTGCCCGGCACGGTCGCCGGGGTGCCCGCGCTCATCGCCCGTACCGGCTACACCGGGGAGGACGGCTTCGAGCTCTTCGTCGCCCCCGAGCACGCCGAGGCCCTCTGGCAGGCGCTCACCGAGGCCGGTGCCCCGCACGGCCTGATCCCGTGCGGGCTCTCCTGCCGCGACACGCTGCGCCTGGAGGCGGGCATGCCGTTGTACGGGCACGAGCTGACCACCGCGCTGACCCCGTTCGACGCGGGCCTCGGCCGGGTCGTGAAGTTCGAGAAGGAGGGCGACTTCGTGGGCCGCGAGGCGCTCACCGCAGCCGCCGAGCGCGCCGGGACCGCCCCGCCCCGCAAGCTCGTCGGCCTGGTCGCCGAGGGCCGCCGGGTGCCGCGTGCCGGTTACCCCGTCGTCGCCGTGGGCGGGACCGGCGCCAAGGTGATCGGCGAGGTCACCTCCGGCGCCCCCTCCCCGACGCTGGGCAAGCCGATCGCCATGGCGTACGTGGACGCGGCGTTCGCCGCGCCCGGCACCGAGGGTGTCGGCGTCGACATCCGGGGCACCCACGAGCCGTACGAGGTCGTGGCCCTGCCCTTCTACAAGCGTCGGAAGTAGGCGTCGGGGCCCGTCGCGCCCGCCCACGCCCCGCCCCCACGCCCCGCCCACGCCCCGCCCGTCGGGCCGAACGTGACGCAGTCGCGTCTCATCCCGTAAGACCATCGTTCATCAGCACCCACCCGCGTACAGGAGAATTCAGGTCATGAGCAACCCCCAGCAGCTGCGGTACAGCAAGGAGCACGAGTGGCTGTCGGCCGTCGAGGACGGCGTGGCGACCGTCGGCATCACCGAGTACGCGGCCAACGCGCTCGGTGACGTCGTGTACGCCCAGCTTCCGGAGGTCGGCTCCACGGTGACCGCGGGCGAGACCTGCGGCGAACTGGAGTCGACCAAGTCCGTCAGCGACCTGTACTCGCCGGTCACCGGCGAGGTCACCGCGGCGAACCAGGACGTGGTGGACGACCCGTCCCTGGTGAACTCCGCCCCCTTCGAGGGTGGCTGGCTGTTCAGGGTTCGCGTCGCGGAGGAGCCGGGGGATCTGCTCACCGCCGACGAATACACCGAGTTCTCCGGCAACTGAGACCCAAGGGACCGCCTGATGTCGCTTCTCAACTCCTCCCTCCACGAGCTGGACCCGGACGTCGCCGCCGCTGTCGACGCCGAGCTCCACCGCCAGCAGTCCACCCTCGAAATGATCGCCTCGGAGAACTTCGCTCCGGTCGCCGTCATGGAGGCGCAGGGCTCCGTCCTCACCAACAAGTACGCCGAGGGCTACCCGGGCCGCCGCTACTACGGTGGCTGCGAGCACGTCGACGTGGTCGAGCAGATCGCGATCGACCGCATCAAGGCGCTCTTCGGCGCCGAGGCCGCGAACGTCCAGCCGCACTCCGGTGCGCAGGCGAACGCCGCTGCGATGTTCGCGCTGCTCAAGCCGGGCGACACGATCATGGGTCTGAACCTGGCCCACGGCGGTCACCTGACCCACGGCATGAAGATCAACTTCTCCGGCAAGCTCTACAACGTGGTCCCGTACCACGTCGGTGAGAACGGCACCGTGGACATGGACGAGGTGGAGCGCCTCGCCAAGGAGTCCCAGCCGAAGCTGATCGTGGCCGGCTGGTCCGCCTACCCCCGCCAGCTCGACTTCGCCGCCTTCCGCCGCATCGCGGACGAGGTCGGCGCGTACCTGATGGTCGACATGGCGCACTTCGCGGGCCTGGTCGCCGCGGGCCTGCACCCCAACCCGGTGCCGCACGCCCACGTCGTCACGACCACCACGCACAAGACGCTCGGCGGTCCGCGCGGTGGCGTGATCCTCTCCACCCAGGAGCTCGCCAAGAAGATCAACTCGGCGGTCTTCCCGGGCCAGCAGGGCGGTCCGCTGGAGCACGTGATCGCGGCCAAGGCCGTGTCGTTCAAGGTCGCGGCCTCCGAGGAGTTCAAGGAGCGCCAGCAGCGCACGCTGGACGGTGCCCGCATCCTCGCCGAGCGCCTGGTCCAGCCGGACGTCACCGAGGTGGGCGTCTCCGTCCTCTCCGGCGGCACCGACGTGCACCTGGTCCTGGTGGACCTGCGCAATTCCGAGCTGGACGGTCAGCAGGCCGAGGACCGGCTCCACGGGATCGGCATCACGGTCAACCGGAACGCCATCCCGAACGACCCGCGCCCGCCGATGGTCACCTCCGGCCTGCGCATCGGTACGCCGGCCCTGGCGACCCGCGGCTTCCAGGCCGAGGACTTCACCGAGGTGGCGGAGATCATCGCCTCGGCCCTGAAGCCCGCGTTCGACGCCGAGGACCTGAAGGCCCGCGTCGCCGCGCTGGCCGAGAAGTTCCCGCTGTACTCCGGCCTGGGCAAGTAGCGACCGCCCGTTCACGGGCATTCTTCGCAGGTCGGGCGGGGCATCGCGCACACTGGAAGGTGAGCGCGGTGCCCCGCCGCGTTCCGTACGGGGCACCTCCCCCGCTCCCCTCTGCTCCCCCCACCCCACTTTTCGTTTCGCCGGTGGACAACGGCGTCCGCCCAGCTAGGAGTCTCCCCGTGGCCATTTCGGTCTTCGACCTGTTCTCGATCGGCATCGGACCGTCCAGCTCCCACACGGTGGGCCCGATGCGGGCGGCGCGGATGTTCGCGCGCCGGCTGAAGAACGAGGGCCTGCTCGCGCCGACCGCCTCGATACGCGCCGAGCTGTACGGCTCCCTGGGCGCGACCGGCCACGGCCACGGCACGCCGAAGGCGGTCCTCCTCGGCCTGGAGGGCGAGTCCCCCCGGACCGTGGACGTCGAGTCCGCCGACGCCCGGGTCGAGCAGATCCGCACCACCGGCCGCATCAGCCTGCTGGGCGCCCACGAGATCCCGTTCGACGCGGACGAGCACCTGGTCCTGCACCGCCGCAAGGCGCTCCCGTACCACGCCAACGGCATGTCCATCCACGCGTACGACGAGACCGGCGCGCTGCTGCTGGAGAAGACGTACTACTCGGTGGGCGGCGGGTTCGTCGTCGACGAGGACGCGGTCGGCGCCGACCGGATCATCCCCGACGACACCGTCCTCGCCCACCCCTTCCGCACCGGCGACGAGCTGCTCCGCCTGGCCCGGGAGACCGGACTCTCGATCTCCTCGCTGATGCTGGAGAACGAGAAGGAATGGCGCACCGAGGAGGAGATCCGTACCGGCCTGCTGGAGATCTGGCGGGTCATGCAGGCGTGCGTCGGCCGGGGCATGTCCCGCGAGGGCATCCTCCCCGGTGGCCTCAAGGTCCGCCGCCGCGCCGCGAACTCCGCCCGCCAGCTGCGCGCCGAGGGCGACCCGCAGACCCATGCGATGGAGTGGATCACCCTCTACGCCATGGCGGTCAACGAGGAGAACGCCGCCGGCGGCCGGGTCGTCACCGCTCCCACCAACGGTGCGGCCGGCATCATCCCCGCGGTCCTGCACTACTACATGAACTTCGCGGCCGGCGGCGCCACCCCCGAGGAGAAGGACGACAGCGTCGTCCGCTTCCTCCTCGCGGCGGGCGCGATCGGCATGCTCTTCAAGGAGAACGCCTCGATCTCCGGTGCCGAGGTCGGCTGCCAGGGTGAGGTCGGCTCCGCCTGCTCCATGGCCGCCGGCGCGCTTGCCGAGGTCCTCGGCGGCTCCCCCGAGCAGGTCGAGAACGCCGCCGAGATCGGCATGGAACACAACCTCGGCCTCACCTGCGACCCGGTCGGCGGCCTCGTCCAGATCCCCTGCATCGAGCGGAACGGCATGGCGGCCGTCAAGGCCGTCACCGCCGCGAAGATGGCCCTGCGCGGCGACGGCACCCACAAGGTCTCCCTGGACAAGGTCATCAAGACCATGAAGGAGACCGGCGCGGACATGTCCGTGAAGTACAAGGAGACCGCCCGGGGCGGGCTCGCGGTGAACATCATCGAGTGCTGAGCGGGCGGTCACCGGCAGGCGCCTGCACGGCTGCCGGTGCTGTCACGACGGGAGCGGCGGGACGTCGGCGCCTCGGTCAGCGCTTGACGCGGTTGCGTACGGCGAGGACGGCAAGGCCGAGCAGGACCGGCTCGGCCAGCCGGGAGCCCATCTCGATGTAGATGCCGGCGGTGGTCAGGTCCTGACCGGACGAGCGGAAGACGACCGAGTTCGCGGTCACGTTGAACGCCTTCTCGAACCGCTCGGTGGTGTACCTGGAACCGGTCGGATTCAGCGGGGCCTCCCTGTCGATCTCGAAGACGACGCGGCCTCCGCCCGGTGGGACCGTACCCGTCGCTTCCTGCTTCGCCGAGTTTTCCGGGATACCGAATCCCATCAGGAAGAAGATCGTGAGAAACACGGCGACGGCGAGCCACCCCAGTGCGCGTGACGCGCGCAGCCCGTACCCGGAGAGCAGCCAGTAGAGGTACAGCAGCCCACGCTCGGGGCGCGTCGAAACGGTGCGGTCGTGGCGGCGCATCTCCATCTCGCCGTAGTAGAAGTCCGCCGCTCCCGGCTCGTTCTTGCCGTCCTCGAAGGCCTTTCGCAGCGCCCGGTACACCGGTGCCAGCTGCTCCGGCCCCACCTTCCGCGCGCCCGGCATCTCCGTTCCCCACCCAGGGGCCGCACGAGGCTGACGGGCACGCCACGAGCGCTCCTCGGCAAGAGTGCGGCGGCGGGTGAAGCGCACAGGTAGCCCGTGCCGCCAGTTCGTGCCGGACGGCACGTCGCCGAAGCTACAGGCGCCCTCCAGCCGGACCTGATCCAGATGCACGGCCCCGGTGAGCACGCAGTCCGCCAGGTTGACGCCCGCGAGAACCAGGTGCGCCGCGTCCACACCCCGCAACGACGTCAGCCGCACCGCGGCGTCGGGTGCGCCGGTGAGGGTGTGTTCCTCCACCACCTGACCGTCCGTGAAGACGAAGGGCTCGGCTTCCGCCGCGATCGTCAGGGGGTATTCGAAGACCGCGTCGGCGAAGTCGACGGAGGCGTAGCGCAGACGTAGCTCGGCCGTGGACGCCCAGCGCGTACGCCGGCACTCCAGGTTCCTCGCGGCCATGGAGAGGGTCACCGGGGCGGCGAAGACCGCTCCGGACAGCACCACCCCGCCGGTACACACCAGTGGTCCGACCACCGCGGCGGTGGTGAAGACGGCCTCGGCGAAGTCGACCGTCCCGAAGGACGCCGCCTCGAACCCCGCCCGGTGCCGAAAGGTGGTCCGCCTGAACGAGGCGAGTTCCCAGCAGGTCGCCCCGTGGAACAACACGTCGCCCGCGAAGGTCGCGCCCAGGAACGCCGCGAGACCCGCGAAAGCCGCGTCCGTGAATCCGGCATAACCCGAGAAGGTCGTCGTGTGGAACCAGGCGTTGCGCCCGAACGCCACCCGCCCGAACTCGGCATCGTCGGAGAACGTCGCACGACGGAACTCGGCTTCCTCCTCGAACCTCGCTCCCATGAAGGTGGCGTGGTCCCGGAACCTCGCCTCCTCGAACCCGCCCCGCCCCTTGAATGTCGCCCTGTCGAATCTCGCCACTCCCTCGAAGGTCGCTCTCTCGAAACTGGTGGTTCCCTCGAACGTCGTGTCCAGGAACCTGGCGTCACCCAGGAACGTCGCGCCGTCGAACAGGGCTGTGCCGATGCGGGGAGCCTCGGTACCGGGTTCGGTGAGGACGTCGAGGAGTTCCCTCAGGAGCCAGTCGGCGAACCGGGTGCCACGGTGATCGACGGCGGCGCCGGGGGCAAGGCCGGCCAGATGGGCGGAACGCTCGGCGGGGGCGAGGTGAGCGAGGCACGCGGTGTGGCCGGTGACCTGGACCCCCCGGCAGCCGACGGGGTTCCCGGGAAGTGCGCCGTGACCACAGCACGGCCAGGGCGGCGGAATCGGCAGCGAGTCGGCGGGAGGAACACTCATGCCCGGAAGACGGTCGAACAGCCCGGACAGTTGCCTCCGCTGGCTCTCCGGCAGGGTCGGTTCCGTGTGGTGAGACACGGCGGGGGACGAGGCCGCCAGAACTGCGCCGGTCGGGCATACGGGAAGAGCCTGCCGGGACATGGCCCGCGACTGCGGGATGCCGGTCCGATCGTCCGGAAGCCGACCTTGTCCTGGAGGCATTTCCTCACAAGGATTCCAGGCATGGGAAGTCAGGATCCGCCGGCGCGGGAATCTCGGAACGCTGAGGAGAGACCGGACCCGCGGAACGCGCGGAGCCCGGCCGAACTCGCCGTGGCCATGCAGCAGCTCATGGAGTGGTCGGGGCTCACCCTCCGACAGCTGGAACAGATGGCGGAGGTGCACGGCGACGTACTGACGCACAGCACCCTCACGGAAGTCCTGCGCCGTCAGTCACTTCCGCGTCCGGAGACCCTGACCGCTTTCGTCCGCGCGTGCGGAGCGGGCGAGCAGGTGAACCTCTGGCTGGAGGCTCGGCGAAGGATCTCGGCGCGTGACACCCACGCTCCCGGGGCCGGTCCGCGCCCCGGGGCCCCGCCCGCTCCTCGCCCGGAGGGCGGACGGCCGTCCTTCCCCCGCCTACCACTCCTGTGGGGCACGGCAACCGCTCTGCTGGTCGCCGTCGGTGTCTGGATACTCGTGTCCCACGGCTCCTCGTCGCCGTCCACCGGCACGGCGGCCCAGACTCCCTCTGCGGTCTCCCCGGCCGAACCGGCCCGGAGTCCCGCCCCGGGCTGGTCCCGTATTCAGCCGGTCGGCTCGCCCGCCTCGTGCCTCACCGAGGGACACGACGCCAAGGGTCTCTACCCGAGCGCCGTCGCCGTCCAGGGCCCGTGCACCGGGAGCACCCAGCCGAGGACGCGTCTCGAAGCGGTCGGCGACGGACTCTTCTACATCCAGTGGGAAAACCCGGACGACGCCGCCATCGGCTGTCTCACCGTGGTGGACAGCGGGGTCGTCAAGGACTTCCTGGCGCCGTGGGACGACTGCGGAGCAACGCGGCTCTCCCAGCACTTCCGGATGGAAGCGGTCGACCAGCCCGTGCCGGGCGGCTACCGCATCCGCCCGGCCCATTCGGGCCTGTGCGTGTCCATCGTCAGCCAGACGCGGGAGGCCGTGCAGAAGCCGTGCGACGGGGAAGCGTGGCAGGAGTACTTCATCGGACCCGCGTGAGGCTGGAGCCTCGGAGTCGCACGCTCTCTGGATCCGGCAGCGTCCCGGGGCACGGTGGAACACGCGAAAACGTGCCCCACCCGGCCCCTCCCGGCCCCCGCCCCGCTCAGGCGTTCATGAACTGGTCCACCCGCAGCGCCCGGTCGACGATGCGTACGTCGCCGAGGGTGCCGTGGAAGACCTGGCTGACCGCACCCGCCCACTGGTAGCCGCCGACCAGGAACGGCTTGTGGAGCGAGGCCAGGCCGACCGCCTTCGAGGTGGGGTTGCGGCCCTCCTCGCAGCCGTTCACGTAGAGCTTGCTGACCTTGCCGTCGTTGACCACGGCGACGTGCCACCACTCCTGCTGCTGGAGCAGGTGGCTCCACGCGGTGGTCGCTCCGTCCATGTTGAGCGGGTAGGCGTTCCACTGGATCTCCAGGGAGCCGCTGAGCCCCAGTGTCATGACCGGTTCGTCGGCGGTCGACGTCGGGCCGTTCTTCCCGGCCTCGGCGGCGGTGCCGGCGCGGCTGAGCATCGAGGACCAGCCGTTGCGTCCGCCGTTCCAGTCGGCGGGCACCTTGAAGAACAGCTCGATGGTGTAGCCGTGCGGGAAGGTCTCCGCGTTGACGGGGGCCTTGTCGACGGTACGGAGGTAGGCGCCGGCCACCGGGTTGCCCTGGCCGGCGAAGACGAGGCCGCCGTGTCCGGGCTGGTCGGGGTGGTGGTCGCCGGTCCAGGTCAGGGCGTTGGCGGCGGCGCCCGGGACCTGCTGGAGGACGAGGTCGTTGCCGTGGCCCGCCTGGTCCTGGACGACCGTACCGGCGGGGAGGCTGCCGCCCTCGGCGCCGGAGCCGTCGAACCGCCAGTACGCGAGGGTGCCGGGGATCAGCATCCGCCGGGCGGCGCGGGGCGCCCGCGCCGGGACGGGGGCGAAGCCGGCGAAGCGCTTCTCGAAGTCGATGTCCATGGAGAAGTAGTCGACCGGGGAGGTCAGTTCGATCTCCTGGGCGGCGGCGGCGTTCAGTTCGTCCTCGGCCGCGCGTTCCCGCATCCACGGCGAGAACGTGGCGATGTCGATCCGGCCCCGGTTGAGGTCGAAGCGGTACGAGCGCAGCATGCCGGAGCCGCCGTAGTAGCGGTCCTGGTAGTTGGTGATGTGCAGGTGCACGTCGTTGCCGGCGCTGTTCTTCATCACGGTGGAGCCGGGCGGCCAGTAGTGGCCGTTCAGGGTGAGGAAGATCTGGTCGTTGTCCTTGATCAGCCCGTCCCACATCTGCTGCCCGTACGCCGAGAGTTCGGCGGAGCCGTCGTCGTACGAGCCGACGATCTCGTGGGTCGTCACGATCACCGGCAGGGTCGGGTTCGCCTTGATGACGGCGTTGGCCCAGGCGAACCCCGCCGCCGACATGCGCCAGTCGAGGGAGAGGACCATCCAACTGCGCCCGCCCGCACGGAAGATGTGGCTGGTGTTGTAGCCGTCGGGGCTGGAGGAGTGGTGGGCGGGCGACTTCCTGGCGCGCGCCGGGCCGAAGGTGTCCAGGTACGGCGTGCGGCCGCGCTGGTCGTCCCCGCCCACGTCGTGGTTGCCCGCCAGCACGCCGTACGCGGCGCCCGCGTCGTCGAGCATGTCGAACACCTTGGTGACGGCGGCGTACTCCTCGGCGTGGCCGTTGTTGGTCACGTCGCCGAGGTGGGCGAGGAAGACGATGTTCTCGTCGTTGCCGCCGGCCCGGCCGGCCGGGTCGAGCACGTACCGGAAGGATGCCTCCATCGGGGCCGGGTGGATCCGGTCGATGTCGAACATGTACTGCGTGTCGGGCATGACCACAAAGGTGAACCGTGGGTTCTCCGGGTCCGGGCTCCACGTGCCGCGCTTGCCGGCGCCGGTCTTCTTCTCGTGACGCGCTTCGGACGCCCCCGACGCGAAGGCCGGTGTCGCACCCAGCAGTCCGGTCGCCGTGGCGGCGGCCCCCGCGCCGAGCACACCGGCGCCGCGCAGGAAGGTGCGCCGGCTCCTGGCCGCGAGCCCTTCCCCGTCGAGATCGGCGGTACGCGGACAGCCGCAGTCGGCCGAGTGTGCGTCCGCTTCCGTCGACAGGCTCCGCTCCGGGGCGTCGGGGCTGCCGTCAGGGGTGGTGTGCATACGTGCTCCCAGCAACGAATCGAGGTGGATGCACGCACGCTAGGAAGCCCACCGGTGCGGGGGCATGTCGCACCGGCGACCGGCTGCCCAACACTCCGCCAACTTCGACAACCCCCGTGACCTGTGAGGGAGCCTCTCTACAGCTCCACCTCGGCCCAGATGATCTTCGCGTCGTGGGTGTAGCGGGTGCCCCAGCGGGAGGCGAGCTGGGACATGATGAAGAGGCCCCGGCCGCCCTCGTCGCCGGCTCGGGCGTGGCGCAGGTGGGGGGCGACGAGGCTGGCGTCGCGGACCTCGCACGTGAGGGTCTGGGTACGGACCAGGCGCAGGGAGAGCGGCGGGGTGCCGTAGCGCACGGCGTTGGTGACGAGCTCGCTGACGATCAGCTCGACCGCGTACAGCGCGTCCTTGGGGACCTTCCACTCGATCAGGTGCGAGCGGGTCAGGTTACGGGCCTTCGCCGGGGCGCCCGCGTCGGGGGCGAGCTCGATGGTGACCACCTGGGCGGGGCCGACCTCGGTGGGACGGGCGAGGAGCAGCACCGCGCCTTCCGGGTGGGCGACGGGCCGGTAGTTGTACATGATGGCGTCGGCGATCTCCTGCAGGTCCCGGTCGGTCGGCGCGAGCACCTCGTCGACGGGGCGCAGGCCCGGGCGTTCGTGCAGGTTGCTGCCGCCGCTGTGCATGACGATGAGGCTGCCCGGTTCGAGGGTGATCTCGGCGGTCGAGAAGGGGGCGTTCTCGGGCGTGGAGAGCGGTGGCCCGTCGGGCAGGTCGAAGGGTTGCGGGGTGCCGTCCGGGCGGACGACGTGGGGGATCGGCGCCCCGGCCCGGGCCACCGTCCAGAGCCGGGTGAACGGGTCGTACTCCCCGTAGAGGCAGGTCGCCCTGAGGGGCCGCAGGCGCAGGGCGTCGCCGACGGGGAGCGCCGCCCGCTCCTCGGCGAGCTGGACGGCGATGTCGTTGACCCGGGAGAACAGCTCCTCGGGCGAGAGGTCGAGGGCGGCGAGCGTGCGGACCGCGGTGCGCAGTTGGCCCATGGTCGTCGCGGTCTGCACTCCCTGACCGTCGACCCGGCCGACGACGAGGGCGGTCCGCGCGCCGGAGAGGGAGATGGTGTCGAACCAGCTGCCGCTGTTGCGCCCGGGCAGGTACACGTGGGCGGTGTCGACGGCGATCGGGGACGCGGGACCGGACGGCAGGAGTCGGCGCTGGACGGTGGAGGCGACGGTGTGGTCGCGTTCGTAGCGCCGCGCGTTGTCGACGCTCAACGCGGTGTGCGCGGCGAGCGTCACCCCGAAGGAGAGGTCGCTCTCGTCGTACGGCTCGCTCCCGCCGCACCGGTAGAGGCTGACGACGCCGAACGCGGTGCCGCGCAGCGCCAGGGGCGCGACGATCATCGAGTGCGACCCGAACTCCTCGATGGACCTGGCCCGGTCGGGATCGGTGTCGTACCAGGGCAGTCCGGGGGCGAGCTGCACCAGGCGGGGGCTGAGGTCTTGGAGGGAGAGGGAGTACGGGGTCGGGTGCGGCATCTCCCGTACGTCGCCCACCGGGTGGGCGGCTCCGCCGGCTCCGAGGGGGCCCCGGAACGCGATGCGGCGCAGCGGGGTGCCCCGGGGTGGCGGGCCGGCGGGGGCGTCGGCGCCGCGCAGCACGTCGTCCACGATCTCGACGACCGCGATGTCGGCGAACCCGGGGACGAGCGCCCTGACCAGTTCCTCGCAGGTGACGGCGAGGTCGAGGGACTGGCCGACGCGTTCGCGTACGGCGTCGAGGGCCGCGGCGCGGGCGGAGCTGCGCTCCTGGGCGGTGATGTCCGCGGCGAGCACGAGCAGCGCCGCCGGTCCCGGGGCGGAGGCGTCCGGCAGTGCGGCGGCGTCCGCGCCGGAGCCGGCCGCCAGCGGGTGGAAGGCGACGGCGAAGGTGCGGTCGGTGCCGGCCGGGTCGGTGCGGTGCGCCCTGGCCACGCCGACGGGGCCGGTGCCGCCCTCGCCCGGGTGCGCGGCCCGGGCGCCCCGCGCGGATGCGTCCGGCCGGGGCGCGGGGGGCGACGCGGCGGCGGGGGGCGCCGGGGCGGCCGGTCCGAGGGCGCGTGCCGCCGCGTCCGGGTCCTCCAGCCGGAAGACGTCGGTGAGCAGCCGGCCGACCACGTGGTCCGGGGCCTCGCCGAAGGTCAGCGCGCCGGCCCGGACGATGCGCAGGTCACCGTCGACCACGTACGTACGGATGACGGGGGCGGTCACGAGGGCGTGCAGCAGAGCGGGGGGTGCCGGGTCGCCCGGGGGGACCGCCGACGGGAGGTCGTCGTCCGGCACTGCTCCACCACCGCCCTTCGAACACGACTTCGCCTCACCCCACCTTGGGACCCTCGACGCGCTCGCGCCATCGGGGGGCGTACGGACGGAGGACGGGCCGGGGCCGGCGTCCGGCGGTCGGCAGCCGGACCGCGGGAGGGTGCCGGAGGGCAGTGGTGCCAAGGATTCCGGCGGTGGGCCGGGGGATCGCGGGGAGCGCGCCGACGGTTTCGGGACATCGGTGGGCGGGCTCGCCGGGATCGCGCCGTGAGACGGATGAGTACGCGTGAGATTGACGCGGGTACGCCACGGAGTGGACTACGACGGTCATCAACCGCTCATAAAGTCACCACCATTCGGCGGCACCATACAATTTCGGTCACGGGCAACTTCCCCCAGCCGCTCGCCCAGGGTTGACTGGGCGTCACGCATGGTGACGCGCTGGTCCGGGGCCCGGTTCCACCCGACCGCCGAATACACCCGTTCGGCGGTCCCGGTACGACAGGGAGAAGGAAGAGGGAGGAACCACCACAACCGTCCCACCTCGCAGGGTGACGCCTTGGCCAAAGGAACGGATTCCGGAACGCCCTGTTCCGTCGGCTCCCGAGGGCTTCGCGCTCCGTGTGCCCCACGACCGCCCGCCGAACCCACCCTCCATCCACACCGTCTTGACGAGGGGTATCAATGAGCCAGATCGCCTTACCGGCGTTTCACATGCCGTTCGCCAGCGCCGGATGCAATCCGGGTCTGGAGAAGACCAAGGTGGCCGCCTGGAGATGGGCGGACTTCCATGGCGTGGAACTTTCTCCGGTGGCCCGGAAGAAGATGATCAGAACCCGGCCGGAGCTGTGGATCTCCCTCATCTTCCCGACCGCGTCCCAGCAGCATCTCGACCTGTTCTGCCAGTGGCTCTTCTGGGCCTTTCTGGTCGACGACGAATTCGACGACGGACCCGCCGGACGGGATCCCCGGATGTGCGGCTCCGCCATCACGAGGCTCGTCGAGGTACTCGACGGGGCCGTGGCGCACTCCGCCATGGAACTGACCCTGGAGGAGCTGCGGAACCGCACGTACCGTGACCGGTCGACGGCCTGGGTACGCCAGTTCCGCAGGGACACCGTGGCCTGGCTCTGGACGTACTACGCCGAAGCGGTCGGACGGGCCGCCGGACAGGTGCCGACCCGGGCCGAATTCGTGAAGCACCGCCGGGATTCCGTGGCGATGCAGCCCTTCCTCGATCTCCACGAGATCACGGCGGGCATCGATCTCACGGACGCCGCCAGAAGCCTTCCCGCATACGTCGCACTCCGGGACGCGGTGACCGATCATTCAGGTCTCTGCAACGACATCTGCTCCTTCGAGAAGGAGGCGGCGATGGGCTACGAGCACAATGCCGTCCGCCTCATCCAGCGCGACCGCGGCTGCACGCTCCAGGAAGCCATCGACGAGGCCGGCATCCAACTGGCCCGGATAGCGGAACGTGTCCGGCGCGCGGAGAAGGACCTGGCCGCGGAGATGGACGCGGCCGGCATCGAGGGTGCGGAGCGGACCGCTCTCGAACGGTGCGTGCGGGACTACCGCGGCCTCGTGCGGGGCGACTTCGACTACCACGCACGGGCCGAGCGCTACACCCGCCCGGACCTGGTGGAGCCGGAGGAGCGGAGCGAGCTCTCCCGGTTCTTCGCCGCGTGAACGGTCCCACGTGAACGGCCCCGCGTGAACGGCCCGCGTGAACGGTCCCGCACGATCCCCTCACCGGGCGCCGCAAGCGTCCGGTGGGTCCTGAGTGGGTCCTGAGGAGAGAACTCCGGGGGATCCGAGCGGCGTGCGAGGCGCCGAAGACATGCGGCTTCCGGAATTTCGGCGGCGGAACCCCGGGAGCCGCATCCCGCACCTCAAGATTGTCCTGTCAACGCCTTGACCTACACCTGGTCAAGAGTTCACTCGATCGGGTGTTTTCTCATGCAAGACTGTCCCCTCCGGCACCACAGGTCGGCCGGTTCCTGAGGGTCGCCACGTCCCGCGCGGACGTCACACCGACCATGCCCCGGGAAGACCCCGGCCTGCGGATCGCCGCTCTCTCATCATCGTCCTCGGGGAATCAAACGTGAGATCGAAGCGAAGAGTATGGGCCACGGCTGCCGTCGCGACGGCGGCCGTGGCGGGTGTCCTCGTGTTCCAGGGGGTCACCGGCACCGACGGCGCCCACGGGGGCGTGGACGCCAAATCCGCCCCGGCGCAGGTCGACGTGCACAAGAACGAGCTCAAGGTGTCGGCGGACGGGACCACCGCCGACTTCGAGCAGAAGGACACCAAGCCCTTCAGCCTGCTGGGCGTCACCTGGACCGACCCGGCGGCGAGGATATCCGGCACCGTCGAGGCGCGGACCCGCTCGGTGGCGACCGGCGAATGGACCGGCTGGCTGCCGCTGGCGACCGACATCGACGGGCGCACCGAGACCGGCCAGGCCGGTGTACGGGGCACCACCGAGCCCCGCTGGGTCGGGGCGTCGAACGGCGTGGAGGTCCGGGTGACCTCCGGGGGCAGCTCCTCCGCAGGTCTGCCCGCCGGTCTCCGCCTGGACACGGTCGACCCCGGCGCCTCCGGGCTCGACGCGGAAACCGCCGCGTACACGCAGGACATGACGGAGGGTACGGAGGGTTCCGGCGAGGACGGCGAGACCGCCGAGCCCACCCCGACCGACACCGCGTCGGCGCCGGAGACTCCCGCCCCCGCGGACACCGGGGCCACCCCGGAGACCGGCGGCCTGCCCGGCACGGCCACCGACGAGCCGACGTCGGAGCCGACGACGGCCGCGCCGACCACCGGGGCGCCGAGCGTGACGCCGACCCCGACCGCCCCGGGCCCGACACCGACAGTCGCCAGTCCCACGCCGTCCGCGTCGACCGGTCCGGTGTCGACGATGCCGAGGCCGCCGATCGTCAGCAGGGCCGCCTGGGGCGCGAACGAGGCGCTCAATGACGAGGCGCCGGAGTACACGACGTCGGTCAAGGCCGTGTTCGTGCACCACACCGCGCAGACGAACGACTACAACTGCGCGGACTCCCCCGCCATCATGCGGAGTCTGCACGCCTTCCACGTCCAGTCGAACGGCTGGAAGGATCTGGGCTACAACTTCATCGTCGACAAGTGCGGCACGATCTTCGAGGGCCGCAAGGGCGGTGTGGACAAGCCCGTCTTCGGCGCCCACACCTACGGCTTCAACCGTGAGACGGCCGGTATCGCCGTCATCGGCATGTACAGCGACACGAAGGCCGCCACTGCGGCGACCACGGCGGTGGCCCGGCTCGCGGCGTGGAAGCTCGGTCAGTACCGGGGCGATCCGGCGGGCACGACGACGCTGGTGGCCGGGGCGACCCAGAAGAGCGGCACCGGCATCTCGTACACCGCCGGGAAGACCTACGCCTTCAAGCAGATCTCCGGTCACCGCGACGGTTACAACACCGAGTGCCCCGGCACCGCGCTCTACGGGCAGCTGGGCGCGATCCGCTCCGCCGCGGCGGGTCCGGTCACCGGTCTGGCCGTCTCCTCGGTCACTGGGAGCAGCACCTCGGGCGGGACGACGTACACGCAGTCGAGCGTCAAGGTCGCCTGGAAGTCGGCCACTCCGGCCGCCCTCGTCGCCAAGTACGAGCTGCTGGTGGACGGCAGGGTGGTCGCGACCACGAACGGTGCCACCACCTCCGCTTCGGCGACGCTCGCCGTAGGCACCCACAAGGTGCAGGTCCGCGCGACGCACCAGTCGGGCAAGGTCTCTCCGCTCTCGGCCGCCGCGACCGTGGTCGCCGAGAAGACGGCGCCCTCCTTCACCACGAAGCCCTCGCTGGCACTGAGCGCCGGCACGGTGAGCACCACGGCGGTTCCCCTCACGCTGAAGTGGAAGGCCGCGGACGGGATCGCGCTCAAGGAGGTCCGGCTCACCGCCCCGGTGGCGAAGACCTTCACTCCGACGACGACCGGCGCCGCCCAGACCGCCAAGCCGGGCGTGGCGACGACCTGGAAGATGACGGCGTACGACCGCGCGGGCAACACCGCCGCCGCGTCCGTGGCCGGTACCCCGGTGATCCTCCAGGAGACCTCCACCACCCGGACGGGCACCTGGACCGCGAAGTCCTCGTCGAGCTACCTGGGCGGGAAGTCGTACTCCAGCAGCGCCAAGAACGCGAGCATGACCTGGACCTTCACCGGCCGGTCGGCGGCGCTCGTCGTCTCGCGCGCCTCGACCTCGGGGCAGGTGTACGTCTACGTCGACGGCAGGAAGACGGCCACGGTGGACCTGAAGTCCTCCACCACCAAGTACCGCGACGCGATCTGGACGACCACGTGGTCGACCGCCGCGAAGCACACGGTGAAGCTGGTCGTGGTCGGCACGAGCGGCCGGCCCGCCATCACCACGGACGGGCTGGTGTACCTCAAGTAGGGCTGGGCCGTGTCCGGCGATGCGCGTCGGACACGGCGCAGTACGGCACCCCTCGCGACAGCGCGCCCCGGCCCGGTGGACTTCCGGCCGGGGCGCGCCCGCGTGTTCACGGTGTCGCCGGGCCCGTGTCGCGGGCGCACCGGAACCCGCCGTGACCGGTGGAAGAGTCGGGCGTGTTGTGGGAGCGGGCGGCGACCCGGTAGCGGTTGCAGTAGGAGGCGTGGCAGAGGTAGGAGCCGCCGCGGATGACGCGTTCGCCGGGGCCGAAGGCGTCGGCGCACCACTCCCAGACGTTGCCCGAGGTGTTGTGGAGTCCGTGGCCGTTGGGCGGGTAGGCCGTGACGGGTACGGTGCCGGCGCCGCCGGGCCGGTCGGAGCGGTGCGGGAAGTCACCCAGCCAGGTGTTGCAGCGTTCCTCGCCGCCGGGGGTGAACTCGTCGCCCCACGGGTAGCGGGCACTGTTCAGCCCGCCCCGGGCGGCGTACTCCCACTCCGCCTCGGTGGGCAGGCGCAGTCCCGCCCAGGCGCAGTAGGCGAGGGCGTCGCCGTGGGAGACGTGGACGACGGGGTGGTCGGCGCGGTCCTCGACGCCGGAGCCGGGGCCTTCGGGGGCTGACCACGAGGCGCCTTCCACGCCGAGCCACCAGGGTGCTCCGGGGACGGTTCCGACGACGTGGCGCCGGGCGTCGGGGTGGACGAGCTGGTGGAAGACGAAGGAGCTGCCGAAGCGTTCGGCGTCGGTACGGTGTCCGGTGACCCGGACGAACGCGGCGAACTGCGCGTTGCTGACGGCGGTGGTGTCGATGGCGAAGGCGGCGACGGTGACCCGGCGGGCGGGCCCCTCGTGGTCGGCCCGGTACCCCTCGTCGAAGGCGTCGCCCATCCAGAAGGTCCCGCCGGGCAGTTCGGCCAGGGTGTGCCCGATTGCCCGTACGTCCCCCGGGGGCGGCGGGACGGCGGGGATGCCGAGCAGCGCGGGGCCGGGGCCATGCTCGGGGCCATGGCCGGCGCTGGTGCCATGGCCGGTGCTGGTGCCATGGCCGGTGCTGGTGCCATGGCCGGCACTGGTGCCATGGCCGGTGCCGTGCGGGGTGCGGCCGGGGGCGCAACAGGGTCGGTCGGACGTGCTCATGCGGATGCTCCGGTGGTGACGTTCTGCCGTGGTTGACGTGCTGCCGTACGGGTCCGGGGTGCGGCGGCGCCCGCGTACCAGGATCGCGGGGGCGCCCGCGCACCGCGTCGGCGGGGCAGTTGCGTCGGCGTGAACGCACCTGGGGGCGCCCGTGCCCGGACGGCTCTTCGGGCTGCGTCCGACGGGGAAGTACCCCATTCTGGAGGGCACCCGCGAAAGGGCCGACGCACATGCGCGAGAGACATCCGGACGACCGCCCGGCCGTCACCACCGTCACCACCGTCCACGGAGCCGTGCGCGGAGTCCGGGAGAACGGGGTGACGGTCTTCCGGGGCGTCCCGTACGCGGCTGCCCCCGTGGGTGCCCTCAGGTTCCGGGCCCCGGAGCCGCTTGAGCGGTGGGCGGGGGTGCGGGAGGCCGTCGTGTTCGGGCCGACAGCGCCGAAGCGGCCGTACGACCCGCCCCTGGACGTCCTGTTGCCGGACCCCGAGGTGCCCGGGGACGGCTGGCTCAACCTCAACGTCTGGACGCCCGGCCCGGAGCTGACCGGGCTGCCGGTGCTCGTCTGGATACACGGCGGCTCGCTGCTGCACGGGTCCTCCGCCGTCCCGGTCTACGACGGGACGGCGTTCGCCCGGGACGGGGTGGTGCTTGTCTCGGTCAACTACCGCCTGGGGATCGAGGGGTTCGGCGTGCTCCCGGACGCCCCCGCCAATCTCGGGCTGCTCGATCAGCTGGCCGCACTGGAGTGGGTACGCGACAACGTCGCGGCGTTCGGGGGCGATCCGGGGCGGGTGACGGTGGCGGGCGAGTCGGCCGGGGCGGTGAGCGTCGCCGCGCTGCTCACCGCGCCGAGGGCGGCGGGGCTGTTCCGGCGGGCGGTGTTGCAGAGCGGTGCGCCGGACGCGCCGACGCCCGAGGCGGGACGCCGCACGACGGAACTCGTCGCCCGGCGCCTGGGCGTTCCCGCGACGGCGGCGGCGCTGGCGGCCGTGGAACCGTCCGCGCTGCTCGCCGCGCAGAGCGAGGTGACCCGCGGCGGGAATCCGCTGACCGGCCGCAACGCGTTCCGGATCGTCGTCGACGGCGACCTGCTCCCCCGCGACCCGGCCGAGGCGCTGCGCGGCGGCGCGGCGGACGGGGTGGACCTGCTGATGGGGACGAACACCGAGGAGTACCGCCTCTGGTTCGTGCCCAGTGGGCTGACCGAACGCCTCGGACGCGTACGGCTGCGGCTGGCGCTGCTGAAGTTCGGGGTGCCGGGCGCGACGGCGCGCGTGTACCGGGCCCACCGCCCCGGGGCCACGCCGGGCGAGCTGCTCGGCGCGCTCGCGACGGACCTGCTGCTGAGGGTGCCTCTCAACGTCCTGGCGGACGCGCGGGTGGGCGCCCCGGGGCGTACGTACCTCTACGAGTTCGGCTGGCCCTCGCCCGTGCGGCGGCTCGGCGCCTGCCACGCCCTGGAGATCGGCTTCGTCTTCGACACCCTGGCCCACCCGGACGCCGTGGCGCTGGCCGGTCCGCACGCCCCGCAGGAGCTGGCGGACGCGATGCACGCGGCCTGGGTACGGTTCGCGGCCACCGGCGATCCGGGATGGGACGCCTGGGACGCGCGGCGGCCGGTGATGGCGTTCGGTCCGGGTGCTCCCGCCGTGGTGGAGGCGCCCCGGGACGACGAGCTTCGCGGCTGGCCCCCGTACCGCGCGGCGGGCTGAGTTCCACGGGTGAGCCCCGGCCCGCCATGGGCCGGGGACGCCCGTCGGCGGCTCGGGTCGTGTCCCGTAGGGCTCAGGCCGTGTCCCGTAGGGCTCAGGCCTTGTTCTGCGAGGCCCAGAACTCGTCGAAGGTGAGCAGGCCGTCACCGTTGGCGTCGTGGGAGTTGATGATCGCCTGGGCGACCGTCTCGGTGACGAACGGGTCGCCCAGCTGCGCCATGGCGCTCTTGTACTCGGCGGCCGTGATGAGGCCGTCACCGTTCTGGTCGAAATGCTCGAACGCCTTGCGTGCCGACTCGATGTCCGCCACTTTTCCGCCCCTATCGCTTGTCCGATTGACGGTGGTCAGATTAACGGGCCGCCGCGCTCACCCGTGCGGCGGCCGATGGAGAGGCGGACGGCCGGTGGAGGGGCGGCCGGCCGACCGGACCGGCGACCGGACCGACGGCCCGACCGACAACGGGACCGACAGGGCTGCGACGATCTTCACCCTTCACGAGGCGTCTACGAATCATCCACTGAAGCTCATATTCATTCACTGAATGCCAGGGGTTTCCTTCATGAAACCTACGATTCACATACCAAAAGAGCGCCTTGATCCCGTATTGCCCGATATGCGCCTTTGGTTTCCCGGGGGCTGATGTGCCATAGTCGTCCCACGACCTCCTCCGACCCGAGCACAGGTCATGCACGCGGCCGTGAACCACCCCCCATTTCACGGCCCCCCACAGAAGCCCCCAGCTCGCCGGACCACGGCGGACGGGGGCTTCTGCGTGCGCCGGGGACGGGGGTCTCCGCGTACGTCGCGTGCGCCGGGGACGGGGGCTTTCGCGCGTACCGGGGACGCGGGAGCTTCTCCGGCCACCGGGGAGGGCCACGCCCCAGGGCCTACCGGTCCGTGCGGTCGGAGATCCGCATCTCGAACCAGGTGATCTTGCCGCGCGGCAGCAGGTCGACCCCCCAGCGGTCGGAGAGCTTGTCGACGAGGAAGAGGCCCCGCCCGCTCACGTCCATCTCCCGTACCGGCATCAGGCACGGCAGACCGCGCGAAGGGTCGCGCACCCCGATCCGGATCATGCCCCGGCGGCGCTCCATGCGCAGACCGAAGTACTGCGCCCCGGTGTGCCGTACGGCGTTGCCCACGAGCTCCGAGACGAGGAGGACGGCGTACTCGGCGAGCTGCGGGGAGAGGTTCCACTGCCATAGCACCACGGCCGACGCGATCCTGCGGGCCGTCGCCGCCGACTCCGGACGGGACGGCAGCCGCACGCCCTCCTCGTCGGTCGGGTTGCCGTACAACTCCAGTACCCGGTTCGGCTGTTCGTCCTCGGACACCGATACCCGCCGCGCCGCCGTCGCACTTCCGTGCGCGCGCGACTGTTCCCCACCCTCCAGGCCCGCCATGCCCCCATCATGGCCGGAGCAGACTCGGGCCGGAGCCGTTCCTGGGGAATCCCACCTCCGGAATGGCCGGATCCGGTAGGGAGATCGGCATATGCCAAAGACATAAAAATGATGTGGACATCCCTGCTGACCTGCAACGGAATACGGGCGTCACGAAGGGCCGTCCTGGCCGGTACGCCGGCCGGGGCGGGCGGTGCGGGCCGGTGCGGGTGCCGGCGATGCCGCCCGCACGGATGAACCCGCACCGCCCCCACGACGACGCACGACGTGCCCCCCGACCACGCGTGCCCCGCCACGGCACCCCGCCACGGCACCCCGCCCGCACGATGCGCGCGAGCAGGGCGGGCCGAGCAGGGCAGGGCAGGCCGAGCGGGGCGGGCCGAGCGGGGCGGGCCGAGCAGGGCGGGCCGAGCAGGGCGGGCCGAGCGGGGCGGCTCAGCGGAAGGCGGCCTTCCCCGGCCCGTCCTCCATGAAGCTGCGCATGCCGGTCTCCCGGTCCTCCGTGGCGAACAGCCCCGCGAACAGGGTCCGTTCGATGGTGAGACCGGTGTCGAGGTCCGTCTCCAGACCCGCGTCCACCGCCTCCTTCGCGGCCCGCAGCGCCAGCGCCGGTCCCTTCGCCAGGGCCGAGGCCCAGGCGTACGCCTGCGCGTACACCTCGTCCGCCGGAACGACCCGGTCGACCAGACCGATGGCGAGGGCCTCGTCCGCCCGCACGTGACGGCCGGTGAAGATCAGGTCCTTGGCCCGTGAGGGGCCGACGAGACGGGCGAGGCGCTGCGTGCCGCCCGCTCCCGGGATCACTCCGAGCAGGATCTCGGGCTGGCCGAGCCGGGCGTTCTCCCCGGCGATCCGGAAGTCCGCACAGAGCGCCAACTCGCAGCCGCCGCCCAGGGCGTAGCCGGTGATGGCGGCCACCACCGGCTTGGGGATGCGGGCGACGGCGGTGAAGGAGTCCTGGAGCGCGCGGGACCGTACGACCATCGCCGCGTGGTCCATGTCCCGCATCTCCTTGATGTCCGCGCCGGCCGCGAACACCTTCTCGCCGCCGTGGACCACCACGGCGCGCACGTCGTCGCGGCGGGCGGCCTCCTCCGCCAGCTCCTTCAGCCGGTCCTGGGTGGCCACGTCCAGCGCGTTCATCGGCGGTCGGTCCAGCCGGATCGTGCCGACGCCGTCCTGTACTTCGAGGGTTACGGTCATGGGGGCAGGCTAGAGGCTGTGTCCCGTACTTCGAGGGTGACGGTCGGGGTGCGGGCCAACGGCCGGCCCGGCGGACGACCGGGGTCGGCGGGAGAGGCGCAGGTCACCTGCCGCCCGTGCGGCCGCTCCGCGTGGTCGGTGCCGTGGCAGGATTCGTGCATGCCGAATGTTGTCGTGTCTCCCGGGGTGTCCATCGCGTACGAGAGCTTCGGCGATCCCGGGCACCCACCCGTCCTGCTCGTGATGGGGCTCGGCGCGCAGATGCTCGCCTGGCACGAGGACTTCTGCCGGACGCTGGCGGACCGCGGCCGGTACGTGATCAGGTACGACAACCGCGACTGCGGGCTGTCCACCACATTCGACGAACACCCGGTCGACACGGGTGAGTTCTTCGCCACCGTCGGCGCGGGTGACATCCCGGCCGCTCTCGCGATGGTTCCCTACCGGCTTCGCGACATGGCCGACGACGGACTCGGCCTGCTCACCGCGCTCGGCATCGAACGCACCCACGTGGTCGGTACCTCGATGGGCGGGATGATCGCCCAGACGATGGCCCTCTCCTCCCCGGAGCGGGTGCTGACCCTGACGTCGATGATGTCCTCGACCGGCGAGAGCGAGTACGGCCGGTCCAGCCCGGAGGCCCAGGCGGCGGTGTCCGCCCCGAAGCCGACGGATCGCGAGGGATACGTCACGGCGGCGGAGAACGAGCTGGTGTGGGCCTCCAGGCGCTACGGCGACGCGACGGCCCTGCGGGAGCTGGCCGCCGCGAGCTACGACCGCTCGTTCTACCCCGCGGGGATCGGGCGGCAACTCGGCGCGATGGTCCTGAGCGGCTCACGCGCGGACGCGCTCCGCGAACTGCGGGTGCCGACGCTGGTGATCCACGGCCTGGACGACACACTGATCGCCCCCAGCGGCGGAAGGCGTACGGCGGAGCTCGTACCCGGCGCTGAACTCCTGCTGATCCCCGACATGGGCCACGACCGCCCCCGGGAGCTCTGGCCGGTGCTCGTCGACGCCCTGGTGTCCCACACCGGCTGAGCGGGACGTCCGCCGGACGCGCCCCGACGGTGCCGCCCGCGAGACACGGCCTGCAGCGGCATCGGGGCCCGGAACGGCGGTGGGCCCGGCGCCGCGTCCACGGCACCGGACCCACCACCCGCGTCCAGCTGTTCAGCTGTTCAGCCGCTCAGCCGCTCAGCCGCTCAGCAAGGTCACTTGATCCACTCGGACCAGTCCATGTTCCAGCCGTTGAGGCCGTTGTCCGGGGCGATGACCTTGTCCTTGGAGTTCTTCACCACGACGACGTCTCCGATGATCGACTGGTCGAAGAACCAGCCGGCCGGGGTCTGCCCGTCGTACCCGCCGCGCACGTCCCTCAGGCCGACGCAGCCGTGGCTGGTGTTGGTGGTACCGAAGATGCCGGAGTTGCCCCAGTAGTTGCCGTGCACGAAGGTGCCCGAGGTGGACAGGCGCATGGCGTGCGGCACGTCCTTGATGTCGTACTCCCCGCCGAAGCCGACCGTGTCGCCGTTCATCCGGGTCACCCGGAGCTTCTCGCTGATGACCATCTGGCCGTTGTACGTGGTCGTGGCCGGGGCGCCCGCCGAGATCGGGATGTCCTTGAGCGTCTTGCCGTCGCGGACGACGACCATCCGGTGGGTGGAGGCGTCGACCGTGGAGACCTGGCTGCGGCCGATCGTGAAGCTGAAGGACTTGGCCTGCTTGCCGTAGACGCCGGGCCGTCCCTCCACACCGTCGAGGTTGAGTTCCACGGTCACCTTGGTGCCGGGGGCCCAGTACTTCTCGGGGCGGAAGTCGAGGCGGTCGTTGCCGAACCAGTGACCCTCGATCCGCACGTCGGGCTCGGCCTTGACCGTGATGGCCTTCTCCACGGCGTCGGGGTCGGTGATGCCCCGGGTGAAGTTGATGGAGACCGGCATGCCGACGCCGACGGTCGAGCCGTCCTCGGGGGTGTACTGCCCGATGAAGGTGTTCTTCGGGACCAGCGTGGTGAAGGTGGTGTCCTTGGCGGACTGGCGGCCCTTGGAATCCTCGGCGATGGCGTGGACCGCGTACTTGGTGGCCGCCGCGAGGTGCCGTTCGGGGGTCCAGCTGGTGCCGTCCGCGGAGAGGGCGCCCTGTACTTCGGCTCCCTGGGCGTCGACCACCTTGACGGTGGTCAGCTTGCCCTTGGCGGCCGAGACCTTGAGCGCTCCGCTGGTCTCCACGGAAGCGGCGCCGTCGGCCGGTGCCACGGTCACGACCGCCTCGGAGGCGGCGGTGTCCTGGACCTGGGCGCTGCCGCCTTTCGAGCCGGCGCCGCTGTCGCTGCCCGCACCGCTTCCGCCGGAGCCGCCGCAGGCCGTCACCAGCAGAAGCAGTGCGCCCAGCAGCACCGCGAGGATTCCGGGGCCCCGGCGCCCGCGCGTTCCCCCGCCGGTCCCGGCCGCACGCCCTCGTATCGGCTTCCCGCTCATGGTGGTTGTCTCCCCTCGCACGGCCTGGCCCGACCGGGCCCCGCACACCCCCGCGCGTCGAACATGCGCGCCTATCGAGAAGAAAACCACACGCTACAACGCGGTGAAGTACTGGGGATGTCACCGTTCAGTCCCAAGTACGGCCGGGACAAACGCAGGTGACACGGGGTGCGGAGACGCTCACCGCGCCGGGGTGTCACCGGCCCGCGCGGGGCGCTCCTCCGGGTGCCGCCGGACACCACCTGAAGGGCCGGACTACAGGGCCGAACCCGCCTTCCATCGCTTCCAGCCGAGGTTCCAGCCGCCGAGTCCGTTGTCCGGGGCGACCGTCTTGTCCTCGGAGTTGACGACCTCCACGACGTCGCCGACGAGGGTGCGGTCGAAGAACCAGCCGGCCGGGGCGGACCCGCTGCCGCCCTTCTCGTCCCGCAGCCCGATGCAGCCGTGGCTGACGTTCTCGTTGCCGAAGGTGTCCTCGGGCGCCCAGTAGTTGCCGTGCAGGAAGGTTCCGGACTCGGTGAGCCGGATGGCGTGCGGTACGTCCTTGATGTCGTACTCCCCGCCGAAGCCGACCGTGCGCCCGTCCATCCGGGTCACCTCGTGAAGTTCGCTGACCACCATCTTCCCGTTGTACGTGGTGGTCTTCGGGGCTCCCGCGGTGATCGGCACGGTGCTGACGAGCTCGCCGTCGCGGCGTACCTCCATGGTGTGCTCGGCGGCGTCCACCACCGAGATCTGGGAGCGGCCCACGGTGAAGCGGACGCGCTTGTTCTGGCTGCCGTACACACCGGGCGAGCCCTCCACGTCCCGGAGCCCGATGTCGACGGTGACGACGGTGCCCGGCTTCCAGTACTTCTCCGGGCGGAAGTCGAGCCGGTCCTTGCCGAACCAGTGGCCGGACACCTCCACGGCGGGCTCGGCGGTGACCTTGATGGCGCGCTGCACCGCGGCACGGTGGGTGACGGGGCTGCTGAAGTCGAAGGAGACGATCATCCCGGTGCCGACCGTGGAGCGGTGCTCCGGTTTGAAGTAGCCGATGAAGCGGTGCCCGGGGATCAGTGTGGTGAAGGTGGTGTGCCGGGCCGACCTGCGCCCCGCCCGGTCGACCGCCACCGCGTCGACGCTGTACTTCGCGGCGAGCCGCAGCCGCCCCGCGCCGCCGGTGGGGGTCCACCGGCGGCCGTCCTCGGAGATCTCTCCGGTGATCCGCTCGCTGCGGGCGTCCTCGATCTGCGACACCTCGACGCTCTCCAGGTGCCCGTCCGGGACCTCCACCCCGATCCGGGTGGAGGCCGGGACGTTCTTCGCACCGTCCGCCGGAAGGACCAGGATCGCGTCCTCGGGGGCGCGCGCCTTGCCGTTGACGAACGGAATTCCCCCGGTGCAGCCGGTCAGTACGGCCACGGCCACCAGTAGTCCTGCCCATGTCAGCACGGCGGCCGGACCGGTCCGTGCTCTCTTCGCTGTGTGAGTCACGCACCCACCAACGACCAGGGTCGCTCCGGGGAAACGTGAGTGTGGGCCTCCCGGTGGGCAGAACAGGGGGGAGGACTTCACCGGGAGGCCGCGGCCGGGACGCCGCGTGCGTCTCCCGTCTTGCCCGTCCCCACGAGCCGCAGGAGGCCGGGAGTGTCGAGCGCAGCCGAGCAGGAAGCCGTGCAGGAGCCGGTACGACCGGTGCGCGCAGGTGACGGACCGTCCGGAAACACCACCCGTGTGCCGCAGTCCGGTGCCCCGGCGGGGAGCCCGGACGGAGCCGTACCGCCCCGGGTGTGGCCCGGTGCGCCCATGCCCCTGGGGGCGCGGTTCCGGGTGGGCCCGGACGGGGTGGCGGGCACCAACTTCGCCCTGTGGGCGGGTGGGGCGGAGGCGGTGGACCTCTGCCTCTTCGACGAGGCGGGCCGCGAGACGCGGTGCCGGCTGACCGAGCTGACCCATGAGATCTGGCACGGTTTCCTGCCGGGGGTGCGGCCGGGCCAGCGGTACGGCTACCGCGTCCACGGCCGCTGGGACCCGTGGACGGGGGCGCGGTGGAACGCCGCGAAGCTGCTGCTCGACCCGTACGCCCGCGCCGTGGACGGCACCTTCGCGCTGCCGCCCGAGGTGTACGGACACCTGCGGGACTGGCCCCAGCAGCACGTCGCCGACACCGTGCGCGACGAGCGCGACTCGGCGCCGTTCGTCCCCAAGGGGGTCGTCGTGGACGACGACCCCCGGGGCGACGAGTGGATCGACGACCGGCGCCCCAAGACGCCGTGGGCCGACTCCGTCATCTACGAGCTCCACGTGCGCGGCTTCACCAAGCTGCACCCGGGCGTCCCGCCCGAGCTGCGGGGTACGTACGCCGGTCTCGCCCACCCCGCCGCGATCGGGCACCTGAAGCGGCTGGGGGTGACGGCGGTGGAGCTGCTTCCGGTCCACCAGTTCGCGCACGAGGACCATCTGCTCCGGCGCGGGATGCACAACTACTGGGGCTACAACTCGATCGGCTACTTCGCCCCGCACGCCGACTACGCGGCGAGCGGCACCGCCGGGGCGCAGGTCGGCGAGTTCAAGCGGATGGTGCGCGCCCTGCACGACGCGGGGATGGAGGTGATCCTGGACGTCGTCTACAACCACACCGCCGAGGCCGGCGAGCTGGGTCCGACCCTGTCCATGCGGGGGGTCGACAACCGCGGCTACTACCGCCTCCAGTCCGACGCCCGCCGGTACGCCGACTACACCGGCTGCGGCAACACGCTGCACGTGGTGCAGCCGCACGTGCTGCGGCTGATCACCGACTCCCTGCGGTACTGGGTCACCGAGATGGGCGTCGACGGCTTCCGCTTCGACCTGGCGGCGGCGCTGGCCCGCTCCATGCACGACGTGGACATGCTCTCCCCGTTCCTCGCGGTGATCGCCCAGGACCCGGTGCTGCGACGGGTGAAGCTGATCGCCGAGCCCTGGGACGTGGGCAACGGCGGCTACCAGGTGGGCGCCTTCCCGCCGCTGTGGACCGAGTGGAACGACCGCTACCGCGACGCCGTCCGCGACTTCTGGCGCGGCGCGCTGCCCGACGTACGCGACCTCGGCTACCGCCTCTCCGGCTCCAGCGACCTGTACGCCTGGGGCGGGCGGCGCCCGTACGCCTCCGTCAACTTCGTCACCGCGCACGACGGTTTCACCCTGCGCGACCTGGTGAGCTACCACCACAAGCACAACGAGGCCAACGGCGAGGACAACCGCGACGGCACCGGCGACAACCGCTCCTGGAACTGCGGTACGGAGGGCGAGAGCGACGATCCCGGGATCAACGCGCTCCGCCGACGCCAGCTGCGCAACCTCCTCACCACCCTGCTGCTCTCCACCGGGGTGCCGATGCTGGTGGCCGGCGACGAGATGGGGCGCACGCAGGGCGGCAACAACAACGCCTACTGCCAGGACAACGAGATCAGCTGGGTCGACTGGTCGCTGCTGGAGGACCCAGGATGGCGCGGGCTGACCGAGCTGACCGCCCGGGTGCTGCGGCTGCGCCACACCCATCCGGTACTGCGCCGCCGGGCGTTCTTCTCCGGTCGGCCGCAGACCGCGGACGGGCTGCGGGATCTGGCCTGGTTCACCCGGCACGGCGAGGAGATGACGGCACAGGACTGGTACGCGCCCGCGGCGACGCTCGGGCTCTTCCTCTCCGGGCGGGACATCCCGGGCCGGGACGCGCGGGGCGAACAGATCGTGGACGACAGCTTCCTGGCGATCCTGCACGCGGCGGAGCACCCGGCCGACTTCCTGCTGCCGGGTCCGCCGTGGGCCGCCTCCTACGCACTCGTCCTCGACACCTCCCGGGAGGACCAGGCCGAGGCACCCGGCACGGTCCACGCGGGCGGCACGGTGCTGACGGTGCCGGGGCGCTCGGTGCTCCTGCTGCGGGTGACGGGGTGACGGTTCCCGGGCCCACGCCGTCGAGCGGGGGCCCGGGGCTTCCGCACGGCCGGAAAACCCGATGAGGGTTGTCAGTGGTGAAACATAGGATCGCCCCTGATGCCCGAGAACCCCGCCGAGCGCACGGACCGGTCCACCGTGCGCTCTCTCACGCGTTTGTGGCCCTATCTCCGTCCCGTGCGCGCCCGTTGGTTCACCGCCGCGTTCGTCGCGGTGGTCGCGTCCGGACTCGGGCTGGTCATCCCGCTCGTGCTCAAGTGGATGGTGGACGGCCCGGTGGCCGACCGTGACCCGGGCGGGGTCTGGCTCGGGGCGCTCTGGCTGCTGCTCCTGGGCATCCTGGAGGCGGTGCTGTTCGGGCTGCGGCGGTGGCTGGTGGCCCGGCCGCTGGCCGGGGTCGAGGCGGGCATGCGGGCCGACCTCTACCACCGGCTGCAGCGGCTCCCGATGGCCTTCCACGACCGCTGGCCGTCCGGTCAGCTGCTGTCGCGCGGCACCACCGATCTGATGCTGGTGCGCATGTTCCTGGCGTTTCCGCTGACGTTCCTGCTGGTCAACTCGGTGACGATCGCGATCGGGTTCGTCATCCTCTTCCTCCAGGAGTGGACGCTGGGGCTGGTGCTGCTCGCCCCGGCGGTTCCGCTGATGGTCCTCAGCTCCGTCTTCGAGTCGAAGTACTCCCTGGCGGCGCGCACCGCACAGGACCAGGTCGGCGACGTGACGACGGTGGTCGAGGAGAGCGTGCTCGGCATCCGGATCATCAAGGGCTTCGGCCGCCACCGCAGCCAGGCGCGGGCGTTCAAGGAGCTCTCGCACCGGCTGCGCTCCACCGAGCTGACCAAGGCCCGGCTGCTGGCGGGGATCTGGGCGCTCATCACCGGGGTGCCGGAGCTGGCGATCGGCGCGGCGCTGGTCTTCGGCACGGTCCAGGTGGCGGACGGGGACCTCTCGGCGGGGACGCTGGTGGCGTTCCTGTCGACGGCGCTCGCGCTGCGCTGGCCGGTGGAGTCGATCGGTTTCCTGCTGGCGATGAGCCAGGAGGCGGCGACCGCGACCGACCGGTACTTCGAGGTCATGGACCTGGCCGAGGAGACCGGGCTCGCCCCGGGCCTGGAGGCAGGCTCCGCGTCCGCGCCCGGGGGCGCCCCCGGGATGGTCTTCGAGGGGGTCTTCTTCCGTTACCCGGACGCGGCCCCGGACTCCGTACCCGTGCTCTCCGGCATCGACCTGCACGTCCGGCCGGGCGAGACGATGGCGCTGGTCGGCACGACCGGTTCCGGCAAGACGACGCTCACCGCCCTGGTGCCCCGGCTGCACGAGCTCACCGGCGGGCGGATCACCCTGGACGGCGAGGACGTCGTGACCATGGACCGGGCGCGGCTGCGGTCGCTGGTGTCGGTGGCGTTCGAGGAGCCGACGCTGTTCTCCGCGACGGTCGGGGAGAACGTCCTGATGGGCTCGGACGACGCGGACGACGCGGACCTGGTGCGGGCCCTCGGGGTCGCCCAGGCCCAGTTCGCGCACGAACTGCCCGAGGGCACCGCTACCCAGGTCGGCGAGCAGGGGCTGAGCCTGTCGGGCGGTCAGCGCCAGCGGCTCGCGCTGGCCCGCGCGGTCGTCGGCCGGCCGCGCTTCCTGGTGCTGGACGATCCGCTCTCCGCGCTGGACGTGCACACCGAGGCGCGGGTGGAGGCGGCGCTGCGGCAGGTGCTGGCGGAGACCACGGCGGTGATCGTGGCCCACCGGCCGTCCACCGTGATGCTCGCCGACCGCGTGGCGCTGCTCTCCGGCGGCCGGATCGCGGCCGTCGGCACGCATCAGGAGCTGCTGCGGACGAACACCGAGTACGCCTGGCTGATGTCGGGCTCCGAACACCCGGGCATCACGGTCGCCGAGGAGGCCACGACCCCATGACCAGTACCACCACCGCGGGGGCCCCGTCCGCCGACGGCACCCCCGTCCCGGAGGCCGGCGGCCCCGCCACCACCCCGACGTCCGGTGACGCGTTCGACCTGGACGCGCTGCCCACTCCCCCGGGCGCCACCCGGGCACTCCTCGTCTCGCTGCTCCGGCCGCTCCGCGCCAGGGTCGCGGTGACCGTGGTGCTGCTGCTCGTCCAGCAGGCCGCGGTCCAGGCGGGCCCGCTGCTGGTGGCGTACGCGATCGACCGCGCGGTGCCCGCGTTCCGGGACTCCGACCACGGCCCGCTGATCGCGGTGGGCGTCGGCTACGCGCTCTGCGCGGCGGCCGGCGGCCTCCTCCAGTACGCCTTCATCCGGGGTTCGGCCCGCATCAACCAGGACGTGCTGCTCGACCTGCGCGGCCGGATCTTCCGGCACGCCCAGGCGCTGAGCGTCGACTTCCACGAGCGCTACACCTCGGGCCGGCTGATCTCCCGGTCGACGACGGACGTGGAGTCGCTGCGGGAGCTCCTCAGCGAGGGCCTCCAGGAGCTGATCACCGTGGTCCTCTCCTTCGCCTTCATCGCGGGGATGCTGCTCTGGCTGGACCTGGGCACCGGGGGCATCGCGGTGCTCTCCTTCGTACCGCTCCATCTGCTGGTGCGCCTCTACCGGGCGCGGGCGGGACAGGCGTATGCGGTGCGCTCCTCCGCGATGGCGGCGGTGATCGTGAAGTTCGCCGAGACGATGAACGGCATCCGGCCGGTGCGGGCGTTCCGCCGCGAGCGGTCCAACGACGCAGTGTTCGAGAAGCTCAACCGCCGCCACGAGCGGTCGAACGGCGATGCCCTGCTGGAGATGGCCCGTTACGTGACGGGCTCCCGGCTCGTCGCCAACATCGCCGTCGCGGGCATGGTGCTGTGGGGCGCCTACCGGGTCGCCTCCGGCACGCTGGCGCTGGGTGTGCTGGCGGCGGCGGTGCTCTACCTGCGCCGGCTGTACGACCCGATCGACCGGCTGGCCATGTTCCTCAACTCCTGGGAGTCCGCCGCCGCGTCCCTGGAGAAGATCGCGGGTCTGCTCGCGCAGACCCCGTCCGTCCCCGAGCCCGCCGCCCCGGTGGAACTGCCCCCGCTGCGCGGCGAGCAGCCGGGCCGGGAGGTCGTCTTCGACGGGGTCCGGTTCGCGTACCGCACGGGCGGTGAGGTGCTGCCGCGCTTCGACCTGACCCTGCCGGCCGGGCAGACGGTGGCCGTGGTCGGTTCGACGGGGGCGGGCAAGTCCACGCTGGCGAAGCTGCTGGCCCGGTTCTACGACCCGACCGGCGGCCGGGTGCTGCTGGACGGTGTGGACCTGCGGGAGCTGGGGACGGCGGAGCTGCGGCGCGGGGTGGTGATGGTGACGCAGGAGGCGTTCCTGTTCTCCGGGACGGTCGCGGAGAACATCGCGCTCGGCCGCCCGGACGCGACACCGGAGGAGATCGAGCGGGCGGCGAAGGCGATCGGCGCGCACGAGTTCATCGAGTCCCTGCCGGAGGGGTACGACACCGACGTACGCAAGCGGGGCGGCCGGATTTCGGCCGGGCAGCGCCAGTTGGTCGCGTTCGCGCGGGCGCTGCTGGCCGACCCGGCGGTGGTGATCCTCGACGAGGCGACCAGCTCCCTCGACATCCCCGGCGAGCGCGCGGTGCAGCGGGCCATGAACACGGTGCTGCACGGCCGTACGGCGGTGGTGATCGCACACCGGCTCTCCACGGTGGAGATCGCGGACCGGGTGCTGGTGATGGAGCACGGACGCATCGTGGAGGACGGCACTCCGGCCGAACTCATCGGCGGCGAGGGCCGGTTCGCGGGGCTGCACCGGGCGTGGCGGGAGAGTCTGGCCTGAGTTCCGGCTGGGGCGACGTCACAATGCGCTCCGCCTGGGCGACGTCGGACAGGGGCGAGTCGCGGTCGCCTTCTTCCTGTGGTCCGAGCGGGCCGAGCCGGTGGTCGAGGGCGGCGCCGACCTCGGGGCAGTTCTTCCGGATGACGTCGAGGAAGGCGTTCAGTGCCGGGGAACGGTCCCGGGCGTTGAAGGACAGGACCAGATCGGGCAGGGGCGTGCGCGGGGTCACCTCGCAGAACCACGTGCCCCGTCGTGGTGCCGTCAGCATGCGGGAGGGTCCCAGACCGACGCCCACCCCGCAGGCGGCGAGGCCGATGATGGTGTGGATGTCCCTCGCGATGGTCGCGCCGGAGAGCGCCGGGGAGTCCTTGCCGAGGAGGGTCCGCAGCCCGGCGACGACGGCCGGCTCGTCCTCCCCCGGCGCGACGATCAGCGGCAGTCGCCGCAGTCGGTCCACGTCCACCGACGCCTGACCCGCGTAGGGGTGCGTGCTGCTCACGACCGCGACCAGGTGGTCGTGTCCGATCGGGACCGATACCAGCTGCTCGGCCCCGACGCCTTCTGGCCGGCCGAGGCCGATCGCCACGTCCAGTTCGCCGGCGACGAGCGCGGCGGTGCTGCGCCTGGTCGCCATCTCGTGCAGTTCCAGCCGCACGTCGGGCCGTTCGCGGCCGAACCGGCCGAGGACGTCCGGCAGGGGTTCGAGCAGCGCCGAGGCGATGAACCCCAGGCGCAGCCGCCCCGTCTCGCCGCGTGCTGCCCTGGCCGCGTCGACCGAGGCCGCCGCAATCTCGTCGAGCGCCCTGCGCGCCCGGGAGAGGAAGGCCGCGCCCGCGGCCGTGGGAAACACCCCCTGGCGGGTGCGATCGAACAAGCGGGCACCCACGTCCCGTTCCAGGTCGGCGATCTGCTTGGACAGCGGAGGCTGCGCGATGCCCAGCGCACGGGCTGCCCGGCCGAAGTGGGCGTGCTCCGCGAGGGCCAGTGCATACCGCAGGTGCCGCGCCTCCACGTCAGCCTCCCGTCATATCTCCCGTGTATCGCCGGACAGCTTGTCAGATCTTTCGCTGGATGATCGGGGCCGGGTCGCGTGGAATGCGGTCATGACCGATTCTTCCTCCACGGACACCGTCTTCGTCTTCGTGCACGGCGCCTGGCACGGCTCCGGACAGTGGGCGGCGACGCAGCGCGCACTCGCCGCACTCGGTGCCGCGAGCATGGCCGTCGACCTGCCGGGGCACGGCTTCGACGCGCCGCTGCCCAGCGGATACCTCCAGCCTGGCCAGCCGGGTCTGCTGACCGAGAAGTCCGCGCTCGCCACCGTGACGATGGACGACTGCGCCACGGCCGTACTCGACACACTGCGCCGGGCCCGTCGCCACCGTCGCGTCGTGCTCGTCGCGCACAGCGCGGGTGGCGGCCCCGCGTCACTGGCTGCCGAGCGCGCACCTCAACTCGTCGACGAGATCGTCTACCTGTCGGCCTTCGTGCCCGCCGGGCGGCCCCGGTTCTCCGACTATCTCGGCTCACCGGAGAACGCCACGGCAGGGGGCCGGAGTCTCCATCTCGGTGACCCGGAAGAACTGGGCGCCGTGCGGATCAACCCGCTCTCGCAGGATCCCGCCTACGTCGAGGATCTGCGGCAGACGCACTACCACGACACTGCTCCGGACCGCTTCGACCGCTGGCGCTCGGCGCTGAGCCCCGATCTGCCGCTGGCGATCCCGACGACCCCGGTCACCGTGACTCCGCAGCACTGGGGGCGCGTCCCGCGGACCTTCCTGCGCTGCGCGGACGATCGGGCGCTGCCTGCGGCCGTGCAGGATCTGATGATCGCGGAAGCCGATCGGGCCATGCCCGGCAACCCGTTCACCGTACGCACCCTGCCGGGCAGCCACAGCCCGTTCGCCGCCCGCCCCCGTGAGCTCGCCGCGGTTCTGCTGCCGTGAGCGGCGGACGCCTCGTACTGCCGGTGGTGCTCAGCTCCACTTTCGTGCAACTGCTCGACGTCCCGTCGCCCACGTGGCTGCGCCGGCGATACGGGCCGGCCCGGGCGCTGGTCCTCGCGCCGTGCAACTGGCCCTCGCCGCATACACCCTGACGTACGCGTGCCTGCTCATCCCCTCAGCACGCCTGGGCGACCGGTACGGCCACCGCCGGTTGTTCGTGGTGGGCACCGTGGTCTTCACCGCGGGTTCGCCGGCCGGCGTGCGTGTGCCCCCGACGCCGTGACGCTGATCGGCGCCCGGCTGGTGCAGGGCGCGGGAAGCTGTCTGGCCGCCCCCGGGGCCTGTCGCTCATCGAGGCCGCCACTCCCGCGACGCACCGGCCGCGCGCCTTCGGCCTGTGAGCGACGACTGGTTCAGGCGCTCCCGGCGCTGTTCGCGCTCCCGGCGTTCTCGGCGTTCTCGGCGTTCTCTGCGCTCCCGGGCAGGAGCTCGGCCAACAGGTCCCGTACCCGCCGCTCGATCTCGTCGCGGATCGGGCGGACGGCGTCGACGCCTCGTCCTGCGGGGTCGTCGAGTTCCCAGTCGAGGTAGGTCCGGCCGGGGAAGACGGGGCAGGTGTCGCCGCAACCCATGGTGATGACCACGTCCGACGCCCGTACGGCGTCGGCGGTCAGCACCTTCGGGGTCTCGGCGGACAGGTCGATGCCGACCTCCGCCATCGCGCGTACGGCGGCCGGGTTCACGGTGTCGGCGGGTGCGGAACCCGCGGAGCGGACCTCGACCCGGCCCCCCGAGAGGTGGGTGAGCCAGGCGGCGGCCATCTGGGAGCGGCCGGCGTTGTGGACGCAGACGAACAGGACGGACGGCCTGGTCTCCGCCATCGGCTCGGACACGGACTCGGACACGGACTCAGACACGGGCGGAACCTTCCGGAGCGGTGACGGGTCCGGCCGCCGTGTCGGCGGACCGGGGGAAGCGGTGGCGTACGGCGAGGGCGACATGGACGAGGCCGATGAGGACGGGGACCTCGATGAGGGGGCCGACGACTCCGGCGAGGGCCTGGCCGGAGGTGGCGCCGAAGGTGGCGACGGCGACCGCGATGGCGAGCTCGAAGTTGTTGCCCGCGGCGGTGAACGCCAGCGTGGCCGCCTTCGGGTAGCCGAGGCCGAGCGCGCGGCCGGCCGCCAGGGACCCGGCCCACATCACCGCGAAGTACACCAGCAGCGGCAGCGCGATACGGACGACGTCCAGGGGCTTCGAGGTGATGGCGTCGCCCTGGAGGGCGAAGAGCACGACGACGGTGAAGAGCAGTCCGTACAGGGCGAACGGCCCGATCCGAGGGATCAGCTTCGTCTCGTACCAGGTGCGCCCCTTGGCCTTCTCGCCCAGGCGCCGGGTGAGGAATCCGGCCAGCAGCGGGATGCCGAGGAAGATCAGCACGGAGCGGGTGATCTCCCACACCGACACGTCCAGGGCGGTCTGCTCCAGTCCGAGCCATCCGGGCAGCACGCTGAGGTAGAACCAACCGAGCGCGGAGAACGCGATCACCTGGAACACCGAGTTGAGGGCGACGAGGACGGCGGCGGCCTCGCGGTCGCCGCAGGCCAGGTCGTTCCAGATGACGACCATGGCGATGCAGCGGGCCAGGCCGACGATGATGAGCCCGGTGCGGTACTCGGGCAGGTCGGGCAGGAAGATCCAGGCGAGCGCGAACATCAGCGCCGGGCCGACGACCCAGTTCAGCACCAGGGACGGGACGAGCAGGCGCCGGTCGCGGGTGACGGTGGAGACGCGGTCGTAACGGACCTTCGCGAGGACCGGGTACATCATCACGAGCAGGCCGAGCGCGATCGGCAGCGAGACCCCGGTGACGGTCACTCTGGCGAGCGCGTCGCCCAACGCCGGTACGAGGCGGCCCAGTCCGAGCCCGGCGGCCATCGCGGCGAGGATCCACACGGCGAGAAAGCGGTCCAGGAACGACAGCCGCCCGGCGACCGGCAGTGCGGACGCCGTGGCCCCGGCGCCGGGAGCGGTGTCGGCGCTCATGAAGCGGTCCCCGCCGATACGGGCACCACGGGCGCCACGGGCGCCACGGGCGCCACGGGCAGAGACGCCCCGGCGGGACCTGCGGGGGCAGGACCTGCGGGGCGGGAGAGGACCTGGGCCAACTGGTCGGTCGTCTCGGGCAGCAGCCGGTAGTACACCCACGTCCCGCGCCGCTCGGAGTCGATCAGCCCGGCCTGCTTGAGCAGCTTCAGGTGGTGGGAGATCGTCGGCTGCGACAGGTCGAAGGCCGGGGTCAGGTCGCAGACGCAGACCTCGCCGCCCGCCCGCGAGGCGATCATCGACAGCAGCCTCAGCCGCACCGGGTCGCCCAGCGCCTTGAACACCTTCGCCAGCTCCTGCGAGCGCTCCTCGTCCAACGGGCTGGTCAGCAGACCGGGGCAGCATCCCCCGGCACGTCCGGCACCGTCCTGGTCGAATACCACGAGCTCTTGTTTCGACATGCTTCTATATTGACGTTTCTCGATTCAGGATGCAACCTTGAATCGACAGACATCGATACAACCTGATCCAGGGGTACACCATGTCCCGTGTCCAGCTCGCGCTCAACGTCGCGGACCTCGAAGCGTCCGTCGCCTTCTACTCGAAGTTGTTCGGTACCGAGCCTGCCAAGCGGCGCCCCGGTTACGCGAACTTCGCGATCACCACGCCACCGCTCAAGCTCGTTCTCATCGAGGGCGAGCCGGGCCAGGAGACCCGCCTGGACCACCTCGGCGTCGAGGTCGACAGCACGGACGAGGTCACCGCCGCGACCACCCGCCTCACGGACGCCGGGCTCGCCACCTTCGAGGAGAACGACACCTCCTGCTGCTACGCCCTCCAGGACAAGGTGTGGGTCCACGGCCCCGGCAAGGAACCCTGGGAGGTCTACACCGTCAAGGCCGATGCCGATCAGCTGGGCAAGAGCCCCGCACTCGCGCACGGCGGGGGCGCCTGCTGCGCGGACCGGCCGGAGGCGACCGAGGGCGCGACCACGGTCGCGACGGCAGCGAAGGGTTGCACCTGCGGGGAATGAACCGATCGGGGCGGAACGGGCGACGGCCCCCAGCTTCAGCGCACCAGGAGACCGATGGCGACCTCCAGCCGTTCGAGGAAGAAGTCCCTCGATGCCGCCTGATGCTTGAGGCCGGTCGATGCGCTGATCATCGTCTGGGCGACTTGACGGGCCGTCACTTGTCCCGCGTCGACGGCGATCGCGTCCGTGATCAGTTGCTCGAAACGTTGCGGCGTGGTCTCGACGATCTCCCCCAGGAGGCCGGAGTTGTCCTCGATGACCACCGCCACATCGCGTGTCAGCGGGCCGATGTAGCGGCCCGCCCACTGGTCGAACGCGTCGAGGAGGCGCTCCGCGAGGGGTCGGCCGGTGTCGGCCAGGACGCGTTCGATCGCCGCGATGTCACGCTCCAACGCCTGGGTGACGGCGGCGCGGAACAGGCTCTCCTTCGAGGAGAAGAGGAAGTAGAGCCCGGGCCGGGAGATGTCCGCCGCCCGCGCCACCTCCTCCATCGAGGTCTTCCGGTAACCGAATCGCGCGAACGTGACCATGGCGGAGTCCAGAACCGTCGTCCGACGGTCGGTGTCGGCGACTGTCGACGGCGGGTGACTGGCAGCGGGACTGTTCATGGACCGAGCATACGAGCGGGAGTCATACTATACAAATAGAGACTAGTAAGTATAGTCACCGTCATGGCCACTCGCGAACCCGTCTCCACGCCCTTCACCGCCTCCAGCACTGCGGACGAGGTCCTGCGGGGCGTCGACCTCACCGGCGTCCGCGCGATCGTGACGGGAGCTTCCTCCGGAATCGGGATCGAGACGGCTCGCGCGTTGACCGCTGCCGGGGCGGAGGTGACGCTCGCCGTCCGGAACACGACGGCGGGGGACGCCGTCGCTGAGACGATCGAGAAGTCGACCACAGGGATACGGCCCCGAGTCGTCCGGCTCGACCTTGCCGACAGGACCACCGTCACGCGGTTCGTTGACGCGTGGGACGGCCCGCTGCACCTGCTGATCAACAACGCGGGCGTGGTCACTGGTGGCCTGGAACGCACGCGTGAGGGCTGGGAGCTGCAATTCGCGACGAACCACCTTGGCCACTTCGCCCTCGCCGTCGGCCTTCATGACGCCCTGGCCCGGGGAGCGGCAGACCGCGACGGAGCGCGGATCGTCTCCGTCAGTTCGACGGCGCACATGCGTGCCGGCATCGACTTCGACGACCTCCACTTCGAGCGTCGCAGCTACGATCCGCAGATTGCCTACGCCCAGTCGAAGACGGCGAACTCGCTGTTCGCCGTCGAGGCAAGTCGCCTCTGGGCGTCCGACGGCATCATCGCCAATGCGGTGAACCCCGGCGGTGTCGCGACGGGACTGCAGCGGAACTTCACCACACAGCAGAAGGAGTCGCTCGATGCGGCCGAAGCCGCCGGAGTCTTCACGTACAAAACGGTCGAGCAGGGGGCTGCCACCAGCATCGTTGCGGCCGTCGCCCCGGAGTTCGCGCACTCCGGAGGCCACTACCTCGACGATGCGCAAGAGGCCTGCACCGTGACGAACGACGCCGACCTCGCGGAGCACCCGCACGGTGTCAAGGAATGGGCGCTGGATCCCGCCACCGCCAAGCGCCTCTGGACGGTCTCGACCGACCTGCTCCGCGTCTGACCTCTCGACGCCACAGCAAGCGGTATCGCCGCCTTCTTGGTTGGCCGGCGCATCGACCCACCAGGCCGGTAGCACGTGGCCCGCGACGATGGCCGTGCCCGATGCGCAGAGCCAGAACCCGGTCGGTTCCTCTCCGAGAGGTGGTCGAGGGGAACCAGAAGAAGCTGCGCAAGCAGCTGGCGGCGCCGACTGGTCGGTTGAGGCCCGGGGCCCCGGGACAGCCGTCAGTCGTGGAGCATGTCGACGAAGTCCCACGAGTGCCCCGGAGGGTGACCGGCGTACAGGTGGCAGGGGTCCTGGTGAATCGCCGGGAGCGTCCGGTCCACCACTCCGCACGGCAGGGCGACCGCGTACGTGACGTGGTCGGCGTCGTTCCAGTACGCCCAGAGGTCACCGTGCTCGAGCCCGAGGTAGTCGAGGTGGTCCGCGTGGTCACCGTCGTGGTTCTGCGCGAGTTCGCAGGTCACCGAGCGGGGTACGTCGGTCAGCATGTGGTGCTCGGCCGTTCCGGCCCATGGGGCGCGGCGGGAGTCGTTGCAGTGGAAGTACAGCGCGTCCGTCACAGTGTGTCGCCCTGGTCGTCCGCGTGCCCGCCCAGGAGGGGGCGGGCGACCTCGTCCAACAGGTCACCGAGCGGGTCGGTCACGTCCCAGGAATGCCCCGAAGGGTGCCCCGGGGGCAGAGTGCACCGGTCTGCCCGGTCGGGCCGGCTGATCAGCCACATGACGGCACGGCATGAGCGGGACTCCTCGAACCGGACCGGGAGACCGTCGTCCCAGTACATCCAGAGTTCGATGTCGGAGCCGTCCTCCGCACCCCCGACGAAGGCGGCGTGCTCAACGTCTTCGGCGTGCTCGCCCAGCTCGCAGAGCGCGTACTCGTCGAGTAAGGAGAGGTGGTCGATGGGCTGCTCGGGCGCTCTCTCCATGGTGGTCAGGGCGACCAGCGCTTCGATCTCGGGGATACGGCGTACAGCGGTGCATTGCAGCACGAGAGGCCTCACGGAAGTGTCAGGGACAAGGGAAGCCCCGCCCGCCCCCCGGAGGGAGGGCCGAGCGAGGCTCGCACCCGCGCGCACTGCAAGGACCAGGTGCAGCGGGGCGGGCCGTCCGCACGATCCCGGTGGGGGCAGAACCGGCGGACGGGGCTTTACGGGGGCTACGGCGCCGGAGCTGCGGCGCCGGAGCTACGACTCCGGGGCTGAGGCGCCAGGGCTACGACCCCAGGGCTACGGCGCCGAAAAGGGCCGGTCGGGGCGGCCGGGGAGGCCGGGGAGACGGCCTTCAGGGGGTCACACGGCCACCAGACCGTTCAGCGACAACGGCTGCCGCCCGTGCCCGAACGCGGCCACGGCCTCACGGATACGCCGCGCCAGGAGACCGGCCGCGACCGGCTCCACCTGATCCAGCGGAACCCAACGCACTTCGGCGACCCGGTCTTCCGCGCCCTCGGGAACGGCAACGCGGGCGGCCACCGGCTCACGCACGCTCGGCACCTTCACAGCACGTCACCCCGACTCCGTGCGTTGCACCGGGCGTTCTCGGCCCGCAGCCGCTCTGTCGAGGTGGCCGGCCGGACGACTCCGGGGTCGGCTTCCCATTCGAGCCCGCCGCCGAGGGGGCGCAGCATGTAGCGAGGGCCGCCCATCCCCATGAACACACCGACTCGGCCCCGCGCGTCCACCAGCAGCGTGCCGCGCTCCGGGGCGGTCACTGCGCAGCCTTCGGATTCGAGGTGCCGCACCCTTCCCGAAGACGCGCGGAAGGGGGCGGCGAGGGGTACGGGCCAGTCGGCCAGTCTCCGAATGCGGCGTCGGCAAGTGCTCGGCGCCGGGCTCGTGCAGCGGGGCTACGTCCGGTCATGAGCCGAAGCTAGAACCTCGCACCGAGCACTGTCAGTGGTAGTTCGACTACTGAAAGCTGGGAAATACCACCTTAGAGACGTAGTTGCAGCGTATCGGCCATGAGCCGCATTTCCGGCGTCAACGTACGTCGCCCCTTGACGATCTTTCGCAACGTGTCCCGTGCCGGCATCTGGTTGGGGAACCACTCCGGGGATGCCGCTTGCACCTCGGACAGCTTGCCGAAGGCCTCCGTGTACTGGCCGAGCAGTGCGTGGGACATGGCCACGTCCAGCCCATGCCTGCCCCTGACACTGCTTGACGGTCGAACCACGAACCAGGGCATCCGCTCCGCCAGCCTCAGCGCCCGATCCGGTTGCTCATGGACCACGGCGTCCTCAACCGAGAGCATCCGAACTGTCGTGGGACCGAACGTACGAACGGTCTCGTGACCGACCTGCACTTCCCGCCCAATGGCCGTCGCGGCACTGCGGGCCAGTCGCTTCATGTCCGCAGCGGCCTCCGGCTGGTTGTTGCGGACGGCGGCACCGGACGCCCGGAGAAGCAGCAAGCCCCATGCCGAGAGCTCGGAAGCCGTCGCCCGGCTGATGCGCGGTTCCAAATCGTCTGCCCACTGCGTGGCTAGCGCCTGGGCTTCATCGAGTTGCCCTTGCCGAATCAGCAGCCAGGACAACGTGTTGATGCTCGCGGACGCCTCCAGCCGGTCCTGCGAGTCGGCCAAGGACCGTCGAACAACGAGTTCCGCAGTATCGAACTGCCGCGTGTGCGTGAGCGCTCCGGCAGCGAGTTGCAGGACCCGCACTCGCATCCCACGCCCTTCTGCGTCGAGCGTGTCCGCATCACGCAGCAACGGCGGCAGGAGGGCGGCGAGTTCGGCGAAGTGGTGGTCCCGATAGAGCGCCGCCGCACCTTCGAAGATCTTTGCCACTCCTTGGGGTGTGGCCGCGTCGCCGCCTTCCCGGGACGGGGGACGCATCAATTCGGCGCGTACGGGCGCCCACAGGTCACGAATGTCGCTGCTTGCCGATTCCTCTCGCGGCTCCGCCACCAGAGCCATGGTCGGAAGGCGAAGCGCTTTAGCGATCTTGTGTAGCGTCTCCATGCGCGCGTCGCGCCGATCGCCTTGCTCCAGGTTCCGAATAGTGGAGAGGGAGACGCCCGAAGCGGAGGCCAACTCCTTCTGCGTGAGCCCACTTAGCTTGCGGGCTTGCTGAACTTTCTTCCCCGCGTAGGTCATATCACCAGGGTACGGGACAGCACGACGCAGACACGGAGAGTGAACTTCCGTACCTCCGACGCCCCCTGGCACGGGCTCACGGCGGGACGGTCAGCCCACGCAACGGCCCCCAGATGCACTGGGACACGAAGCCAGTCAGACCGGGCAGCGGGGGCTTCGTGGCAGGCGTCAAGACTGGTGAGGTCACCGGCTGACCTGGGACGCCACACCGGCGCGGGCTTTTCACGCGTTCCGCGTCGGCGGGCGTGCTCCGTAACTTCACCGGCTACCGAATCCCCGACCCACCGTCTGGCCGTACCGCACGGCGCCCAGCCAGGTGGCGCCGCATCACGGCGTCCGCATCAGGTTGCGGAGACCGGCGACGAGGGCCGGGACATCGCGTTCGACCTGTGCCGGAACCACAGCCGGTTCGGCGGGTTCCGGGGCTTGGTGGGCTTTGCGGCAGGAGGCGCAGAGGCCGTCGGGGAGTGCTTCGGCGCGGGCGGGGCGTCCGCAGTCGGTGCACTCCACCAGGAGGCGGCGTGCGGGGGCGTCGGGGGTGCCCGGTGCCGGGACCGGCGGCGGGGTGGGGGTCGCGGGCAGGTGGGGCGGCATCTTGTCGGTGAGGCGGCGGCGCACCAGGCCGACGGGTGATCCGACCTGCTCGGGAAGTCCGGCGATGATCGCCGACGTCAGGTACCCGGCGCTGACACCTCGCGTGAACCAGGCGGCGGCGAGCGGCTCCAGGGCCGCGCAGTCCGCGGCGGAGAGCGCCAGGCGAGGCTCGCGGCGCCCGAGTTCGGCCAGGGCGACATAGGCGGGCGAGGGCCCCGCGGCAACGGGAGGAACACCAGCAGCAGGTGGGGCGGCAGGTGGCGCGGCAACCGGCACACCCTGCGGCGCAGAGGACAGCGACGCCGAGGACACCGGCAGGTCCGGGCCGGGGTCGGCCGGGGCGACCGCCTCGGATGTCCAGGCCGGGGACGGAGGCCGGCCGGGGGTCGATTCGGTCGGGCGCCGGCGGGGGACGACCGGGTCGGGCCGGGACGCAAGGCGCGGCTCGACGGAGGGTGCGCACGGCTGCTCGGGCGCAGAGGGCGCGCACGGCTGCTCCTGCGCGGGGGGCTCGGAGGGCGCGCACGGATGCGCGCACGCGGCGGCTTCACCTTCGAGCCTGGCGGTCCACCACTCGTTGTCGTGGGCGGTGCGCGACCAGAAGGTGAGCGTCACCCACCGGCACGGGCCGCCGCCTTCCGCCCGCCTGCGTACGCGACGCAGGTGACCGGCCACGCCGAGGGCGCGCAGAGCGGTACCGATGGCCATCTGCCCGTACAGGGGCAGGTCCTTGGCCAGCGACTTGATGTCCATCGCAGCGCCGTCGGGCAGGTGATCGACATAGGCGGCGACATACCGCTCACGCTCCGGCAGGAACGCGAAGTCACGCAGTCCGGCAGCGACTTGGCCGGACATGGTCTGCTTGCCGTAGCCGGTGTTGGCCCTGCGGTAGGGGCGGGAGGCTGCGGGGGCCGACAGGGCGGAGCTAAGGTGCTGGGTAGCCACGAGATCGTCTTTCTTTAGGGTGCGATCTTTGGTGAGACCCCGGCCTGGTGCGACAACACCGCGTCGGGGTCGATTCATTGAGGGCACCGTAAGCGCGCGTGACTCTCTGCCGCAACTTGCTCACCATTAGTCATACTTGCTGGCCGTGACGGGGGTGGGAGGTGGGGGAGGTTTCCTCAAATCCCCCTACCTACCTCCCGGATGAACAACATCGCTCGAAGCCCGGACCTCGCATCCCGACCCCCGAATCCCGGAGCTCAAGCGTCGGCTCAAGCGTCAACTCGGTCTCCTGTCGCGCCCCTCGAACGAGTGGTGGGAGAGTGATCGACCCTCGAACCCCGAGACTCGGGACTCGAGGGTCGGGGGTCGAGCCTCGGGGTCCGAGACTCGGGTCCGCCTCGTGGAACCACGGGCGCCCCGGGGCGCCCTCTGCGCGCCGTTCGCTTCCCTACTCACCCGCCCCGCGCTCCGAACGATCCACGGCCGGCAGCCCGGTGATCACGGACGGCTCGTCGTCGGTGATCACGAACGGCTCGTCGTAGGTGATCACGACCGGTGCGTTCGCCTCCGCCCGCGCACGTTCGGAGGCCGCCGCGACCTCCTCGTAGGTCCACTCCTTGTACAGCCGCTCTCCGTGGGCATCGGTGATGTCGATGACCACGCTCGTCCACTCCTCGGCAGGCTGTTCGGGGACGAGGCCCAGTTCGTACGTGGCGTCCCGGAGGAAGGATTCGGTGACGCGTACGCCGGTGAGTCTCTCGGCCAGGGCGAGGACCGCTGCCTTCCCGTCGAACCGGTCAGTGTCCGGGGCGTTCTCGTCGTGCTCTCCCTCGGGAGTCAGCGGGAAGCCGACTTCCCGCAGCAGAGGCACCAGCTCGTCGGGGCTGCTGCCGTGGCGCGCCGAGGGGCCCTCGAAGGACGTACGGAGCTCGCCCTCCTCGTACCAGTCGAAGAGATGGATGGGCTTGCCGCCGTTGCTCGAATGCACCACCACCCGGCCGCCCTCCGACAACTTCTCCACGCGCGGCAGACCGAGGCCGCCGTCGAAACCGAGAACAACCGTCCAGTCACCGTCCAGACCATGGGTGTTGAAGGCGCCCGCGATGAAGGAATCGTCCCCGTAGTCGTAACCCCCCTCGGCGCGGTGGGCGTCGTCCGCCTCGGCCAGCCCGGCCGCCCCCTCTCCGGTGCCGCGCGGTTCCGCCTCCACCGCGCGCAGCACCTCGTGCGGGCTCCGCCGCTGTATCAGGGTCACGGTGTATCCCCCGTCCAACATGTGGTCGAAAAGCGGCGAGTTGCGAATCCAGGCGTAGTCGTGGGCGGTCACCGAGTTCATACGGCGCAGTGTGCCCGACGCCACTGACAATGCCCGGTGCGAGCCGGTTGCCGTGCCTGCCGCCGCGCCTGCCCGGACGCTGCTCGACGGGCGAACGGCGAACCAGCCCGCCCGCGCACCCACGCACCCGACCGCAACGCCCCCGGTCGTACCGCCCCCGTCACCACCCCGCCCCGCCCGGTACAGTCCGCCCATGGCAGCCAGAATCGACCTCACGCTCGACTGCACGGACGCGCAGCTCCTCGCCAGGTTCTGGCGGGAGGCGCTGGGCTACGTCGACGAGCCGCCGCCCGCCCCCTTCGCGACGCGCGCGGAGTGGCTCGCCCAGTTCGACCTGCCGGAGGGCGAGTCCGTGGACGACGGGGCCTGGCTCTGCGATCCGGACGGTATCGGTCCCCGGCTCGCGATCCTCAAGGTCTCCGAGCCCAAGACGGCCAAGAACCGGCTCCACATCGACATCCGGGTGCCGGGCCACGGCACGCCCGACGAGCGCTGGGCGCGGATCATGGCGGAGGCCGTACGTCTGGTCGCGGCGGGCGGGGTCGTACGGGAGGAGTTCACCGGGCACCATCTCGTCCTGGCCGACCCCGAGGGCAACGAGTTCTGCGTCGCGGCGGGCCCGGCCACGACCCTCGTCTGAGGGACCGGCACGACCTGCAGACGACCTCACGGAGCCGGGCACGGTACGGCGGTGAACGCGGCGAACCGCAGTTCGGTGTTGTCGCCTCGCACTCCGACCCCGCCGGGGCCGGCGAGTACCCCGGGTCCGGTGTCCACGGCCTCGGCGACCGCCCGCCCGTCGACGAGGAGCCGCAGGCGGACGGTGGCCTCGGCCGTGGTGCGTACCTGCGCCTCGACGAGGTGCCAGGTGTCGTACGGGATCGCGCAGGGCGCCTGCGCGAGGGTCGTGTACGTGCCCTCCGTGCCGTCGGCGGCTCCGGGCGGCAGCCACTTGCGCTTGATGACGACGAGGCCGTCGCGCCGCCGGAAGCTCAGCGCGTACAGCTCCTGGGGGCTGCGGTAGCGGAGCCAGAGGTGTCCGCCGTCCCAGTCCGTCGCGGGCGTACGGGCGGTGGTGCCGGGGGGCCGGAGCAGGACCCGGGCGTGTACGGCCGTGTCCGCGAAGTCCCGTCGTACGGTCACCGCGCGCAGCACCGAGGAGCCGGTGTGCAGCAGGGAGAGCGGGTCCGGGGAGAGCCCGTCGGGGACTCCGCTCCAGGCGGTGCCCCGGTCCGCGAAGAGCGATCCGCTGGTGACGGCCCAGTCGGGGTGGGTGCGGGCGTCGGCGGCACCGGGGTGCCGGTGGGCGTACTCGTTGGTGATCAGGCCGGAGCGCGGGAAGACGGCGAGGAAGGTGGTGGCGTCCGGAACTCCGCAGGTGAGAGAGGTTCTGCCGGTTCGCGCCGGGGCCGGAGTCGGAGCCTGGAGTGCTGTCTCGCCCTCGGTGTCGCGGGCTTCCGCGCCTCGCGGTCCCCCGGCTCCTGCCCAGTCCGCCCCGGTTCCCGCCCCGGTCTGCGCCCCGGTCTCCGACGAGCCTCCGGCCGACGGCCCGTCGGTCAGCGGCAGGACGCCCGTCGTGGCCGCGAGCCCCAGCCCGACCACCGCGCGGCGGCTGTACCCGGGAGCGGGCCCTTCCTGCCGCCGACGGCTCACCGCGCCTCCCCCGCCGGGGCGGCCCCGGCCGTGTCCGTACCGGCTCGGGTCACGGCCGCCGTGTCCGTACCGGCTCCCGCTCCGGCTCCGGGCAGTGCGGCGACCCGGAGGGAGGCGAAGCGGGGCCACTCCCCCTCGGCGTCGCCGTTGCGGATGTTGAGGGCGAGGCCGCCCCGGCCGTTCCCGCCGGCGGCCCCCGGCTCGGTCCAGTCGATCCGGAAGCGTCCGTCGACCACGACCTCGGTACGGTCGCCCCGCACGGTGACGCGCACCCGGTGCACGGTGTCGTCGCGGAGCGTGCGCCGCGCGACTTCGGCCCGCCGGTCCCCGGTGCCCGCGAAGAGGCTGACGTAACTGTGGCTCAGGGAGACCGTGAGGGGTGCCAGGCTGCCGTCGCGTACGACGATGCCGACGTTGTTCGTCGCCTCGCGCAGCCGGTCGACCGTCGCGTCCACCGTGTAGTCGGTCCAGTCCGCCGCGGCGACGGGCCGGTAGGCGGCCTCCGCGTACCCCGTCCTGCCCGGGTAGGGCCCCCGGCCGGTGAAGACGGCGGTGAAGTCCCCGGCACCGCCCCGGGCCGGCGTACCCGTGGGCTCCCAGCGGTCCGTGTCCTTCAGCGGGTCGGGGCAGGCGGCCGGGGACACCGCGGTCCAGAGTTCCAGTCCGGCGCGGAACCCGGGGAGGTCCGTCGCCCGGGTGATCTCCATGCGCCGTACCTCCCCCGCCGCCGCGGCGCGCCGTCCGGCGGGGAGCGGCCGGCCGGAGTTGTTCGTCAGGACGGCGGTGAACCGGCGGGCCAGTTCGCGCCGGAGGACGTCGTTGGGGGTACGGGAGCCGACGGGGTCGGACGCTTCCGACGCCTCGGAGAAGGGGTACGCGAAGAGGCGCGGCCGGGGCAGTCCGTGCCGGGCGATCTCCGCGAGCGAGGTGTCCAGGTCCCCGGCGATCCTCGCCCGGTACTCGTCCACGCGCTCCGGCCGCCGTTCCCCGGGCAGCCAGAGGCGGCTGGAGAGCGCCGACGCCCGCGTACCGGCCGCGTCCACCTCGCCCCGCCGGTGCTGGGCGTGGGTGTGGTCCTCGAAGTCCCACCGGCCGGTGGCGGCCATGCGCCCGATCTCCTGCCAGGAGAGGTAGTACGGGCGGTGGCGGCCCACCGATCCGGTGATCAGGAACGCCGCCGCGTGCATCCGGTACTTGGCGAGGATGCGGTCGGCGTGCACCCAGAGTCCGTGGGTGCCGTCGTCGAAGGTGAGGTAGACGGACCGGCGGGCGGGCGGGGCTCCCCCGTCGAGGTAGCGGACGAACTCCTCGGTGGTCAGGCTCCGGTAGCCGGCCCTCGCCAGGGTGGCGAGCTGCGCGTCGAAGTCCTCGGGGGTCACGGTGTACTTGCCGCGGCCCCCGGGCCCGATGTCGTGGTACGCCAGCACCACGGGGGGCGCCGCCGCGTCCGATGCCGGTCCGCCCGCTCCGACGGCGGGCGGTCCTCCGGCGGGCGGTCCTCCGGCGGGCGGGGCCGCCTGCGGGGTGACCGCCCTGCGGTGGGATTCGTACCGCCACGCCGCGTAGAACGGCAGGGCGACCAGTGCCAGGGCCAGCAGCCCGAGCAGGGCCCGTACCGCCGCCGCCCGCACCCGCGCGGGGGCCGGGACGTCGCGGCTCACGGCAGGTCTCCCCGGAACAGCACCAGCAGGTAGAGCACGAGGACCGCGCAGGCGGTCAGCGCCCCCGCCAGCAGCCGGCCCGCGCGGCGGGCCGCGCCGCCGTCGGACGCCCCCGGAGCACCCGCCCCCGCGCCACCCCGGTTCTCCTCGCCCAGCCGCCAGCCGCTGGACCTCCGGTCGCCCGCCCTCACGTCGCGCTCCTCGACCAGATACCGCGCCGGACGGTGAGCAGGGAGTACGGGAGCAGCCAGGCGAGTACCACCGAGGAGAAGAGGGACATCAGGGGGCGGTATCTCCAGCGGGTGTCACCGGGGTGGTCGACCCGGTAGGCGAGGCCCCAGACGCAGCCCTTGAGCAGGACCCCGCAGACGTAGAGGAGGGTGAGGACGTACGCGCCCTGGAGGGGGGCCCGGACCAGGTGGAGGAGGGCCATCAGCGGCGCGGCGAGCACCCAGAGCACGTGTCCGTAGAAGAGGACGGCCGGTCCGGGGCCCCTGCGCCACATGAAGGAGCCGGTGAAGAAGAGGTTGCGGACGAAGCTCTTCTTCCAGCGGACCTGCTGGCGCATCAGGGGGGCGAGGCGGGCGGGGACGTTGGTACGGACGTGGGCCGACCGGACGTAACCGACCCGCCAGCGGCGTTCGGGGTGGTCCTCGGCCGAGACGAACGGGGAGTCGCGGTAGCGGTCCTTCAGGGACCGGCCGATCCAGGCCTGCCCGAGGACGTATCCGGTCAGCTGGCGGTCGGTGGCGAACCGGAAGGGGGCGCCCAGGAAGCGGTCCCCGGCCCAGGCGGGGAGGTAGTTGACGATCGCCTCCCGGCGGAAGACGGCGAGCGGTCCGGAGACGCAGGAGACCGAGCCGAAGGAGGACTCCGCCGCTTTGGCGATCCTGAACTGGCCCTCGTACCAGACGTCTTGTACACGGGTCAGAAGCGACGCGTCCGGGTTGAGCGCCCTGCAGTGCCCGCTGACGGCGCCGAGGTCCGGATGGCGGTCGAGGGCGTCCACACAGCGGCGGAGCGCGTCGGGCGCCAGCACGCAGTCGGAGTCGGTGAACGCGATGACCTCGGCGTCTGCGTGGGCGCACGCGGCGACCAGGGCGTGCTTCTTCCCGACGTTCTCGTCCAACAGCATGACGGTGACGCCGAGTTCGTCCCGCAGCCGGACCAGGATCTCGCGGGTCCCGTCGGTGGAGAAGTCGTCCACCACGATGATCCGCACCCCGGGACAGTCCGAGGCGGCCATGGAGCGGACACACGCCTCGATGGCACCGGCCTCGTCCTTCACAGCGAGCAGGAAGTCGACGCGCGGCCGGGCGGCGAGCGGCGGGAAGCCGGGGTCGGGCTCCCGGGGCCCGGAGGTCGTCGAGGGGTCCTCGTACCGGCTGTAGGCGAGGTACAGCACGGCGATCGTGCCCGCGAGGACCACCAGGCCGTACACCGGGACGGTGGTCAGGCGCGGCAGCCGGAGCGCCTGACGGGCCAGGAGGACGGTCAGCGGCATCAGGCAGAGCAGCACCAGCAGCCGGCGCACCCCGCGCCCGGCCCCGGGGGCCGCCGCCGCGAGCCACCGGGTGAGGGACCGGGCGAGCCGGCGCACGGGGTGGACAGGGCGGGCGGGCGCGGGGGCGCGCCCGGGGACGGACCGTCGGGCGGCGGGCGGGCGGGGCGGGGCGCCGGGGGTGCGGTCGGCGGGGGTCCGGTCGGCGGTGGTGCGGTCGGTCAGGGTCATACGGGCTCCCCCACCGGGCCGACCGGCCCGGCCGAACCCTGCGGCCCGACCGAACCGACCGAACCCTGCGGCCCGACCGACGCGGCCACGCCCTGCGACACGGCAGACCCGGCCGAACCGGCCGAACCGGCCGAACCGGCCGGCCCTACCGAACCGACCGACCCGGACCCGGCCGCCCGGTGCGCTCCCGCTTCGGCCTGCGCCGCTCCGGACACCCCGCCCGCCCGGTAGGTCCCGGCGGTGCCGGGCCCCCTGCGGTCCTGGGAGATGTCCAGCACCGTGTGTTCGGGGCCCAGCCGGCTCAGATCGGCGCCGGGGTGCAGGGTGTGCAGCACCACCAGGTCCCACCGCTGCTCCCACGGGTCGGCGAGGCCGGTCAGCGTGGCGCCGCGCAGCTGGGCGCGGGGCACCAACGGGTCCGTGAAGGCGACCGTCGCGCCCCAGTCCGCGAGCAGCCCCATGATCTCCAGCGCGGGGCTTTCGCGGACGTCCGCGACGCCCCGCTTGTACGCGATCCCGACCATCAGCACGCGCGCCCCGGCGACCGGAATTCCCCGTGCGGCGAGCTTCGCCGTGATGAGCCCCGCCATACGGCCGGGGCGTTCCGCGATGGCCCGCATCGACGCGTCGACGACCGGCGACGGAATCCGTTCGGCCCTCAACTGCCAGAGCAGGTAATGCGGATCGCACGGAATGCAGTGACCGCCCACCCCGGGGCCCGGGTAGAAGGGCATGAAGCCGTACGGCTTGGTCGCCGCCGCGTCGATCACCGCTCGGGGTTCCAGTCCGAAAACCGCGCAACTGTCGGCCAATTCGTTCGCCAGCGCGATATTGACGGCCCGGAACGTGTTCTCCCAGAGTTTGGTCATCTCGGCGAGTTCCGGACTTCCGACCGTGTGGACCGAGGGGGCGATCCGCGAGAACACCGAGGCGGCCGAGACGGTGGAGCGGCGCCCGGCGCCGCCCACGACGCGCGGGGTGAGGTCCTGGCTGTGGTCGGCGTTGCCCGGGTCGATCCGCTCGGGGGCGAACGCCACGAAGACATCGGTCTCCACCTTCATCCCCCGGGCCGCGAGCGGCGCGAGCAGCAGATCGCGGGTCGTCCCCACGTAGCTGGTGGAGGTGAGCACCAGCAGCTGGCCGGGCACCGCGTACGCGACCGCCGAGGCGCAGGCCGTGGTGAGCATGGAGAGGTCCGGCACCTGGTGGCGGTCCACGGGGGTGGGGACGCAGATGACCACGGTGTCCGCCCAGGCGGAGGCCCGGGGGTCGTCCGTGAGCAGGAAGGCCGCGTCGAGCAGGGCGTCCGCCAGGCGTTCACGGTCCCGCGGCGCCAGGTCCACGGCGCCCGCGCGGATGTCGCGCAGCCGGTCCGCGCTGACGTCGATCCCGATCACCCGTACCCCCGACGCCCGTAGCGCCAGGGCCGTCGGCAGCCCGACGTACCCCAGTCCGATCACGGCGACGGCTCTTCCGTGGCGCTCCGTCCGGGACAGCGGAACGCGGAACGGCGTACCCTCCTCCGGCGCCGGATCGGGGCCGGGCGGGGCACCCGGGCCGGTAAAGGCGCTCGGTTGCGAGGGCGTTGGGGAAATCCGCTCGGGTTCGGTACGCCCCTGGGCGGGAACGTCGCCCGCCGGAGCGGGAGATGCCGGATGTTCCGGCCCGGAGTTCGCGCCCGGCTCGACCGGATTCTGATGTCGTCCTGTCACCACGGACGAATCGTGCCCGATTCGTCACGAAAGAGGGGGACGGACACGGCGCGAGAGCGCGATCGGGTATTTCCCGCCATCCGTTCGCATACTCATCATTTCAATGAGCCCTGCCCGATGGCGAATACGGGCGCCATCCCCGGCAATTCGACGATGAAATGATCGTACGACCATGCCGGCGAGTCGTCATACGTACGGCTGTACGCACCCCGGGCAACCTCCCAGCCCCCACCCCCGGCCCCCCGCCCCCGGACCCCCACCCGCAGGGCCCCGCACCCCGGCCCGTGCCGCGCTCAGCCACTCCCCGCACCCCCGCTCACCACGCGCCAGGCATGGCTCGTTATGAGCCATGCGCCCCGAGCGTCTCAGCACGTGAGCCGCAGCCCCGGAACCCCGAAATTTTCGAACAGGCCGCATGCGGCCGTGCCCCGCCGTTCTCGGTGGTTACGGGGCCGGACGGTCGGCAGGTGTAGGTGCGACGAAGATCGACGAAACGTCCGCTTAACGAACACCGACCACCCGGCAACGGACGAGTTCTGGCCAAATCATTGACGCGCTCCTGACACGGACCCGCCGCGACTGTCACTCTTCCGTCGTTCCGCGCACCGCCTGCACTGCCGACCGGGCCACTGCCCGCCGGTACCCCCCTCGCAGAAGGAGTCCGCGTGAGACTCACGCACAGCCGTCGCACCACCGCGACCGGCGCACTGATAGCCGCGGCGGCCCTGGTCGCCGTGGGAGTCACCTCGCCCTCGGCGACCGCCACCCCCGCCTCGGCCCCGGCGGTCTCCCCCGCTCTGGGCAAGGTCGACTCGGGTGCGCTTCCCGCGGCGCTCTCCCCCGCCCAGCGTGCCGCCCTGATCTCCGCGGCCGACGCGGACAAGGCGACCACCGCCAAGGAGCTCGGGCTCGGTTCGACGGAGAAGCTCGTCGTCCGTGACGTCGTCAAGGACGCCGACGGCACGGTGCACACCCGTTACGAGCGCACCCTCGGCGGGCTGCCGGTCCTCGGCGGCGACCTGGTCGTCACGTCGGACACGGCCGGCACCACCGAGTCCGTCACCAAGGCGTCCCCCGCCACCACCGCGCAGCTGAAGGCCGTCGGCACCGTCGCCGACGTCGCCCCGGCCACCGCTGAGAAGCAGGCGCTCAGCGCGGCCTCGGCCGACGGTTCGAAGGCCACCGCGGCGAGCCGGGCTCCCCGCAAGGTGGTCTGGCTGGCGGGCGGGACCCCGAAGCTCGCCTTCGAGACGGTGGTCGGCGGCCTCCAGGAGGACGGCACCCCCAACGAGCTGCACGTCGTCACCGACGCCACCTCCGGTGCCAAGCTCTTCGAGTGGCAGGGCATCGAGACCGGTACCGGCAACACGCAGTACAGCGGCACCGTCACCCTCGGCACCTCGGGCACCACGGGTTCGTACAACCTGACCGACTCCACGCGTGGCGGGCACAAGACGTACAACCTGAACCACGGCACCTCGGGCACCGGGACGCTCTTCTCCGGCGCGGACGACGTCTGGGGCAACGGCGTCGGCACCAACACCGAGACCGCCGCCGCGGACGCCCACTACGGCGCCGCCGAGACGTGGGACTACTACAAGAACGTCCACGGCCGCACCGGCATCAAGGGCAACGGCGTCGCCGCCTACTCCCGCGTCCACTACGGCAACAACTACGTCAACGCCTTCTGGACCGACAGCTGCTTCTGCATGACGTACGGCGACGGGTCGGGCAACGCCGCCCCGCTGACCTCGCTCGACGTCGCGGCCCACGAGATGTCGCACGGTGTCACCGCCGCCACCGCCGGCCTGGTCTACAGCGGTGAGTCCGGTGGCCTCAACGAGGCGACCAGCGACATCTTCGCGGCGGGTGTGGAGTTCTACTCCAACACCACGGCCGACCCGGGCGACTACCTCGTCGGCGAGAAGATCGACATCAACGGCGACGGCACCCCGCTGCGCTACATGGACAAGCCGAGCAAGGACGGCGGGTCGTACGACTCGTGGTTCTCCGGCATCGGCAGCTCCGACGTCCACTACTCCTCGGGCCCGGCGAACCACTTCTTCTACCTGCTCTCCGAGGGCAGCGGCGCCAAGACCGTCAACGGCGTCTCCTACAACTCGCCGACCTCGGACGGCCTCGCCGTGACCGGTATCGGCCGCGACAAGGCGCTGGCGATCTGGTACCGGGCGCTCACCACGAAGTTCACCACGACGACCAACTACGCCTCCGCGCGTACCGGTACCCTCGCCGCCGCCGGTGAGCTGTACGGCACGACGAGCGCCGAGTACACCGCCGTGGCCAACGCCTGGGCCGGTATCAACGTCGGCACGCGTCCCGGTGGTACGACGCCCCCCACCGGGACCGTCTTCACCAACAGCACCGCCGTCTCGATCCCGGACAACGGCGCCGCGGTCACCAGCTCGATCACCGTCTCCGGTGTCACCGGCAACGCCCCCAGCACCCTCCAGGTCGGCGTGGACATCACCCACACCTGGCGCGGTGACCTGGTCGTCGACCTCGTCGGCCCGAACGGGACCTCGTACCGGCTGAAGAGCTCCTCGTCGAGCGACTCGGCCGACAACGTGGTGGCGACCTACACGGTCAACGCCTCGGCACAGGTCGCCAACGGTGTCTGGAAGCTGAAGGTGCAGGACGTCGCCTCGAGCGACACCGGCAAGATCAACAGCTTCAAGCTCACCTTCTGACCCACCCGGCCGGCCCGGTCACGAACCGGACGGCCACCGGCCGCCGGGCGGGCGGCCGGTCACGCACACCGGACGGCCCGGGAGGGGATCACCTCTCCTCCCGGGCCGTCCACGCGTTCCCCGAAGGGCGCTCCCGGTCAGCGGAGCACCGGGCCGCCCTCCTCCTCCCCGACCGTCGCGTCCGGCAGGGCCACCAGGCCGAGCTCGGCCCCGGAGGCCAGCAGCGGGTGCGACGGCAGGACGCGGACGGTATAGCCGTACGGACCGGTACGGTCCAGCGAGAGCGGGCCCTCGTAGATCCGGTGGTCCGCCAGGTCACCGGTACCGGTGACCTTCAGCGGGGTGGTCTGGGCGTCGACGAGAGCGTCGCCGGAGTCCACGCGCCCGGCGACGACCTGCACCTCCAGGTCCTCCGGGGCGAGCCCGCCCAGCGCGATGCGGACCCGCAGCGCGAGGGTGGCGCCCAGCTCGGCCGAGCCGCTCGCGGCGGCTTCGGTGACCGTCTCGACGTGGTCGACGGCCACCTGCGGCCACGCTGCCCGTACCTTCGACTTCCACGCGGCGAGGTCCCGCGCGGCCGGGGCGTCGAGCGCCCGCCGGGACACCGCGGCGGGGGCGTAGAGCCCCTCCACGTACTCCCGGACCATGCGTCCGGCGAGGAGTTTCGGACCGAGGGCGACCAGGGTGCGGCGGACCATCTCGATCCACCGCTCGGGCAGCCCGTGCTCGCCCCGGTCGTAGAAGCGCGGGGCGATCCTGTCCTCGATCAGCGCGTAGAGGGCGTCGGCCTCCAGTTCGTCGCGCCGGTCGTCGTCCACGGCACTGCCGTCGGCGGTCGGGATCGCCCAGCCGAAGTCCGGCTCGAACCACTCGTCCCACCAGCCGTCGCGCACCGAGAGGTTGAGACTGCCGTTGAGGGCGGCCTTCATCCCGCTCGTGCCGCACGCCTCCAGCGGGCGCAGCGGATTGTTGAGCCAGACGTCGCAGCCGGGGTAGAGCTTCTGCGCCATGGCCATGCCGTAGTCGGGCAGGAAGACGATCCGGTGGCGGACCTGGGCGTCGTCGGCGAAGCGGACCAGCTCCTGGATCAGCCGCTTCCCGCCGTCGTCGGCAGGGTGGGCCTTGCCCGCGACGACGATCTGGATGGGCCGGGCCGGGTGGAGCAGCAGCCGGGTCAGCCGGTCCTTGTCCCGGAGCATCAGGGTGAGCCGCTTGTACGAGGGGACCCGGCGGGCGAAGCCGATGGTGAGGACGTCGGGGTCGAGGACCCCGTCGATCCAGCCGAGTTCGGCGGTGCCGGCGCCGCGCCTGCGCCAGGAGGCGTAGAGCCGTTTGCGGACCTCGGTGACGAGCTGTTCGCGCAGCACCCGGCGCAGGTCCCAGATCTCGCGGTCGGGGATGGCGGAGACCGCGTCCCAGCGGCGGGGTGTGCCGGTGCGGTCGACGCCGTTCCCGGTGGCCACCTCCCCGCCGGCGAGCGCGTCCCGGGCACGGTCCTCGCCGACCTGCCGGGCGCCCAGGCGCAGCACCTCGGGGGCGACCCAGGTCGGGGCGTGCACGCCGTTGGTGACGGAGGTGATGGGCACCTCCGCCGGGTCGAATCCCGGCCAGAGCCCGGAGAACATCTCCCGGCTGACGGCCCCGTGGAGGGTGGAGACGCCGTTGGCGCGCTGGGCGAGCCTGAGTCCCATGACCGCCATGTTGAAGATGCCGGGGGTGCCGCCCTCGTACGTCTCCTCGCCGAGGGCGAGGACGCGGTCGACGGGGACTCCGGGGAGTTCCCCGTCGTCACCGAAGTGCCGGGCGACGAGCTGGCGGTCGAAACGGTCTATCCCGGCGGGGACGGGGGTGTGGGTGGTGAAGACGGCACCGGCCCGGACGATTTCGAGCGCGGAGTCGAAGTCGAGTTCTCCGCCCCCGAGTTGTCCGGTCGCCTGGTCCGGTCCGCCAGGGTGTCCGGGTGCCCGGTCGGCGCCGATGAGCTCCCGGACGCGTTCGAGTCCCAGGAACCCGGCGTGGCCCTCGTTGGTGTGGAACACCTCGGGGGCGGGTGCGCCGGTGAGCCGGCACCAGGTGCGCACGGCGCGCACCCCGCCGATGCCGAGGAGCATCTCCTGGAGGAGCCGGTGGTCGCTGCCGCCGCCGTACAGCCGGTCGGTGACGTCGCGTTCGCCGGGGGCGTTCTCCTCCACGTCGGAGTCGAGCATGAGGAGGGGGACGCGGCCGACCTGGGCCTTCCAGACGCAGGCGTGCAGGGAGCGTCCGCCGGGCAGGGCGAGCACCACCCGGGCGGGGGTTCCGTCGTGTTCGCGCAGCAGGGTGACCGGGAGCTCGTTGGGGTCGAGCACCGGATAGGTCTCCTGCTGCCAGCCGTCGCGGGAGAGCGACTGGCGGAAGTAGCCGTGCCGGTAGAGCAGGCCGACGCCGATGAGCGGGACGCCGAGGTCGCTGGCGGCCTTGAGGTGGTCGCCGGCGAGGATGCCGAGTCCGCCGGAGTACTGCGGCAGCGCGGCCGTCACTCCGAACTCGGGTGAGAAGTAGGCGATGGAGCTGGGTAGTTGGCTGCCCTGGTCGAGCCGGCTCTGGTACCACCGGTCTCCGGTGAGGTACCCGTCGAGCTCGTCGGCGGCCTCGCCGAGGCGGCGGAGGAACTCCTCGTCGCGGGCGAGTTCGGCCAGCCGGGAGGCGGAGACGGAGCCCAGGAGCCGCACGGGGTCGGCGTCCTCCGGCCGCCACCCCTCGGGGTCGACGGACCGGAAGAGCTCCTGGGTCTCGGTATGCCACGACCACCGCAGATTGCGCGCGAGGTCGTGCAGGGGTCGCAGGGAGTCGGGGAGGACGGGACGTACGGTGAACCGACGAATGGCCTTCACGCGTTCCACCTTTACAGGGGAGTTGCGAATCCGAGGGGACGCCGCACCACGGTGTGCGCCGCTCCACCACGACGACGGTAACGGCCTGCCGCCCCGCACGGCCACGGCGCACGGAGTGGCGGCGCGGTCCGGCGCACGTCCGCGAGCCCTCGCGCCGCCCTCCTCGGCCGCCCCAAAAGCCCCGTTGGTCCCGGCAACCCCGGCCGCTCCGAACGGATATGGCTGATTTCACCCCCTCGGGCGACCTTGTGGGCCCGGGCCGGCCGGGAGAGGCTTCCGGGGTGGCGAACCCACCGGGAGGTGCGAGTCGCCTGAGCGCGGGTACCCGGTGACTCGTGTGACGCCGCACGCCCGGAGTCCGGCGTCGGACGCGCGCGGCGTCCGGATGACGACCCAGTAGTTAACACGGCGACGGGTTGACCACGCGAAATCGGTGGGAAGGCTACCCGCGTACGCAGCCGACCCGGCATCACACGTCCTCGCGCACACCCCGCAGCGTGCGCACCGTCCCCGCGCATGCCAGCCATTCGAGTGCCATTCGAGTGAACGCGGACAGGAGCGGCCATGCCCACAGCCCGTCAGCAGACAGCTGAGCAGCTACAAAGGACTGATCCCCATTCTCGCGGCACGCGGATGCGGTCCTCGCCGCGCGTGCCGTCATCCCCGCACGCCCCGCTCCAGCTTTCAGGTGATGTCATGATCGGTCGTATCCCCGTCCTGGACGTCCGCCCGCTCGTCGACTGCGGCAGACGCCCGGCGAAGGCGGTGGTGGGCGAGACCTTCCAGGTCTCCGCCACCGTCTTCCGCGAAGGCCATGACGCGGTGGCGGCCAACGTCGTACTGCGCGACCCGAGCGGTCGGCGCGGCCCCTTCGTGCCGCTGCGCGAACTGGCCCCCGGCACGGACCGGTGGGGAGCCGACGTCACCCCGGACTCCGAGGGGCGCTGGACGTACAAGGTCGAGGCGTGGAGCGACCCGCTGACCACCTGGCGGCGGCTCGCGCAGATCAAGATCCCGGCCGGCATCGACACCGAACTGGTGCTCGCCGAGGGTGCGGCGCTCCACGAGCGTGCCGCGTCGGGCGTTCCGAAGAAGGACGGGCGGGAGGCGGTTCTGGCCGCCGTCGACGCGTTGCGCGATGCCACGCGCACGCCCGCCGACCGGCTGGCGGCGGCGCTCACCCCGGCGGTGGCCGACCCGCTCGCCCGCTTCCCGCTGCGCGAACTGGTCACCGCTTCGCGCCCCCTTCCGCTGGTCGTCGAGCGCCCGCGTGCGCTGTACGGCGCGTGGTACGAACTCTTCCCGCGCTCCGAGGGCGCCCGCCGTGAAACCCTCCCCGGCGGCGGAACGCGGCTGGTCAGCGGCACGTTCCGGACGGCGGCCGAGCGGCTGCCGGCGGTGGCCGCGATGGGCTTCGACGTCGTCTACCTGCCACCGGTCCACCCCATCGGCACCTCCCACCGCAAGGGTCCGAACAACACCCTGACGGCGGGCGCCGACGACCCGGGCGTGCCCTGGGCGATCGGTTCGGCGGACGGCGGCCACGACGCGGTCCATCCCGACCTCGGCACGCTGGAGGACTTCGACCACTTCGTGGAGACCGCCCGCACCCTGCGGATGGAGATCGCGCTGGACTTCGCGCTCCAGTGCTCCCCCGACCACCCCTGGGTGAAGGAGCACCCGGAGTGGTTCCACCACCGCCCGGACGGCTCGATCGCGTACGCCGAGAACCCGCCGAAGAAGTACCAGGACATCTACCCGATCGCCTTCGACAAGGACATGCGCGGGCTGGTCACCGAGACCGTGCGGGTGCTGCGGTTCTGGATGGACCGGGGGGTGCGGATCTTCCGGGTGGACAACCCGCACACCAAGCCGGTCGTTTTCTGGGAGCGGGTGATCGGGGAGATCAACGGCTCCGACCCGGACGTGCTCTTCCTCGCCGAGGCGTTCACCCGCCCGGCGATGATGCACACGCTGGCGAAGGTCGGTTTCCAGCAGTCGTACACGTATTTCACCTGGCGGAACACGAAGCAGGAGCTCACGGAGTACGCCACCGAGGTCTCCGGCGATGCCGCCGCGTACATGCGGCCCAACTTCTTCGTGAACACCCCCGACATCCTTCCCGGTTACCTCCAGGAGGGCGGACGGCCGGCCTTCGAGGCACGGGCCGTGCTGGCCGCGACGCTCTCCCCGTCCTGGGGCGTGTACGCGGGATTCGAGCTGTGCGAGAACACCCCGGTGCGCCCGGGGAGCGAGGAGTACCTGCACTCGGAGAAGTACGAACTCAAGCCCAGGGACTGGGAGTCGGCCGAGCGGGAGGGACGCTCGCTGGCTCCGCTGATCACGTCGCTCAACCGCATCAGGCGCCGCCATCCGGCCCTCCGGCAGCTGCGTGACGTCCACTTCCACTCCGTCGACAACGACGCGCTGATCGCGTACAGCAAGCGCTCAGGATCGAACACCCTCCTGGTGGTCGTGAACCTCGACCCGCACCACACCCAGGAGGCCACGGTCTCGTTGGACATGCCGCAACTCGGCCTCGACTGGCACGAGAGCGTGCCGGTGCGCGACGAGCTCACCGGCGCCACCTATCACTGGGGCAGGGCCTTCTATGTGCGCCTAGAGCCGGGTATCACGCCCGCGCACATCGTCGTCCTGCGACCGTCCCCGCCGACCGGAGGGTCACCCACACCATGATCGTGAATGAGCCTGTTCCCGACACCTTCGAGGACACACCCGCCAAGGACCGGGACCCCGACTGGTTCAAGCGCGCCGTCTTCTACGAGGTACTCGTCCGGTCCTTCCAGGACTCCAACGGCGACGGCATCGGAGACCTCAAGGGCATCACCGCCAAGCTGGACTACCTCCAGTGGCTGGGCATCGACTGCCTCTGGCTGCCGCCGTTCTTCAAGTCGCCACTGCGCGACGGCGGTTACGACGTCTCGGACTACACCGCGGTCCTTCCGGAGTTCGGCGACCTCGCCGACTTCGTGGAGTTCGTGGACGCCGCGCACCAGCGCGGCATGCGCGTCATCATCGACTTCGTCATGAACCACACGAGCGACCAGCACGAGTGGTTCCAGCAGTCCCGGTCGGACCCCGACGGGCCGTACGGCGACTACTACGTCTGGGCCGACGACGACAAGCAGTTCCCCGACGCGAGGATCATCTTCGTCGACACGGAGACCTCGAACTGGACCTTCGACCCGGTGCGCAAGCAGTACTACTGGCACCGGTTCTTCTCGCACCAGCCCGACCTCAACTACGACAACCCGGCGGTGCAGGAGGAGATCATCTCCGCCCTCCGGTTCTGGCTGGACCTCGGCATCGACGGATTCCGCGTGGACGCCGTGCCGTACCTCTACCAGCGCGAGGGCACCAACTGCGAGAACCTGCCCGAGACCCACGGCTTCCTCAAGCGGGTCCGCAAGGAGATCGACGCCAACTACCCGGACACCGTGCTGCTCGCCGAGGCCAACCAGTGGCCCGAGGACGTCGTCGACTACTTCGGCGACTACCAGGCCGGCGGCGACGAGTGCCACATGGCGTTCCACTTCCCGGTGATGCCGCGCATCTTCATGGCGGTCCGGCGGGAGAGCCGCTACCCGGTCTCCGAAGTCCTCGCCAAGACACCCGCGATCCCGAAGAACTGCCAGTGGGGCATCTTCCTGCGCAACCACGACGAGCTCACCCTCGAAATGGTCACGGACGAAGAGCGCGACTACATGTACGCGGAGTACGCCAAGGATCCGCGGATGCGCGCCAACATCGGCATCCGGCGCCGCCTCGCCCCGCTGCTGGACAACGACCGCAACCAGATCGAGCTGTTCACCGCCCTGCTGCTGTCGCTGCCCGGCTCCCCGATCCTCTACTACGGGGACGAGATCGGGATGGGCGACAACATCTGGCTGGGCGACCGCGACGGGGTGCGCACCCCGATGCAGTGGACACCCGACCGCAACGCCGGCTTCTCCTCCAGCGACCCCGGCCGGCTCTTCCTGCCCACGATCATGGACCCGGTCTACGGCTACCAGGTCACCAACGTCGAGGCGTCGATGGCGTCGCCCTCCTCGCTGCTGCACTGGACCCGCCGGATGATCGAGATCCGCAAGCAGAACCCGGCCTTCGGACTGGGCGAGTACACCGAACTTCCGTCGTCCAACCCGGCGGTGCTCGCGTTCACCCGCGAATACGGGGACGATCTCGTGCTGTGCGTCCACAACTTCTCGCGGTTCGCACAGCCGACCGAGCTCGATCTGCGCTCGTTCAACGGACGCCACCCGGTCGAACTGATCGGCGGCGTGCGGTTCCCGGCCGTCGGCGAGTGGCCCTACCTGCTCACTCTCGCCGGCCACGGCTTCTACTGGTTCCGCCTGCGGAAGGAAGCCCCGGCCATCTGACGGGCTTCACCGGGTCGTTACGACCGGAGAACGGTACGCACGGCTCCTGCGGGACGGTTTCCACCGTCCCGCACGGGGCACTCTCCCCCACATCGAGCGCTGGAGGACCCGGACGGCCGTTGGGCCATTCGAGTCCGTACGGACCATCCTCACCCGACACGTCCCGCACAGCCGGACAGCCATTGCCGCAATCCGGGACACTCCTCGCATCTGTGTGCCCGGGGAAAGGACGCGATGCCATGTCGGAGGCTGCATCCACTCACGTCGCCCTGGCGAAGAGCACCACGAAACAGGCGCCCCACCCGCAACCCCATCCGCGGCCCGGGGGCGTCGCGGCAGGGACGGCACTGCTGCCCTCACTCGCCCCACTGCTCCACGACTGGCTGCCCCGGCAACGGTGGTTCGCCGGCAAGGGCCACCCGGTGGCCGGGTTCACCCTGGTCTCCGCGACCGAGATACTGCCGGTGGACTCCTCGGCGACCGGCCCCGGACTGCTCCACCTCCTGGTCCGGGTCCACCAGCCGGGCCTGCCCGCCCGCGCCACAGGTGACTGCTACCAGCTCCTGCTGGGAGTCCGGACCGACCTGCCGCCGAGCCTGGCCTCCGCCCTCATCGGGCGGGTGACGGACGGCCCGCTGGCCGGCCGCACCGTGTACGAGGGCCTCCACGACCCCCGCCTCGCGGGACTGCTGCTGGAACGGTTCCGCCGCCCGGGGCCGCTCGGAGCGCTCCGCTTCGAGCGCGCGGAAACGATTCCGGCGGGGCTCGCGCCCCGGCTGCTGGACACCGAGCAGTCCAACTCCTCGCTCGTCTTCGGCGACGCGTACATCCTGAAGATCCTGCGGAGAGTCTTCCCCGGGACCAACCCGGACCTGGAACTGCCGCTCGCCCTCGTCGGCGAGGGCTGCGGACGGGTGCCCGCACCCGTCGCCTGGTTCGAGGCCACCACCCCGGAACCGCTCACCCTCGGAGTGCTGCAACCCTTCCTGCGCGGTGCCGAGGACGGCTGGCAACTGGCGCTCGCCGCGCTCGCGGGGGGACGCGACTTCGTCCCCGAAGCGCACGCGCTCGGCCGGGCCACCGCCGAGGTCCACACCGCGCTCGCCTCCGCCCTGCCGGGCCCGGACCTGCGCCTGCCCGCCATCGAGCAGCTGGTCGCCGGGATGACCCAGCGGCTGGAGTCGACCGCGCAGGCGGTCCCCGCGCTCCTGCCGTACGTCCCCGCGCTGCGCGCCGCCTTCGACGCGGTGGCGGAGCTCGGACACCGGGGCCGCTCCTGGGCCACCCACCGGGTCCACGGCGATCTGCACCTCGGACAGACCCTCCGCGCCGCCGACGGGTTCTGGTCACTGATCGACTTCGAGGGCGAACCCGCCCGGCCGCTCGCCGAACGCCGCAGCCCGCAGCCGCCGGTGCGCGACGTCGCCGGAATGCTCCGGTCCTTCGACTACGCGGCCCGCTCCCACCGCCCGTGGAGCGACGCGTGGGCGGAGCGCTGCCGCTCCGCGTACTGCGAGGGGTACGCCGACGTCTCGGGCACCGACCCGCGCAGCGAACCCGAGCTGCTGCGCGCCCACGAGACGGACAAGGCGGTGTACGAGGTCCTGTACGAGGCACGGCACCGCCCCGACTGGCTGCCCGTCCCGATGGCCGCCATCCAGCGGCTGGCCGCGTCCACCTGATCCGGGTCCGCGCGGCATCCCCGCCGCGCGGCCCGGTGGACCCGCGGGCGCACCCCGGCCCGTCGGTCCGCCCCTTCCGCACGCCCCGCCCCTCCCCCGCACCGACCGACCCCCCGAGGAGGCCGTCCCCCGTGACCGCCCGTAAGCCGTCCAGGAAGAAGCCCACCCCCGTCGAAACCGAGGTCGTACCAGCCCCGCAGCCGGTGACGACCGGGACGGCCGACGTGCCGGAGCCTGCGGCCTCCGCCGCGACCGCCACGGTCACCACGACCGCGCCCGCCCCGGCAGACGCTCCCCCGGCGAAGCGCCCCAAGGCCGAGCGGCAGACCGGTGTGCCGCCGCACCCCCGACGCGGCGGCACCGACGTCCGCGAGGGCGTCCGGCCCGCGCCCGCGCTGCACGACGCGGACCGGGGCCGGCTGCTCGCCGGCGAGCACCACGCCCCGCACGACCTGCTGGGAGCACACCCGTACGACGGCGGAGTGCTGGTGCGGGTGCTGCGTCCGTACGCGCGTGCCGTGACGGTGCTCGCGGACGGGCTCCGCGCCGAACTCCTGGACGACGGAGACGGCTTCTTCTCCGGCGTGCTGCCGCTCGGGGCCGTGCCGGAGTACCGGCTGCTGGTCGCCTACGCGGACGACGAGGTCGAGATCGACGACCCGTACCGCTTCCTGCCCGCCATCGGTGAGCTGGACCTGCACCTGATCGGCGAGGGCAGGCACGAGGAGCTGTGGACCGCGCTGGGCTCACGGATCATGGAGCACCAGGGGGTCGCCGGAACGCGGTTCACGGTGTGGGCGCCCAACGCACGGGGGGTGCGGATCGCGGGCGACTTCACCTACTGGGACAGCACCGGGCTGCCGATGCGTTCGCTCGGGTCGACGGGGGTGTGGGAGCTGTTCCTCCCCGGCGTGGGCGAGGGCGCGCTCTACAAGTTCGACATCTGCCGCCCGGACGGCTCGCACACCCTGCGCGCCGACCCGATGGCCCGCGCCACGGAGGTACCGCCCGCCACCGCCTCGGTCGTCACGGCCTCGCACTACGTGTGGCAGGACGGCGACTGGATGGACCGGCGCGGCGACCGTCCGGTGCACGAGGCCCCGTTCTCCGTATACGAAATCCACCTCCCCTCCTGGCGCCCGCGCCTGACGTACCGCCAGCTCGCGGACCAACTGCCGGCCTACGTCAAGGAACTGGGTTTCACGCATGTCGAGCTGATGCCAGTGTCCGAGCATCCGTTCGGTGGCTCCTGGGGCTACCAGGTGACCGGTTTCTACGCGCCGACCTCCCGCATGGGCACCCCCGACGACTTCCGCCACCTGGTGGACTCGCTGCACCGGGCGGGCATCGGCGTGATCATGGACTGGGTGCCCGCACACTTCCCGCGCGACGAGTGGGCCCTGGCGGAGTTCGACGGACGTCCGCTGTACGAGCACTCCGACCCGTCCCGCGCGGCACACCCGGACTGGGGCACCCTGGAGTTCGACTACGGCCGCACCGAGGTGCGCAACTTCCTCGTCTCCAACGCCACTTACTGGTGCGAGGAGTTCCACATCGACGGGCTGCGGGTCGACGCGGTCGCCTCCATGCTCTACCTCGACTACTCCCGCGAGGACGGCCAGTGGTCGCCCAACGAGCACGGCGGCCGGGAGAACCTGGACGCGGTGGCCTTCCTGCAGGAGATGAACGCGACCGTCTACCGCCGCAACCCCGGGGTGGTGACGATCGCCGAGGAGTCCACCGCCTGGAACGGCGTCACCCGCGCCACCCACCACACCGGCCCGGACGGCTTCGGCGGGCTCGGGTTCGGGCTGAAGTGGAACATGGGCTGGATGCACGACTCCCTCACCTACATGGAGAAGGAGCCGGTACACCGCAAGTACCACCACAACGAGATGACCTTCTCGATGGTGTACGCGTACAGCGAGAACTACGTGCTGCCGATCTCGCACGACGAGGTGGTGCACGGCAAGCAGTCGCTGGTCTCGAAGATGCCCGGCGACTGGTGGCAGCAGCGCGCCAACCACCGCGCGTACCTCGGCTTCATGTGGGCCCACCCGGGCAAGCAACTCCTCTTCATGGGGCAGGAGTTCGCGCAGGGCGCCGAGTGGTCGGAGGGCCACGGCCCGGACTGGTGGCTGCTCGACCCGGCGTACGAGGCGTCCGGCGACCACCGCGGCGTACGCGACCTGGTCGGCGACCTGAACGCGGTGTACGGCGCGGTCCCCGCGCTCTGGCAGCGCGACACCGACCCGGGCGGCTTCAGCTGGGTGGACGGCGGCGCGGCGGAGGACAACGTCCTCGCGTTCCTCCGTTACGACGCGGACGGCTCCCCGCTGCTCGCGGTCTCCCACTTCTCCCCGGTGGTCCGCCACGACTACCGGCTCGGAGTTCCGGAGTCCGCCGAGAGCTGGGTCGAGGTGCTGAACACCGACGCGGCCCGCTACGGCGGCAGCGACGTCCGCAACGAGGAGCCGCTGAAGCCGGAGGAGGTACCGGCGCACGGCCGCCGGGCCAGCATCACGGTGACCCTGCCGCCGCTGGCGACGGTCTGGTTCCGCCCGGCCTGACCCGCCGCGGTCGGACCCCCGCACCACCGGAAGCCCGGACCCCGCGGTCCGGGCTTCCCGGCGTCCCGCCGGCGTACCGGCCCGGGGTGGTGCCCATGATCCGCTTGAAGTGCCGGGTGAGGTGCGACTGGTCGTGGAACCCGGCGGCGGTGGCCACCTCACCCGGCGGCAGCCCGTCGAGCAGCAGGCGGCGGGCCAGGTCGACGCGGCGGGAGGTCAGGTACTGGTGCGGGGCGATGCCGAACGCGCCGCTGAAGGCCCGCACGAGATGGGTGGGGTGGGCGTGCACCAGCCGCGCGGCCTCGGTCAGAGTGAGCCCCTCGGGCAGCCGCTCGTCGAGCAGGTCACGCAGGTCCCGGGCGACGCCGTGGCCGTCGGCTACAGCACTGCTGTGCTCGGCTGCGGGGCTCAGGAGCGTGCGGAGCCGTTCGCCGACGAAGGCCAGCCGGCTCTCCGCCTCGAAGGCGTCACCGGGGTGCGCGAGCGCCGCGTGCAGCTGCCCGACGCGGGCGCGCAGCAGCGGGTCGGTGAAGTCCGGGTGATCGACGGCCGGCCCGATGAGGCTCGCGTCGAGCTGCGTCATGTCGAGGTAGACGACGCGCTTGCGGAAGCCGTGCGCCGTGGCGGGCGAGCCGTTGTGCGGGACCTGCGGCGGCAGCAGGCTCACGGTGTCGCGCGGGGTGCCGCGCTCGTACCGGTCGAGGTCGTAACGGACGGCTCCGTCGTCGACGATCAGGAGGGTCCAGGAGTCGTGGACGTGCATGGGGTAGGCGTGCTCGGTGAAGTGGGCGTGCAGGACCTCGACGACGCCCGCGACGTGCGGGCGCCACGCGGAGATCTCCTGCTCGGACGTCACGCAAAGAACGTACAAGACGGGACGGGACGGCATCGCGGAGTCTCGGAGGATGAACACCGAGAACGAGAACGCAGCCCCGAACGCCACCCAGGTCACCGCCCCGGACGAGAACGCCCCCGTCCGCTTCGACAACAAGATCGCCGTCCTGCTCCGCGAGGACCTGGAGACCTGGCAGCGCCTGAACGTGACCGCCTTCCTGGTCAGCGGGCTCGGCACGGTGGCGCCCGAGGTGGTCGGCGAGCCGTACGAGGACGCCGACGGAACCCCGTACATGCCGATGTTCCGCCAGCCCGTCCTGGTCTTCGAGGGGACGAAGGAGGTACTGACGGCCGCGCACAGCCGGGCGCTCTCCCGTGCGCTGCCAAGGTCCCTGTTCACTTCCGACCTGTTCGCCACGGGCAACGACCGGGACAACCGGGCGGCCGTACGGGCCGTGGGCACGGGCGCGCTCGACCTGGTGGGCCTCGCGGTGTACGGGCCGCGCAACGCGGTGGACAAGGTACTCAAGGGCGCCCGCATGCACCCCTGAGCGGGGGCGTCCGTCGTGCGCGAGGACCTCGCCGTCCACACCGGGCGGGGCCGCTCCGAGGACATGCCGCACCACAGGGGTCGTCGCCTGCCGGCAACGAAGTCGTCCGCCTGCAGCGCTCACGAAGGCGCTGCCGATGAGCTGCACGCGGCGACCCCACCAGGGCAGCCCTCAGGCTGCGGGGATGTCACCTACGACGAGCTGACCTCACCGGAGCGTGCGTTGTGGGACGCGTTCCCCGACGGGCGCCGCGTGGACATGCGCTCCGTTCCAACCCTTCGTATACACGCTCGACCTCGTCTCGTCAGTGCCCCGTAAACGCAGAAGACCCCCGTGCCACAAGGCACGGGGGTCTCCCGGAAAAATTGTTCGGCGGCGTCCTACTCTCCCACAGGGTCCCCCCTGCAGTACCATCGGCGCTG